>CAJXQS010000013.1:0-58781 GCA_913058385.1 uncultured Flavobacteriaceae bacterium
CTATTCAATATTAACCAAAAACAAAATCATACTCTTTGTGATTCAATTCAGAGTGGAAATCATATATACTTTCAAACATAATTTAACTAATTAACTTTAGTAGCGTTTTTTTTTAAACCACAGGCATATCATCTTCAGTAAGTTGTGGGACCTCTAAACCTCTCAAATGGGTTAAACTAACGTTTATAGTCGATTTAATAGCTTCTTTAGATGTAAATGAGTAGACGCTAATCAGAGGATTAAGATGCTTCAAATAGCTTTACAATACACTTTACCAAGAATGAAACAAGCTACTAGTGAAGTAAGTGAAGACTTGCCTTTGTTTATTGAGTAAGTTCTGGAGTTTGTAATTCGAAAACGTGACATATGTCATTTTTTAAATGATACAATAATTATATTTTGGCAATTATTAACAATAAATTATTTAAAATGAAAAGAATATTATTCGCATTATTATTCACCTTTTCAATTAGTGTAAATGCTCAATGGAAAGGAACAACCAGCAATGATGACCAGAGGACAATGATGATACAACGTCATATGGAATTATATCCCAAAAATGATCAATCTCAACTGAAAAATATCTTTAATGAGGCTGCAACTATCAATGTAAATGGAACAAATGTATCACCAGAGGAACTTGCTGATTTTGAGAGAATGCATCACAAAATATTTAAAGACATAAAATTTCAGGTTGGAGCAAACATTACTTCAAAATATGAAAATGGACAAATTTGGACTCACGTTTGGGCCTGGTGGTCAGCTGAAGGGAAAAAATCTAAAGAATCAGCTACCATTCCTATTCACCTTGCTTTTAGTTGGGATGGAGTGAAATCAACTAATGCATATTTTTTCTTTGACCCAACATTTATAAATAGTGAAATTGCTCAAAACGAATAATTTTAATACACTTATAAATAAGCTCAGTCAATTATATTTAAGTGTTTAATAAGATTTAAGTTTTATATTTAACCTTAATAACCATAAATTATTATAATGAAAAAAATCTATTTCTTATTATCAATTTTGTTTTTTACCCAATGTCAGGACGAAAAAGTAAACACATCCCAAAATGAAAATGCTATAGTTATTATCACAACTAAGGTAAAGGATGGAATGATGCCTGATTTGGTAAAGTTTATGGATAGCGAAAATGTACTTCCAGTCACAAGAAGCTTTGATGGTTGCAAGAGTGTAATTCAATTTGTTAATGAGGAAAATAACATTCACGTTATATATGAGGAATGGGATTCCATTGAGTCCAATAAAAAATATATTAAATACAGAATGAATGAGGATAAAACAGGAACCTTACAAAAACACCTTACATATGCTCTTGGTGGTGCTGAGGGAATAACCATTCTTGTGAATAATACTAATTACATTTATTACTGATAATTAAATCATAGGCCTCTCCCAACTCTACCCAACTTTTTCCTCAGTTGAGAAACAAATTCCTTAAAGAACAATTCTTATATTAAGATATTGGGAATTGGGTTACCTCAAAAGTGACTGATATCGAGTATATGCTTCAAGGTGCAACAGCATTCAATCAAAACCTAACAGGTTGGTGTGTCACAAATATTTCAACTGAACCAACTTCTTTTGCACCAGGGTCATCACTAAGAAACGTTAACAGACCGGTGTGGGGGACTTGTCCTTAATACAGGCATATCATCTTCAGTAAGTTCAGGGATTTCTAACAAATTATTACCCTTTATATTACCCTAAAAATAAAAAAGCACCTACAATATTAGTGTAAGTGCTTAGTTTACAATGTGGAGAAGATGGGAGTCGAACCCACGACCTCTTGACTGCCAGTCAAGCGCTCTAGCCAACTGAGCTACATCCCCGCGATAATTCTATGGCAAAATAGAATGCTTTCTTATTTTGACAAAAATAGTTAAAATCTAATCACTTATGTGTTAGTTAATCACAAAAATAAGATTCTTTGGCGCTAAAAAATAGTTGGGTCAGGATCATTTTTTTTTCTTTTTCTCCAAAAGTTTGGTGATGGTTTTTTGTTTTTAAAGGATCAAAAGCTATTCCCACTGCTTACTAGACCAAATTGTTGTAACTTAGAGGATATATTTAATATTTAAATCATGGATAAAATTGTAATTGTAGCCCAATTAGTTGTTGCGCTCTCAGTACTATACGTTTGGGTTTTTAGGTTTGACAACATCATAAAGGAATTCAAACAATATGGCCTTTCTGATTTGGTCAGAAATATGGTTGGAGCTTCTAAAATTTCTCTTTCTACTTTATTAATTGCAGGGGTTTTCTACCCTGGTTTGGTTCTTTTTTCTTCATTAGGCATGGCTTTTTTTATGTTTTGTGCACAATTGGCGCACGTAAAAGTGAAAAACCCTTTGACTAAATACATTCCTTCTTTAGTGTTTTTAACTTTATCGTTGTTTATTGCCGCTGTCAATTGGGGATTACTTTAGCCAATGACCATAAACATTATATTAAGTTTTTTTTCAGGGATTTCATTTATTTTTTACGGTATCGCCTCTTTTAAATCCAAAAGAATGATTGCAGAATATGATCGTTGGGGCTATCTAAAACATCGGCATTCCATCGGGAGTCTTCAGTTTCTTGGCGGATTGGGCTTGATTGTGGGGCTGTTTCTACCCAGCATAATGCTGGTCGCTTCGTTTGCATTAACGGCAATGATGATGGTGGCTGTTCTTGTTAGGATTAAAATTCAAGACGATTTATTTAAAATGTTACCCGCAATTTTTTATGCTTTGGTCAATGCATTTCTTTTTTACAATAACTTTCTGTTTTCTTATAGAAACTAGCAGCCGAAAACATGAGATGCAGCGTTCGCGTTGGTTATTGAATCAGCATTTGCCATAAAGGTTAAATCAATAGGAAGTTTAGTTTAACTTAATTAGCTTTATAAAAAATAAAACAATGAGCAGCAAGTTTTTTGGAAACAGCAAAGTTAAGAATACCGAAACACCTAAAATAAAGGGGAAACAATCTTCAAAAGGATTTGGAAAATCAACACAAGTGAAAAAAGTAGGAAGAGGTAAATAACGTTTTAAACCTTATTTGCTCGTGCGCACTCGCTCTGGAAAGTCCGTGATAATTCCCTCCACGCCAAAAGCAATCATTGCATGGATCGCTTCTTTTTCATTCACCGTCCAAGGATATACCTTGTACCCTTCTTTTTGAATTTTAGAAACATTTTCTGCTGTCAAGGTTTTGTAATTTGGATTGATTGCAGCAGCAGCTACTCGCTGCGCAATTTGAAGCGCATCCAAAGGATCATCGTCTGTTAATATGGCAATCGGAACTTGCTTGTTCACCTCATAAAAGATTTCGAGCTCCTTCCAATTAAAACTGGAAATGATGATTTTATCTGAATTCCAAATTCCTTTTTCAAATTTTGTTTTTAAAAGGCTATCCGTTAAAATGGCCGTATTACTTCCCTTCAGTTCTATGTTTAAAAAGACTTGACCCGCGATCAAATCCAAGACCTCATCAAGCGTAGGAATTGAGTACCCCTCCAATACGTCGATCTTTCTTATGTCGTCTAATGTCAAGTTTTCGATAGGGCCTTTTTTGTCCGTCAGCCGATCTAGTGTCCTGTCGTGAAAAACAACCAATTCTCCCGAAGCACAGCGAAAAACATCAATCTCTATGCCATCAACCCCGAGCTCCATCGCCTTTTTAATCGAAGGTAAAGTGTTTTCGGCAACATGTCCTCGAGCGCCTCGATGACCAATTACCAGTGGGTGGTTGGGTGGGGCACATTGTTGGATCATAAACGATAAAATGATTATTAGGACTTTTTCTCTCATATTTAATAACAATTTAATGATTTTTATCTAATTCAATTTGTATGTTGCCACTAAAGACTTATATAAAATAGCTAACTTTCGCTTAATACGTTTTTTTTAAAGAAAGCAAAATGATGAAAAAAATCGCGGTTATTTTCTGTAGTCTGTTTGCTGGAGTAATACTGGCACAAGGAGATGCAAACTTATTGCTTCAATACAACAAAGGTCCAGACCCTGATGCATTTTACAGAACCTGGAATTTTGACCTACACGCATTTGCCGTTCGGATCAATTTAAACGAAGATTATTCAAAACCGGGAATTACTTATGCTGTGGGAAGCAATGTTCAATATAAGTTCTCCAAGACGTTTGGATTAACAAGCGGCATCGGGTTCTTTAATATTAATTATCAATATGAACTCTCAACCAACACCTCGACAGACAAACTCAGCTACCTCACCCTCCCTCTAACAGTTAGGGTTTCTCCTTCTCGAAATTTGATCCTAGAAACTGGAGCGATCTATCATTTCTTATTAAAAGCTAAAAACTCTGAAATTGTAAACCTAAGCAACAAGTCAAATGTTTATGAAGATGGTGTTTTTAAAAACACCTTAGGCTGGCTTTTTTCTGTACAATATAACGTCTGGAAAAGACTCAACATTTCAGTTCAATATCGGTTTATCAAGAAATCTTCGGATGCATTTTCAATTCAAAAAAACAACTTTAATGGTTTACTGCTTGGGGTGCATTACTTTGTGTTTAATCCTAAGAAAAAACCAATTTAATCTGAGATAAATAGCTCCACAGCTCCATTTTGAGCTTCATCACCATACTTGGTGAGCGCTTCCTCTCCTTCTATAAAAATAATTTCTAAGCTGTCATTTGCAATAACTTTACCATTGAGTATCACAACAGGACAATACCAATTAGATTTAAAAATGGAACGATTGCCGATATTGGAAATCTCTTTTGCACCGATCGAATCATTGGGCTTAAAGACAATGGAGTCTTGAAGGAAATAGGAATCAACAGGGGAATGGTCTTCACCATAAAACAACAATTCGGATTTTTTGCCAGAAGGCAACTCAATCACTTTTCCTGACCGAATCATTTCTTTTCTTAACTGACTGGGTTCAACGCCCGAAATTTCTTCTACATCATTTTCATAAACTTTAATTACAAAACAAGAGGTGAAAAGAAAAAAAGTCAATAGAATTGGGGTTATCGTTTTCATCTTAAAAACATTTATTTTCACTAATTTACAAAATTAGAAATAACGTGTTATCACAAAGCTTAAATATTGATGACTCTTGATGTACTGTTTTTCAACATCTCTGGAAATCATATTAAATAAGGAGGTTACTTTCCATTGCTCTGTATGAAAAACATAGCCCAATTCAAAACTATTTTTATAATGAATGCTGTTCATTACAAAAAGTTCGTCGTCGTTAAATAAACTACCTGAAACCATATAATCATGTAAACGATATTCCTGTCTTGTTCCAAGATAAAAAGCATAAGCTTTGCCTCTTGCCTCCAAAGGGTTTCCGATAAATGAAATAATCTTAGAAGTCCCTATCAAAGCTCCAAGCCTTACCCCTAAACCCGTTCGTTGCGTTCCTAAGTTAGAAAATCCACTTGTTAAAAATGAAATTTGATTCGTAATATTAAATCGTTTACGGTAATGAAAATTTATATTAAGGTGAGTGCTCTGGGGCATTGCTTTTTCCCAACTTAATTCTGGTAGACCTAGGATTTTACTATGATATAAGTTTTGAATATAAGGCGCAAAAGATGCTTTCCCAGTAACTCCAAATTTTACTGACCATTCGATTGCAGAAACTGAATCTATATAAGTCTGAAGTTTTCTTTCTAAAAACAACCACCCACCAAATGGGTAATCAAATGTTGATTCATCCCTACTGTAACGCATTGTAGGGTTGTAGATTTCTTGCCCCAGGGTCCAATGAATAAATTGTTTTTTTGAAGCTTTAGCCCTTTGCTTCCCAGTGCTGATAAATATTCCACTAGAATAATACCAGTCCGTTCTAAAATAGAGGTCGTTGTCAACATGCAATTCGATGTATTCTTGAGCAGTTCCCATTACTGAAATCATCAATAAGCATAAAATAAAGCCCGCCCTCACGCTGTAAAATTTTAAATATAGTGACCAAATTTAACTCCCTTTTTGATGAAAACAAGGGTTTATACTTCTTAATATTAAATCCATTATTGTGATTATTAAAAAATAATGACAAAACAAAATAGAATGGCTATTTTTGATCCAAGTATGAAAGGATCCATTCATTTAGAAAAAAAAGAAGGAATCGCCAAAATATGTTTTGGTCACCCTCAAGGAAACAGTGTGCCGCCTGAACTATTAGATCAGCTAACATCATTGCTAGTTCAGGCTGAAAATGACACCCAAGTCCGTGTTGTGATTCTCGCAAGTAAAGGTGAAGGTGCATTTTGTGCTGGCGCATCCCTACATGCTTTAAAAGATGTAAAAACACTTGAGCAAGGGACTGCTTTTTTTATGGGTTTTGCCCGATTGATAAACACCATTCGAAAGATGACGAAGTTTGTCATTGCGCGGGTTCATGGAAGGGTTGTCGGGGGGGGCGTTGGCCTTGTCGCTGCTTGTGATTACGCTTTTGCAAATGAAAAGGCAGCCATAAAACTTTCAGAATTATCGATTGGAATAGGGCCTTACGTAATTGAGCCTGCTGTGAGTAGAAAAATAGGGGTCACAGCTTTTACCCAATTATCGCTTGACAGCAAAACTTGGAAGAGTGCATCATGGGCCACTGAAAAGGGTCTTTACTCCCACTTAAGCAACGATACTGAAGCCCTTGACGCTGCTTTAAATGAAAAGGCAATGCTTTTTGCGTCCTATGCTCCAGAAGCCTGCAAAGCGCTTCGAAAGCTCCATTGGAAAGACACAGATCATTGGGAGAAATTACTTCCCAAAAATGCTGAAATTACAGCCAAACTTGCGCTTTCAGATTTTACTCAAAATTTTATTAAATCACTTTGAATTTATGACTAAAAAAGTTCGAGTAACCAAACAATTTACTTTTGAAACAGGGCATGCCCTTTATGGCTATGACGGTCTGTGCAAAAACGTACATGGACACAGCTATAAACTAGATGTAACGGTCATCGGAAGCCCGATTGAGGACAACACTCATGTAAAAAATGGGATGGTAATTGATTTTAGTGACTTAAAAAAAATCGTTAAACAAGAAGTTGTCGACCCCTTCGATCATGCGACGGTGTTGAATGTAAGTTCGCCTCATAAAGCGATTGCGGAAGAAATGGAAAGCAGAGGACACAAAATTGTAAAAGTAAATTACCAGCCTACAAGTGAAATGATGATCCTAGATTTTGCTGAAAAAATTAATGCACAACTGCCCAAACAAATTAAATTACATTCGTTAAAATTAAGGGAAACAGAAACTGCTTTCGCGCAATGGTTTGCTAAAGACAATTAATTTTAAAAACCTAACTCCTTCAAATTAGCCTTGGGTTTCTCCCAAACCTCATCCAATTCGGATTTGGTTTTTGAATTGTCACATTCCAAATTAATAGAAATTGTTTCTGGAGCAACAAAATCTTCAATAGAAATTTCTAGTTCGGGGATTTCATAGGCGCCTTTCATGTACATTCCCCATATGGGCAATGCCATCGTAGCTCCCTGACCAAAACCAATGTCTTTAAAATGAACTGAACGGTCTTCTCCTCCAACCCAAACTCCTGTAACTAAATTGGGTACCATTCCCATAAACCAACCATCACTTTGATTCTGAGTGGTTCCTGTTTTTCCAGCAATAGCATTTTCAAAAACATAAGGATAACCAGAAACTACATTCTTATAGATATAATTTGTTTTTTCTAGCCCTGCGTGTCTTAATCTTGCTCCCGAGCCGTGTTCTGTTACCCCCTGCATAAGGTTGACCGTTACATAAGCCGCTTCTTCGCTGATAACATCTTTTGTTTCGGGCACAACTTCAAACAAAACCATTCCATTCTTGTCTTCAATACGGGTAATCATAATTGGCTTGATATAGATCCCCTGATTGGCAAAAGTTCCATAGGCACCCACCAATTCAAAGAGACTAATTTCAGGGGTCCCAAGTGCAATAGCAGGAAGTGCAGGAATCGGTGAGGTAACCCCCATTTTTCTAATTAATTCAATGACAGGTTTTGGCCCTACCATGTCCATGATTCTGGCGCTAACGGTGTTGACAGAGTTTGCCAAGGCATTTTTCAAAGTCCGCATTCTCCCGTACTTATCTCCTGAATTTTTTGGACACCAAGGATCCATGTTACCGTGTTTGAGCGCATCTATGCAATACAATGCATCTGGAAGGGAATCGCAGGGCGAAAGTTTCAGTTGATCGATTGCAGTCGCATATAAAAAAGGTTTGAATGTAGACCCAATTTGTCGCCTTCCTTGCTTGACCTGGTCATATTGAAAGTGCTTGTAGTTAAGTCCTCCAACCCAGGCTTTCACGTGTCCTGTTTGAGGCTCCATTGACATCATAGCGCTTCTTAAAAAATGCTTGTAATAACGAATCGAGTCCATCGGAGTCATCACCGTATCTATTTCCCCTTTCCAGCTAAAAACTTGCATAGAAGTTTTTTTATGAAAACTGGCGAGAATGGCCTCTTTTTCAACGCCTGCATTTCTCATTTTTCTCCAGCGCTCGGTTCTGTAGGCTGTTCGTTCTAAAAGAGTATCAATTTCTCCATCCCGAAGATCTAGAAAGGGGGCGGTCGGGTTTCTTCTTTTTGTGTTTTGACTGAAAAACTCATTCTGTAAGTTCTTCATATGGGTTGAAACAGCCGTTTCTGCAATCCCTTGTAATCTGGAATCGATGGTGGTATAAATGTTCAACCCATCGCGATAAATATTATAATTTGAACCATCTGGTTTTGGGTTTTCTCGAGTCCATTTCTTCATGAACTCTTGCAAATATGCACGAAAATAGGTCGCCATTCCTTCTCTGTGAGACTCGGGAGAATAAGTTATTTTTAATGGAATTGCACTCAAGGAATCCTTTTCTTCTTTGTTTATCAACCCGTTGCGTAACATCTGCTTAAAAACAACATTACGTCTTTGTTCTACTCTCTCTGGACGCCTAATTGGGTTGTATAACGAGGAATTCTTAAGCATTCCAACCAAAGTGGCCGACTGTTCAATGCTAAGTGCTTGCGGTGTGGTGTCAAAGTAAATTTTAGCAGCAGACCTTATTCCATCAGCATTGTATCCAAAATCATAAATATTAAGGTACATGGCTATGATTTCTTTCTTAGTGTAACGCCTTTCTAACTGAACGGATAGAACCCATTCTTTAATTTTTTGTATGACCGCTTCTTGCATGTTTCTAGAACGAACCCCAACGAACAACTGGCGCGCCAATTGCTGAGTAATGGTGCTGGCGCCTCCCTTTTTTCCCAAATAAAACACGGCCCTGAGAAATCCCCTCCAGTCGATTCCAGAATGGTCAAAATACCTTTCATCTTCTGTCGCTATTAATGCATCAACAATATTTTTAGGTAATTCTTCAAATGAAATAGGTGTTCTGTTGTCATTGAAATAAAACTTTCCTAAAACCATTCCGTCAGAGGAAATAATTTGAGTTGCTAAATTCGTTTTTGGGTTTTCAAGTTGCTCTAAAGGAGGCATTGGGCCAAGCAACCCAAGTGCAGAAAATCCAAAAACACCGCCAAGAGCAATCATCACAAAGAAAAAAATACGCCAGAAGACCTTTATAAAAGTCCCGTAAGGCTTTTTAACGTTTTTCTTTCTTATTTTCTTTTTACTCATTTCTTGAATTTTTCTATGGAAAGTCCAACCCCAACAATTCCTTCCAAAGCTTCAATTCCTAGTTCAGAACCAGTTTGACGAACCGCATGTTCAAGCGTTGCGGTAATGTTTTCTCCTTTAGGAAAATCAAAATCTTCTTTCCACCAAAGTTTACTTTCTTTTAATTCTAAAAAACCCGCTCCCAACCACTCCCCTTTCGGGTCTGCCATTGCATATTCTAGCGTATCACAGAATAGGGTTTTTTCCCCTTCTTTTAAAGTTGCGATTAGAAAAATATTTGAAAAAACATACCGATTGTCGTTTCTCAAATAGATCATGAGATTAACGGGTTCAGTTGGTTCGAGGTTCAACTCAAAAACAACTTTTTCATTTACTTCCCATTGATCTTTAAAGTCATGATAATTAAGATACAAATCTGAATTTTGACAGGATTGTAAACCTAAAAAACAGATCCCCAAAACAATCAGGTTTTTAAGCATTATTTCTAGGCTTTTTTTTATTTCTGTTTCTCCTCTTTTTGTTTTTATTCGTCTTATTCTTTTGTTGGTCAAATCGATTCAAGCTGTCTTGACCGACTACATTTTCAAAAATAAGATCTTTGGTAGCGGTAGCGGTTGCTTTTAATTCTAAACTGAATTCCTCTAGGCTTGCCACCTTTTCGTTTTTCTTATTTTTAGCAATTATTTCATTCACAGAACTAAGGCTCAACTGATGCCAATTCATCCAATCTCCTTTGTAAGTATACCAAATTTGTTCCTTGAAAATATCCATTTTTTGAAAAACAGCTATTCCTTTTTCTGTTTGCAACTGGGTGTCAGTTTTTGGGAAATTTTTAAGGGCAGAACGATAAGCATCCAGCTCATAATTGAGACAACATTTTAATTTACCACACTGACCCGCTAATTTTTGGGGATTCAAGGAGAGTAACTGATACCTTGCGGCAGAAGTTGACACCGATCTATAATCCGTCAACCAAGTAGAACAGCACAACTCGCGACCACAAGATCCGATTCCTCCCAAACGAGAAGCTTCTTGCCTAAGTCCGATTTGCCGCATTTCTATCCGAATATTAAACGCTTGTGCCATGTCTTTTATTAACTGCCTAAAGTCAACACGTTGCTCGGCTGTATAATAAAAAGTAGCCTTTCGTCCATCACCTTGAAACTCAACATCGGATAGTTTCATTTCAAGTTTTAAGGCAATCGCAAGCTGCCTTGCTCTTTTTTGAATTTCGGGTTCTCTATCCCTAAAAGACTGCCATTTATCAATTTCTTTTTGGTTGGCCTTTCTCAGGATGTTCTTAACCTCTTCACTATCGAGGGTAACTTTCTTCTTTTTCATCTGAAAACGAACCAACTCTCCCGTAAGGGTAACCATTCCTAGGTCATAGCCATTTTCAAGCTGAGTGATCACCAAATCCCCAACGGCAACTTGCAAATGGTCGGGTAAGGTGAAAAATTCTTTTCTGCTGTTTTTAAAACGAACCTCAACAATATTGAATCGCTTTTCGCCTTGCGGCAACTGCATGTTTCCTAACCAGTCAAAAACTGTTAGCTTATTACAACTGTCTGTGCCACAAGTGCCGTTGCTTTTGCAACCCCTTGGTTCACCAGACCCACTATTTGAACAACTTGCACAACTCATTTGTTAATTTTAAAATTTAAAGATAATGCTATTTCCAAAAGAACTCAGAATAGAAAATCTTAATTATTGTTTAAATTTTAGCACTTCGGATCTTCCCTTCTTAAATATTTTATTACTGTTGTATTTGCCTTTTCTCAAGGCTTTTTGTTCTTCTTCAGGCAAATTGATGATGTCTTGACAATCTGAAGAGCAGCACGTTTGCATTTTCTCTTGACAAGATTCGCACTGGATAAACAGCAAATGACAAGCCTGGTTGTCGCAGTTTACATGAATGTCAGATGGAGCACCACATTGATGACATTTTGAAATAATTTCTTCCGAAATTCGTTCTCCTTTACGTTCGTCAAAAACGAAATTCTTGCCTAAAAATTTGTTTTCCAAGTCCTCCGCTTTAACCTGTCTGGCATATTCAATAATGCCTCCTTCAAGCTGAAAAACTTTTTTAAATCCTTTGTGCTTAAAATATGCACTTGCTTTTTCACAACGAATCCCTCCTGTGCAATACATCAAAATATTTTTCTCTTCCTTGTGAGGCGCCAATTCATTTTCGATGAGCGGTAAGGAATCTCGAAAAGTATCCACGTCGGGTGTCACAGCATTTTGGAAATGACCAATTTCACTTTCATAATGATTTCGCATGTCAACACAAATCGTGTTTTCGTTTTCGAGAAGTTTATTGAATTCTTCTGCATTAACATGTTTTCCTTTCTGGGTGACATCGAAAGTTTCATCGTCAAGTCCATCGGCAACAATCTTATCTCTCACTTTTATGGTGAGCTTTAGAAACGATTTATTGTCTTGTTCTACAGCGATATTAAGTCGAATGTCCTTAAGGAAATCAATCTGGTCAAGATGCTCCTTAAAGGTTTCGAAATTTTCTGCAGGCAAAGACAACTGTCCATTAATCCCTTCTTTGGCGACATAAATTCTCCCCAAGACTTCCATCGGATTCCAATGTAAGAATAAATAATCCCTAAATAAGTTTGGATTAACAATTTGGGTATATTGGTAAAAGGAGAGCGTCAGCCGTTCTTTTCCGGCGGTTTCGATGAGGTGCGCACGCTCCTTCGCGCTTAACTTGTTGTACAGTTGCATGCTATACTTGTTTTTAAGGTGAAAGATGTTTCAAAATTACAAAAAGAAATTTGTTAATAATCCTTTTTAAGCACTATTGTGCTCCAGCTATATAAATGGTAAATTCGCTTAAAACACAGAACTATGTCCGATCCTAAAAATCCCAAAAACAAAGCATTACAGCTTACATTGGATAAGCTAGATAAAACTTACGGCAAAGGAGCTGTAATGAGACTAGGCGATCAAGCCATTGTTGAAGTAGAATCCATTTCCTCAGGTTCTTTGGGCCTAGACATCGCGTTGGGTGTTGGCGGATATCCTAGAGGACGTGTTGTTGAAATCTACGGTCCCGAATCCTCCGGAAAAACAACCTTAACCCTTCATGCTATTGCTGAATGTCAAAAAGCAGGAGGTATTGCTGCGTTTATTGACGCTGAGCACGCCTTTGACCGTTTTTATGCAGAAAATCTAGGCGTTGATGTAAATGAATTAATCATTTCGCAACCCGATCATGGAGAACAGGCATTAGAAATTGCGGATAATTTAATTCGTTCTGGTGCAATCGACATCGTCGTGATCGATTCCGTAGCTGCCCTTACTCCAAAAAGCGAAATTGAAGGAGAAATGGGTGATTCAAAAATGGGGCTTCATGCTCGTTTGATGTCTCAAGCACTTAGAAAGCTTACTGGCTCTATTAGCAAAACAAACTGTACTGTGTTTTTCATCAATCAGCTCCGTGAAAAAATTGGGGTTATGTTTGGAAATCCAGAAACAACAACGGGTGGAAATGCCCTTAAATTTTATGCTTCTGTGCGACTTGACATTCGAAGATCTACACAAATTAAAAACGCTGATGCTGAGGTTTTAGGTAATAAAACCCGTGTGAAAGTTGTCAAAAATAAAGTTGCTCCACCGTTTAGAACTACAGAATTCGACATCATGTATGGAGAAGGGATTTCAAAAGTGGGAGAGATCATAGATCTTGGAGTTAACTACGAAATCATTAAAAAAAGTGGCTCATGGTTCAGCTATGGTGAAACCAAATTAGGACAAGGAAGAGATGGAGTAAAAACTCTTTTTCTCGACAATCCTGATTTGATGGATGAGTTGGAGGCTAAGATTCGAGAGACCATAAAAGCGATTGAGTAATAAGCGTTTATTAAAAACTGCTTAAAACATTTAACGATTCATTTCCATTGGAATTATCAGCTTTTAAAAAAAAGATGTCGGATTTTGCTGTTAAGCAAACCCCCTTTTTTTTTCTTATTGATTTTGAACTTCAAAAACCAGTTCTCTGTACTTTGGATCAAGCCAGTGCGTTGGGATATTTTTTTGAAATAAAAGGTTTTAAAAATTTTGATCAGAAAAAATTAGGCGATCATTTTTCGCCTATTGAAATCGACCCTGTGAGTCGAAAGGAGTACTCAAAAGCCTATGATCGTGTGATGAATGAAATTCATAAAGGGAATACCTTCCTTTTAAATTTGACTTTCCCATCCGAGATAAAAACCCATACTTCTTTAGAGGATATTTTTCATCTAGCAAAAGCACCCTATAAACTCTATAGCGAAAATAAGTTTGTTGTTTATTCCCCCGAATGTTTTGTTAAAATAAAAGATGGATATGTTTATTCCTATCCAATGAAAGGAACGATTGATGCCAATGTGCCGGATGCTGAAAATCTGCTTGAGAAAAATCAAAAAGAAATCAATGAGCACAATACCATCGTTGACCTGATCAGAAATGATCTCTCCAAAATAGCAAAAGAGGTTACCGTAACTCGTTTTAGGTACCTTGATAAAATTAAAACACAAAAAAACGAGATTTTTCATACCAGTTCTGAAATTCGCGGAAAACTTCCTGAAAATTGGAAAAATAATATTGGTGATATTTTAATGGATATGTTGCCTGCGGGTTCGATTTGTGGCGCACCAAAGGAAAAGACCGTCGATATTATTCAACAAGTAGAAGGTCAAGAAAGAGGTTATTACACAGGAGTCTTTGGTTACTTTGACGGTGAAAATCTCGAAAGCGCTGTTAGCATTCGATACCTTGAAAAAAAAGAAGACAAACTGTGGTACAGAAGCGGAGGAGGAATTACTTTTTTAAGCGCTGAAGAAGATGAGTACAAAGAACTTATTGAAAAAATTTATGTCCCTGTTGTTTGAATCTATTTGTGTGCTCAATGGTCGTGTTCTAAATCTTAAATGGCACGAATTAAGGTATCATTCTGCTTACTCAAAGCTATTCGGAGCGTCTCCGAAGAAAAGTATCTTAGCTGGCTTGCAAATTCCAATAGAATTCCAATCTGGGAAAGTAAAACTCAAAATAATTTACGGTCAAAACCAAAAAGAATTTTCTTTTCAACACTATAAAACTCAAAAAATAAAAACGTTGAAAATAGTTCATCAAAACAAACTCGATTATTCTCTCAAATACAGTGAACGTAAAACGTTGGACGAATTGTTTTCCCTCAAAGAAAATTGTGATGATGTTTTGATCGTAAAGAATGGTGAAATCACAGATACCTCTTACGGGAATGTTATTTTTTTTGATGGTACGAATTGGATTACACCGAAAAATCCACTGCTGAAAGGAACCTGTAGGGCAAGATTAATTTCAGATCAAAAGGCGAGAGAACAAGTAATAAAAGTCGAGCATTTGAAAAGTTTTAAAGGTGTAAAAGTGATAAACGCAATGCGAGATTTAGAGCAAAAAATGATTCCTATTGAAAACATTCTTTTATGAACACTTCAATTTAAATTGTACCGCTTCCAAACTTTAATGGCATTTACGGCAGCTTGTCTCTTATCATTCAACAATTCAGTGTGAATCGTATCGTAGGTCTTTTGTAAAAGCACTAAAGCATCCTCGCTTTTTAACCCAGCTGTCGCTGTAGGGGGCAAGACTGAAACCCTCAGCAAACCTGGATGGCCATGGGAAGTGCCCCAAGGATATTTTCTTTTACAATCTAGAAATACCATTGGGCATATGGGCAACTGATGTGCTATGGCGATTCTAAAAGCACCTGTTTTAAAAGAGTTAAGTAGAACAGTCTCATCCAAATATTCCTTTTCTGGAAAAATACAAACACTATAGCCTTTATCTAGGACTTCTTGGGCACGTTTATAAACCTCGTAACGACTTTTAGAGCTCGTCCGATCGACCATAATAGCCGTACGCTTATATAAAGATCCAAAGATCGGAATCTTTACCAACTCTTTTTTGCCTACAAATACGAAAGGATGTTTTGAAGCCCAAATCATTAGCATAATATCGATGAAGCTCGAATGATTGGCAACAAACATGTAATTCTGGTTGGGATCTAATTGGGTTTTAAATTCTGTTTTTACCCAAAAACCCATTCCCAATAAAGTAAACCTCGCCCATATGTTTTTCCCTAACCAAAAAACATATCGATATCCATTTGGAAATAATAAAGAAGCTGCCATTAATGGGGAGACAACGAGGAAAGTAATTCCTGCGAGCAAATAAAACCAAATCCGCCAAATTTTCAATAATAGTTTTCTCACAAGCGTAAAAATACATTATTTTTTGCCTTCCAAAAGCAAGTGGTGCACTCAAAGTTTGCCCAAACGAGGAAATAAAATATCTTTGCAGGGAATCAATTTCCCAACGATGGCAAGAATATTAACCGGTGTTCAATCAACAGGAACCCCTCACTTGGGAAACCTCTTGGGTGCTGTGCTTCCGGCAATAGCAATGACTAAAAACAATAAAGAAGAATCTTTTTTATTTATTGCTGATCTGCATTCGATTACTCAAATTAAAGACGGCAAGATACTGCGAGACAATACGTTCGCTACTGCCGTCGTGTGGTTGGCTTGCGGACTCAACCCCGAGAATACTGTTTTTTACAGACAAAGCGATGTAAGTCAGGTGACCGAACTTTCTTGGTTTTTAAGTTGTTTTTTTCCTTATCAAAGACTGACTTTGGCACATTCTTTTAAAGATAAAGCCGAACAACTTGAAGACGTAAACGCTGGGTTGTTTTCCTACCCGATGTTGATGGCTGCTGATATTTTAATCTATGATGCGGAACTAGTTCCCGTTGGTAAAGATCAACTGCAACACCTTGAAATGACTCGAGATGTAGCTTCCCGCTTTAACCACCTGATGGGAGAAACTTTTGTTTTACCCAAAGCTAAAATTCAAGAAGAGACACAGTACGTTACTGGAACCGATGGTAACAAAATGAGTAAGTCTAAGAACAATACGATCAATATTTTTCTTCCAGAAAAAAAGTTAAGAAAACAAATCATGGGAATTAAAACGGACAGTACTCCTCTTGAAGCTCCAAAAGATCCGGATACCTGCTCGGTTTTTAGACTTTATAAATTGATGGCAAGTCCTGATCAGGTGAATGCCTTGAGGCAAAAATACCTAGCGGGGGGCATGGGATATGGTCATGCAAAACAAGAGCTTTTCGAATTGATTTTAAACAAATTTCAAACCGAAAGAAAAAAATTCGATTACTATTATGCACATCCCGAAGAGGTAGAAGTTGCTTTGGCCAAAGGAGCAGTAAGAGCAAGCAAGGTCGCTGATGATGTACTGCATCGGGTCCGGCGCAAACTAGGGTATTAAATCCATTCAAAGTGCTTTCCTGGCAAAGGGCGAATACAACCTTTCATTTCCAATTGCATCAAAAGAGTAGCCGCCTTACTGATTGAAAACTTAGTGCTTAGCGAGATGTTGTCTAAATTGTCTTGTGAAATATTTTTTAAGTGATTAAAAATTATTTTTTCTTCCTCATTCAATTCGATAAAAAGTTGTTTTTGAACTCCCTTTTTAACATCGTCTGACTCCCAGCCCATCGCATACATAAGATCGTTTGCGCTGGTAATGATCTGCGCCTTTTGATTTCTTATCAATTGATGACACCCACCACTCAATTTATTAGTAACCAAGCCCGGAAGCGCAAATAAATCTCGATTGTACTGATGCGCATAATCTGCCGTATTCATGCTCCCCCCTTTAATATTAGATTGTATTACCACTGTGGCATGTGCCAGTCCAGCAATGATTCGGTTTCTTCTTAAGAAGTTGTTTCGATCAAAAACTTCACTTGAGGTGAAATCAGTAACAAAACCGCCTTTTTTTTCGATGGCTCTGATATATTTCTTGTGTTCCTTCGGGTAAATTTTATCAAATCCGTGGGCCAGACAACCCACCGTATCCAAGCCTGATTTTAATGCTTGCTGGTGCGCAATAATATCAATTCCATAGGCAAACCCAGAAACAATAATGGGATCAATCACGGTCAAATCTTTGATTAACTCCTGACAAAAATCCTGACCATAAAGGTCATTTTTACGTGTTCCGACAATGCTAATGATTTTTCTTTTTTCTAAACTAAAGTTCCCTTTGGCAAACAAAACAAGGGGAGCGTCAGGGCAATATTCTAGTGTTTTAGGATAATTTGGATCCCCCAGAAAAATGGTTTGGATTTGATGTTTTTCTATAAACGCAATTTCCTTTTCTACTTCTTTTAGATGCGATTTCCATTTTTTAAACTGCGATAAATGAGAAGCGCCAATCCCGTCTATGGTTAAAAAATCTTTAGGATTGGTATCAAATACCGCTTCTGGAGTTTTACAAAATTCAAGAAGTTTTCGTCCCCGAATGTTACCAAAACTTGGCAATAGTCTTAAAACAAGACAAGCTTCTAAGCGATTCATGTTAAATAAAAATAAGATATTGGTGCGATTAAATATACTAACTTTTAAATTGTAGTAAATTAAAGAGAAGAAAATTGTTACTTTTGTGATATGTTGATTCAACAATACATACAAGAGCTGCTTTTTCAGCACGAGTGCGTTACCATTCCAAATTTTGGTGCATTTCTTTCTCATTCAGTAAGTGCAACAATTCTTCCTGTTGAAGGAAGATTTATTCCGCCCAGAAAAGAAATTGGCTTTAACAGCCTTCTAAAAAGTAATGATGGTGTTTTGGCGCATTATATTGCGCAAAAAGAAAACTCCTCTTATGAACAGGCATTAAGGAGGGTTGAAAAAGAAGTTATTGTTTGGAAACAGAGGCTTAACACCCAACATCTTACCTTTGCGGGTATTGGTGAAATGCGTTTTAATTCATTCAAAAAGATCGAGTTTCTACCTTTTGGAAAAATAAATTTTGATTTAGAATCCTTTGGATTAATCCCATTCCAAAAACACTCCCTTGTATCAAATGAATTAAATTCAGAACCACAAATCTTTACAACTATGGAAAATGAAAACAAAGAAGACTTGATGTTTACTCCCGAGAAAAAAAATAAAGACCGCTCACCTATCTTGCGTTTTGCAGCCATAGGGGTCATTGCCATTGCATTGGCGAGTACTTTATTTTATTTTGGTAATGAGTATGCAACTAACGAAAAAGCAAAGTCAATGGAATTGGCTCAGAAAAAAATTAAAAGTAATGTTCAAAAAGCAACTTTTAATTTGGGATCATTATCAAAAATATCCTTGAATCTTGAATCAAATGAAGCTGAAGCAACTATGGCTGAACAGGAGGCGAATGCATTAAGTGTTCCTTACTATAGTGTGATTGCTGGCTCTTTCAGATCAATGGAAAATGCCACTCAAAAAATAGCAGCCCTTAAAAAAGAAGGATACGAAGCCGAATTGACTGAAAGAAACCCTTCTGGTTTGTTCCGAGTTGCTTATGGTCGATTTACTTCTAAAAGAGAGGCACTAAGCTTACATGACTACATCATTTATGCTCTTGAGCAAGAGGCTTGGTATTTGGAAGAAAAATAAGCTTTACATTCTATAAATCCAGCTTTTAGGATCCTGAGGTGTAAATTCATTAAAAACACTGAACTGAAGTATTGTTTTCCCCGTTTGAGGATGTGTAAATATTTCTCCTATTGCTTGTTTCGCCTTAACCTTTTCTCCCTTTTTCACATACAATTTACCTATGTTCTTATAGGTTGTGATATAATTCCCATGTTTAATCAAGACTGTAGGATTGCTTCCTTTGAAGCTTAAAATAGTCATGACTTCTCCTTCAAAAACGGCTCTGGCAATTGCGTTGGGACTCGTAGCAATGGTGACTCCATTGCTTTTAATCATGGTCGTTCTAACTACAGGATGAGGTTGGGTTCCAAATCGCTGGGTGACCACTCCTTTCTCAACAGGCCAGGGCAAGCGACCCTTGTTGGCAGTAAAGTTCTTAGCCAAAAGTCTCGCCTCTGGGGTTAAGGCAAATGCCTTGCTTGACTTTTTCCCTGCTGCCTTATTTGAGGCTGCAATTGCTTCCCGAATTAATCTTTCAATTTCTCGGTCAATCGCTGCCGCTTTCTTTTGTTTTTGCTTAATCGAAGACGCCAAAGAAGAGGCCCTCTTCTTTAAAGAACGAATCAACACCTCTTGTGATTTTCTTTCTCCTTCAAGTGTTTGTTGGACTTTTCGGTTTTCAGAAACCAATGCCTCTTTTTTTCGTTTCTGATTTATTAGGGTGGTGTTTAACGTTTGAAGCGTGGTGGTTTTAGCAGCGATTTCATCTCCTTGTTTTTTTCTAAAGCTTGCATATTGTTTCATGTATTGAATTCTTTTATAGGCTTGCAAAAAGCTTTCTGAAGAAAACAAAAACATCAATCGGTTTTGAGAGGATTTGCTTTTGTAGGATTTTCGAATCATTTCAGCATAATCCTTTTTAAGGGCTGTGAGTTCTTTTCTGAGGTTCCCAATATCTCTTTCATTGACGCTGATTTGCCTTGTCAATAAATTGGCTTGTTGATTGTTTACATTGACCAGTTGAGAACGAACAGCTATTTTTAAATTCAAATCCTCCACCTCAGAAAGCACATCCTTTTTCTTCTTGGTGTTTTTAAATAGAAGTGTGTTGATTTGCTTAATTTCACTGGTCAGGCGTTGCTTCTGAACTTCTAATTCTTTTTGGCGCGCGGTACTTTTTTGTGCTACAGCATGGAAGCTGCTCAATAAAAATAAAATACTCAAGAGCCTAGCAGCACTTCGCATTATAATTCAATTGGTTTATATCCTTCAGGAATATCGAAAGGCAGACTCATTCTGCTTGGGAATTCTATGCGATTGTATACCAAGTTAACTGTTTTTAAATCCTTCCCGTCGAACAAAGAAATTTGAACCTCTCCCGGGATCATCTCTCCGTCAAGACGTTGGTGGTTTAAATATTTGACCGTCAAAGATTGTTGTGACCCAGGAACTAAAAAACGTTGCTCCTTTAGGAGAAAAGTGTTGGGGTCAAAAAAGTAAGTCGGCCGGAAGGCAATGTCCTTGGATTTAGGAACAAGTAAATAATATTTGGGATGAGAAATTCTTTCCCAATTTCCTTTTTTGAGGTCGGATAAAGGCATGCCCATCAATAGGCTCTGTAAATCCTTAAACTCAAAATCTGTGTTAAATTGTTTGTTTAAAAAGGAAACATCTCCTTCAAAGAAAGTTCTTTGAAACTTTTCATAAAAAGACACCTTGTCTGGTGTGATCAATACTTTCGCAATAGGAACTAACATGGTCGCACTCATCCAAATGGATTTGGAGTTTTCAATCCTCATGTTAACCATGATTTGCTGTTTTCTTTTTCCGTCATTGTAAGTCGCTTTTACTCGGGAACGAAACTTTTTATATCGCAGCTGGTTTTTGGCAATTGCTTTGGTCAGATCACTCAGCTCAATATTTTGCGCTGGTTTTTTACTCGGTAAAATCACTGCGGATTTGCATCCCCACAACAAAGCCAAAACGGCAAGAAATAAGAGCGTTTTTAAAGTGATAATTTTACTTATAAATCTCATTTTTTTATTCTAAAACGGAATAATCTCCAATACTCAAGTGCTTATACTCTCCATCATATTTTACATGATTTCCGATCATTGATCCTTCTAAGTTAGCATTTTTAATTTTCGTATGTTTTTGAACCAAGCTATTAACAATTGTTGAATTCTCAATCGTCGTGTTCTCTCCAATCGATACGAATGGGCCTACAGTGGCGTTTTTAATGACCACGTTAGGTCCAATATAGCAAGGAGGAATAATCTTCCCATTATCGAGTATAACATCAGTAGCGACAAGTTTATTGCCCTCTTCTGTGAGAATCTCAAGCATTTTCTTATTGGTTTCCAAAGTAATCTTTGGATTGCCACAGTCCATCCATTCATTAACGGTTCCAGGAACAAAGCGTGCTCCTTTTGCCATCATTGCCAGAATCCCCTCATTTAGCAAATATTCTTCACCAGCAGCAAGGGTTTGACTCAAAGTCTTTTCTAATTCAGATTTAATAACCTCACCTTGTTTGAAATAATAAATTCCAATCACTGCTAGATCTGAAACGAAAGATTTTGGCTTTTCGACCAAAGCAGTAATTTCATGTTGATCATTCAGGCTGACCACCCCATAGGCTTCTGGCTGTGCAACTTTTTTAACCCAAATCATTCCATCCACTTTAGGATCAAGTGTCAAGTCGGTTCGAATCAAGGTGTCGGCATAAGCGACGATAATCGGTCCAGAAAGAGAATCAGCAGCACACATGACGGCATGTCCTGTTCCCAATGGCTCAAGTTGCCGATATATGGTAGCTTTGGCACCAAGATTCTTGGCCACTTCAATAAGTTCTCTTTCAATTTCTTTTCCAAAATATGCTGGTTCCCCTAAAATAAAGGCAACCTCCTCAATGGGCTGCGCCACTACTCTTGCGATTTCATTGACTAATTGAGCTACAATCGGTGCTCCAGCAACTGGTAACATCGGTTTTGGAACCGTGAGGCTGTGCGGGCGAAGACGTGAGCCTCTTCCTGCCATGGGTACAATGATTTTCAATGAATTATATATTTAAAATTAATCTTATTGTTTAAGTTTATTTTTTACCAGTACTCCCAAATCCTCCGCTTCCTCTTTCAGATTCCTCTAGGGTTTGCGTAGGCTCCCAAACAATTTGTGTGTATTGAGCAATAACCAACTGAGCAATCCTGTCTTCAGGTGCAACTGTAAACACTTCGTTAGAGAGGTTAATCAAAATCACACCGATCTCACCGCGATAGTCTGCATCAATCGTGCCTGGGGAATTGAGAACGGTTATGCCATGTTTAACAGCAAGACCGCTTCTGGGCCTAACTTGTGCTTCATGTCCTTCTGGGAGCGCAATAGACATGCCCGTTGGAATAATTTTTCGCTCCATGGGTGCGAGTGAAATTGATTCTTCGATCGCTGCCCTTAAGTCCATTCCAGCAGATGCTGCTGTCGCATAAGTTGGCAATTCACCTTTTCCAGAATAAATAACAGGAATTTTTATCATGTGTTTTATGATTTAATCAAAAATACAAAAACGATGCTGAATCTTAACTTTATTATTCTCTTGTTACTCTCTTTTTATGGACAAGGCAAGTTTTTCCCTTTTCAAATTAAAAAAAACAAATAGTAAGCTTTTAAAATGGGTTATTTGTTTTCGGCTAACCACAAGAGAGGGAACTTTAAAGGAACGTTTCTTTTTACTTCTTCTACTTCTAAAAAGTGTTTTCGTAGTTTCCAAAGGTCATAATAGTCTGTTCGTTTAAACCTAAAAGCACCTAAAATATAGGCGGGCTGCGCTACCGGGAAGTCTTCCCAATACATAACATCCGGTTTTAAAAACCATTTGGATTTATCCGCAACAAATGGCGCCATATATTCTAATGCTTTCGCGACACTCTTGCCGTCTGCCGTTGTAAAGCTCCAGAGATCGTGATCTTCATCCGACATTATTTGTGCTCCAATTACAATCCCATCAAGGTTAAATAACGAATAACTGTAGGGCTTAGTCCGCTAACTCCAAAGGGAAACTTCCCTTTGTAGAAAGCTGACTGGGTAGGATTTTGTTCTTAAAATTGTCTCTGCAAAAATCGAGGATGCTATCGTTATTTGTGAATTTTGCATAAAGGGCAACTTGGTTATTCCACCAATTCCCATGATTGTTTGGGTGTACTTTTTCATCTAATCCATATTTATGAGTCGTCAACCATTTTAAAAAAGAAGCAAACCATTTTTTGATTTCTGTTAATTCTTGACTAGAAATTTTATCGTGTTTTTCAAGTTGTCTTACCGACTGAACAACGTCGATAAAATGAATGGCATCGATTATTCCAATACCTCTTCCCGTATGCCTCCCCTGTATGGCCTGGGCGTATAGGAAATGAGGAGCCATCTTTGTTTGCTCATTCACAAACCAAGCATTTAGATGCTTCTTCGCTGCATTTGAGTATGCGGTGTCTTTGGTAATTAAAAACGCGGAAGTTAAACTTCCACATATTTCACTAAGGCGCATCAATGCTTTTCTGTGAGCGGTAAAGTTATCTGGATTGGTCATACCATCCTTTCTGACATAGGATCCTGAAGGGTTTTGAGGGTCTGGCCACCAATAATCGCCTTCAGAAAAAAATTCATTTGGTGCCCCCATGCTTCTAACCGAAATAGCAGCCGTGAGGGTAATCGGAGGCTCTGAAAGATTTTTCTGTGCTTTATGCAATAGGGAGTCTTTAAGAATACTGACCGTGTCATTGTAAAGATCTTTTTTAGGCTGCGTACACTTAAAAGTTAGGAACAAAAAAGATAATGAGTAAAGAAAATTTAGTTTTTTCATTTTTAATTTGTTTAACGTCAAAGCAAATAAATACATAAAAAATGAATCTTTTTTTTAAAAAGACCATCCCAAATTAAAATACCAAAGGGGACTCTTTGTTTCGGGAGAAAAAGAATAAGTAAGTTCTATTGGCCCTAAGAAAGAGTTGATCCCGTAGCCAACTCCATAACCACTGTATCTTTTTTCTGACCATTCATGGGCATCAAATGGTTGGTCGCTAACAGTTGCAATGTTTCCTTTGAGTCTTAAATAATGATTTTTCGATAACGAAAAGTCCATTCCAACAGTAGTTTTTAGAAAGCTAAACCCAAAAATATCTAATGCACTGTAGCCAATCAAAGGTGTGGAATTATTAATGTTCTGATTTCCATAGCCTCCAAGGAGAAAGGAAAAAGAATAACGATTGGGCTCATTCACAAGTGCTCCTAGACTTGCTCCAACACTGATCGAAAGCAGTTTGTTTAAAGAAAATGTATATCCAAGATCAGACTTTACAGTATAAAAAAATTTGTGTTTTTCTGTAAAACGTTTAGTACTGTCGTCTAAATAAAGTGTCAAGTTCCCATCAAAAAAAAATCCTTTTGTAGGGAAATAAATGTGATCACGACTGTCGAATTTTAAAAAAGAATATGCGTTGAAATAATTTGCATCATCAAAATATTCAAAGTCACCAGACTCAAGAATGGCTGCTCTTGACCTTATGATTAGTTTTTTATGCTCAAGTCCGATGCCAAATGCGAATTCTTCGCGGAATAGTGTTTCGACATATAAACGGTTGGTGAAACCGAAATATTTGATAATTGATGAGTCATAAAAATATTTTGAATCACCTGGTCTGTCCGACCCTTCCGAATTTAAAGGAGACTCAAATTGGTTGAAAAGAGACTCAAACCCTATGCTCCAGTGAAATCCTTTGTCTATATAATAGTTGAATTTATATCTAAGATTGTCTCCAAGAATAAAATCAAAGGAAGCAACATCATTATCAAGAAGTAGTTGCTTATGTGTAACATTTATTAAGGCTGCGGTTTTGTATAGGTTATCATAATGAATTCCGATACCGACACTGGTATTGTAGGGTCTATCTTCTAGAGTCATTTTTAGACGATAGGCATCTTCCTCTTTGTCGAGTGTGTATCTAAAACGACTAAAATTATTTGTTGATGCCAAATTGTTAACCCCTTCTTGAATTTTCTCAAAAGAGACTGAACCTGGGGGCTTAAGGCGCATTTTACCTTTAAGATAACTGAGTCCATATTTAGTGTTTCCATAAAAACTTAACCCGGAAAGGGTTATTTCTTCTATAGGTTTCACCTTCTTTTTAATCGTGTTGTTTGGGGTTTGAAGCGCCGCTATCTTTTCAAAGTTGGAACGATACTTTTGACCAGTATTTAGCCCTTTTTGTATAATTTTTTTTGAATCCTTAAAGGAGACTATCGAAAATTCTTCAATTTCTGGCTTTAAGTAAAGGTCAGTAAGCGCGCTCTTTCTTGTAATGTCTTTCGTGATTGAAAATTGATTGATTTGCATTAGAATGTCCGAGGCGCTCAGTAATGATGATCGGTTCCCCAGTGGGCTCTGAACGTCAACTCCGATAATAAAATCTACTCCTTTTTCTTTGAGCTCATCGAGTGGATAGTTGTTCGCAACCCCACCATCTACATAAAGTGATCCATCAATTTGAACAGGATCAAAAAGCGTTGGTAGTGCGCTGCTTGCATTAATCGCAAGGGGTAAAAACCCTGATTCGAGCAACAATGATTTACCAGTTTCAAGGTCGGTAGTCATACAAAAAAAAGGGATGGGCAGTTTTTTAAAATCATCAATATGATGCACATGCGCAGTAAGTTGGACCAATTGATCATAAAAATTATACCCTTTTGATATTGAAGAGGGAAATTGGAACTTATAATTATAAAACGGAAGTGTCAAGACATAACGCTCAGAATCTTCTTTTTCATGAAAAGACTTACTTCTTCTAGGGTAGTCATCTGTGATTAAATTTTGTAAATCCGCTGCGAGAATTAATTCTTCGATTTCATTGGCAGAATAACCAGAAGCATATAATCCTCCGATGACCGCTCCGATACTGGTTCCAGCAACATAATCAATCCTAACGCCAGCAGCCTCAATTTCTTTTAAAACACCAATGTGAGCCAACCCTTTTGCACCCCCCCCGCTTAGTAACAAACCGACCTTTAGATCATTGTTTGCGTTTTCTTGCCCTTTTAAACAATAGAAATTCGTGAAACAAAGGAAAAAAAGAAGAAAAGCTTTAGGAGACATTTGGGATTAATTAGGATCTCTCGAAATTAATAAAAATTATTGAAGAAACTTGATCGTAAAAAAACCCTCCTTAAATAAGGAGGTTTAGTAATTTTAACTTTACCCTTTCAAGGCTTCTGCACCACCAACAATTTCAAGTATTTCATTGGTAATGGCTGCTTGACGTGCTTTGTTATAGGTCAATTTAAGTTGATCTCTAAGCTCCGTTGCATTGTCAGTCGCTTTATGCATCGCAGTCATTCTTGCACCATGTTCGCTGGCCAAAGAATCGCGAATTGCCTTAAACAATTGAATTTTTAATGATTTGGGTAATAACTCATCAATAATTTCTGCCTGTGACGGCTCGAAAAGATAATCCCCATTGCTTGTTTCTTCCTCAGATGATTCGGAAACTATCGGAAGAAATGGCTCGACTGTAATTAGCTGAGTTGCCGCATTTTTAAAACGATTGTATATCAATACAACCTTATCATATTCTGCACCGGCAAATGCCTCCATAATGCTTTCCGCAACCTTTGCCGTGTTATCAAAGGTTAAGTCATCAAACACATCATCATGACTGCTTTTAAACGGCAATGATTTTGAAAGAATATCGCTTCCTTTTTTTCCGATAGTGACCAATTCGACCGTTTTACCCTCAAATTCTTCTTTTGACAAACGCAATGTCTCTTTAATAACATTGGTGTTAAAGGCGCCACAAAGTCCACGATTGGAAGTAATGGCGACCAATAGAATTTTCTCTTCCTGACGGACTACAGTGTAAGGGTTAGGCTGATCAGTATCTGCACTTGCGCTTAGGGCCTGAATCAATTCAGTCAATTTATCTGAATAGGGTCGCATGGCCGTAATTGCATCCTGAGCTTTTTTGAGCTTAGCGGCGGATACCATTTTCATGGCACTAGTTATCTGCATGGTCGATGAGACCGAAGCAATACGATTTCGTATTTCTTTCAGGTTTGCCATGGACTATTCAAATAATTTTGAGGTTTCGGCTGCTGTTGAATTCAAAGCGTCCAAGACGTCATCTGTTAATTTCCCTGCCTTTAAAGTGGCCAATGTTTTAGGATGATTCTTTTTGAGCGACTCCAAAAAAGATGTTTCAAACTCTTTTACCTTATTTACAGGAACTTTTCTCAATAAGTTTTTAGATCCAGCATAGATGATCGCAACTTGATCTTCTACAGTAAAAGGGTCATTTTGAGCTTGCTTTAGAATCTCAACATTTCGTCTTCCTTTTTCAATCACATTCAAGGTTGCGGCATCTAAGTCAGATCCAAATTTAGCAAATGCTTCCAATTCACGGAACTGTGCTTGGTCTAACTTCAATGTTCCAGCAACTTTTTTCATGGATTTAATTTGTGCTGATCCTCCTACTCTCGATACAGATATCCCAACATTAATTGCGGGACGAACTCCGGAGTTAAAAAGGTCAGACTCAAGGAAAATCTGTCCATCCGTAATCGAAATCACGTTTGTGGGTATATAGGCGGATACATCTCCTGCTTGTGTTTCTATGATGGGAAGTGCTGTTAGCGATCCTCCACCTTTAACGATAGGTTTTAATGAATCGGGGAGGTCATTCATCCCCTTGGCGATTTCATCATTCGCAATTACTTTTGCAGCACGTTCTAGTAATCTAGAGTGTAAATAAAATACATCTCCAGGGTAGGCTTCCCGTCCCGGGGGACGTCTCAATAAAAGTGATACCTCACGATAAGCTACAGCTTGTTTGGAAAGGTCATCATATATAATCAAGGCTGGACGGCCTGTGTCTCTAAAATATTCCCCAATGGCTGCTCCTGCGAAAGGTGCGTATACCTGCATTGGCGCTGGATCGGATGCGTTGGCAGCGACAATTGTCGTGTAAGCCAAAGCTCCTTTGTCTTCGAGTGTTTTTGCAATTCCTGCTACAGTAGAAGCTTTTTGCCCTATTGCAACATAAATACAGTATACTGGTTCCCCAGCATCGTAAAATTCTTTTTGATTTAAAATTGTATCAATACAAACAGTGGTCTTCCCTGTCTGACGGTCTCCGATAACCAATTCCCTTTGTCCCCTTCCAACAGGAATCATTGCATCGATTGATTTAATGCCTGTCTGTAATGGTTCATTTACGGGTTGTCTAAAAATTACCCCTGGCGCTTTACGCTCCAATGGCATTTGATAGGTTTCTCCTTCGATAGGACCTTTTCCGTCAATTGGAATACCTAAGGTGTTTACCACACGACCAACAATACCTTCTCCTACGTTAATAGAAGCAATTTGTTTGGTTCGTTTGACAGTATCTCCTTCTTTAATTTCTTTTGAAGGGCCTAATAATACAACCCCCACATTGTCCTCTTCCAAGTTGAGTACCATTCCATCAACTCCATTTTCGAAGGTTACCAATTCTCCATATTCAGCATGAGTAAGTCCATAAACACGGGCAATCCCATCTCCTACTTGAAGTACCGTCCCTACCTCATCCAAAGATGCTGTAGCTTCGAATCCTGCTAATTGATTTTTTAATATTGCTGATACTTCAGCGGGCTTAACTTCTGCCATCTTATTGTATTTTAAAAATTTATTAGGATGTAATCAATTCTCTTTTTAGTCTTTCCAAACGATCTAAAACGCTTGCATTGTATTGTAAATCTCCAACCCTAAGAATAAAGCCGCCTTTAATCGTAGGATCGATAATGTTCTTAAGTTGCACTTTCAACGAGGTTAAAAGAGAGGCTTTTTCCAAAACTTTCTTTTCCACCTCTTGGGTCAAAGCAACTGCCGTAATCACGGTTGCCTCGACAATTCCCTGGTGCCTATCGTATAGCGCCAAATATTGAGCTGCGACTGCTCCAAGAATACCTTCTCTTTTGTTTGTTGACAATAACAAAAAAAGACTTTGTGTTGTTTTTGAGTTACTCTTGAAAACCTCAGCCATTATTGTGCTCTTTTTAGATCCTGATAATATAGGATTGTCAAGCGCAGCTTCTAGTTCAGGACTTTCATTAATTATTGAAAGCACTGTCTGCATTTCTATTGCAACTGTTTCCTCTTGCTTGTTTTCCAAAGCAAAGTTTAAAAGTGCTTTGGCGTATCTCAATGCTGCGCGACTAGATTTCATAAGCTATTTATAAAGAAGCGTCCTTTAATAATTTTTCAACCAAGCTGGTCTGTTTGTCTTTGTCTTCTAACTCCCCTTCAATCACTTTTTCAGCTATTTCTAATGAAATCTGAGCTACTTGATTTTTAAGTTCATTAATCGCAGCACGCTTTTCGTTTTGAATGGCGTCTTGGGCTTGTGACAAGATCTTATCAGCTTCTAATTTGGCATCTTCTTTGGCCTTGGCCAATAAATCCGCACCGGATGTTCGGGCTTCTTTTAACAGCGCTTCTCTTTCTGCTCTGGCCTCTTGTAAAATCTTTTGATTGTCTTCTTGTAAAGAAGCCATTTCTTTCCTGGCTTCGTCTGCTGAAGAAAGTGCATCTTTAATAGACGTCTCTCTTTCATTAACCGCATCCAAGATTGGCTTCCAAGCAAACTTTTTTAATAAGAGAATTAACCCTATAAAAATAAAGAGTTGCCAAAAAAATAACCCAAAAGAAAATTCACTGATTAATTTTTCCATTTGAAAAGTTTTTAATCAATATACTGCCCTTGAAAACCATTCCAAGGTCAGGCTATCGTTGGTTATTAAACTGCAAATAAAGCTGCGAACCCAATACCTTCGATAAGGGCGGCAACGATCAACATTGCTGTTTGGATTTTTGCAGATGCGTCTGGCTGACGACCGATCGCTTCCATTGCTCCTTTACCAATAGATCCTATACCAATACCTACTCCGATTACTACTAAACCTGCTCCTACAATTGCTGGAATTTCCATAATTAACTATTTATTAAATTATACATTCATTACTTAATGATCATCGTGATCATGTTCTTCTACTGCGAAACCAAAATACAATGCTGACAAGACTGTGAAAATATAAGCCTGTAAAGCTGCGACTAGGATTTCTATGATTGAGATGGAAAAGGCCAACATAAATGAAAGACTTGATCCAAACCAGTTTTTAAATATAAATATTAATGATATTAAGCTCATTAATACAATGTGACCTGCAGATATGTTTGCATACAAACGAATCATTAAGGAAAAAGGCTTAATAAGGACACCTAGCAATTCGATAGGAGCCAAAACTATTTTCATTGGCCAAGGCACTCCTGGCATCCAAAAAATATGTTTCCAATATTCTTTTTTACCAGATACATTGGTAATGACAAATGTGATAAGTGCCAAACAGAATGTAACGGCGATATTTCCTGTCGCATTGATTCCGAGGGGTGTTAATCCCAAAAGGTTTAAAAACCAAACAAAGAAAAATAAGGTTAAAAGATATCCCATGTACCTTCTGTGGTGTTTTTCTCCAATATTAGGAATTGCAATTTCATCGCGGATGTAAATTACAATTGGCTCGAAAAAGCGACCGACTCCTTTTGCCACCATTCCGTTTTTTTTGTAAGAATCTGCCAATCCTTTAAAAAGGAAAAACATAATTAGTGCTGTAAATAATAAACTAACCACTCCTTTGGTAATTGATAAATCTAAAGGTGCAATGTTCGTGGCGTGATGCGAGTCATCATAATTTATTGTTCCAGCTGCATCGGTCTTGTAAATTTTACCGTGATTTAATTTATAATAATTCTCTCCAACGTGGGCAACACTTTCCCCATGGTGAAGTTTAGAAGAAGAAAATATTTTTAACCCTTCGTCCCAAAGAATCACTGGGAGCGGAGTGCCTATGTGTACTTTTTTCCCTTGCTCGTCCGTGTAAGAAAGCAGCGTGAAGTCGTGAGTATCTTGAAGGTGGTGAAGAATGTATGCTTTGATTTCAGCTTTGAGGTTGTCGCCGCTTGCTGATTCTTTTGCAGTTTCTTTTGCGCTAATAGAAGTTAGACCTAAAAGGAAAAAAATGAGAAATTTAGAATATAGTTTTTTTGGCATACCGATTGTCAAAACTTGAACTCGTGTTTAAATTCGGTGCAAATGTAAGTTATTCAGAAAATAAAATAAAGGACTTTCGGAACATATTTTGACAAATTCGTTTCAATCGTTCAACTGCTTGAATTTAAAAACTTTATTAGCTGACTGATTTCAATAAAAAGACAAGAGACATACGGGACAAAAAACGTGATAAATTCTTGACGTTCCAACACGCCATCGGCTTTAAATAGGGGATAAATCAAAGCAAAAAAAAGTAAAAACTTAAGCCCACTAAACAGTAAAAAAAACCAACCCATTTGCGTTTCGTCTTTTCTGGAGACATAGGCCAGCGCCAAATAAAAAAATAGTGCGGTGAATAAATTAAATGAGTAGGATGGTATAATGTAGTGTCCCCAAATTGGATATTCAATAAAAAAAAGAAAACCCAAATGAATCCCAAATACAAGGAGGCTTGATGAAATCAGGATTAAAGAAAACTTAAAAAAGTACTTTAACATAAAGGGTCACAAGTTTTTATTTTGCCTTTGAATTAAAACCAAAATGATAATCATCCCCAGAAGAACGCATAGGAGCGTGGGGACATTGTTGGTCAATGTCATCTTAACTTCGATCCACTTTCCCAGTTGGATCATGAGGTACATTATGATTGCAATTTGAAATGCAAGTCCAGAAAAAATCAGCCAATTTTTAGGCCTTTTTTTCATGTCGCTTGATTTACCCGAAGTACTTTAACCTCCTCTTGGTTTTTATCAGATTTCATCGAACAAGACGCATTAAATTTCGCTCCAGATTCGACGATAAGTTTACCAATAACAACCTCTCCGTTGATGTCACTGGTTGATCTTAAGTTTAAAACTTCGGAAACATAGATTTTTCCTTGAATTTTTCCTTCTACATCTGCACATAAACAATTGACAGATCCGTTGACAAAACCTTCTTTGCCAATAACAACTTTGCCTTTGGTTTTTATGGACCCTTCCAAGACGCCGTCAATACGGAAATCTCCCTCAGAGATAATGTCTCCTTTAACAGACGTTGTGTTTTCTAGTCTACTGTATTGTCCACTTATATCACTATTTTTCATAGGGTGTCAAATTTTTGTCTTTTAAAAGTTTCTGATATTGGGAAGACAAAATTACAAAATTATTTGCAGTTAGGATTTCCTTGTTTTCTGGAATAAAATTTTCTTTCCACACATTCAGGTCTCTTTGATCTCTTATTCCATGTAAAACTAAAAAAATATGGTCTTCATCAAATCGGTCTTGAGAAAAAAACCAGTTCGCTTTTGGATTGCGCTCTAATTCGGCTTGAAGGTTTGTTTTGGTTAAATTTAAACTTAAAGAATCTTTAGTGTTGTATTTAAAAATCCATTTGTAATTTTTATAAATCTTGTTTTTTTTATTAATAAAATCAGGTCTTGAAATCTGAGCTATCATTTCCGCCGCCTTAATGGCTTCGGGAGTTTCAGGGTATTTGCTTTGAATTTTATTTAGCGCCGCCTCCCATTCCGGAATTCCCTTCAACCTTCCCTCCATGTTGGCCATTAAAAGTTCGAGTTTTGGAGCAAAGTTGGTGCTTCCCAAAAGAATTGAGGATGCCTCAATCTTTTCTTTAAAGCTGGAAAAGTCGCCAGACAGGTAGTCCTCTAAGATGCTTTCATAGATTCCCTCTGGAGAATCAATTTCTGATAATTTAAATCCTTCTGGATTGCTTAGCATCTTTCCATAAGCTGTTTCGGGATAATCCTTTACAATCCGGTCAAAATAGATGTTTGCCAATACTGGAAAGGTATCCTCATAAGTTTTATAAAGGTGGTAAAGAGCGGGAGCCATTATCTCTGGAGGTGGGTTTTGGTCAATCAGATGTTCTAAACGATTTCTAGCTAGAACCAGATTTTGAAAGTTTTCTTTGTAAATCATCCCCAATTGAAGATAGGAATTGTCGTTTAGGCTCTTGATGCTGTCTTTTTCCTTTTCAGTACTCGGGAGGGAAGCAACATAGCTTTCGGGAGTTTGCACAAAAATCTCTTCTTCTGAAGAAGCTGTTACAGTTTGATCTTGGATATTTCTGAGATTACTTAAACCGGATGCTATTCGCCAATTGTCAACATTCGGGCGGTTTCCCCAACTGGATTGAAACTTTTGTTGCCCCTGAATAACAAGTGTCGGGTTGTAAAAATAAAACTGATTGGATGCTTTTGATCTCGACAGAAATGAAAATGCACCTTTTTCTTCTTCTTTAACAGCGGCAAGTGCTTTCAATTCTTTTTGTTTAATAAAATCTTCAAAATATTTTATTTGAGCGGAATCACTCAATGAAGTTAAATAAAGTAAACTGTCAGTAGTTGCAACGATTCTTTCGTATTTAATAACCCCGTTTAGATTATCCCGCTCCCGTTGGGTTCTTTTTCTGTCGCTGGTTCCTTCTGGGTACAAGGCAATCAAACTGTCCAAATAGGCCCCTGAAGATGGATATTCTCCATTATTAAAATGATAATCTACCAAGTCCCTATAGTTGGCTTTCCCTGTTGGAAAGTCGATGAATTCCGAACGATTTGATTGAACTAAATAGTATCTCCCCAAACTGTCTTGGCTTTGTTTGAGATAATATTGAGCCATTGCTCTTTTAATCCAATGCTCAAATGATTTATTTTCGTAATTACTGTCAAGTTTTAGCAACTCAGGGATTGGAGAAATACTGTCGCGTTGGTAACGAATCTGCAGCCTTTTTATTTCAGCATTTATCCAATATTTCCTGGGACTTTTCCTTTTCAAGTTGACGACTTCGCTATAGGCCCATGCAGCGGAATCAATTTTCTGAAGTGATTCGAAAAGCTGTCCAGTAATAAAAAGAAATCGGCCTTTTTTTGCCTTTGATTTTGCGGTAACAGCTGCGCGTTTGATGTAAAATAACGCAGAATCTAATTGTTTTGTGTTTATAAAAGCCTGGGCAATGGTTGAATTTGCAGGACTGTGGAATTTACCGTTGGGATTAAGGTTTAAAGCCAGACTCCTCAAATTTTTTATCGCCAATTCTTCGTTTTTTAAACGAAGGTTGGTTTTTTCTCTCCAAATTCTTCCTTCAACGTATGTTTTGGGATCTGCATAATTTTCAAGTAGATAATTGAACGCTTCCAGCGCAGGGAAAAATCTACGGTCATAATATCGTGCCTTCCCCAAAAGCAGATAGGCTTCATCTATTTTCCCATTGCGTTGAACGCCTTTGATGTTCATGGAGTGTTTTTGGATGGCTTTTACCGCCTTCTCTTCAGCCTTGGCAAAACCTGGGATTATGGTTGTATTATCAATGTTTTCGCCATTAATGGCAATGGGCTCAACTGGGAGGATTTCAAAAAAATTGTCGTCATATACCTGATCTAAAATAGAGGTGCCGATGGCAAAGGCTTCTTTACCATTAAACAAGACATTGTACTTGGTCGTAATGAAATGATACTGCCGATTAACAAATCTGTTCTTCTCAGTAGCGCAAGCAGATAGCAACACCGAGATCAAAATAAATGAAATGAAAAGTCTACAGCTGTTTTTCAAGTAGGAAAGTTTATTTGTAATAACTGATAAACAAGGGTTTTAGTATGTGATTGGTGCATAAAATTTTATTGAAAGCCTTTAAGGGTTTTAACAAGGCATCCCGCACTGGAGTATATAACGCCTTAAATTTAAATGTTTTAACAAAAATTGCGCTTAATCTCCAAAATTTTATTGTTGTCATCCAGTGTTTTTAAAATATCTTTGTAATAATAAGCTTAAAATTTAAACTAAAAACACATGTCAGACTTCTCTTCATTGGTTATTTCAAATATTGAACAAAATACCTCAAACTCAGTTATTCTTTCATTTGAGGTTCCTTCCGATGAAAAAGAAAAATTTAATTTCAAATCAGGCCAATACCTTACCCTTGAAGCGGTGGTTAACGACCAGAAAGTTCGGCGGTCTTATTCAATCTGTAGCATGCCGAACGAAGTGCTTCAAGTCGGGATCAAACAAATTCCAGAAGGGGTCTTTTCTTCTTTTGCAAATAACGTGCTTCAAATTAAAGATAGCCTCTTAGTCGGTTCTCCACAAGGCCGGTTTTTATATGATCCTAAAGGCACTTCAGAAAAAATAGTTGCTTTTGCTGCCGGAAGTGGTATTACGCCAATCATGTCAATGATTAAAACAGTGCTTTCAAGTCATCCTGAGAATGAATTTTCTTTGGTCTATGGAAACAAAACTCCCGAAGACACCATGTTTCTTAACGAACTCAAGGAGCTTGAAAAAACATTCGAATCACGATTCAAAGTCACTTGGGTTTTCAGTCAATCAAACGAAAAAAATAGTTTTTTTGGACGAATCGAAGCTCCAGTGGTAAAAAACTTCTTAAACAACTGTGACAAGCCCGTCGATCATTTTTACCTCTGCGGTCCTGAACAAATGATCAATACTGTTTCTGATACGCTCGTCGAAAAAGCTGTTTTAAAAGAAAACATTCATTTTGAATTGTTTACTGCTTCTGAAAAAAAGGGAGCTGCAGCAGTCGAAAGCAATTCAGAAAGAGCGTCATTAGAAATTATATACGATGAAGAATCCTATAAGTTTGAAAATGCGAAGGGGAAAAGCGTTTTAGACCTTGCCCTTCAAAACAACATTGACGTCCCCTATTCTTGTCAAGGAGGTGTTTGTAGCAGTTGTATTGCCAAGATTAAGGAAGGAACTGTCACAATGGATAACAATCAGGTTCTAACTGACGAAGAAATAGAAGAAGGATTGATTCTGACTTGTCAAGCTCACATTAGCAGTTCACACCTTAAAGTAGATTACGACGATGTCTAGTTTTTAAAACTACTTAATAATTTCTAAAGTTTTTTCAATTACTGTCAAAGGAGTTAAAGACCTAAAAGCCTCTTCATATCCTTTTGGGATTTTATTCCCGAAAACAGAAGTTGGGATTTTAGGGTATTTTTTTCTGTCCAAAAGCAAAGCATTTGTTACGGGTTGATTGAACGGAGAAAAACCACAAAAAGGATGTGTAAGTCCCCACAAAGTTAGCACTGGAGTTCCATAATTTGCCGCCAAGTGACCATTGGCAGAATCCATAGAAATCATTAAATCCAAATGTGGCATAAGGTCGAGCTGATCTTCAAAAGAAACACGTCCAGCGGTAGAATAAACGTTTTCATAAGACCTCTCCCAAACCTCTAATCGCTCTTTTTCGATCGCACCAGCACCAAATAAAAAAATTTGAAATTCCTTTTCAAGGGAAGCAATCACTTGCTGCATTTGATCCAAAGGATACATTTTCCCTTCAAAGGAAGCAAAAGGGGCAATCCCGATCCATTTTTTATTTTTGACTTCAAAATGTGTCAGAATGCTTTTGGGGAATTCTCTTTTAAATGAAAACTCATGGGCATCTAACTCAACTGGAAAACCAAGCTTCCTAAAGACGTCCGTATAACGATAGATTGTTGGCGTCAGGGGTTGAAATTTCTTGTTTGAACTTCTAGTCAATAAGCGTTTCTCCCGACGGCCTTTGTCAATTTTTTTTACTTTAAAAAAAGTTAATTTAAAAAGCAAGGTCAATAAATGAGTTCTTAGAACCGAATGTAAATCTGCTATTCCAGAAAATGGAATGTTTTTAAGTTCCTTAAAAAGGCGCCACAAACCTTTGATTCCCTTGTGCTTTTCACCAAAATCTACTGGGTGAAAATTGAAGTTTTCAAACTCTCTAAATAATGATTTTGTAAAAGGTCTCCCTAGGAAAGTGATTGTTAAACCGGGATACGTTTGATAGAGGCAACGAATCACAGGAACCAGTATCGCCACATCGCCTAGCGCGGAAAAACGAATAAGCAACAAGTGATGCGGATTCTTCATTTGGTTCTATGATTTGTCTTTATACAAGACCGGATTCAAAGAATCATCATTATACATTTTCATTTGTTTGTAAACTTTCATGTATTTTTTACCCTCAGCAATGTCTTCCAAAAGTTGATCAATTGCACCGCACAAATCTATGCGTTGGTCCAGCAGAATACTTAATTTAATATTGCAGCTCTCTTTGTGAGCTGCAGAGGCGCTTTCGCGATTGACCTCCTCTTCCATGTGATAGATTTTCAACTCTAAAATTGACAAACGGTCAATTGCCCAGGCAGGACTTTCTGAATTTATCGTAGCATTTTCAAGTGCATTGACTGCTTTGTGTTTCTCTAAGAAAAAACTGTCTATGTATTCAACCATATCCGTTCTGTCTTGGTTGGAAGCATCAATCTTTCTTTTGAGTTGCATTCCAGAAACGGGTTCAATTTCAGGGTCTCTGATCAAATCTTCATAATGCCACTGTACAGTATCAATCCAATTTTTTCTGTATAGTAGATGTGCTATGGTGTCCGATGGATAGGGGTTGCTAAAAGGCTGATCAACAGTGTCAAGTATGTGATACTTATCAATGCTTTCCTTAAAAATTCTTATTGCAGTTTTGCTTATTTTATTATCACTCATTCGTATGGATATGTTTTTTGACTTTTCCCTCCTTATTTTTTCAAAGATACGATTTGGAGATCAATTAAAAAGTGGAAATTTTAAAAGTATAATTCCGATGATGATCAGTGTTGGAAGAATATTTCTTGAAAAATCACTCTTCATTCTATGAGTAACTCTACCGACAAAAATGGAGATTGGAAATAGCAGGTAGAACAACAGCGTTGTGTCATTTGTCCCGTAAATCATAAAAAGGACAATTAAAAAAAATAGAATTATCCACATGTAATTTTGCTTTTGATACGCAAAAAGATCTTTCCCTTTCAATAAATCAACGATTAACATCAACAGGCCAAATCCAATGGTTACGTACCAAAACAATTTAGTTCCCAGAGGTAGATCAAATGGTTTAAATTCCCAGGTCCATTTTCTTAATTCCTCTTGAATCCTGTCGATTTCTAAAATACTAAAAATAGGATAAGCGATAAAAGCAATAACCAATGGTGGTAGAAATAGCAAAAACAATCTTTTAAGTTGATTTCCATTGCTGGTTAGCATTAGCAAAAAAGGGATGATGAAGAATAGCGCATTAAAAGGATAAAGCAGTGTAGCAAATGCGATAAAAAGACCTGTGTCAAAATAAGGTTTAAAATTTGTTTTTGAGAAAAAAGATAGGTTCATGTTATAGATCGAAAAAAATAATAGAAAAGGGGCTAAAAGAGTGTAAAGATTGATTTTAATACTTGGAATTGCGATAAAGAGTAGTGCATAAAACATTTTATAATCACTACTTTTTTTAAAGAAATTCTGTTGTTTAAGATAAACATCCATAAAGATCATGACCGAAAATGCAATTAAAAAAACAATTATAGAAGCGTATGTTTGAGAAAGACTCCCTTCTGTGCTTATCACTTCAAATTGATTCGAAAAAGCTCCTATTAAAATCAGAAATCCTGAGATGAAATAATTTAGATCGTTAGATTTTTTAAAAAGATTGGCAATCATGTTCCTTTTTGTTATTTTTGCAATATAAATAAACCCTTGTTGATGAAAAATTTTTTTGAAGCCATAGCCAGACTATTCGAAGAATTACTGTTAGTTCCTTATAACATTCTTGCCGATATAGAGTTACACAACTGGTGGGTCGCAAACTTTATGAGTTGGTTTTTCATGGCAATTGGCCTTGCTGCTGGAGTTTACTGGATACTTCAACTTAGATCTTTCGATAAGAACGAGGAAGAAGACAAAGACACTTCTGCACATTCTTTTCTATAGGTCAAAACCTATGTCTTTTCTGTAATAAATTCCTTCATACTGGATTTTTTCTAGTTGACTAAACGATTGATCGATCGCTTCTTGGTGGTTTTTACCAAAAGAAGTTACGGCCAAAACACGTCCACCATTGGTCTTTATTTCATCGGCATCTTTGATCGTACCCGCATGAAAAACTTGACTACCTTCAACACGATCCAATCCTAAAATGACCTTGCCCTTCTGGTAATCCTCAGGATATCCTCCAGAGACGGCCACTACTGTTGTCGCTGCACGAGTGTCAATTTCCAACTTGACATCAGACAGCCTTTGCGCTCCAACAGCCAATAGTATTTCCCCAAAATCGTTTTTTATTCTAGGCAAAACAACTTCTGTTTCTGGATCTCCCATTCTAACATTGTATTCAATGACAAAAGGATCCGCTCCGATTTTGATTAAACCGATAAAAACAAATCCAACATAAGGAATGTTGTCCTTCGCTAATCCATTAATTGTTGGAACCACAACTTGTTGATGGATTTTTTCTGTAAAAGCTTCGTCAGCAAACGGAACGGGTGATACTGCTCCCATACCACCGGTGTTGAGTCCCGTATCTCCCTCTCCTATTCGTTTGTAATCTTTGGCCATCGGAAAGGTGACAAATGATTTTCCGTCTGTTAAAACAAAGCAAGAAAGCTCTATTCCTGTCAAAAACTCTTCGATCACAACCTTGGCAGATGCTGCTCCAAATTTTTTGTCCAACAACATATTAGATAATTCCTTTTTTGCTTCCAAAAGATCTTCAATAATGAGAACGCCTTTTCCTGCGGCCAAACCGTCAGCCTTTAAAACATAAGGAGGGGAAAGTTGATCTAAAAACAGATAGCCTTCTTCAATGTTTTCGGAAGTAAAACTTCCGTATTTCGCCGTTGGGATGTTATGGCGCATCATGAACTCTTTAGCAAATTCTTTGCTTCCTTCTAGGGTTGCTGCGAGTTTCTGGGGACCTATAACTGTGATGTGTTTTAGTTTGATATCGTCTAAAAAGAAATCGTGAATTCCATTTACAAGTGGATCTTCAGGGCCAACAACCACCAAATCGATTTTGTGCAAAAGCACCGCTTTTTTGATTGCGACAAAATCATTGACCCCAAAGTCTAGGTTGTTTGCGATTAATGCCGTTCCAGCGTTCCCCGGAGCAGCATAAAGCCCTTCTACGATTTTACTTTGTGCAAGTTTCCAACAAAAAGTGTGTTCTCGACCTCCACTTCCTAATACTAATACATTCATTCTTTTGACTTTGGTGTAAAGATAATCAAGTGATTTCTTAATTAAGTTTAATCTTTTTTAAAATACCATTCCATCTCAAATCTCTTATAAATTTTCCTTGTTTTGGATCAACTAAATAGGTTTGTTCTTCTTTTTTGGCCTTAAAATATCCTTTGATAAAGTCTAAAAAAAGTAATGGTGTTTTTTTCTTAATCGCCATTTTAAAGCCAATGATTAGGGTCAATACCAAGCCCAATCGCATGCGGTAAGTCGCGACTCCCTGTAAAAGTTGAGCCCCTGCACTATAATTTTGCCCCGTTGGTTTGAGGTGCTTTACCTTTAATGTTTCATCGGTTAAAATATCCCATTGATAGTATTGCGCCAACAATTCATCAATGGTGTCCCAGCCGATCGATGATTTTAATTTACCTATTTGCAAAAAACATTCTTTTCTATAAGCTTTCAAGGCTCCTCTTATGTGATCTTTTTGGGTAAGGTTTTCTAAAACCCAAACGTTTTTTTTCTTAATATAACAGAAGCCTGCCGCCATTCCGAGCTTAGGGTTTGTGTTAAAATGTTGCGCTAGTTTTTCTAAATAATTAGACTCAAAAACCATGTCGGCATCAAACTTACAGATTACATCAAAGTGCTCGTCTAATTCCTCATAGCCTGTCTTGAAAGCATCTATTATTTTTGCTCCTGGGAGGTGTTTGTCTGTTGATTGTTTATTAATAAGTCTGATCCAAGAATGTTTTTGGACAAAGGTTTCAACGATCATTTCCGTGTTGTCTGAAGAGTTGTCGTTAACAACAATCAGTTGATCCGGAATTACGGTTTGACCCACAAGCGAATCTAAAGTCAAACCGATGTTTTCTTCTTCGTTATGCGCCGGTATGATGACATAAAATTTCAAAATAATCTAATCTCTTTTTTCCGCGTAAACAATGTAGTACCTGGGCACAAAAAATCTAAACAGCGTTCTGAACCCAAATTTTTTTGTTGGGTTGGTCCATTTGTCAGAGGCAATAATTGTCCAGCCTGTTTTTTCTAAAAGCCAATCCAATTGCCAAGATTCAAACTCATGGTAGTGTCTGTCTCTCAAATCCGTTGAACTTCTATATGCCGGAGAAAACCACAATTTTAAAGGAACGCTTATCAATAATTTTTTAGCTTTAATTTCTTTTAAAAGCACATAGGGCGATAACAAGTGCTCTAAAATTTCAAAGGCAGTTATTACTGCTGCATCAGTAGCTAGAACTGCCGAAAGGTCTTCGTCCAAATCCTCTCCATTGGTGTTTTCAATCTTAAACCCTTCGCTTTTAAGGAAATCAGAGAACGGGTTTTCAACGCCCAAATCTAAGATTTTAGATTCTTTAGAAATATGTGTTTTTAAAAATGAAAACGTTCTTTGGTACCTTTTTTTATGAGAAGTTTTTTTATACATAAGCTCCTATTTTAAGGGCAATTGATTGCAAATCTTTCTGTCGTCAGACAATCTTGGAATCTTGTTTTGCCCTCCCAGTTTACCGATGCTTTTCATGTAGGTTTGAAAACCTCCACTTGCTACCTGAGTTACTACCAGTTGTTTTAATACTTTTCCTTTAATCAAATCTTCATAATAGACGTTTTGGGTTTGCATTTCAATGTCTAAGCTTTCTGCAAACTTATTGAAGTCTTCGGGTGGGTTGACAAAATCAATAAACCATTCGTGATAGGGCAAACCATTATCGGGTTTTATCTGGGGAGCAACGGTGAATTCTTTGACTTGAATTGATGTGCCAAGGCAAACTTTTTCCATTGCCGTTTCAACTTCTTTACCGATAACGTGTTCTCCAAATGCAGAAATAAAATGCTTAATTCTTCCTGTTACCACAATTCTATAGGGAGTGAGGGAGACAAATTTAACTGTGTCGCCAATGTTGTATGCCCAAAGTCCTGCAGTGGTGGTAATGATCAAAACATAATTGACATCTAGCTTCACCTCTTCCAAAGAAATTCTTTTAGGGTTTTCTTCAGAGAAGTGGGCTGCTTCGATGAATTCATAAAAAATTCCATGGTTGACGAGAAGCAAAAGGCCCTTGTTGTTCTGCTGATCTTGATAAGCGAAAAAGCCTTCTGAAGCTGGGAATAACTCAATGCTATCTACCTTTTTTCCGATAAGCTCTTCAAATAATGGTCGATAGGGTTCATAGTTAACACCGCCATAAACAAATAAAGAAAAGTTTTTGAATAATTCTCCTACAGGCTTTTTTGACTTTTCAATCAATTTCTCAAAATACATTTGTACCCAAGAAGGAATCCCTGCGATGAGGGTCATGTTTTCAGCTATTGTTTCCTCAACAACTGCATCTATTTTTGTTTCCCAATCCTCAATGCAGTTAGTGTCCCAAGAGGGCATTCTGCTTTTCTGTAAATATTTGGGTACATAATGTGCAACGATTCCTGACAATCTTCCAAATGTGCTGTCTCCTTTTTTGTCTAAGATTGGACTTCCTTGAAGAAAAATTTGCTTGCCTTTAACAAAATCCGTGTTCCCGGTTTGATGAATATAATTTAACAATGCATCTCTCGCCGCCTGAATATGAGCAGGCATGGACTCCTTGCTGATGGGGATGTATTTTACCCCAGATGTGGTCCCACTGGTTTTGGCATAATAGAGTGGTTTTCCGGGCCACAAGACGTCCGAATCCCCTTCTAGCATTTTTTCAACATAAGGCCTTAGTCCTTCATAATCTCTAACGGGAACGGCTTTTTTAAAGTCTTCATAATTAGTAATGTTTTCAAAAAAGTGATCTTTTCCAAAAGAAGTGTTTTTGGCCTTTTTGATGAGGTTACTAAATGTTTTTTTTTGATATTTCAAGGGGTCCGAAATCCATGCTTTATTTTTAAGATGGATGGCCGCAGCGAAAATTTTTGCTCCTGTAGATTTCATTTTTATTCTTCTGAAAAATCAATAAAGTTTGTTGGATCCATCGGATATCCGTTCGCCCACAATTCAAAATGCAAATGCCAGCCTGTAGAAAGTTCTCCCGTATTTCCGGCAGCGGCAATTACTTCGCCAGCACTTACGATGTCGCCCTGTTCTTTGTTTAAAGAAGAATTGTGCTTGTAGACCGTTAAAAGATCGTGAGCGTGTTCTACGATGATGACATAGCCGGTTTCAGCTGACCATTCAGAAAAAATAACGGTTCCTTCTGCAACAGATTTAATCGGCGTGTTTTTTTCTAACACTACATCTATCGCAAAATGTTTTAATTCAGGATTATATCCCTGAGAAATTGGGCCCTTGGCGGGAGGGTATAAAAGAAATTTTACGTTTCCGTTGGGGTTTTCAACAACATTATATTTGTCCTCTTGCAAAACTTCGGCCCTGAGAATGGAGTCCACCGCTACTGTTTCTGGTAAATTTATCGATTGATTGGTTGGAGTTAGATTATAATTTCTTTTTGAGACGCTATCCCACTCGGTGTCTCCCATCAATGCGCTTCTAATTGACTTTATATAGTTGTCTTGTTTCTGAAAAAGACGCGAGATCGAGTCCAATGCAAAACTGTTTTCTACGGCGTCTTTTCTGAGCTTTGTCGAGGTATATCCTGGAATAAACTCTTTAAGGGGAGAATAAGCGATGGATAAAATGGCCGCTGTAGTTATTAAAGAAATAAACAGAAAAACAACAATAATAATGTTGAGTCTAGAAAGTCTAAAATAAAAGCGTTCTTCAAAAGTTTTTTCGTTGATGACTACCAACCGGTAGCGGTTCAACAACTTTTGAATCCAGGGTCTTTTTTTTCTATCCTTCTTTGCCATTTAAACAAAGATAGGCATTAAGGATAAAAATAATTTGTTGCTCAAAGAAACAAATTTAGATTGATCATAATATTTCATACATTTGTTTAAAATTTAGAACAATGTTATCAATAAATATTTTACTAGGTATGATTGGCGCTCCTCAAGTAGTGCTTATCGTTGTTGCGGTTCTTTTGTTGTTTGGTGGTAGAAAAATTCCTGAATTAATGAAAGGTTTGGGAAGTGGTATCAAAGAATTTAAAAAAGCCACCAAGGAGGAGGAGGAAACTTCTGACTCTAAAGAAGAAATTAAGTAACTCTTTTACTCAAACCTAATTGAGCTTAGAATTGTGTTTAATTCAAACATATAGTCCCGCTTGCTTATTGAGGGTGCAAAGCTAAATCCTTCGAGAACCATCCATCTTTTGTTGACGGTGTCTTTTATCATATAATTTACAAAGGGTCCCGCCATAAAATCATTTTCAACTTCCCAGGTTCCCTTAGTTAAATAGCTAAACTTGTTGTCCAATTTCGTTTTGTAAAAATAGGGACGATAGGCCTTTTCCGTTATCATGAAACTTCCTTTAAGTCTGCCAGGAACATATACTTTCCCTATAGAATCTCTTATTTCAATTATTTTCTTCTTTGTGTTTCCAATAAGTTCATTTTCTGGGAGTGAATAAGCAATAATGTTTAAATGACCTTTCTGAACCGGTTTTTGGATCCAAATAAAGTTTGTCGTGTCTTTTACCGTTTTATATGCTGTTGGATAAACCAATCGCACTTTAAACCGATCACTTAGCTCCTTGTCCCTGCTTGGCGATTTTTGAATCCTTCTTAATTTTTCTTTTTGCTCATTTTCTGAAAGGGTGGCTCTAAGAAGCCTGATGTTTTCTTCCAAAAAAACGGCTTGTACTTCTCGGTCTTCGCCTTTTACAATCGCTACAATTTGAGGACGCGCAAAATAATTTTCTATAAGTTGAAATCTAGCAATAGTATCTTTTTGAAACCAAAGAACGTTACGACTGTTTCGTGCAAATCCTGAAAAGACCTTAGGGGAAAGGTGTTTTAAAGAAAACTGTGGTTCAATAAGTGGAAGTCCTTCATAAGGTGCTTCCAATAGCTTTCGTGTTGTTTTTCCTAACTCGCCACTCCAGTCACTTTCTTCCATGACCACTGTTAGGTGATTCATGTTTCCATTTGAATCCGCTAGGTATCGTCGCTTAGGTCCTTCCTCGCAAGAAGCTATTGAAGTTAGAACAAGCAATAGGGTTACGAAAACTGATTTAGACATGATTTTAAGGCTATTCCATTAAAGCAGCAATTCCTGGGAGGGTTTTTCCTTCAAGACTCTCCAACATCGCACCACCGCCAGTAGAAATATAGCTCATTTTAGACTCGAAACCAAATTGCTTGACTGCAGCGACAGAATCTCCCCCGCCTACGAGTGAAAAAGCACCATTGGCAGTGCTTTTCGAAATGTGTTCTCCAAGCGTTATTGTTCCTGTTGCAAAGGAACTGAACTCAAAAACACCTAATGGCCCATTCCATAATATTGTTTTGCTTTCTAAAACAACCGATTCAAATTGTTTAAGAGTCTCAGGTCCTGCATCTAATCCCAGCCAAACTTCTGGTATCTTATAAACATCACAAGGTCTTTTATTGGCATCATTTGAAAAATCATCGGCAATAATAACATCCGTAGGCAAATGAATTTGAACTCCTTTGGCTTTTGCTTTTTCCATTAATTCCAAAGCATAATCACAAAATTCGTCTTCACAAATAGATTGTCCAACAGAACCGCCCATTGCCTTTACAAAAGTATAAACCATCCCTCCGCCAATAATTAGATGATCGATTTTATCTAACATATTTTCAATGATGGTGATCTTAGAGGAAACTTTCGCACCTCCCAAAATTGCCAAAACAGGTTTTTCTCCTGTTTCCATAACTTTCTTTATTGCGGTAACTTCGTTTTCAAGAAGTTTTCCAAAATATTTTTCTTCTTTAAAAAACTGAGCAATTATAGTCGTGGAGGCGTGCGCTCGGTGCGCTGTTCCAAAAGCATCATTAATATAGCAATCCCCTAGTTTGGAAAGTTGCGATGCAAAATCCACATCTCCTGCAGTCTCCTCTGAATAATAGCGAAGGTTTTCCATCAAAATTACTGATCCTGGCTTAAGGTCTTCTGTCGCTTTTTCTGCTTCAGGCCCAACACAGTCGTCACAAAACTCAACGGGAATGTTCAATATTTGTTTAACTTCTTCAAGAATATGTGAAAGTGAAAATTGAGCGTCTTTTCCTTTGGGTCTTCCAAGATGAGAAATAAGAACACAGCTTCCACCCCCTTTCAAAACAAGTTCGATCGTTTCCTTGGCAGCAATTATTCTGGTGTTGTCTGTAACCTTAAAGTTTTCATCTAAAGGGACGTTAAAATCAACGCGAATCACCGCACGTTTGTTGGTAAAGTCTTTTTGTGAGAGGGTTTTCATGAAATAAATTTTTTCAAAAATAACATTTTTTAAAATGGTAGTCGCACATTAAAACACATGAATAACTAATTTTAATTTATCGAAACTGAAATCGATTAAGAATGTTTACTTTTAATCAATATAATTCACTTACTCGCCAATGTTTTTCGATGAAATAATCGGTCAAGATACGTTAAAAAATCATTTAAAGACAATGATTTCAAAAGGTCAAGTGCCTCATTCTCAGCTTTTTATAGACAAAGACGGTCGCGGAGGACTACCCTTGGCATTAGGGTGCTCGTTGGGCCTTATTTATGGATTTGATCAACTAAAGATCAAAGAGGACAATGGTATTGATTCTAAAAAATTATTGGATCATCCTGACCTTCATTTTGTTTATCCGATTGTAAACACCTCTACCCAAAGCTCAAAGTCGACTTCTGAAGATTTTAGGGTGGCATGGAAAGAGTTTTTGACAGAACAACCTTATGGTAACGTTTACGATTGGGTGAAAAGACTTGAAGCGGGAAACAAACAAGGAATAATCGGAGTAGATGAAGTCCATAAAATCCATCATAAGATGAACCTTAAATCACATAGTGGTGGTAATAAGGTGATGGTGATTTTTGGTGCGGATAAGTTAAATACGGATGCAACAAACAAACTACTAAAACTGTTTGAGGAGCCTCCAAGAAATTCTTTTTTTATTCTTATTGCTGAACAAACTGAAAAACTTTTACCAACATTAATTTCACGCTGTCAAGAAGTCTCAGTTCCACCAATTAAGATTGATGAAATCGAAATTGCTTTAAAAAATTTAATCCCAGAGGGGAAAATATCAGGAGCAGTAAATGGGTCAAAGGGTAGTTGGAGAAAAGCAATGGAAATATCATCCAATCACGAAAACACCCTGTTGTTTGAAAACCTTTGGATTGGTTGTTTAAGGTCTTCGTTCATGGCAAGGTCAAAAAAGTCTGTGGTGATTGAGCTAATGACCTGGGCAGATAAAGTTGCAGGACTTCAAAGAGAGGAACAAAAAGCTTTTCTTCAGTATGCTCTTGAATTTGTAAGACAAACCTTAATGATTTCCTATGGCGCAAACCAATTGAGTGATCTTAAACTATACACGGGTTTTGATCTTAAAAAGCTTGCACCTTATATACATGGCGGGAACATAATGCAGATTGTTAGGTTGATTGAAAAATCGCTCTATCATCTAGAAAGAAATGCAAATCCGAAAATACTTTTTAGTAGTTTTTCTTTGGAAATGACGCGCTTATTGAACGCTAAGGAGCTTGCTTCTTAAATACATAAACAAGAGAGGAATAACGTTTTGATCTCAAGGCGCGAAGATTAAAATACACTCCTTTAACCATACCTCTTAAAAAAGAAAAACGACTTCCTTTGTGCTTCTCTGAAAGAAAACTAATGTATAGAGCATCTAACAAAAGAGGTTTTGATATGATCAATTCAAAGTTATATTTACCTGCCAAGTTGATTAAGAAAGGGGTTGAAAAGTGCCATAAGTGACGTGGGACGTCGAATCCTGCCCAATTTTCACAATAGTGTTCTTTATCAAGGCTGTAAGCATTTGGAACTGCGACAATTAAGTGACCTGAATTATTTAATAAGTTAAACATGTTTTTAAAGGTCTGCTCAGGATCAGGCAGGTGTTCCAATACATGCCACAGTGTAATCAAGTCAAAAGAATTATCGGGTAACTCCTTAATGCTTTCATGAGTCTTTATGTAATTTTTTTGACTGATGAGACTTGCTTTAGGATTGTTTTCAACTCCTGTTACTTCATATCCTTTTGATTTCATAAAAGACAAAAAGTCTCCGGTACCTGATCCAACATCTAGAATCCTTGCGCCTTTAAATAAAAAGGGTGAAATTATATTATGCTTATAATGAAACATTAAACCTCTTGCAAAAGAATAAATTTTTTGGATTAAAGTCTTCGACTCCTCTTGATGAGAATAATATTCTTCTGACAGATAATACGCTGACAAGTCGGAGGTGTTTTTTAAATCTGTCCATCCAAATTGCTCCTTTTCATCCCAATAAACATCAAAAAATTCTTGAGAAACCAAGTGGTCTCTAACCTTGTAAAGCAATTTGGATTTGTTTTTTTTCATCATAAGTTCCACGTGGAACATTTATCTTCCCAGCTTTACTAATAAAACACTTATGTCACTGGGTTTGATTCCGCTAATTCTTGAAGCCTGCGACAGGTTGCTGGGCTTGATCTTATTCAGTTTCTCTTTGGCCTCGTGAGAAAGTGATGACAGAATATCATAGTCAAAGTTTGATGGAATCTTGATATTGTCTAGCTTATTTAGTTTCTCAGCGTTTATCATTTCCTTTTCAATATAGCCAGAATACTTTATTTGGATCTCGGCTTGTTCGAAAATTGTGTCATCAATTTGCTCAGCTGCTAAAAAATCAGAAACTGTTTTAATTTGAACAATATCATTGCGATCAACGTTTGGACGAGAAAATATTTTACTGATTTTATCAGATTGCTTAACCGGAGCAGAATCTTTATTTGTTAGAATTGGATTAACCTCGGCCACCGCATAACTTTGATTCTTCAGAAACGAGATTAGCTTTTCAGTTTTAACAACCTTACGGTCAACGGCTTTTAAACGATTAACGTCTGCAAGTCCAAGTTCGTAAGACAACGAGGTTAGTCGAATGTCGGCATTGTCTTGACGCAATAAGGTTCTGTATTCCGCACGAGAGGTAAACATCCTGTAGGGTTCATCGGTTCCTTTGGTAATTAAATCATCGACAAGAACACCAATATAGGCTTCATTCCTCTTTAAAACAAAGGCGGGTTCATCTTTCGTTTTTAAATGAGCATTGATGCCAGCCATCAGTCCTTGGGAAGCGGCTTCTTCATACCCCGTTGTTCCGTTAATCTGTCCTGCGAAAAATAAACCATTTACTAATTTAGTCTCTAAGGAATTTGACAATTGGGTGGGAGGGAAGTAGTCATATTCGATGGCATATCCAGGACGAAAAAACTTGACCTTTTCAAAACCCTTAACTGCTCTCAGGGCTTTAAACTGTATGTCTTCTGGCAGGGAGGTTGAAAAACCATTTACATAGACCTCAACGGTATCCCAACCTTCAGGTTCAACAAAAATTTGATGACGGGATTTATCCGCAAAGCGATCAATCTTATCTTCTATGGAAGGGCAATAACGAGGGCCTGTACTTTGAATGTTTCCATTGAACATTGGCGAACGATCAAAACCTGTTCTTAACATGTCGTGGACTTCAGGACTCGTATAGGTTATGTGACAACTTCGTTGCTCAACCAAGGACTTGGTGTTGGTGTAACTAAACTTGGAAGGATTAATGTCTCCTGGCTGTTCGTCCATAACGCTGTAATCTAAAGATCGACCGTCCACCCTTGGAGGTGTTCCTGTTTTCATTCTTCCAGATTCGAAACCTAGGGATTCCAAACTTTGAGTCAACCCCGTTGATGCTTTTTCACCGGCACGACCACCACCATAATTTTTTTCTCCAATATGAATAAGTCCATTAAGAAATGTGCCATTTGTAAGAACAACAGTATGGGCATGAATAGGAATTCCAAGGGAGGTCATCACCCCCTTGACTTGACCCTCCTTGACAATTATGTCTTGTATCATGTCTTGATAAAAATCAAGATTTGGGGTTTGCTCAAGCATTTCTCTCCAAATCTTTGCAAACAGCATTCGATCGGATTGAACGCGAGGGCTCCACATTGCTGGTCCTTTGGATTGATTTAGCATTTTAAACTGTATTGCGCTTTTGTCGGAAACAATGCCACTATAACCTCCAAGTGCATCGATTTCACGAACAATTTGACCTTTTGCAATTCCGCCCATTGCGGGATTGCAAGACATCTGCCCAATAGTTTGAAGGTTCATCGTAACCAAAAGGGTTCTAGAACCCATGTTCGCTGCGGCGGCAGCTGCTTCAGCTCCTGCATGTCCGCCTCCAACAACAACTACATCATAAATTCCGTCGAACATATATTTATTGTTTCACGTGGAACAAGTCTATATAAAAAGACTCTTTTTCACGCATTAACTTCTTATCTTGATCTGTCTTGTCATTGTAACCGACACAATGCAATAAAGCATGAGCCATGAGTCTAAGAGATTCATTTTCAACACTTTGAGACAGATTATGTGCGTTTTCATTTAGTGCGTCTGTACTAATAAATGCTTCTGCAAGAACATTATTTCCTTCGCTATAGTCAAAAGTTATAATATCAGTATCGGTATCGTGATCCAAATGTTTCTTGTTTAGCTTTAACAATTCCTCAGCATCAATAAAATTATAATCGATTTTGTCGATTTTGTAATCTTCCGCATCGGCAATGTTTTCAAGCCAGCGCGTGAGCTGGGCTTCCTTCAGCGTCAAGAATTTGTTATGAAAAAATCTTATCAAAATATATTTTATTGCAAATATAGGATAAAGAAAAAACAAATAATTTCATTCAAGGATATCATATAGTATCTTTGAAGAAAAATTAAAGATGAGCGTACGCGTCAGGTTTGCACCAAGCCCAACAGGGGCATTACATATTGGAGGAGTAAGAACCGCATTATTTAACTATCTGTTTGCTAAAAAAAACAATGGGAAATTCATACTTAGGCTGGAGGACACTGACCGTAGCCGATTTGTGAAAGGTGCAGAGGAATATATTGTTAACGCACTCAACTGGGCCGGTTTAACACCAGACGAAAGTCCAGCTGCACCTGGTGGATTTGGACCTTACCGACAGAGCGAAAGGAAGACACTTTATAAGGAGGAACTAGAAAAACTAATCTTATCTGGGAAAGCATATTATGCGTTTGACACACCAGAAGAGTTGGCAGCAGCACGATCTGAAAGCGAACAAAAAGGGGAAGTCTTCAAATATAGCGCACACAATCGCGCAACGTTTCGAAACGCTATTTCCTTGTCAAAAGAGGAATTAAAAAACGAAATAAACAAAGGGAATGGAGTTGTTCGTCTAAAAGTAGCGGTAGGGGAAACAATCGTTGTGAAAGATGAAATAAGAGGTGTGATACGAATCAATAGCGATGAGATAGATGATAAAATATTGATGAAGGCTGATGGAATGCCAACTTATCATTTTGCAAATATCGTTGACGACCATCACATGCAAATCAGTCATGTAATTCGTGGAGAAGAATGGCTACCTTCTTTGCCGTTGCACAAAATAATCTATGAAGCATTTGACTGGGAAGTTCCAGTTTTTATGCATCTCCCATTAATTCTTAAACCAGAAGGAAAAGGGAAGTTGTCAAAAAGAGACGGGGACAAAGCAGGATTTCCTGTTTTTCCTTTGGAATGGGAAAACAACCCTGGTTTTAGGGAAAGAGGATTTCTTCCTGAAGCCATGATTAATTATTTATCTCTCTTGGGGTGGAATCCAGGTAGTGAGCAGGAGATTTTTTCACTTGATGAACTGGTTAATGCATTTGAAATTGATAAAATTCAAAAAGGTGGCGCGCGGTTTGATTTTGACAAAGCGAAGTGGGTAAATCATAAATATTTGGAAAATTTGGAAACAAAATCCATTTTAAAACGTTTCCCTGAGTTCTTTCAAGCGCTTCCAAGTACATGGTCGGAAAAAAAGAGAACTTTAATCCTGGGCGCCGTGAAAGAGCGATTAAATTTGCTCGAAGAGTTTGAAATTAATTTTAGGCTGTTTTTTGAGGATCCAAAAACTTATGATGAGAAGGTGTTGGAGAAAATAAAGAAAAAAAATCCTGAAAAAATAATTGACTTTGTAATTGAACTCTGTGAAAAAGAAATTGACGCACTTGAATGGAAAAGTTTAATTTCGAAATGGAACGAAGAACATCAATACTCTTTTGGGATAATTATGCAAAGTTTGCGCTTGGCGATTGTTGGAAACCTAAGTGGACCTGATCTTTTCTTAATTTGCAGTTTACTCGGGAAAGACGTAACTTTAGGGAGACTTAAAAAATTTAAACCCAATCTTTAAAACTAAACTATGGACGTTATTTCAATTATTCTGTTTTTTCTTTTACTCTTCGCAGTTTTATCAGGAATCTTCGTTGTCAAACAACAAACAGCTCTGATTGTTGAACGTTTTGGAAGATTTCTTGTTATCAGACAATCAGGACTTCACATAAAAATTCCTTTGATAGATAGGATTGCCGGAAGGGTTAGTTTAAGAATTCTTCAACTTGATGTGATCGTAGAGACCAAAACAAAAGATGATGTTTTTGTTAAATTGAAAGTGTCTGTTCAATATAAAATACTGGTTGAAAAGGTCTTTGATGCATTTTACAAATTAGACTTTCCTCAAGATCAAATTACTTCTTATGTGTTTGATGTTGTAAGGGCTGTTGTTCCTAAAATGAAATTGGATGATGTTTTTGAAAAGAAAAACGAAATTGCGAACGCAGTTAAGGGAGAACTTAATGAAGCCATGATTAATTATGGTTATGACATCATAAAAGCGTTGGTTACGGACATTGACCCTGATTCTGAAGTAAAAACTGCAATGAATAAAATTAATGCCGCTGAAAGACAAAAGGTTGCTGCACAATATGAAGGAGATGCAGCAAGAATATTGATCGTCGAAAAGGCAAAAGCTGAAGCAGAAAGCAAGCGCTTGCAAGGACAAGGAATCGCCGACCAAAGACGTGAAATTGCAAGGGGTTTGGAAGAGTCTGTTGATGTGCTTAATGGTGTAGGAATCAACTCTCAAGAGGCTTCGGCCTTAATCGTTGTCACTCAGCACTATGATACATTACAGTCAATAGGAGAGTCGACAAACAGTAATTTAATTCTTCTTCCTAACTCTCCACAAGCGGGTAGTGACATGCTTAACAACATGGTTGCTTCCTTTACGGCAAGCAATCAAATAGGAGAGGAAATGAAAAAGCAGAATTTGAAGAATAAAGCTAAAGAATAAGGATTACTTTTTCTGCCAAGTGTCCCTAAGACCCACGGTTTTATTAAAAATTAAATTTTGATCTGAACTTTCTGTATCAACAATAAAATAACCCAACCGTTGAAATTGAAAATGGGTTCCCGAATTGGTATTGCCCAAATTAGGTTCAATAAACCCTTGAATTGTTTTTAAGGAGTTGGGATTGATGTAGATACTCGGATCTTCATCTTTATTTTTATCAGGTTCAGGAACGGAAAACAGGCGATCATAAAGGTTTACTGATATTGATTTGGAATGAGTTCGTGAAACCCAGTGAAGTGTTCCTTTGACTTTACGCTGGCTTTCTTCCGTTCCAGATCCACTTTTACTTAAAGGGTCATAAGAACAAATGATCTCCAAGACATTTCCAGCGTCATCCTTTATAACTTCTTCACCTTTAATTATATAGGCGTTTTTTAAACGAACTTCTTTGCCTAATGTCAAACGGAAAAACTTACGATTGGCTTCTTCTCTAAAATCTTCTCTTTCTACATATAAATCCCTTGAAAATGGAATTTCTCGGATACCTGCGCTTTCGTCTTCTGGGTTGTTTTCTCCCATAAGGATTTCGTCCTTACCTTCAGGATAATTTATGATGGTTAGTTTAATCGGGTCAAGAACCGCCATTACCCTAGGGGCAACTTGATTTAAATGATCCCTGACACAAAATTCTAAAAGGGACACATCAATCACGTTGTCTCTTTTTGCTACACCAGCAGTGTTTACAAAACTTTGCAACGACTCCGGTGTATAACCTCTTCTTCGTAGGCCACTGACAGTGGGCATTCGGGGGTCATCCCAACCAGTTACATGCCCTTGGTCAATAAGGTTTTTAAGTTTTCTTTTGCTTGTAACAGTGTAAGAAAGATTCAACCTTGCAAACTCTCTTTGTTTGGGTCTAATGTCTTTAAGAGGAGATAGAGAATCTAAAAACCAGTCGTATAAATCTCTATGAGGTTTGAACTCTAAAGAACAAAATGAATGTGAAATATTTTCAATATAATCAGACTCGCCGTGAGTCCAATCATACATCGGATAGATGCACCAGACGTCTCCAGTGCGGTGATGTGTTTTGTAAAGAATTCTGTAAATAACGGGATCTCTCAGCAACATGTTTGGAGCAGCCATGTCAATTTTGGCTCGCAGAACATGTGCCCCCGCTTCGAATTTCCCCTCTTTCATTTCAGAAAAAAGTGCCTTATTCTCTGCCACGGATCTTTCACGAAAAGGACTATTTTGTCCAGGAGTCGTGGGGGTTCCCTTTTGTTCGGCAATGGTTTCAGAACCTTGTGAATCAACATAAGCAAGGCCTTTGTCAATCAAAAAATGCGCCCATTCATAGAGTTGTTGAAAATAGTCAGAGGCATAACACTCCTTGTCCCATTCAAAACCAAGCCATTTGATGTCGTCTTTAATTGCCTCAACAAATTGCGTTTCTTCTTTTGCGGGATTGGTATCGTCAAACCGAAGGTTTACTGGAGCATTATAGCGTTTTCCTAAATTAAAATTTAATGAAAGCGCCTTTATGTGACCAATGTGCAAAAAACCATTGGGCTCTGGAGGAAAACGAAAACGTAATTTTTCTTGAGATAAGCCCTCTCTAAGGTCTTCCTCAATGATGTGCTCGATAAAGTTTAATGCCTTTTCTGACATGATTTAGATTTTGACAAATATATTAAAAGCTTATGGGTATGAATAAAATAATCGTGTTATTATATCTTTGCACAAAGTAAAAAAATGGGACAGATAAAACTGACGGACATACGAATCTATGCCTACCATGGTTGCCTAGAGGAAGAAAAAAAGATTGGAAGCGATTACACTGTTAACTTGAAAGTTAGCTCAAACTTGGATTTACCCGCTAAAAGTGACGATCTCAACGACGCTGTTGACTATGTTACGCTCCATCAAATTGTCGAAGAAGAAATGGCAGTTCGCTCAAAGCTACTCGAAAATGTGGCTGACAGGATTGTAACACGGATTTTGAAAAATTTGACTACTGTTAAAAAAGTGTGGATTATGGTTTCAAAACAAAACCCACCTATCGGTGGAAATGTAGGAGAAGTGAGTATTGTAAGAAAAGGACGTCGTTAAGCTTTACTAAAGATCAAAATTTGTTACTTTTGCCGAATGGCATCGTGGCCGAGTGGCTAGGCAGAGCTCTGCAAAAGCTCGTACAGCGGTTCGAATCCGCTCGATGCCTCTAAATCCCGTCTTTGAGCGGGATTTTTTAATTCATCTCTATTATTTTCCCGCCAATATTCTTTTGAGTAACGAGCTTTTTGGGTCTTCCGTGTATGCGAATTGTGCCTCCTGCTGTTACTTTTGCATCGATGAGCTCTGATGCTTTAACATAAGAAAGACCCCCCGCGGTAACGCTTACTTTTGTCTGTTCTGTTTCAAATGTTTCGGCCTCACAAACACCGCCGCTGAATACCGTTAATTCGTGATTTGTAGATTTACCTTTAAGAAATAATTTACCTCCCGACGACACATTGGACGTTAACTTTTCTCCATCAAAAGAAAAGATGACTGTAGATCCTTCATGCACCTTTAGTGTGATACTGGTTTGTTTGTTTACATTGGTGGTCTCGAGCTTGCTTCCTTGATAAGTATGGATTCTATAGAGGTTTTCAGTGTGGTGCAATTCAATATAAGTGAAAGACCGATCCAAAAGGTGCTTGAAAGAATGGCGGATTTTTAGGGTATTTCCTTTGTTTTTTACAACAACATCCATTCTATTTTCTCCTATTATAACCAACTTGTTTTCAGTTGATTTAATTAATTTCAGTTCAATTCCTGAATAGAGTTTTAAATTAAAGAACTTGTCAACATTAAGTACTCTTTCGGCAGGAGTTTCTAGGTTTTCTAAGCTTTCCTGAGCAAGAGTCGTGTTTAATATAAAAACAAAAAGAAGAGAGAGGGTGTTAGTTCTAATCAACATAAACTATTATTTTTTTCAAAATTAATTAATTATTCAATTTAATCAACTAAAATAAAATCCAATTGTCTTTTTAATAAGTCTGCTTTTTTCAGGGCAACAGTCACAGTACCACCTAATTGGTAAACCTTCTTGTATTTTTCTCCAACCAAACAATGGTTTTCGTTATCATAATTATAGTAATCTCCTTTTATTTCGGAGACTCTGACCAAACCTTCACATTTATTTTCAATTATTTCAACATAAATACCACGGTCCGTAACGCCTGAAATTACACCTTCAAAAGCTTGATCTATCTTGTCTTGCATGAACTTAACCTGCATATACTTAACAGAATCACGCTCTGCTTTTGTCGCTAGTATTTCTCTTTGAGAGGAGTGGTGACAGGCTTCTTCAATCGTTTCATGATTGGCTGTAGTGCTTCCTGACAAATAAGACGCTAACAAACGATGCACCATGACATCTGGGTACCTTCTGATCGGCGAGGTAAAATGTGTATAATATTCAAAAGCCAAACCGTAATGACCAATATTTTTTGTAGTATAAACTGCCTTGCTCATACACCGAATGGCCAAGGTGTCTATAAGTTGCTGTTCATTTTGACCCGAACTTTCTGATAATAATTTATTTAAAGATTTATTTAATACTTTTGAATCTAAATTCAAATCATAACCAAACTTTGAAGCTACTCCTTTTAAATTCATCAATTTGTCTTCATCAGGTAAATCGTGAATTCTATAAACAAATGGTTTCACTGGTTTTTGTTTACCAATAAATTCCGCAACTTTCCTATTGGCCAATAGCATAAATTCCTCTACAAGTTTGTGCGCATCTTGTGAACTTTTGAAAAACACACTTTCTGGGTTATTTTCTTTATCAAGATTAAATTTAATTTCAACACGGTCAAATGAAAGCGCACCTTTACGCATTCTTTTTTCTCTAAGAATCTTAGCAAACCTATCTAGGTTTGTGATGGCATTAAAGATATCATCCGAAACAGTATAATTTTCTTGAATTAACGAAACGGTTTCAGAAACTAAGGGGGATTCCGAATCTAAAATATATTGAACTTCTTCATAAGAAAACCTTTTATCTGAATTTATTACTGTTTTACCAAACCATTCTTTTTCAACCTCCATTTTTTCATTTACAATAAAAACAGATGAGAAAGTATATTTTTCTTCATTAGGACGAAGTGAACACGCTCCGTTAGAGAGGATCTCAGGCAACATTGGAACCACTCGGTCAACCAAGTATACAGAAGTAGCCCTGCTGAGTGCTTCGTCTTCTAAAATGGTGTCTGGCGTGATGTAATGTGAAACGTCTGCAATATGAATTCCAATTTCAGTTTTATTATTCTCTAGTTTCTTAAAAGAAATAGCGTCATCAAAATCCTTTGCTGTTATAGGGTCTATTGTAAAAGTTAGAATATCTCTAAAATCCCTTCTTTTTTTAATTTCTTCTTCTGTAATACTTAAATCAAGTTTATTAGCAGCAGCTTCGACTTCCTCTGGAAATTTAGACGGAAGTCCATATTCATAAAGGATGGCGTGCATTTCTGTTTGCATGTCGCCAGGTTTTCCTAAAGATTCTTCAATAATTCCAAACGGAGAAGTTGCTTTTTTTGGCCAATCTTTAAATTTTACAATTACTTTATCGCCATCTTTATAGTCCTTAAGTTCTTCATTTTGTATGAAAAAATCAGTATACATTCGGTTGCCCCGAGTATTTACGAATCCAAAGTCTTTTCTTCTTTCTAATATTCCTACGAAATTTTGCTCTTTTCTCTCTAGAACCTCTACAACTTCGCCTTCACTCTTCCCGCTTTTCTTTCTATTAATTTCATAAACTGAAACGATGTCACCATTAAAAGCCCTATTAATATTCCTTTGTGAGATAAAAATATCATTTTCTCCTTCGGGAAGAATTAAATAACCATTTCCAGAAGCAGTAATTTCAATAGGACCTTTGATATATTTTTTATTATCATCACTCAATCCGTATTTTCCAGGAGATGATTGTTTTATTATTTTTTGGGAAGCTAGTTTTGATAAAGCCTTAACAATTGCATTCCGCCCCATAGTGTCTGTTATTTCTAACTTGGAAGCAATTTGTTTGTGGTTATATATTTTTCTAGGATTGTTTCTAAAAACTGAAATTACTTTACCGTCTATATTTTTATTTACTCTTTTTTTCTTTGACATTAAATTTTTATATGTGGCAAAGTTATGGTTTCTTTTTTTGAGCTGAATTTGAGTTATCAACTCTCTTAACATATTTAATTATGTTTTTATTTAAATTTAAAAAATAATGATGCTTATTATAGACTGTTCATAAGCTGTCTCTTATACACATCTCCGAGCCCACGAGACCTCTCTACATCTCG
>CAJXQS010000014.1:0-52895 GCA_913058385.1 uncultured Flavobacteriaceae bacterium
CAGCCTCAATTCGTTTATCAACAACTTCTACAGCAGTTAAAGGATCTGGTTTTCTGACTTCAAATCTATAAGAAGAAATCACACAGTTTCCGCCTAAACCGTTTAAGGTTGTAACAGCTCGGTATACACCAGGACCTTGGTTAGTTATTGCAAAACTAGGGGGAGCAATTGCTGCTCCGTTCTTTGACCAATTCACGTTGTATTGTCCAATAATAGTGTTAGAGATAACGGCCGAAGTACCATTTCCAGCATTACCAACAAGTTGAACTTCCATGTCTGCAGAATCTGAATTACAGCTCAAAAGAATTAATTGATCAATAGATCCTGTTACTGTTGTTGTTGTTGCTGTACCAAATGAAGGATACCATGCGACAGCAGGAACTGGAACCTTTGGTATTACCGTTACTGGAAGTGGTGTTTGAATATTAAAAGTACGATTAGAACTACAACCCAACTCTACATCAGTAGCTGTTAGCACATAGGCACCTGGCAATAGATTTGTAATTTGATTTCCTGTGAAAGGACCCCCTGGTCCAGTCCAAGAATAACTATAATTTCCGGATCCACCAGTTACAGCTGTTGGATCAGCTATATTAATAGCTCCCCCACCAATATTTACAGGGGTTTCATTACAGAAATCATCTGTTATAGTCACCTTCGCAGGATCAATTACAAGACTAAATGGCATTTGATAATTATAAAATTCCGAGGTCGCACATGCATCGGGAAGGGCTGGATTATCTTGTAATTCAATAATATAATTTACTCCAGCTGTAAGACCAGTAAATTGATAAGCTCCATTAGTGGGCTGAGTTTGAAGAAGTGTGTTAGTAGGAGTACCTGATTGATATACCTTTATTATATATTGTAATTTTCCGCCTGATGGTGTAACGTTAAGTGTGCCGTCACAACCAACCACTGTTGCTGAAAGAGGTGCTAATGGCCCACCGACAACAAAGGCATAAGTTTCAGGATCACTTGAACATCCCTGAGAAGTTACAGATAGAGTGTAAGTTCCTGCTTCAAGGTTGGATATGTTTAACGATGAGCTAGTATAATTGTTAGGCCCTGTCCAAGAATAAGAATAAGATACAGTTTTGTTTGTGGTAATTGAGGTAATAACAGTTGTACCCGTTACAATTGAAGTAATTACTTGACCAGAAATAGTATATGGCACCCCAGGGGTGTCTGCTGTTAATACTATTGAGGAACCTCCATCTACACTTGCTGAAACAGCCGCATCACGAGCACCACTAGAATTATTTATATCATTTGCTAATTGAGTAAGAATTGTAGCAGTGGTTATTCCTGAACCTGGAACCCTTCCAAAATATACTAAGCCATTAATCATAACATTAACATCATCCCCTCCATTTAGAGTATTACTTGCGATAAAAGTTAATCTATCTGACTGTCTGATGTTTGAATCTCCACCTACAATTCTTTTATTAAATTCAGAAACAGGAGTTTGAGGAATAATAATCGAGCCATCAGTAGATCCAAAACAACTTACATCATTAACATCATTAGCTTGAATATAACCTTGCTGAACAACAACATCTGGTATTACCTCAATTTGCCCACTAATTACAACCTCAGGAGTACATCCATTTTCATTTTGTGAAGTAACAGTATAAGGGAATATTGTTCTTGTTGCTACCGATGTTGAAATTATTGCTGTTAATGTAACCTGACCAGTAACAGCGTTTTGTGTCGGAGTAAAAGTAATTGTATTACCACCTATTGTTGAAACACTAACTACAATACTTTGAGCGCCTCCCCCCAAAATAAATCCTATAGGCTGAATACCACTTCTATTACAAACTGCAGTATTTCCTGTTTGAATATTTAATCCAGGCGTTGCCAATGTTAATAAAGACCTGGGATTTACTTTTATAGATCCAACTCTCGTTAATGGATTACAGTTTGGACCACCCGGTAAATTATTACCAATAGTATTAATTGTATAAGTATAAATTGTTGTAGTTACAATTCCTGTATTGAGGGTACCTGTAACAGATAATGATAATGTAGAGTCTGTAACTAATCCGGCTGATGATACAAAATTAATCCCAGTAGGTGCACCATTGGGGGCATCCCATGTAATATTATAACTATTTACACTTCCTGCAAAATCATAAATAATTGGAGTAATCGCCGCTCCATCGCAAACAACTTGAGTCTCATTTCCTTGTGGAGATGCAGAAGTACCCGTAAAAGATTCAGTAGCTGATTTTATGTGTGTAATATATTCGGAAGGAAATACATTAATTTTACCACTAATCGTTCCTTCAGCACATTCAGATCCAGAGGTTATTAGAGTATACTCGTACTCTGTCGTCTGAGTTACATTTTCGCTTAAAGTTACATTGAAAATAAATTCCGTTGTTCCTGATGCAGTCGTTCCTGATGATGTCATTGACCAACTAGTTGGACTAAAATTATTAGTCCATACAACTTCACTGTTATAAACATTTAATGCAGTTCCTCCAAATTCATAATTAATATTTTCAACTGTATTATCACAAGCGTCTATTTCAGCTTGAGCTGGAGTAATAATATTAATATAGGATACTCCCTTAACTGTAAAATCAACAATTATTGAATCATCTATACAAACATCTGCAGAATCCTTACCAACAAATGATCTAAATGTCCCTGAGGTTACAGCTGCAGTTGGTGTTCCTGTGAATGTCAATTCTGCTTTAATTGGGAGCGATGGGTTTAATGTTAATAAGCTGCTTTCAGGATCACTAAACATTCTGATTTCAAAAAGATCTTCATTATCTAATGCAGTTAATCCGATCGTACTTCCAGTTATGGTTGGACTAACTATAGCGGAGCCAACCATATTATTATACAGACCTTGAGCTATGGTTGCAGATGATGGAAATGTTGTAGTTGATGTAAATGAAAATTGATCACTTGCTCCACCTTCAACAATATCAACTGACACATAAAATGTTTGGGATGTTGCATTGGCGGGACCAGTAATTAATATATAATCTGTCTGACCTTGAGTTATTAATATAGTAGGAGATGAAATACCAGGAGGCAATGTTGAACCAGTTAATAAATTTGGAGCGAAAAAACCAGTAAACTCAATAGTTACAGGAATAAAACCCTGTTCTGCACAAACTTCACGCGCAATTGCTCTCTGCGTGGGCGGTGCATTTTTTATATTCATTATTGGATCTGGTTTTACCACTATAAAACCATAAACAGATGCTTGTGTACAATTTTGAGCATTTGTAGTTGTAAGCTTATAACGGAAAGGTGTTGGAACAGTTACTATATTAGTTGGAGTACCCGAAATTCTAGCTACGTTCCCACCGATCATCTGTGCTACAACTCCATTAGGTTGACCTGTTAAAAACACATTTGAAGCTCCGTCGTTTTGCAAGCTGTAAGTTATCGTTGCAATTGAAGTATTAACACAAACAGATTGGTCGGTTGTAGTAGCTACAGATGTTAATGTAAATAATGGATTAGGTACAACAGTTATATATCCTACAATTTGATTCTGAATACAACCATTACCCAGGGCAGTATAGGTTACAGTATAAGTCTTAGGGGTTGAAAGGTATGAAGGAGTAGTTCCAGAAACCGTAATAGTAGATCCAGTAATTGAATGCGTTAAGCCTAAACTTAAATCATAATTAATAGAGTAAGACGTTGCACCACCAAAAAGATCAATTGTAAATGGAGTAATGGGGGAGCCAACACATAGAGTTTGTGACATTTGACCACTACTTAAAATAAGTTCATTATCTGGTAACACTGTTATCGTTCCTGTCACAGTTTTTGCTTCACAATTACCAAAACGATCTGAAACACCAGTGGTGGTAACTGTATAAGTATAAACTGTTGTAGTTACCACGTTTACAGTTGGGGTTCCTGTAATAGTTATCAATTGCCCTACTTGAGTGAATATAATATCAGTGTCAATAGCAGCATCATCCCATGTTTTTGTAAATCCTGTAGCTCCTTCGGCTAAGTCATATCTTATTGGAGCTATTTGAACACCCTCACAAACCTGTTGAGTGTCATCATCACTTGCTCGCTTAGTTATTTTATGATCAGGTATTACCGAGATCGTTCCAGTTACTGATTGAGTAATACAACCACCAACTCCTGTTGTAGTAACTGTATAAGTGTATAAAGTAGTAGTAACTACATTAATAGTTGGAGTCCCTGAAAGAGTTAAAGTCTGACCTGAAAGGGTAAAAGTGACTTGAGCCGATATGCTATTATTGTCCCATGAAAACGCATAACCTGTAGCTCCCTCGCTAAGTGTGTATACTATATTATCTATTGGGGTGCTCTCACAAACTGACTGCGTATCGTTTGATGTATTTAAAGTGATTTTATCGTCTGGTAATACTGTTATTGTACCTGTTACTGTAGTTGAAGAACATGTATTTCCATTTGTAGTAATAATATAACCATAAGTTTTTGATGAGGTAATATTGGCATTTAGAGTCCCAGAAATTGTATAGGTACTACCGTTAAGACCAAATGTAATCCCTCCAAGAGTACCATCATAAGCTGGGTCCCAAGAAAAAGTTGCCCCTGTAGCTCCTTTAGATAAATTATACGTAATTGTTGCTATACTGGTTTGCTCACAGATGGTTTGCGACTCTGTAGTCGAAGCCGAAGCCAAAGTAATTGCCTGCCGAGGTAATACGGTTATAGACCCAGTAACTGTTTCTGTAGCGCATATATTACCTATGGCAATTCCAGTGGTAGTTACCGTATAACTATAATTTGTTGCAACTGAAATATCAGACGTTGCAGTACCTGAAATAGTATATGTAGATCCAGATACAGCAGATGTTATACCTGGAGGGATTAAATTATTATCCCAACTAAAATCAAAACCTGATGCCCCTTGATCAACTTGATAAGTGATTGAAGTAAGCCCTGTATTATAGCAGATTGTCTGAGAATCAGTCCCTGAAGCAGAAATCAAAGTAATATTGTGATTTGGATTTACAGTTATTGTTCCTGTTATCGATCCAGCCGCTGGGCAATTAGCATTTCCAGTTAGAGTAACTGTATAGGTATATACAGTAGTAGTAGTCACATTGGTGGGAACATTTTTATTTAAAGTAAAAGTAGTGGTCCCAGCCGCAAGAGTTATATTTTCATTAAATAAAGCAATAGCAGGACTAACGCTAATTGATATAGAATTTCCACCTTCAGCCGAAAATTCTATTGGAGTCATCGAGTTATTAGCACAAACTTCATCCGTTAAGTCTCCAGAAGTAGTTAGCACATTTGACGGATAAATGGTAATTGGATACTGGACAAGTTTTTGATCGCACCCATTGTTTGTTTTTATATTAAAATGTGTCAATGTGGTTGTTCCAATATTAATTGTTGGAGTACCAGTTATTGTTATGAGTTTTGGAGCGCGCTCCATTACTCTAGGCCCAAAATTTAAAGTACCAACAACAGTTCTAATTCCAATATCAAAAGTAGTACCTGAGGTTAAACCAGTAAAGACAAGTGTTGTTCCACTTATAGAAGAAGTTGCTATTGTGTTTGTTGGTCCAGCATCAATTAGAACTTTCAGTGCGGCCAAAATAGTTCCAACCGGTGTTCCATTTACTGTAACTTCATGAGTATATATTTGATCATTTACAGAAACTTCAAATGTTGCTGAGATATTTTGAGTAACAAGTGGATTAACAACATTAATATACGATTGTTGGAGTTGAGTTGTAATAGAAGATGTCAATCCACCAAGAAATTTATAATCATCTAAAAAAGCAGTAACCGGGGAGGTATTATTTCCCCAATATTCAAATTCAACTGGATCAATCTGATTTCCTTCACATATTTCTTGAGTAATCGAAGTACTACTTGATCGTCTTAAATAAGTAGCAGGTTTAATAATTAAAGTACCTGCTTTGGATCCCTCACTGCAATTTGCAGAGTTTTGAAAGGTATTAACAGTATAATTGAAAGTCCTTGTTGTCCAATAATCAGTATTAGAAATCTTTGATATTGTATAAGTTGGAGTTGGTGTGGCTGTAGTGTCATAATTAGTGGCGAAAGTTCCTTCTTGAACCCATGGTAACCCTGTTGTCGAAATACTAGTTGGAGCACCTGTTACAGAATAAACTATATTATCAAAAGTTTCATCAAAACATACGTTTTGACTAATTGTTGAATTTGAACTTACAAGTGTCAGTTCTGAGTTAGCATGAATATTTAGGGTAAAAATATAGGTATCTGAAACACACCAGGTTGGAACTGCAAATCTTGTTGTTCCATCTCCAGCATGAATTGTTTCAAGAGTAAATTTATATGTACCAACAGGTCGGGTTGTGGAAAGTGATGAAAGAACTAGTTGTTTAGAAATAAACGGAGCATTAGCATCTTGAACAGCAGTTATTCCACCACCATCAGGGGTGCTCATAATTATTGAAAACGCTGCCCCCGACTCACCAATTATCCGTAATTGCCGATTGGCAATATTCCAAACACAAGTAGAAATAAGAGGATGATTTTGGATTTGAGTTGCCAAAAGTCCACCAAGGGTATTTCTTGTCATACCAGCTGTTGCCACAACGTTGAGGTCATCACCGTTTATTGTTATATAGTATAACGAATTACTAACATTTGTGTTACCATTTAATGTTATGGTTGCTGTCCGAGAAACTAAGTTGATTACTTTTCCTGGGTTAGCATTTAAAGCCATTACTGCACCCGACATATCTGGTCCTGACGTCTGAGTTACTCTTACGTCTGTAACTGAAGCACCTTTTATATTAAAGGTAACTGAATTTACTAGGGAAGTGTCATCTTCGCATATATCTTGAATTTGAAATCCTGCCATACCAGCAGCTAAAGTAATGTCTGGCGATTCAGGAATCTGAATAATGTAATTCCTGACATATCTAGAACAATTTTTCGGTTTCACATGGAAAAAAACATTATTATTTCCAGCCAAACTGTTTTTCCAACTTAAATCCAATGTTCTACTAGTTGTAGCATCTCCACGAATTTCTATATAACCTTCAGAATCAAAAGAACCTGTAACAACCGAGTAGGTGCCAGTTTTTAAGGTAGAGGTGGAGCTAATAAAATATTGAACAGGATTATCTGCAGTTAAAGTTGACGTGTAGGTGCCAGTTGCTGGAATCGGACAATCCGGAAGACCAGTAGGGGTTATATTGGGTATAATTTCACTTGTTGGAGCAATAAACTCAGTTTTTGTAGACCAATTTCCTACCTCTCCATTAAAACCAATGGCTCTTGCTTGAACCTGGATGTTTCCATTGTATCCTGATGGTAGAGTCAAAACCCCGTGTGCACTTTCAATTGATGGCGTTCCGGTTGAACCAGCTCCTGGTGTATTTATGACTCTCCACTCAATAGATTTATATTCATTAATTACTGTGGTTGCATCAGCGGTAAAATATTGAATTTTATTTGTTCGATACTTAGAGCCAGCTACCCCAAAAGGTTCAAATATTGTACAGGGGGGAACTGCCAGTAAAGTAGAACCACCCCACCCACATTTAGCTGTCGTTACAGCTGGGGTTAAAAGATTGGGTGTAGTATTGGACAAAGTGGCTGAATCAGCATTGATAAGGCGTATGCTAGTCACTAAGGGGGCTGATAGAGCTCCACATTTTGATAGACTTTGGACATTTATGGTGACAGTTGTCCCTGTTCCAGATAGACCCGTAACCCAGGTTTGATCCCAATTAATTTGAACTTGCTGATCATGAGATCCTATACCCGCTAGTGATCCAGCAGCTGGAGGAGTAACTGACCAAACATAATCCTGAAGATCAGTATTAAAAGAAGACTGGTCAGGACATACATGATAATTTACTGTTTCTTGATTCATGGTAGCACTGGCAACTGAAACATAAACCGTGTTATTCATTTGCTTACCTCCCTGCGTATGAACAGTACTTTTAGAATGGTCGTTTATTTTTCTAATAGCAGTGGGAGCTGCAACTGCTGATTCTAATGTGATAGGATATGTTTTTAATGTTTCCAGAACTCCGCAAGGACCAGTTGAACGAAATACAATAGTTTGTGCTGAATTAATATTACCTGAAAAGGTTACAGTTGTTGCACCTGACGAAATTGTAATATCACCAGCCCCATTAACAGTCATAGCAGCTGGAGGCAACACAGTAGGGGTTATTCCGTTATAACCAGTAATTCTCATAGTATCAATAGCACCTGACCAGCTAAAAGTAACAGGCGTAATAGTCAGAGGTGCAGTATTACAAATACTTTCATTATCCTGAGTAGAGGTTATTGTTGGTACAGGTTGAACTATCAAGGATAAAATTGGTGTAATAGCTTCGCAGAAAGCGTTATTGTCAATTGAGTTAATTACATCTGCATCAAGAGACTGTGTCCCGGGAGTTACTGGATTAATGTCAAATGAAATATTAGGGAAGTTTTTATCAGCTTTAAGTATCTGTAGTATATCAGTTACAGGGTCATATAACGCATTGTAACCTGTAACTGCATCAACTTTAGTTTTAAAAGCAGCACCAATTTCATCGATGGTATCTATTCCTCCAGTTGTTGCCGTAACAACTAAAGACTGCGGGCCTATAATTAATTGATATGATTCTTGATCAGTAATTGGAGCCACCATTTGGTTAAAACGAATAATTCGTTGGTCACCTTCAGCTTGACCACCATTAGCATTATCGGTATAACGAAGTATTCCTCTAAAGTATTTACTTACAGACAATACCGGCTTGGTCCAGCGCACGAATGTGTTGTTCGTTGCAGAGTTACTAATTATGGTGGTCCAATTAACTTTATCGGTTGATTCTTGCCAAGTAAGAGCTAAATTTGTGCCAACGGTATTTACGGCAGCTGCAGGGAGATATTTTAAGTTAGGCTGAAGATCTCCTACACAATAAACTCCTAAAGCAGGTCCACCATTAGTAGAAATGCTTCCAGTATTTATCTCATTAAGAATTGTATATGAAACAGCGTTAGTATATGTCTGACAAGCAAGTGCTCCAGTATCAAATGCTCCTCTTCTATACCAAGTTGAAACAAGCAAATGTGGAGGTTGAAAAGTAGCGTCTGTATGTGAGGTTGGAATTAATATCCAATCCGCATCACTTGGGGGTATCGTTGTTGCATAATACCAGGTATAACTTATAGTTCCAGATTGTCCACTTGCTGCAACTTGATCGTCAATTTCCTGAGGTTTTGTCCCATAGCAATATACTTTACTTTGATTTGTGTTTAATGAACCAGGATTCAAGCCACTAACATTTACTGTATGAACAGTACTAGTTGCAGTGTTACAAGCAGCGGTAGCAGCGCTTCCCGCATAAGTTGTTATCCTTCTAAAAAAAGTATTTACTGTTAGTGTACTTGTTGGAGTAAATGAAGAAGCTGTAGAAGGAGCTGGTAGATTCGTAAAAGATGCCTCTGCATTAGTAGTGGCACTTTGCCATTGATATGTATAATCTGCTCCTGCAAGACCACCCGTAATTTCAATAAGCGAGGGGTTCCCATCACACATAAATGATTGTGTTGGAGAAACACTTCCACCTAATGTATTAATGACCTTCTTGAGGGCCTTGGTTCCTGAAGTTTTCGAAACGGTAACTGAATTAAAAGTTAATTTAGCCACCCTTTGATAATATCCTGAACTTGGAATTGATGCTGAGAATGAATAATTTGCGGTAGTCCCTGCCAGAGTTGAAAAAGGAGCACCTACAGCTATCGATGATGTTGCCTGCCACTCATATGTTATCAGTGCACTCGCAGTGGGGTTTGTTGAGGATGCTGGCGTAAGACTATTGATTGTTGCGGGAATGTCGGTTAAGCAAACATCCTGAGTTCCACTTATAGTTCCTGCATTCAAATCAAATACAATAATTTGAATTGTTGAACTAATTGCACATGTTGCATCTCCAGGTGGGTAAGCGCTTACGTGAACAGTCCTTGTGCTAGCGGCAGTAATAGTGGGATTAAATACTGAAGTAACCACTCCTGCTCCAACTGTTACTGGTGGTTGAGGGCCTCCGCCTACTAAAGTAAAGACATAGGTAAGACCAGGTTGATCAGCTGTCGCTGTTATCTCAATAGTTGGATTAGTTGCACCGTCATGGTAAAAAGTATTTTGAGCTTGATTAGAAACTAAATTTAACGAGCTAGGAGATGGAATGATTGACTTAGTAACCTCTTCACTAAAAACCACTGATGTAACACCGCTTAATGATGCTGTAGCAACTCTCCTAAAGTGTGTAGTAGCAGGTATAGGTGAGCTAAAAATATAATGAGTGCTCGTTACCGTAGTTAAATTACTTGTAAGTCCCGCTGGAAAAGTACTGTTTGATGATGATTGCCAATAATATGTAAATGTTACTGAAGTTATATCGCTTGTTGCCGTAGCGGTATTTGAAATTGTATTTGGAATTGCAGAAGCACAATGAGAACTATCATCTCCAATTGTACCAGGTGCAACGTTGAAAATAGTAAACGGAATAGATGCTACACTTGAACAGCTAGCTGCAGAAAAAACCTCAACATTTAAAACCCCTTGGCCAGTAAGGGTTGTGAAATCGGTTCCAGATGCTGTGAATGACACAGTCTTATCTGATCCACCAGCAACGATTGTTTTAAAAGGAGGATTTGCACCTACTGAAAATTTATAAGTCATTGCATTCTCATCCGATCCAGCGGTTATTGTTGGTAAAAATCCCTTGAAAAAAGTATTGCCAACTCCACTGCTATTTGTTGATAAAGATAAATTAGTCGGTGCCTCTGTTATTGTAACTGAAACTGCATTTGAATATGAAAAAGAAGATACGCCACTTAAACTTGCAGTTACTTTTCTTCGGAAAAATGTAGTGGTTGCAATCGAGCTCGAAAAAACATAATTAGAACTCGTAACGGCAGTAGTCAGTAAGTTTTGTGTAAATGCAGCATTAGTAGCTGTTTGCCACGCATAAGCAAGAGTAACAGAGCTTATGTCACTTGTTGCTAGCGATGCACTTGTAAGTGTATTTGGCGTTTGATTAGAGCATTTTGAATGATTCCCTGCTATACTTCCAGCAGAGAAATCAAAAATTGTAAAAGGTATTTCTTCGTCTTTTAAGCATAAACCTGCACTTGATCTGGCTTCTACTTTTAAAACTCCTTGTCCTGTAAGAATACCTAGATCTGCCCCTGCAGCTGTAAAAGAGGCGGTTCCACCAGCAGGAGTTATCGTTTTAAATCCTGTTGCATCTACTGAAAAATCGTAGGTTAACCCATTCTGATCAGAAGAAGCTTCAATTTCAATGTTAGAGCCTGCTACAAAAGTATTATTTGATCCCGCATTATTGGTTGTTAAAGAAAGAGAGAATGCCTCAACAGTTACAGTAATTGATTGAGTTGATGTATCTATACTACAGATATTAGAATCAATAAATTCGTATGTGACCTTATCATTATCGGATAAAGGATTCCCAAGAGCAGCTGAATATGTAATGGTGTTAACACCTAATAAAGATCTTTTATTTCCACCATTTAAGTAAAAAGTATATGTCGCGGTCGCCGAATAAGGTGTTATTGTGAAAGTAATTGGATCCCCGTAACAAACTGAACTAGCTGTACTGCTGAGGGTTGGCGTAACCGGAGTAAAAACAGTTATACCATTTAAAACTCCTACATCATTTGTTAAATCCTCATCTCCCGTATTCGTTAAACTAACTGTCAAAGAATAGTTTCCTGGAGTATTTAAGTTTAAACCGCTAGAAAAAGTGACTGTTGAGGACTGTCCTGCACCAATAGTTAATGCAGCTAATGATTCTGTGGCTACTGGAGCTCCAGTTAAATATATGTGAGCTGTTTCACCAGTAAGTGTTTGGGCTGAACTACCGTTATTATTAAAAGTTACAGTAAAGCTAACGGAAGAGCTTGGGCATAAAGAATTAGGTCCAACTAAATCTACACTAGTTATTCTAATATCATTAGCCTGAGCAGATAGTTTCGAAATTGATGAAACCAAGAATAAGATCGATACAAATATGCCTAATCTTGGAAAAATTTTATTCACAATTTATTTTTAATCATGTAAATTTAATGTTTATTTGATTAATTAGGAGTAAAAAATAAAAAATACTAAATGAATTTATTGGAAACCATCCAGTCATCGTTATACATTTTTCCAATATAGCGGCTACCTGAATCATGAAGCAAAACTACCACAACATCTGACTTAATTAATTCACTTTTTAACTGAAGCAGCCCTTTAACCGCTGCACCACACGAGTTACCGGCAAAAACACCCTCTTCTCGGGCCAATTTTCGAGTGTAAACTGCAGCGTCTTTGTCTGTTACTTTTTCAAAACGATCTATGAGTGAAAAATCAACATTTTCCGGCAATATATCCTCTCCTATCCCTTCCGTAATGTAAGGATAAATCTCTTTTTCGTCAAAAATACCAGTTTCATGATATTTCTTAAAAACAGAGCCATAAGTATCAATACCCCAAATTTTGATATCTGGGTTTTTTTCTTTTAAAAACTTACCTACTCCAGAGATGGTACCTCCAGTTCCAACACCAACCACAAAGTGAGTGACTTTACCATCAGTTTGTTCCCATATTTCTGGGCCAGTTTGCTCGTAGTGTGCCTTACTGTTTGAGGGATTGTCATATTGATTCACGTACCATGAATTTGGTGTTTCCTCAGAAAGACGTTTGGAAACACTATAATAAGATCTTGGATCCTCCGGGGCAACTGCTGTTGGACAAACCACGACTTCAGCACCCATTGCCCTTAGTACATCAAACTTTTCCTTAGATTGTTTGTCATTCGACACACAGATCAAGCTATAACCTTTAACTATGGCTGCAAGTGCCAAGCCCATTCCTGTATTCCCAGAAGTCCCCTCTATGATTACACCTCCGGGTTTTAAACGGCCATCTGCCTCGGCATCCTCCACCATTTTAACTGCCATTCTATCCTTGGTGGAACTTCCTGGATTAAAACTCTCTAGTTTTGCCAAAACCAAAGCTGGTATTTCTTTTGTAATTGTATTTAATCGAACCATAGGAGTTCCTCCTATTGTACCTAAAATGTCTTTTGCGTAATTCATTGGAATAATTTCACTGTAAAGATAACACTAACTTTAAGAAATAGAAACAAGAAAATTGAATCTAACGAAATCGCAACACTCGAGCTGGACTAATTCCACTGATAATCAAAGAAGGAATCCACAACAATACCGCACTGATCCCTAGTACTCCCAGATTTAGAACTAAAAAATCTAAAACACCTAAAGAGACAGGGGCGACATTAACATAATAAGTTTCAGGATCCAAGCGAATCCATTTTCCATAACGCTGGCTAAAATAAAATAACAGACCGATGAAATTCCCCCATAAAAGCCCTCGACTCATGATGACAATTCCATTAAACAAAAATATTTTTTGAATCAATTTATTTCTAGCTCCTAGGGTTTTTAATAGTCCAATCATCTGAGAACGTTCTAATATCAAAACCAACAAAGCAGTAGACATGTTGATCACACCGACAATGATCATCACGGTTATTATGATAAGAATATTAAAATCGAAAAGCGAAATCCATTGAAAGATAGTAGCATACTGTTTGGTCAACTCAACCACATCGAGATCAGAGGGTAGTTTTTTATAAATCGTGCTTCCTACGCTTGAAACCTCATCAAGGTCTTTTAGGAAAACCTCATACGCTCCTATTTGATTTTCTTTCCATTTATTGATCCGCTGGACGTGTTTTATGTCACCCAAAACGAAAGTTTGATCAAAATCTGGAAATCCAGATAAGAAGAAACCAACAATCTTAAATTTTCTAATATTGGGGAGTTTCTGGTTCAGGCTGTTTTGAAAATAAGCCGAAACATCGTCTCCTATTTCAAGGGAAAGTCGTTGGGCTATAACCTTAGAGACAACTACTTCGTTTGATACCTTTTCTCCTAAATCTGGAAATCGACCCTCCACCAAAAAAGTGTTGAGATTTTCCCATTCATAATCAGCATCAACTCCTTTAAAAACGACACCTTCAAAAGAAGAATCTGTTTTTAAAAGACCTGCTTTTATGGCCACTCTTTGGAGGTGAATCACTTCGGCTTCACTTTCAATATTAGCCCTTAATTCCGGGCTGTCTAAAAACGGAATAATGGAAACCTGAGACTCACTGTTTTCAAAAGGCGAAACGACCAAATGGCCATTAAAAACTGCTGTTTTATTTTTTATTTCTTTCTGAAGTCCTTTCCCTGTAGCGACCGCAATTAAAATCATTGCCATCCCCATGGCGACAGCCAATGTGGCAATTTTAATTATCCGCGCTGAAACACTACTTTTATAGTGTTTCATATGTTGCATTCTGCGGGCTATGAATATTGGTAAATTCAATCTATTTTTGCTTTATGGAAGTAAAACTCAAAAGTACATTATTATTTTATCTTTTTTTGGCGATTGGTCTTCAATCCTGCGCTCAAGCACCTATTGTTTCGGGAGCAGAAAATTTTGAAAAATACTTACACAACATCGCTAACAAAAAAGTAGGAATTGTAGCACATCAGGCCAGTTTGGTTTTTGGAAAAACACATCTCATTGACACACTTTTGAGCTTAGGAGTAGCAGTTCAAAAAGTATTTGCGCCAGAACATGGCTTTAGAGGTAGAGCAGATGCTGGAGAGACAATCTACGATCAAAAAGACAAAAAAACTGGACTTCAAATTCTCTCCTTACACGGTAAAACAAAAAAACCCAGCGAAGAAAGTTTAGAAAACATTTCGGTTATAATTTTTGACCTTCAAGATGTAGGGGTTCGTTTTTATACCTATTTATCTACCCTTCATTATGTCATGGAGGCTTGCGCTGAAAACGACATTCCTCTGATTGTACTCGATCGACCCAATCCTAATGCGCATTATGTTGATGGTCCTGTTTTAAGTGAAGAAAACAAAAGCTTTCTCGGAATGCATCCTGTTCCCATTGTATACGGAATGACCATCGGAGAGTATGCGAAAATGATTAATGGTGAAGGATGGTTAAACAATAAATTAAAATGTGATTTAACAATAATTAAATTAAAAAATTACTCGCATAAGACCTCCTATGAACTTCCGGTCAGACCTTCCCCCAACCTTCCAAACAAAGAGGCCATTGCCCTATATCCAAGCTTATGCTTACTTGAACCAACTAAAATAAGTGTCGGAAGAGGAACAGAAATGCAATTCCAAATTTATGGACATCCTGATTTAAATAAAGATAGTTTTTCTTTTAAACCACTACCAAATTTTGGTTCTAAAAACCCGAAACTTAAAGGCAAAATCTGTTATGGTAAAGATTTGAGTAAAATTGAATTTCCAAAAAAAATCCACCTTGAATGGCTCATCGATGCATATAATGAATCGCCTAATAAATCTGATTTCTTCTTAAAAGGGTTTTATAGAATTGCTGGCACTAAGAATTTAGAATCTCAAATCAAAGCGGGAGTAAGCGAGAAAGTGATAAGAGAAAGCTGGGAAGAAGACCTTAATCACTTTAGAAGTATTCGAGAAAAATACCTGATCTATCCATAGAAAATGAAACAAAAAATTAAACCCAAATCGGATGTTTTTGGGGAGGCACTTTGGGACCACTTTAATCATCCCAAATCGAAAGAATTAATCACATGGACGGATTTGACAGAAGAAGATTCTGTTCCATTAAGTTATTTTTTTAGGGAGTTTATGGAAATGCCAAAGCTTGAGCGACATGCTTTAGAGCTGACAAAAGGAAGGACGCTTGACATCGGATGTGGATCGGGCTGTCACAGCCTTTATCTTCAAAATGAGAAGAAAATTGATGTGACGGGGATTGACAACTCCGCTGGAGCAATAAAAACAGCTAAAAAAAGAGGAGTAAAAAATCTAATAGAATCCTCAATATTTGACTGTGAAGTCACCTACTTCGATACGCTTTTACTTCTCATGAACGGTCCTGGAGTTTGTGGAACACTGGACAAATTAGAAGAATTATTGATAAAAATAAAATCCCTTCTCAGTGAAAACGGTCAAATTCTTCTTGATTCTTCCGACTTAATTTATCTGTTTGATGAAATACCCAAGGGTGAGAAAATTATTTCAAGAGATCAATACTATGGGGAATTAAATTATGGAATACGTTTTGAAGGGCAAACAGAAAACTTCTCTTGGCTATATGTGGATTTTGAAAGTTTAAGCCACTTTGCCAAAAAAGCTGGATTAAAATCTGAATTAATTCTTGAAGGAGAAAACTGGGATTATCTCGCTAGACTCACTAGGGAATATTAAGGTATTTGTGGGTCTGTAATGAAATTTTCCATTTGGAATACTTCATGACATAGTCTACCATAAGCGGTATCATTTTATCTCGATTACTCCACTCGGGCTGCAAGTAGAGCATACATTGCTCTCCGACGTTTTCTGCTTGCTCTTCGGCAAATCTAAGATCATCTTTGTTATGTACGATTACTTTTAATTCATCAGCACGGAGATATGCAGCTTCAAGGGGTAGTTTGTTTTTTTTTGGTGAAAGACAAAACCAATCCCAAATACCAGAAACTGGATAGGCCCCTGAAGTTTCAATATGGACATTCATCGACTTCTCTTTTAGACCTGCAGTGAGCGGTTGCATGTTCCACATAAGTGGCTCCCCCCCAGTTACCACAACCGTGTCAGAATGCGCTTTAGCGTTGCTGATAATTTGATCTATTGCAGTTGCGGGATGCAGTTTTGGATTCCAACTTTCCTTTACATCACACCAATGACAACCGACATCACACCCCCCAATTCGGATGAAATAAGCTGCGCCACCCTTATGATAACCTTCTCCTTGAAGTGTGTAAAAAGCCTCCATTAAGGGCAATTCGATTCCTTGATCAACCAAACTAGCCATGCGTATGTGTTTTTTTTATAGTCAGCCAAAGATAGGGCATCTAGAAATGAAACTCTGGTCAAAAAAAAGTATATTTGATTAATAACAATAATAATTTTAAAACTTGCAATTCATAATAAAAATCAAAACTATAGTTTTTTTATTGTCTCTCCCCGACAGTTTACCAAAGTTCGAAGTCTTTACTTTTTAAAAAAATAAAAATGAAAAAATGGCAAATAAGTGTTGAATCTGTCTTTACAAAAGTATTCTCGAACAAGAACCAAAAAAAGGTTGAAAAAGCAACTTTATGGTTGTCAATAATTGGATTTATTACTCACTTATTACTGATTTATGCAAAAAAATTCGAGTTATTCATAACCCCATTTGAAGCTAGTTTACTTGATGATCCAATTTCAGCGATTTACACTCCTTTCTCGATTATTTTAATCTATGAGATATATCTCTTAGTTTTAAACCTACCGCGTTCTTTTACGACATCTGTCTCCAAACAATTTGAAATTATTTCGTTGATATTAATCCGCCGAATTTTTGCTGATATACCAAAAATTGATCTTAATGCCGATTGGCTTTCGACTCCCCCAAACTTACAGTTGATCTGTGATGTACTTGGGGTTTTGATCCTCTACTATTTGATTCACCTTTTCAATAATGGCCAATTAAGGCTTCCTTCAAAGTCATTAAATTCGAGACTTGAAAGTTTTGTAGCTTCAAAAAAAGCGGTGAGTTTGATCTTATTGCCATTACTTATTTTTACTTCAATTTATAGTGGCGTTAATTGGCTTTATGATATGTTTTATTATCACATTGGGAGTGACATAAACTCCATTTTCTACAATGAATTTTTCTCAATACTAATACTGGCTGATGTATTTATATTGCTACTTTCTTTTCAATACACAGAACGCTATAGTCAATTAATTAGAAACACAGGGTTTGTAATTTGCACTATTTTAATTAGGCTTTCTTTTGGTGTGAGCGGTCTAACCAATGTTGCTTTGATCATCTCAAGTGCCGTATTTGGTTTATTGATTTTAACGATCTACAACATCAGAGAGAATCCTAAAAAAGAGAAAGAGGCGACAAAAATCTAAATCACTTAGATTTACGCTCGCAGGAAATCAATGTGTTTTTAAGCAGCATGGCAATGGTCATGGGGCCAACTCCTCCTGGAACTGGAGTAATAAAACTTGCTTTTTTAGACACTTCCTCAAAGTCAACATCACCTTTGATCACATAGCCTTTTGGATGACTTTCGTCTGCTACTCTGGTAATGCCCACATCAATAATTACAACGCCTTCTTTTACCATGTCAGCTTTCAAAAAATCAGGGACTCCCAAAGCGGAAATGATGATGTCTGCTGCTAGGGTAAGTGCCGCCAAGTTCTTAGTTCTACTGTGAGTTAAAGTTACTGTGGCATCACCTGCAGTACCTTTTTGACTCATCAGAATACTAATGGGTCTGCCTACAATATGGCTTCTTCCTATAACAACACAATGTTTCCCTGAAGTGGGTATCGCATAGCGCTTTAACATTTCAATAATGCCAAAGGGAGTTGCAGGAATAAATGATTCCATGTCTAATGCCATTCTTCCAAAATTAGTTGGATGAAAACCATCAACATCTTTATCAGGATCTACGGCAAGAAGTATTTTTTCTTCGTTGATGTGTTTCGGCAACGGCAATTGAACGATGTAACCATCCAAAGATTCGTCTTGATTGAGTTCTTTAATTTTATCTAACAAAACTTCTTCCGAGATAGTATCTTCTAAACGGATCAAAGTTGACTGGAACCCAACCTGCTCACAAGAACGCACTTTGCTCCCAACATAGGTCAAACTTGCGCCATCATTTCCCACCAAAACTGCAGCGAGGTGGGGAGTTTTTAGTCCCTGTTCCTTTCTTAAATTTACTGCTTCGCGTATTTCTTCTTTAATTTCACCCGAAAGTTTTTTCCCGTCTAGTATCTTCATAGCTGTCTATTGTTGTCCTTGAAACATTTGCATCATTTGTTTCCCTTTTCCACCTTGCATCATCTTCATCATTTTACTCATTTGATTGAATTGCTTAATCAACTGATTGACTTCTTCGACCTTTCGTCCTGCTCCTTTTGCAATTCGGTTCTTCCTACTGTGGTTCAATAAAGTAGGCTCTGACCTTTCTTTGGGGGTCATGGAACCGATTATGGCTTCTATATATTTAAAAGCATCATCATCTATATCAACGTTTTTCATTGCCTTCCCTACTCCCGGAATCATCCCCATCAGGTCTTTCATATTACCCATTTTTTTGACCTGTTGTATCTGGGATAAAAAATCATCAAAACCAAATTGATTTTTGGCTATTTTCTTATTAATTCTTCGGGCTTGCTCTTCATCGAATTGATCCTGCGCTCTTTCAACCAAAGAAACCACATCCCCCATTCCAAGAATACGGTCTGCCATTCTTTCTGGATAAAAGACATCAAGTGCTTCCATTTTTTCTCCAGTACCGATGAATTTTATTGGTTTATTTACGATTGATTTTATTGAAAGTGCTGCACCACCTCTGGTATCTCCATCGAGCTTTGTAAGTATAACACCATCAAAGCTTAAAGTGTCGTAAAAAGCCTTTGCTGTATTTACGGCGTCTTGACCTGTCATCGAATCCACTACAAAAAGAGTTTCATCGGGTTTGACCGATTTGTGGATATCCGAAATTTCTTTCATCAAAACTTCATCCAAAGCAAGCCTACCCGCGGTATCAATAATGACCACATTATGCTTATCCTTTTTCGCTTGAGCAATCGCGGCTTGCGCAATTTTTACTGGATTTTTCTCCTCCAAATCACTGTAAACAGGAACCCCAATTTGCTCGCCCAAAATACTCAACTGGTCAATGGCCGCAGGTCGATAGACGTCACAGGCAACCAATAGTGGTGATTTACTTTTTTTGTTTTTTAAATGTAGGGCCAGTTTACCACTGAAAGTTGTTTTACCTGAACCTTGTAATCCAGACATTAATATAACGGCGGGTGAAGAAGCAAGGTTAAGACCTTCTGCACTTCCTCCCATCAAAGCTGTCAATTCATCTTTAACAATCTTAATCAGTATCTGACCGGGCTGAAGGCTGGTCAAAACTTTTTGCCCTAGCGCTTTCTCCTTTACTCTTGTCGTGAAATCTTTTGCGATTTTAAAGTTAACATCAGCATCTAAAAGTGCCCTGCGAACTTCCTTCAAGGTTTCAGCCACATTGATTTCTGTGATCTTACCTTGGCCTTTTAATATCTTAAAAGCTTTGTCGAGTTTATTGCTTAAACTATCAAACATATACATCTAATTAGGATTCAACAAAGTTAGTCTTTTCAGAATTTTAAAAAAACTACAAGACCATAAGCTTTTACTTTTAACTTTTATTTCTATTCATCAAGCCGATAACGATCGTATGAGGAAAAGTAATCGCTGCAAGAAAAGAGAAAAACATTGGTAAAAAATAGTCCGCATCATAATCAATATAATTAAAAATCAAACCTAAAAAAACCAATGATACAATCCAGTACAATAGGGAGGCTTTTAAATATTTTTTAATAGATGTTTTTTTTAAATCTCCGTAGAGATAATTTATTTGTTCCTTTAATGAGGGAATACTGTGCCAAACAACAAAGTAGAAAGCAAAGGAAAAAAGCAACGAGCCAAAGTGAAAAAGCAGTGACAGTAGCCCCAAAAGAAATAATTCCTTAAAAAGGCTACCTCTTAAAGAAGGAATGATCATCATAATAAACAAAAGAAGTACTCCTGTGGAGATCATACTCCATAGAAAAAACTCATAGGGCAATAAAAGACCGCTGATTTTTTCTATTACCAATGCGACTTCTACATACTGATTTGTAAAGATTAAAAAGAAAATAAAAGCGCCATAAAGCGTGAAAAACAATGAATGAGAGGTTGAAATCTTTAGCCGATCTTCCCAATGTTGCTCGCCAAAATGATAGCTACTGAAGAGAATAAAAGTAAATAAGGCTATTGTTGGAAGGAAGAAAAAGAACAATCCTCCTAATAATACTACTCCAATATACATAAACAGGGATTTTATGAAGAAGTTTGTGGAGTTTGTTTGTCGATTTTGTGAAATAATTTCTAAATCGTTAGCACCGTGAAGTATTCCAAGGGTAATAATCAGTAACGAACCAATTATATCAACATATACGAAAGGAACCACAATGGCAAATAGGATTGAAACAAGGGTTGATATGATGCCAATTTGATAATATTTCAAAGGTTTTTTTATCAATTTACAGAATTTAATGTTAAAAAACTTTAATATTTATAGTGAGTATATTTATTTTTAATTAAATTTAGTTCAACAAAAACAAATAATTAATTAATCATGGAAAAAATTTTTAGTTTAATGACAGTAGTGCCAGCAATGGCCACTGATGATTATGTAGGGTTCACATTCTTCGTGGGTTGTATGGCGATGATGGCAGCCTCTGCATTTTTCTTTCTTTCAATGAGTTCTTTTGACAGTAAATGGAGAACCTCAATCTTAGTATCAGGTTTGATTACATTTATTGCAGCAGTTCACTATTGGTACATGAGAGACTATTGGGCAACCAATGCAACTTCACCAACATTCTTCAGATATGTTGACTGGGTGTTGACTGTACCATTGATGTGTGTTGAATTCTATCTTATCCTTAAAGTTGCCGGTGCAACAAAGCAATTGATGTGGAAATTAATTTTCCTTTCAGTAATTATGCTTGTTACAGGTTACTTTGGAGAAGCAGTTTACACAACAGGAAATGGACCTGCAGTTTGGGGACTAGTTTCTGGACTCGCTTATTTCGCGATTGTTGCTGAACTATGGAAAGGTAGTGCTGCAAAACTAGCAGAATCTGCTGGCGGAGCTGTTCTTGCTGCGCACAAAACACTTCTTAAATTTGTTGTTATCGGATGGGCAATTTACCCAATCGGATACATGGCCGGTACTGAAGGGTGGTACAGTGGTATCTTTGGTGGTCTTCCAATGGACGTTATTTATAACGTTGGAGATGCCATCAACAAAATTGGATTTGGTTTAGTGGTATATAATTTAGCTGTAAATTCTAAATAATTATCAATAAAATAAATTCACTAAAATTATTAAAATCGCTCTTCGGAGCGATTTTTTTTTACATCCTATCTGGCATTGAGATTCCAAGAAGTGAGGAAGCCAAGGCAAGGTTGTTAGCGACTGCCTTACAAAGCAGCAAACGTAAGGATTTTAATTCTTCATTAGGTTCTCCTAGGACGCTTATGTTTTGATAGAAAGAATTAAACAGACGAACCAATTCATAAAGATAATTAGCAATTAGCGCAGGACTAAACTGATCTGCAGCCTGGTTGATCACCTCAGAATAAGTCATCAAGTGTTTGAGAATTTCCTTCTCTTTCCCGTCCAATTGCAAAGAAACATTAAGCTGTAGTGCTTCTAGCTGTTGTTTTCTTAGTAATGATTGAATTCTCGCATGGGCATATTGAATAAAAGGACCTGTGTTTCCATTGAAATCAACAGAAGCTTCAGGATCAAACAGAATTCTCTTTTTTGGATCTACTTTTAATATATAATACTTTAATGCACCCAATCCAATCTTAGTGTACAAGACCTCTCGGTCTTCTTCACTCAATCCGTCTAGTTTGCCATGCTTAGAAGCGATTTCAGCGGCAGTATTTTTCATTTGATCGATCAGGTCGTCTGCATCTACAACCGTTCCTTCCCTGCTCTTCATTTTACCGCTTGGCAAGTCCACCATTCCATAACTGAGATGATGAAGAGATTCTGACCAACTGTATCCTAATTTTTTAAGAACTAAGAAAAGTACCTTAAAATGATAGTCTTGCTCATTCCCTACTGTATAAACCATTCCTTTAATCTCTGGATGGTCTTCAACTCTTTGCTGCGCAGTCCCGATGTCTTGGGTCATATAGACTGCTGTGCCATCTGATCGAAGTAAAAGCTTTTCATCCAAACCATCCTCAGTAAGATCAATCCAAACGGATCCATCTTCTTTGGTGAAAAAAATCCCTTTCGAAAGCCCTTCATTGATGATTGTCTTCCCTAATAAATAGGTGTTACTTTCATAATAATAAGAATCAAAATCAATTCCTAGTTTTTTGTAAGTAGCATCAAAACCTTTGTATACCCAGCCATTCATTTTTTCCCACAAAGCCCTAACCTCTGGATCATTGGCCTCCCATTTCACAAGCATTTGTTGCGCTTCTAGCAGAAGGGGGGCTTGCTTTTCAGCAACAGCTTGTGCTGTTCCGTCTGAAACCATTTTGGCTATTTGTGTTCTGTATTTTGTTTCAAAAAGGACATAGTACTTACCAACCAATTGATCCCCTTTTAGATTTGAGGAATCAGGTGTCTCCCCACTACCATAATATTGCCATGCCAACATGGACTTACAAATATGAATCCCACGATCATTGATGATCTGAGTTTTAATTACATTATTACCATTAGCTTTTAAAATTTCAGCAACAGAATAACCCAACAAATTATTTCTAACATGCCCAAGGTGAAGGGGTTTGTTTGTATTGGGAGAAGAATACTCCACCATGAGCGTGGGAGCATCTGAATTTGCTTTTGTATGACCGTATCCGTCTTCTGATAGCAGCTGCTTTAAAAACGCTAAATAATGAGCATCAGAAATGCTAAGGTTTAAAAAACCACTGACAACGTTGAAATTTTCGACAACATCAGAGTGCTCAATTAAATAAGCACCTAATTTTTCGCCTAACACCTGTGGGCTTGTCCTTGTTTGTTTTAACATAGGAAAAAGGACCAATGTAAGGTCGCCTTCAAAATCCTTGCGTGTCAATTGAAATTCGAAGTGATCTACTGTTAAATCAAAATTCGATTTTAAAAAAGTCGAAATTGACTTTGAGAGTGTGTGTTCTAGCTTATCCATTTTCTTGGCGCAAATATAAATATAAAGTCGAAACTATGGGGGTCATCTTCTAATGACTTATCTTTAAATAAAAAATGCTTTTAAATGTTTCTTATAACGACAACACTATAAGAGAAAAAATTGATGCTGAAGTAGGAAAGCCTTTTTCCCTCAAAGAACGTTGGTCGATGGGGGGTATCGGGTCTTCAAAACTATTTATCACTCATACGTCTCTCAACATTCACAATCTTTTGGTTCTTGATCAAAACTTAAATACTTGTAATGTTGAATTGCGTCCTCAAGGTATCATTGTTAGGTTTAGAAGCTTACTAGAAACCTATGCATTGGTTATTCCTTTTTATAAACTAAAAATTTATAAAGGAAAGGCAGAAGAATATTCGATTTATAAGGATGAATCCCTCATAAAAATATTGGCAGACACCAAAGCCATACACAAGTTTTTTAGTAAAATAAACACCTTAAAAGCAGAAAGTAGACCTCCTTCAGTAGACGAACTATAGTTCTCTAGAATTGTGCCCCGTATAAATTTGTCGAGGGCGACCGATCGGTTCTTTGTTCAAACGCATTTCTTTCCATTGTGCAATCCATCCAGGAAGTCTTCCCAATGCAAACATCACAGTAAACATTTCGGTTGGAATCCCCAAAGCCCTGTAGATAATCCCTGAGTAAAAATCAACGTTTGGATATAATTTACGTTCAACGAAATAAGGATCTTTCAATGCTTCTTGTTCTAAAGCTTTAGCGATATCCAAAATAGGATCATTGAGACCTAAATCTTTTAAGACTTCATCCGCAGCCACTTTAATGATTTTTGCACGTGGGTCGAAATTTTTATAAACACGGTGTCCAAAGCCCATTAAACGGAAAGGGTCGTTTTTGTCTTTTGCTTTGGCCATGAACTTTTTAGTATCACCACCATCCATTTTTATTTGTTCAAGCATCTCAATCACTGCTTGGTTGGCCCCCCCATGTAATGGTCCCCAAAGGGCAGAAATCCCTGCCGAAATTGAAGCAAATAATCCAGCGTGAGAGGAACCTACAATCCGCACTGTAGAAGTAGAACAATTCTGCTCGTGATCTGCATGAAGAATTAGTAACTTATTCAAAGCATTGACTATCGTTGGGTTAGATGTATATTCCTTATTGGGTTTTTTAAACATCATTTGGGCAATGTTTTCCGTATAAGAAAGTGAATCGTCCGAATAAATAAGTGGTAAACCTTTAACTCTTCTTTGTGTCCAAGAGACCAAAACTGGTAGCTTGGCGAGAATCATTATAATTGCTTCATGGAATTCAGCCTCAGAATTAACATCAACTGAACTAGGATTAAAAGCAATTAATGCAGAGGTTAACGAAGATAATATTCCCATTGGATGAGCTCCTTTAGGGAAGCTTTTAAGAATCGCTTTTAGGTCTTCGTCCACCAACGATTCTTCTCGAATTTCATTCTCAATTTTAGAAAGTTGTTCTGGAGTCGGAAGTTCACCAAAGATTAGTAAATAGACAACTTCCAAAAAGCTAGATTTATTTGCTAAGTCTTCAATTGAATAGCCTCTGTATCGAAGTATTCCCTTTTCTCCATCCAAAAATGTTATCTCACTCTTACATGATCCAGAATTTTTAAATCCAGGATCAAGAGTAATCAAACCTGTTTCAGCTCTTAAACTTTTAATGTCAATCGCAATTTCATTCTCAGTTCCCTTAACCAAGGGGAATTCATAGGTTTTACTACCGTAAATTAACTGAACTTTATCTTCCATAATATTGAATTTTGAGAATTGCAAATTTAAAAAAATAGGCGACAAAAAACAACTGTAGCCCTATGTAATAAACGGATAAATTAAAAAAAGTACTTTTATTTGATTTTAAAAGCCTTTTCTTGGGGATAATAAGCCATGCTCTCTAATTCCTCCTCGATTCTGAGTAATTGGTTGTACTTGGCCATACGATCACTTCGAGAAGCAGATCCTGTTTTAATTTGACCTGTGTTAAGGGCAACTGCCAAGTCAGCGATGGTGTTATCTTCTGTTTCTCCAGATCGATGTGACATTACAGAGGTATAACCAGCTCGGTGTGCCATTTCGACAGCCGCAATGGTTTCAGAAAGGGTTCCAATTTGATTTACTTTTATCAAAATCGAATTGGCAATACCTAAATCAATTCCTTTTCCTAAACGTTCTACATTGGTTACAAAAAGGTCATCTCCAACCAATTGAACTCTGTGTCCTGCTTTTTCAGTAAGAAGTTTCCACCCGTCCCAATCGTTTTCATCCATTCCATCTTCAATTGAAATGATCGGATATTTGGCGCTTAAATCTGCTAAATATTGTGCTTGTTCTTCAGAGGTTCTTTTTACGCCCTTATCGCCTTCAAATAGGGTATAATCGTAAACTCCATTTTCGTAAAATTCTGCTGCAGCACAATCCAGAGCGATTTTAACTTCGTCTCCAGCTTTGTACCCTGCATTATCAATTGCGATTAAAATGGTTTCTAATGCGTCCTCAGTTCCATCGAGGGTTGGTGCAAAACCACCTTCATCTCCAACTGCAGTACTAAGGCCACGATCGTGTAATACTTTCTTAAGGTGATGGAAAATCTCAGAACCCATTTGCATCGCGTGTGAAAAGCTCTTCGCTCCCACTGGCATTACCATAAACTCTTGAAAAGCGATGGGGGCATCGGAATGTGATCCACCGTTAATTATATTCATCATTGGAACTGGTAATGTATGCGCACTGACTCCACCAATATATCGGTATAAAGGAAGTCCCAATTCATTTGCTGCCGCCTTTGCGATTGCAAGTGAAATTCCTAAAATAGCGTTTGCCCCTAGTTTTGATTTGTTAGGTGTTCCATCCAAATCAATCATCATTTGATCAATATTGTTTTGCTCAAATATAGATTCTCCTATTAATTTTTCGGCAAGAATTTCATTTACATTACTAACTGCCTTAAAAACAGCTTTTCCCATATAATCTTTACCACCGTCACGCAATTCAACTGCTTCGTGTTCTCCCGTAGAAGCTCCTGAGGGAACAGCGGCGCGTCCTAAAATACCGTTTTCTGTAATCACATCAACTTCAACTGTTGGGTTTCCTCTTGAATCAAAAATTTGGCGTGCATGTACACTGATAATTATACTCATGTTGTTTAAATTAGGTTGGTGATTATTTTAGGTATTCGTATTTCTAATATTTTCAAAAAACTGATCAAATAGATAAATAGTATCGTTTGGACCGGGGCCGGCTTCTGGATGGTATTGTACTGAAAAACAATTTTTACTTTTCATTTTTAAGCCTGCAACGGTATTGTCATTTAGATGATAATGACTTATGATAACATCCTCGTGGGCTTCTGCAGCCTCTTTATTAACTGCGAATCCATGGTTTTGTGAAGTAATTTCTCCTTTTCCAGTCAAAACATTGAAAACGGGATGATTAATCCCCCTATGACCATTAAACATTTTATAGGTAGGAATACCATTGGCAAGAGCGATAATTTGATGCCCCAAGCAAATTCCAAATAGTGGCATATTGCTATTAATAATTTCACGTGCAGTTTCCTGAACATGATCTAATGGATCTGGATCTCCAGGACCATTAGAGATAAAGAAACCATCTGGGTTCCACTTTTTCATTTCTTCAAAAGAGGTGTTGTAAGGAAAAACTTTTACATAAAGCCCCCTACCTGTCATGTGGTTTAATATGTTCTTTTTGATTCCCAGATCGAGTGCCGCAACTTTGTATTTAGAATCAGGGTCACCTACAAAATAGGGAGACTGTGTTGAAACCTTAGAAGCCAACTCCAAACCTTCCATTGAAGGCAATTGATTTAATTCTTTAATTAAATGTTCAATATTGTCAACTTCGGTAGTAATCACCGCGTTCATTGCTCCATTATCGCGAATGTAATTAACAAGAGCTCGTGTGTCTACATCCGAAATAGCAAAAAGACTGTTCTCGGTTAGATAATTTTCTAAAGAATTATCTGCACCAGGTCTTGAAAAATCATAGCTGAAATTTTTACAAATCAGTCCAGCGATTTTGATTGAATCAGATTGTGCTTCGTCCTCCTTAACACCATAATTACCAATGTGAGCATTGGTCATTACCATTAATTGTCCAAAGTAGGAAGGGTCAGTAAAAATTTCTTGATATCCTGTCATTCCAGTATTGAAGCAAATTTCTCCAAAACTGGTGCCGTCTGCACCTATCGATTTTCCGAAAAACTGTGTCCCATCGGCCAGTAGTAAAAGTGCTTTTTTTCGAGTTTTATAAGTCATAATCTGTGCTGCAAAATAACATAAAAAAAGGATAAACTAAAAAGCTTATCCTTTTATATAAATGTTAATTATTAACAAATAAGTGTAATATGTTTTTATTTTTTATCAGCCTCATCAGTCGTTGAATCATTTGAATTATCCACTTTTTTATCAGTGTTTTCTTCAGACTTAGCTTCTGGAGCTTTTTCTTCTGTTGCTACTGGAGCAGTTTCGGAAATTTCTTCAGTAACAATATCGCTTTCATTAGCTGTCTTTTTGGAACGACCTCTTCGAGTAGATTTTTTAGTTGTTTCTTTTTCGTTGTTGTAAACTTCGTTAAAGTCAACTAATTCAATCATTGCCATAGAGGCATTATCTCCTAGACGATTTCCCATTCTGACGACACGTGTGTATCCTCCAGGTCTGTCTCCTACTTTCTGAGCTATGTCATTAAAAAGCTCTGATACTGCGAACTTATCTCTAAGCGCACTAAAAGCGTTACGCCTGTTGTGAGTTGTATCACTCTTAGACTTTGTTACTAAAGGCTCGATAAATTGCTTTAACGCTTTTGCCTTAGTTAATGTTGTGTTTATTCTTTTGTGTTCAATTAAAGAGCAAGCCATATTAGCCAACATGGACTTTCTATGTGCTACTTTTCTTCCTAAATGAATAACTTTTTTACCGTGTCTCATTTTATCTAAATATACTGTTTATTAGTCCTTATCTAATTTATACTTGGCCAAGTCCATTCCAAAGGAAAGACCTTTAAGAACTACCAATTCTTCTAACTCTGTCAAAGATTTCTTTCCAAAGTTTCTGAATTTCATTAGATCGTTTTTGTTGTAAGATACTAGGTCACCAAGGGTATCAACCTCTGCTGCTTTCAAACAGTTTAGCGCACGAACAGAAAGATCCATGTCTATTAATTTTGTTTTGAGCAATTGACGCATGTGAAGTGATTCCTCATCATAGGTCTCAGTCTGAGCGATTTCGTCAGCTTCTAATGTGATTCTTTCATCCGAGAATAAAAGGAAATGGTGAATCAATGTTTTAGCAGCCTCAGTTAACGCATCTTTTGGATGGATAGAGCCGTCAGTGATAATTTCAAAAACAAGTTTTTCGTAATCTGTTTTTTGTTCAACACGATAGTTTTCGATACTGTATTTCACATTTTTAACGGGTGTGAAAATAGAATCTATTGCGATAGCTCCGAAAGGTGCATTTGCTTTTTTATTGACTTCGGCAGGAACATATCCACGTCCTTTTTCAATACTAATCTCCATGTTTAGCTGAACTCCTTTTTCAAGGTTACAGATCACCATGTCAGGATTAAGTACTTGAAATCCAGAAATAAATTTTTGTAAATCAGCTGCTTTGAGTTGATCTTGACCACCTACAGTTACAGTAACTGTTTCTTCTTCAATATCTTCTATTTGTCTCTTAAAACGAATTTGTTTTAAGTTTAGAATGATCTCGGTAACGTCTTCAACAACTCCAGGAATGGTTGAAAATTCATGTTCGACACTTTCGATTTTGACAGCAGTTATCGCAAACCCTTCTAGAGAAGAAAGCAATACTCGTCTCAATGCGTTACCAACTGTAAGACCATATCCAGGCTCAAGAGGGCGAAATTCAAACTTGCCTTCGAACTCAGAAGAGTCGATCATTATAACTTTATCGGGTTTTTGGAAATTTAATATAGCCATAGTTTTACTTCCTTAATTTTAAAATTATTTTGAGTACAATTCTACAATCAATTGCTCTTTAATGTTTTCTGGAATCTGCAAACGCTGTGGAACATTTACAAAGTTTCCTTCATAAGTTTCACTGTTCCAAGTCATCCATTCATATACTGAAGAATTGGCTTCCAAAGAGGAAGTAATAGCTCCTAGAGATTTTGATTTCTCTCTAACACCAACAACATCTCCAGCTTTCAGAGAATAAGAAGGTATGTTTACAATCTTTCCATTAACAGTTATGTGACGGTGGGACACCAACTGTCTTGCACCACTTCGTGAAGGAGCAATTCCCAAACGATAGACTACATTATCTAATCTTGATTCGCAAAGTTGAAGTAAAACTTCACCAGTAACACCTTTACTAGAACTTGCTTTCTCAAAAATATTCTTAAACTGACGTTCTAGAATTCCATAAGTATATTTAGCTTTCTGCTTCTCCAATAATTGGACTGCATATTCTGATTTTTTTCCTCTTCTACGGGTATTCCCGTGTTGTCCTGGAGGGTAATTTCTCTTTTCAAAAGATTTATCAGCACCGAAAATGGCTTCGCCAAATTTTCGAGCAATCTTTGATTTTGGACCGATGTATCTTGCCATATTATTTATTTATTATTAAGCTATGAATTAAGGTCTAATTAATCCTTCGATAGCATTTATAGTTATACTCTTCTTCTTTTTGGTGGGCGACAGCCATTGTGTGGTAGTGGAGTAACATCAACAATTTCTGTTACCTCAATCCCAGAATTGTGAAGCGTTCTTATCGCTGATTCACGACCATTACCTGGACCTTTTACGAAAACTTTAACTTTACGTAAGCCTGCTTCGATTGCAACTTTTGAACAATCTTCAGCAGCTGTTTGTGCAGCATAAGGTGTGTTTTTCTTTGAACCTCTAAAACCCATCTTTCCTGCAGATGACCAAGAGATAACTTCTCCTTTATTGTTGGTCAAAGAAATGATGATATTGTTAAAAGAGGCGTTTATGTGAGCTTCACCGTATGCTTCAACAATGACTTTACGCTTTTTGGTTGTAACTTTTGCCATAGCTAATTATTATTTAGTTACTTTCTTTTTATTAGCAACTGTTTTTCTTTTTCCTTTACGAGTACGAGAATTGTTTTTAGTACGTTGTCCTCTCAAGGGTAATCCAGACCTGTGTCGGATTCCTCGGTAACAACCGATGTCCATTAAACGTTTGATGTTTAATTGTAACTCCGAGCGTAATTCACCTTCAATTTTGAGGGCACCTACCACTTCACGAATTCTTCCGGTCTCATCGTCGGTCCAATCGGAAACTTTGGTGTTTTCATTTACTTTAGCTTCCGCCAAAATATTTTTTGCTCGGCTATCCCCAATACCATATATATAGGTAAGGGCGATTACACCTCTTTTTTGCTTGGGAATGTCTACTCCTGATATTCTAGCCATAATTTAACCTTGTCTTTGTTTGAATCGAGGATTCTTTTTGTTAATTACGTACAAACGTCCTTTTCGACGAACGATCTTGCACTCAGCACTTCTTTTCTTTATGGAAGCTCTTACTTTCATTGTTTTTTACTTTTAAAATCTATAAGTAATCCTTGCTTTACTCAAATCGTAAGGACTCATTTCTAATTTAACTTTATCTCCTGGTAATAATTTTATATAATGTAAACGCATCTTACCAGAAATATGCGCGGTAACTACATGACCATTTTCTAACTCCACTCTAAACATTGCGTTAGACAATGCTTCGATGATGGTACCTTCTTGTTCAATTGCTGCTTGTTTAGCCATATTCTTATGAAGTTCTTCTATTTTTACCTGTCTTGGACATCAGTCCGTCATAGTGTCTATTTAACAAATAAGAATTAACCTGCTGTATTGTATCAATTGCAACACCCACCATAATTAAGAGTGAGGTTCCACCATAAAATAAAGCCCATCCTTGTTGCATTCCAAATAACTTAACGACTACTGCTGGAAAAACAGCAACGGCAGCTAAGAACAAGGAACCAGGAAATGTAATGTGAGACATAACAGTATCTAAAAACTCAGAAGTATCATTTCCAGGACGTATCCCAGGAACAAATCCACCACTTCGTTTCAGATCGTCTGACATTTTATTGGTAGGAACTGTGATTGCAGTATAAAAATAGGTAAAAATGATTATTAATAAAGCAAATAAAACATTGTACCAAAGGCCAAAGATATCTGAAAAATTAGTTTGCATCCACTGCCCTACTGTTGTTTCTCCCATTGCCCCTCCAATGTAAGCTGGAGCGAACATTAATGCTTGGGCAAATATAATTGGCATTACACCAGATGCATTCAATTTTAATGGAATGTATTGACGAGATCCGAAAACATTCTTCTCATTCGTACCTGCTGCAGTCCTTCTTGCATATTGAACCGGAATTTGACGAACCGCCATTACCAGAAGAATACTTAGAAGTATAATTACAACCCATATAACCAACTCAATTAAGATCATCATCAAACCGCCGTTATTTTCAGAAACACGAGAAACAAATTCCTGTGTGAATGAAAGTGGAAGGTTAGCAATGATACCCACCATGATTAAAATGGAGATACCGTTTCCAATTCCTTTGTCTGTAATCTTTTCCCCTAACCACATTGCAAATATTGTTCCTGTCACCAAAATGATAACCGAAGATATCATAAACAAAGGGCCACGACCAAGAATAAAAGCACTGTCTGGAACCCCTAATGCAGAGAGTCCATATAGATAAGCTGGTGCTTGAACAACACAAATTAATATTGTCAACCAACGAGTGATTTGATTTCTTTTTTTATTACCGCTTTCACCTTCTTTCTGAAGCTTCTGTAAATAAGGAACCGCAATTCCCATCAATTGAACAACAATCGATGCAGAAATATATGGCATAATTCCAAGTGCAAAAACAGATGCATTAGCAAAAGCACCTCCAGTGAAGGCATTTAAAATGCCAAGAAGTCCACCGCCATCTGCACGGCTTGAAAGTGCAGCAAGTTGAACTGAATCAATTCCGGGCAGTACAATTTGAGCACCCAAACGATAAACCAACAACAATGAGAGTGTGGTAATAATTCTACCACGTAACTCCTGAATGTTGTAAATATTTAATATGGTCTCAATAAACTTCTTCATCAAATAAGATTATAGGGTAATAGCTTCTCCTCCAGCCGCTTCAATAGCCGCTTTAGCAGTTGCAGAAAATTTATGTGCATGAATTTTTAAGGCAGTCTCAAGCTTTCCTCTACCCAAAATTTTCAATAATTCGGTTTTACCAACCAGTCTAAGCTCAACGAAGTTTTCAAAAGAAACTTCATTTTTGACTTTTTTATCAGTAACTAATTCTTGAAGAGTGTCCAGGTTGACTCCTTTATAATCAACACGATTAATGTTTTTAAAACCAAATTTAGGGACCCGTCGCTGCAATGGCATTTGACCTCCTTCAAAACCGATTTTTCTAGAATATCCAGATCGTGACTTAGCTCCTTTGTGACCACGTGTAGCAGTACCTCCTTTTCCGGAGCCTTCCCCACGACCCACACGCTTACCTAATTTTTGCGTCGATCCGCTTGCTGGTGTTAGATTATTCAAACTCATGTTTATGCTTCTGTAGTTTTAACTAAATGTTTTACTTTATCGATCATTCCAAGAATACTTGGAGTAGTTTCATGAGTGACCTCTTTTCCGATACCTCTTAAGCCTAAAGCTTCAAGTGTTCTTTTTTGAGATTGCATTCTTTTGATACTACTTTTTACTTGTGTTACTATTATTTTGGCCATGATAAAAATGCTTATCCGTTAAATACTTTATCCAAGCTAACTCCTCTTTGCTTGGCTATGGTTTGAGGGCTTCTCAATTGTAACAAAGCGTCGAAAGTTGCTTTGACAACGTTGTGCGGGTTAGAAGAACCTTGAGATTTGGAAAGCACATTGTGAACTCCTACTGCCTCAAGTACAGCTCTAACAGCTCCACCGGCAATAACTCCAGTACCTTCTGATGCTGGCTTCAGGAAAACTCTTGCTCCACCATATTTGCCCTTTTGTTCGTGAGGAATAGTCCCGCGATCCAATGGAATACGAACTAAGTTTTTCTTTGCATCTTCAACTGCCTTGGCAATCGCTTCAGAAACTTCCTTAGATTTTCCTAATCCCTGACCTACTACTCCATTTTCATCTCCTACAACGACAATCGCCGAGAATCCAAAAGCACGTCCACCTTTTGTTACTTTAGTTACACGCTGAACGCCTACTAAACGGTCTTTTAAATCAAGCCCTGCAGGTTTTACTAATTCAACGTTTTTATAATCTTGATACATAGTTATTTTTTAAAATTTTAAACCTGCTTCTCTAGCACCTTCTGCAAGGGATTTTACTCTCCCGTGATACAAATAGCCTCCTCTGTCAAAACGGATGGTTGTCAAACCAGCTTTGGTTGAACGTTCTCCGATAAGCTTTCCTACCAACTCAGCAACTGCAGACTTGTTTTCTAGCTTAGCCTCAACTACTTCCTTATCTCGGGAAGAAGCGGCAACCATTGTTTTTCCACTAACGTCATCAATCACTTGTGCGTATATTTCTTTATTACTTCGGTAGACAGACAAACGTGGGTTCGCTGCAGTTCCGGTAACTGTTTTTCTGATTCTTAAACGAATCCGATGTCTTCTTGCTGTTTTTGTTAATGCCATAGCTGTATTTTAAGCTGATTTACCTGCTTTTCTTCTTACTTGTTCTCCTACGAATCTAACCCCTTTTCCTTTGTAAGGTTCAGGTTTTCTAAACGATCTGATCTTCGCTGCGATATAACCCAAAAGCTGCTTGTCGTGTGAAGCAAGTTTGATGATAGGATTCTTACCTTTTTCTGAAACAGTTTCGATTTTAACTTCCGGAGCAATGTCAAAAAGTATGTTGTGTGAAAAACCAAGAGCAAGGTCTAAAATTTGTCCTTGATTGCTGGCTCTATATCCAACACCTACCAATTCCAATTCTTTTGTGAAGCCTTTTGATACTCCTTCGATCATATTATATAGAAGTGAACGATATAGACCATGTTTTGCTTTGTGACTTTTATTCTCTGAAGGACGTGATACCGTAATAACATTGTCTTCAACAACAAAAGAAACTTCACTGTAGTCTTGAGTCAATTCACCTAATTTCCCTTTTACAATAATCTTATCGCTTTGGATGTCAACACTGACTCCTTCCGGGATACTTATGGGATTTTTACCTATTCTTGACATTCTAGTTAATTTTTAACTTTATTTTTTAATAAACGTAACAAAGTAATTCTCCACCAACATTATGTTGGTTAGCCTGCTTTCCTGTCATTACTCCTTTGGAAGTAGAAACAATAGAAATTCCTAATCCGTTAAGGACACGTGGAAATTCATCGGAAGAGGAATACTTTCTTAAACCAGGCGTGCTGATTCTTTGTATTTTTTTAATAACGGGTTCCTTCGTCATCTTATTATACTTAAGGGCAATTTTGATGTTCCCTTGATGATTGGAAGTGTCTTCAAATTTATAACTCAAGACATACCCTTGATCAAATAATATTTTTGTAATCTCCTTCTTAAGGTTAGAGGCTGGTATATCGACAACCATATGACCCGCCATACTGGCGTTTCGAATTCGGGTTAAAAAATCTGCAATAGGATCTGTAAACATAATTTAACTTAATTTTTTATTACCAACTGGCTTTTGTTACACCTGGGATTAAACCTTTATTGGCCATCTCACGAAAGGTTACCCTTGAGACTCCAAACTGACGAATGTACCCTTTTGGACGACCGGTTAATTTACAACGATTGTGTAATCTAACTGGAGATGCGTTTTTAGGCAACTTCTGCAATCCTTCATAATCCCCAGCTTCTTTGAGGGCTTTTCTTTTTGCAGCATATTTGGCAACCGTTTTTGCTCGTTTAACTTCGCGAGCTTTCATTGATTCTTTAGCCATATCTAATTCTTTTTAAATGGTAAACCTAGTTCTTTCAACAATGACTTTGCTTCCTTATCTGTTTTTGCAGAGGTTACAAATGAGATGTCCATTCCTGATATTTTATTCACTTTATCGATGTCAATTTCAGGAAAAATGATTTGCTCTGTAATTCCGAGATTATAATTTCCTCTTCCATCAAACCCTGTAGCCTTTACGCCCTGAAAATCACGAACACGTGGCAAAGCAGCAGTAACTAAACGATCGAGAAACTCATACATGCGCTCCCCTCTTAGGGTAACTTTTGCACCGATGGGCATTCCTTTACGTAGTTTAAAAGCAGCAACATCCTTTTTTGAAAGGGTAGCAATTGCTTTTTGACCAGTAATGGTGGTTAATTCATCTACTGCATATTCGATAAGTTTCTTATCAGCAACAGCATCACCTACTCCACGACTCAACACAATTTTCTCTAATCGAGGAACTTGCATTACATTTTTGTAAGCAAACTCTTCTTTTAGTGAGGAAACGATGCGATCGTTATATTCTTTCTTAAGTCTAGATTGATAGCTCATTATACTACTTAGTTATTTTTTTTAGCGAAACGAACCTTCTTACCATCTTCCTCAATACGGAATCCTACTCTCGTAGCATTTCCTTCTGATGAAACCAGTGAAAGGTTTGAAACATGGATGGCAGCTTCTTTCTCGATGATACCTCCTTGTGGGTTCTGGGCACTAGGTTTTGCGTGTTTTTTGATCATATTAACACCCTCAACAATGGCCCTGTTTTTTTCTCTTATAATTTTGACAACTTTACCTTGAGAGCCTTTGTGCTCTCCAGCTATTACCAAAACATTATCGTCTTTTTTTATTTTAATCTTCATCATAATAAAAGTTATAGTACCTCAGGTGCTAGTGAAACAATCTTCATAAACTGCTTGTCGCGAAGTTCACGAGCAACCGGTCCGAAAACACGAGTTCCTCTCATCTCACCCGTTGGATTTAACAATACACAAGCATTGTCATCAAAACGAATGTAGGATCCATCAGCGCGTCGAACTTCTTTAGTTGTGCGAACAACTACTGCAGTCGACACTTGACCCTTTTTTACAGTACCTGAAGGCGAAGCCTCTTTTACGGTAACCACAATTTTGTCACCCAAAGACGCATAACGTCTCTTAGTTCCACCCAAAACTCTAATTGTTAGAACTTCTTTGGCGCCAGTATTATCGGCTACTTTTAATCTTGATTCTTGCTGTAACATTTTCTACTTTGCTCTTTCAATGATTTCTACTAAACGCCAGCACTTTGACTTACTCAAAGGGCGCGTCTCCATAATCTTTACTGTATCGCCGATGTTACAATCGTTCTTGTCATCGTGAGCGACATATTTCTTGGTCTTTAAAACGAACTTCCCATACATAGGATGTTTTACGCGTTTTACTTCTGCAACTACAATGGATTTTTCCATTTTATTACTAGTTACAATACCAATTCGATCTTTTCTTAAATTTCTTTTTTCCATGTCTTAGACGATGATTTCTTATTGCTTAGCTGCTATTGCGGTTAAGATTCTTGCTACTGTTCTTCTAACGTTTTTAATTTGCATTGGGTTTTCTAGAGGAGAAACAGCATGATTTAGTTTTAAGTCCGAAAGTTGTTTCTTTGATTCAACCAACTTGTCTTGCAAGTCTTCAACGGATAATAATTTTATTTCTGATGATTTCATAATACTTTTGAATTAGGCTTGAAAATCTCTAGCAATAATAAACTTCGTTTTTACAGGTAATTTTTGCGCAGCTAACCTCAATGCTTCTTTTGCGACATCCAAAGGCACCCCAGCGATTTCAAACATGATTCTTCCTGGTTTAACAACAGCAACAAAATACTCAGGTGCTCCTTTACCTTTACCCATCCTTACCTCGAGAGGTTTCTTGGTGATCGGCTTGTCTGGAAATATTTTTATCCAAAGTTGACCTTCTCTTTTCATAAAACGTGTTGCTGCAATACGAGCTGCTTCAATTTGTCTAGAGGTAATAAAATGTGAATCCAGTGATTTTATACCAAACATTCCGTTGGACAATTGATTTCCACGTTGAGAAATTCCTTTCATTCTCCCTTTCTGGGCTTTTCGGAATTTTGTTCTTTTCGGTTGTAACATTATTATCTATTTATTATAGATGAATTATTTTCTTCTTCTTTGTTGTGGGCGACCGCCACCTTGTCTGCCATCTTTGTTGGAGCCTCCGCCTGTCTTCTTAGACATTCCTACTAAAGGAGAGAGTTCGCGTTTTCCGTAAACCTCACCTTTCATGATCCAAACTTTTATACCCAACCTACCATAAGTAGTGTGAGCTTCAACTAATGCATAGTCGATATCAGCTCGGAAAGTAGACAATGGGATTCTTCCTTCTTTGTAAGACTCAGAACGTGCCATCTCAGCACCATTCAATCGTCCCGAAATTTGAATTTTAATTCCTTCAGAATTCATTCTCATGGAAGCTGCAATTGCCATTTTAATAGCACGACGATAGGAAATACGACTTTCAATCTGACGTGCAACACTTGCCGCTACTAAATGAGCATCCAATTCAGGTCTCTTGATTTCAAAAATATTAATCTGAATATCTTTAGCCGTAATCTTTTTTAATTCTTCTTTAAGCTTATCCACTTCTTGACCTGCTTTACCAATAATAATCCCTGGTCTTGCAGTAGTTATCGTAAGAGTAATCAACTTAAGTGTACGCTCGATTATGACATTCGACACACTGGCTTTTGCCAAACGTGCGTGAATATACTTTCTGATTTTGTCGTCCTCAGCAAGTTTATCTCCGTAGTCTCTTCCACCGTACCAGTTGGAGTCCCAACCTCTGATGATTCCCAAACGATTCCCGATAGGATTGGTTTTCTGTCCCATAGTTAGTTTTCAATATTATTAGCTCCAAGCACTAAAGTGACATGATTTGAGCGTTTTCTGATTCTGTGAGCGCGTCCTTGAGGAGCTGGTCGAAGTCTTTTCAACATGTTTCCACCATCTACTCTAATTTCCTTTACAAACAACTCAGCTTTTTCAACATCCGCTGATTCGTTTTTAGCCTGCCAATTTGCTATGGCAGAAAGCAATAGTTTCTCAAGCTTTTTGGAAGGCTCTTTTGGACTAAATTTTAATATCGCCAATGCCTTTACAATACCTTCTCCACGAACTTGGTCTGCGACCAATCTCATTTTACGAGGTGAAGTAGGACAATTATTGAGCTTTGCAAAAGCTAAATTCTTTTTAGCCTCTTTTGCTACTAGTGCTGTTTCGCGTTTACGTTTTCCCATTTCCGTAAATTATTTTTTTCCTTTATTCTTTGCACCTGCATGTCCACGGAAAGAACGAGTTGGTGAAAACTCACCTAACTTGTGTCCTACCATGTTTTCTGTAACATACACCGGTACAAACTGACGTCCGTTGTGAACTCCTATGGTTTGACCCACAAAATCTGGAGTTATCAATGAAGCACGTGACCAAGTCTTGATCACTGTTTTTTTATTTTCTTCTACATTTTTTAAAACCTTTTTTTCAAGGCTGTGTAAAACGAAGGGTCCTTTTTTTAATGAACGAGCCATAGTTGTTTATTTTTTTCTACGTTCTATAATAAATTTATTACTCGACTTTGTCTTAGATCGGGTACGGAATCCTTTTGCAGGAATTCCATTCCTTGATCTTGGGTGTCCACCAGAGGCGCGACCTTCACCACCACCCATTGGGTGATCGACAGGGTTCATCGCTACTGGACGTGTTCTTGGACGACGACCTAACCATCTCGATCTTCCCGCTTTTCCTGACACCAATAATTGATGATCAGAATTAGACACTGCTCCTATTGTCGCAGTACATACGGTCATGATTGAACGTGTTTCGCCAGAAGGTAATTTAATAGTAGCCCATTTTCCATCTCTGGCCATTAACTGTGCAAATGCTCCAGCACTTCGTGCCATAACTGCACCAGCTCCAGGACTCAATTCGATACACGAAATGATTGTCCCCAATGGTATGTTTGAAATTGGCAAAGTGTTTCCAACTTCTGGAGAAGCACTTTCTCCTGAGGATACAGATTGACCTACTTGCAATCCGTGAGGAGCAATAATGTATCTTTTTTCACCGTCTGCATATTCTACTAATGCAATAAATGCTGTTCGGTTTGGATCGTACTCAATTGATTTTACTTCTGCAGCAATATCAAATTTGTTTCGTTTGAAATCAATAATACGATACTTCTTTTTGTGACCTCCACCGCGATGACGGACGGTCATTTTCCCCGTGTTGTTTCTTCCTCCAGAACGCTTTTTCGGAACGAGCAAACTCTTTTCCGGCTTATCAGTAGTAATAGCGTCAAATCCATTTACTACTCTAAATCGCTGCGCTGGGGTTACTGGTTTTAATTTTCTAACTGACATCAGACGCGTTTAAATATTATTATAAAAGTCGATGGCATCCCCTTCGGCAACTTTAACAATAGCCTTCTTAATGGCATTTGTTTTCCCTTGTTGGACACCTGTTTTAGTGAATTTAGTCTTACGTTCAGGACCGTAATTCATAGTCCTAACTTTTTCAACTGAAACGCCATAAGTCGCTTCAACTGCTTTCTTAATCTCCACCTTGTTTGCTTTAGTATTTACTAAAAAGCTATAGCAATTATTCAACTCACTTGCAGTGGTTGCTTTTTCCGTAATAATAGGTTTAATTATAATACTCATTGCTTTAGACTTTATTCAAAATTGATTCGATTTCGGCAACTGCACTTTCAAATAGGACAATGCTTGTGGCATTTGTTATTTGATAAGTGTTTAATTCTGAGTTAGTTATAACCTTCGAATGTTTCAAATTGCGCGACGACAAATATACATTATTATTTGGTTCACCCAAGACCAGTAGCGACTTTTTGTCAGATATACCCAAAGCATCTAAAACTTTGATATATCCTGAAGTCTGCGGTGCATCCATTTGAAAATCTTCAAGGATAACAATCGACTTTTCTTTGGCCTTGATACTCAATGCAGATTTACGAGCCAAACGCTTAACTTTCTTGTTTACTTTCTGGCTGTAATCTCTTGGTGTAGGACCAAATACACGACCTCCTCCTCGGAAGAGCGGGTTCTTGATGCTACCTGCACGAGCTGTACCAGTTCCTTTTTGCTTTTTAATCTTCCTAGTACTTCCTACGATTTCAGCACGCTCTTTTGTCTTGTGCGTACCTTGACGCTTATTGGCCAAATGTTGTTTAACATCTAGATATATAGCATGATCGTTAGGTTCTATTCCGAAAACCGATTTATCGAGTTTTAATTTTCGACCGGTTTCTTTTCCGTTATTGTTTAGTATTACTAATTCCATTATTTCTGAACAATTACATGTGCGTTCTTATGTCCTGGAACACATCCTTTGACAACCAAAAGATTTTTCTCAGCAACAACTTTAACTACGTTCAAGTTTTGAACCTTTACTTTGACATTCCCCATTTGACCCGCCATGCGCATTCCTTTGAATACACGTGCAGGATAGGAAGCTGCTCCAATAGATCCTGGTGCTCTTAGACGGTTGTGCTGTCCGTGAGTGGCCTGGCCTACTCCGGCAAATCCATGACGTTTTACAACCCCTTGGAAACCTTTTCCTTTAGAAGTTCCTGACACATCAACAAACTCACCTTCTCTAAAATGATCTACCGTTATGGTATCTCCTAATTTAAAATCTTCATCAAAATTTTGGAATTCGACTAGCTTCTTTTTTGGAGCTGTATTTGCTTTCTTAAAATGACCTAAGGAAGCGTTACTGGCTCTTTTTTCTGCCTTGTCATCGAAACCCAACTGAAGTGCATTATACCCGTCAACCGCTTCGGTTCTGACTTGGGTAACCACGCATGGACCTACCTCTAGTACAGTACAAGGAATATTCTTCCCGTTCTCATCAAAGAGACTCGTCATGCCGATTTTTCTACCTATTAACCCAGACATTGATTATTGTTTTTTATTAATTAATTAAACTTTAATTTCTACTTCTACACCACTTGGAAGTTCAAGTTTCATCAAGGCATCAATTGTCTTAGATGAAGAACTGTAAATGTCCAAAAGGCGCTTATAAGAACATAACTTAAACTGCTCTCTCGATTTTTTGTTAACGTGAGGAGAACGCAATACAGTAAAGATCTTTTTGTGTGTTGGCAAAGGAATTGGACCAGTTACAACTGCTCCGGTAGTCTTTACCGTCTTTACGATCTTATCAGCAGACTTGTCCACCAAGTTGTGATCGTACGATTTTAATTTAATTCTAATTTTTTGGCTCATATTGAGTTGCTTTATGCGTTTTTACCTTTAACATCTGCTATTACCGCTTCTGATACATTCGAAGGGGTTTCTGCATAATGATCAAATTCCATCGTTGATGTTGCTCGTCCAGAGGATAGCGTTCTAAGCGAAGTTACATAACCGAACATTTCGGATAATGGAACCATTGCTTTAACTACTTTAGATCCTGCTCGATCGTCCATCGCGTTTACTTGACCTCTACGACGATTTAAATCTCCAACAACGTCTCCCATATTCTCTTCAGGTGTCAACACCTCAAGTTTCATAATAGGTTCCATTATTACTGCTTTGGCAGCTTTTGCTGATACTTTAAAACCTAATTTAGCAGCAAGTTCAAAGGAGAGTGAATCAGAATCTACAGGGTGGAACGAACCATCATGTAAAGTGATTTTCATGGCATCTAATTCGAAACCAGCTAAAGGACCATTTTTCATTGATTCTTTAAATCCTTTTTCAACAGAAGGAATATATTCTTTAGGAACATTTCCACCTTTTATTGCATTTACAAATTCAAGGCCTGTTTTGCCTTCTTCAGCTGGCTCAATTGTAAATACGATATCGGCAAATTTACCTCGACCACCCGTTTGTTTCTTATAAATCTCGCGGTGTTTTGCGCTACCTGTCAATGCTTCTTTGTATTCTACCTGTGGTTGTCCTTGGTTTACTTCAACCTTAAACTCACGACGGAGACGATCAACAATAATGTCCAAATGCAACTCTCCCATTCCTGAGATAATCGTTTGTCCAGAAGCTTCGTCTGTTTTTACTTGAAACGTAGGGTCTTCTTCTGCTAATTTTGCTAAAGACATCCCTAACCTATCAACATCAGCTTTTGTTTTAGGCTCAACGGCAATCCCGATAACTGGATCAGGAAAATCCATACTTTCTAAAACAATTGGATGTTTTTCGGCGGTAAGCGTATCTCCAGTTTTAATGTCTTTAAAACCAACAGCTGCTCCAATATCACCAGCCTCGATAAAATCGATTGAGTTTTGCTTATTAGAGTGCATCTGATAGATACGGGAAATACGTTCTTTATTTCCTGTTCTGTTATTCAAAACATAAGAACCTGCGTCTAATCTTCCAGAGTAAGCCCTAAAAAATGCTAAACGCCCTACATAAGGATCGGTTGCGATTTTAAAAGCTAAAGCTGCAAAAGGCTCAGAAACGTTTGGTTTACGAGATATTTCTTCGTCAGTATCAGGATTTATACCGGTAATTGCTTCCTTATCCTGAGGCGAAGGTAAATAGCGACAAACAGCATCTAATAAAAACTGAACTCCTTTATTTTTAAATGAAGAACCACAAATCATTGGGATGATACTCATGTCTTGAGTGGCAGCACGCAAAGCGTTGTGCACTTCATCTTCGGTGATCGAATCTGGATCCTCAAAAAACTTTTCTAATAAATGTTCATCGTATTCGGCTACGGCTTCAATAAGCGCAGCACGATAGGAATGAGCTTCTTCTTTAAGGTCTTCAGGGATTTCAATTTCATCAAACGTTGATCCGTAATTGTCTTCATGCCATACAATTGCTCTGTTTTTAACCAAATCAACGATACCTTTAAAGTCTTCTTCATCACCTATGTTTAAAACAATTGGTACCGCATTAGACTTAAGCATGCTTTTAACCTGATTGCAAACCATCAGGAAATTAGAACCTTGACGGTCCATTTTATTCACAAAACCAATTCTTGGAACTTTGTAATTATCAGCCAAACGCCAGTTGGTCTCGGACTGTGGTTCTACACCATCAACAGCACTAAACAAAAAAACCAATCCATCAAGTACTCTGAGCGATCGGTTTACCTCGACTGTAAAATCTACGTGGCCGGGTGTGTCAATAATGTTGAAGTGATAGGGTTTTGATTCTTCGGTAGTCTCTCCTTGTTCGGAAGGGAACTGCCATGTACAAGTAGTTGCCGCAGAAGTAATTGTAATTCCACGTTCTTGTTCTTGTTCCATCCAGTCCATTGTTGCTGCACCGTCGTGGACTTCACCAATCTTGTGGCTAACTCCTGTGTAGAACAAAACTCGCTCTGTAGTTGTAGTTTTACCAGCATCAATGTGCGCAGCAATACCAATGTTACGAGTATATTTTAAATCTCTAGCCATTTCTAATTAAAATCTAAAGTGTGAAAATGCTTTGTTTGCTTCAGCCATTTTATGAGTATCAACTCTTTTCTTGACTGCAGCACCTTCTTCTTTCGCTGCTGCAAGAACCTCTTGGGCCAATCTGAGGGCCATCGATTTTTCGTTCCGCTTACGTGAATAAGAAATAAGCCACTTCATGGCTAAAGATACTTTTCGATCTGGTCGAATCTGCATTGGAATCTGGAAGGTTGCTCCTCCTACTCTTCTACTTCTAACCTCAACGTGAGGCATGACATTAGAAAGGGCTTCTTTCCATAGTTCGAGTGCTGATTTGTCCTCGTCTTGTTTGCGACTCTCTACGATATCCATTGCATCGTAAAAAATCTTGAATGCGATGGATTTTTTTCCATCCCACATTAACATGTTAACAAAACGCGTTACCAGTTGATCCTTAAAACGAGGATCTGGAAGTAATGGACGTTTTTTTGCTTGTCTTTTTCTCATGATTTCTGCTTAAAGAATTAAAGTTATTTTTTGGGTCGTTTTGCACCGTATTTCGAACGGCGTTGTAATCGGCCTTCAACACCAGCGGTGTCGAGTGCTCCTCTTACAATGTGATAACGGACCCCCGGTAAATCTTTAACTCTTCCTCCACGTACCAATACTATCGAGTGCTCTTGGAGGTTGTGTCCTTCTCCCGGTATATAAGCATTGACCTCCTTACCGTTGGTCAGTCGAACTCTTGCAACTTTTCTCATTGCAGAGTTAGGCTTTTTAGGTGTGGTGGTGTACACTCTGGTACAAACACCACGTCTTTGTGGACACGAATCCAAAGCAGCCGATTTACTCTTCTTGGTAATTGTGACTCTTCCTTTTCGTACTAATTGTGCTATAGTTGGCATAATCTTATAATAAATCCCCCTTTTTATGGGCGTGCAAATGTAGAAAATATTTTCTTGTATTCAAACCTTGTGAAGGCAAAATTTCACTCTTTTTTCAAAATATATTATTTGTCTGTTGAAACTCAAATACATAATGGCTTCGTAAATATTCCTTTTAGGGCTTATTTTAATTTCAATGCGCTCAACTAATATTGGTTTTCAATTCATCACTCTTTAATTTTAATGCACTCATTATGACTACAGTAATCTTTCGTGTTATTGACAGGGTCATGGTTCTTATCTGTGGATTTAAAAATTAACTTACTTAGTTTATATTGATTTTTTGAAGATTTTTCCTACAGTTCGTTTACTAAAATATCAAAATCAACAACGTCAGATAAGTTAAATCCAGTCCATTCAGCTTTAGTTTTGAGTGGTAGAGATGACTTTGTGCCTACAGCAACCCTTGTAAACTTAATAAACACCTTACAATGACTCTTATATAAGAGCCCCTCATGGAGTAGAAAATAAATTTGGAGACTTTTCCCATATCTCCGAAAAAATAGCTGATGATCCCAAATTAGAAGCTCCACTTTTAACTTATTTTGAAATAGAATTTTTAATTGCTGAAGCAATTGAAAGAAATTTTCTGTCACTGGGTACTACTGCAGCTGATCATTATGAAAATGCTATTAAAGCATCAATTAAATATTGGGGAGGAACAGATTCAGAAGCATCAGACTATCTTGGTCAAGAAAGTGTCGCCTATGCAACTGCGAGTGGAGATTACAAAGAAAAAATAGGGATACAAAAATGGATTGCTTTATACAACAGAGGTTTTGAAGCCTGGAACTCATGGAGAAGATTAGATTTCCCTGTTTTATCAGCTCCGGAGGCTGCAAAAACTGATAACCAAAAACCTCCACATCGATTGACCTATCCAACCGTTGAATTAAGTTTAAATGAAACAAATTTAAAATCTGCAGGAACTGCAATTGGTGGTGATGAATTGGAAACAAAATTATTTTGGGACGTCAACTAACTAATTTAATAATAATTGTTTTTAAAACCACCTCAATTGAGGTGGTTTTTTTTAAATACTGAATGGATTGAAAATCAATAATTATATTATATTTGCACCCGCTAGGGAGAAATGGCAGAGTGGTCGAATGCACTAGTCTTGAAAACTAGCGAGGGTCACACCTCCGGGGGTTCGAATCCCTCTTTCTCCGCAAGTAAATTCCCTAATGTATTTAATGTCAATACGTTAGGGTTTTATGTTATGGATATTTGTACGATTATTGTACGGCCAGTGATCTAAAACCCAAAAAAATCCAACATTAAACTCTCAATTTAATACCCCACCCCTTCAAAATAAATCTATTTTCCTTTTAGGGATACGCTGGTGAAATGGATATATAGTCTAATTTCCTAATCCAACTAATGTTTTTTTATGCTTAATTTATTTTAATTAAATTCTTTTGTATTTAAAAATCTAATAAGCAACACTATAAAAGAGCTACTTCTTAATTTACTATTAGTTTCAGTTGCCTCTTGTTCTAAGGGTGATGAAAATAATAATTTAAATAAGTGTAAAGAAAATGAAAACATAAAAGAAATACTATGTAAAATGGATTACGGTCATGTTTGTGGATTTAATAATAAAACGTATTAAAACCAATATATAACTTAATCCTTTTTTAACAATGGTTTAATTTTTTGCTATTTTAGTACAATCAATTAAATTAAATATTCTGTGAGCTTATCACCTCTAGACATATACATTGTATTGACTTATATTGTTGGCGTTTTATTTCTGGGTTTCTACCTTTCAAATAAAGCTTCTAAGAATTTGTCTTCCTATTTTTTGGGAGGTAACACACTGCCTTGGTATTACCTTGGACTTAGTAATGCTTCAGGAATGTTTGATATTTCGGGGACCATGTGGACAGTAGGTATACTTTTTGCTTACGGTTTAAAAAGTGCTTGGCTACCATGGTTGTGGCCTGTATGGAATCAAGTATTTGTGTTTGTTTATTTGGCTCTTTGGATTAGAAGGTCCAACGTAATGACTGGTGCTGAATGGATTACTTTCAGATTTGGTTCTGGAAAAGGTGCAAAGCTTTCGCATATTATTATAGTAGTTTTTGCTGTAATTAGTGTGTTGGGCTTTATAGCTTATTTCTTTGAAGGTATTGGAAAGTATGCTACCGAAATATTACCTTGGGATTTGAGTGTGTCTTGGCTTGGATACGAGTTAACATCAGCTAGAGGCTATGCATTAATTATTTGTATTCTCACCGCCCTTTATACGGTTAAAGGGGGTATGCATTCTGTAGTAGCTACTGAGGTAATGCAATTTGTTGTTATGACTATAGGGTGTATAGGAGTTGGTATTGTGGCCTATAATTCAGTAACTATAGAGCAATTAAATGCGGTAATACCGCCAGGTTGGAAAGATCTCTCTTTTGGGTGGCATTTAGATTTGAATTGGAAAGGCACCCCATTCCCTCAGGTTAATGAAAAAATTGAAAGTGATGGTTATACACTGTTTGGTGGTTTGTTTGTTTTGATGGTACTCAAGGGGATTTTCGCCTCTATAGCAGGCCCTGTACCGAGTTATGATATGCAGCGTATTTTAGCAGCTCGAAAGCCAACAGAAGCTGCTAAAATGAGTTTCTTAACTGTAGCTGTTTTGTATATTCCTAGATATTTTATGGTGGTGGGCTTTGCTGTATTAGCCTTGGTGTATTTGGGACCAGAAATAACGGCTATGGGTGGTGATATTGATTTTGATAAAATCCTACCAATGACCATGAATGCCCACCTACCAACCGGACTTAAGGGCATTATGTTAGCAGGTTTTTTAGCAGCATTTATGGGTACTTTTGCAGCATTTATAAATGCTGCACCAGCCTATTTGGTGAATGATATTTATAAGAAATATATTAAGCCAGGCGCTTCTGATAAAAAATTGGTACAACTCAGTATCATTTCTTCTTTGATCATAGTATGTACAGGGATTGTTTTTGGTTTTAATGCTGGTTCTTTGAATAGCCTTATATTGTGGTTAAGTTCTGCATTATATGGTGGCTACGTTGCTGCAAATGTATTAAAATGGGTTTGGTGGCGTTTTACTGGAGCGGGCTATTTTTGGGGCATGCTGTTTGGTCTTATTGCTTCTACTATCAAGTTGTTTTTCTTTCCACAATATGTAGATATTTTTGTTTTCCCACTCATTTTTGCCTTTTCACTTTTGGGGTGTATTTTAGGCACTTATGCTACTACAATACCTAAACCAGAATCGGTGGTCGCTTTTTACAAACAAACCAGACCCTGGGGCTTTTGGGCCCCCGTCAAAGCTGTTGTAATGGAAAATGATCCGTTTTTTGTGCCTAATATACATTTTAAAAGAGATGGATTTAATGTGCTGGTTGGAATTGTTTGGCAAATGTCACAATTACTAATTCCTGTTTATTTTATGATTAGAGAAAATACACAAATGGTCATTTGGTCTGGCGTATTTATTGTTTGTAGCTATTTATTAAAAAAGTACTGGTGGAACACCTTAGAGGATTAATATTAGATTTTTACCATGAAAATATCAGCCACATTTATAGATGAAATTAGCCATGACATACCACATCAAAATTGGGGTGCTAAGGAATGGGAGCAAGATTTTGCACATATGAAAACCATGGGTATAGATACCGTGGTGCATATTAGAGCGGGATATAGAAAGTTTATTAGTTATCCGTCTGCTTATTTAATTGAGACCCAGCAATGTTTTTTACCAAGCCAGGATTTGGTGGGATTATTTTTAAGGTTATCTGATCAATTTAATTTTGATTTTTATTTTGGGATTTATGACAGCGGAGTATATTGGGATACAGGAGATATGTCTCAAGAAATTGAGATTAACAAACCGGTCATTCAAGAGGTTTTTGCTACTTATGGCCATCATAAATCTTTTAAAGGTTGGTATATCTCATTGGAACTTAGCAGAAAAACCAAAGGGGCCATTACAGCCATTAGGGATTTAGGGCTATATTGTAAAAAAGTAAGTGGAGGATTACCGGTACTTATATCTCCCTGGATAGACGGAGAAAAAGCGGTTATTGCAACGGAAAAAGAATTAAAGAAGCCTGAGTCTGTTTCTCTAGAAACTCATGCCCAGGAGTGGGATGAGATTTTTAACGGTATACAAGGGGCTATAGATATTGTTGCCTTTCAAGATGGTCATGTGGACTATGAACAGTTGCGTTCCTATCTAGAAGTCAATAAAAAATTGGCAGACCAATACGGTCTTATTTCTTGGACCAATACCGAATCTTTTGATCGGGATATGCCTATTAAATTTTTACCTATTAAGTTCGATAAACTTCAGTATAAATTAGCGCAAGCTTCGGCAGTAGGGATTGAAAAGGCCATTACTTTTGAGTTTTCTCATTTTATGAGTCCACAATCTGCTTACATACAAGCTGGTCACTTATATCAGCGTTATTTAGATTATTATTTTAATACTCATACTGAATAATTATGATGCATTCTTATGGAGCGTTGTATAAAAAAGAACTGTTAGAAGAGGTAATACCTTTTTGGGAGAAGTACTCGCAAGATAAAATACACGGGGGATATTTTACCTGTTTAACATCTAGTGGCATGGTGTACGATAAAGATAAATTTGTTTGGTTACAAGCTCGCCAAGCGTGGATGTTTGCCACCCTCTCAACTACTAAATTTGCATCTGAAAATTGGCCCAATATGGCCAAAATAGGAATTGATTTTTTAGAAAAGTATGGGAGGAGCCCATCCGGTGATTGGTATTTTTCTCTTACCCAGCAAGGCAAGCCACTCATTGCACCCCATAACATATTTTCTGACTGTTTTGCAGCTATAGCGTTTGGAGCCTATTATAAAATTGATCCAAAGGAGTCTTATAAAAATATAGCAACAACCACCTTTGAACGAATTTTGCTGCGCAAGGACAATCCAAAAGGCCCCTATAATAAAGCCATGCCAGGAACCAGGCCCATGCAGAACTTTGCCCTTCCAATGATCCTGTGTAATCTCGCTTTGGAGTTAGAACACTTATTGGGAACAGCTCAGGTAAATAGTTTGGCAGCTAAATTAGTTCCTTTGATTATGGAAAAATTTTATGATGCTTCAAGAGGACTGGTATTAGAAAATATTAGTCCTGAGGGGTCTTTTGTAGATTCTTTTGAAGGGAGATTACTCAACCCAGGTCATGCTATCGAAGCTATGTGGTTTGTAATGAATATAGGAATGAGGCTTAATGATCTAGTTCTAATAGAAAAAGCAGAAGCTATTATGTACCAGCAGCTAGAAAATGGTTGGGATTCTTTGTATGGAGGAATATTTTATTTTTTAGACATAAATGGCCACCCGACCCAGCAATTAGAATGGGACCAAAAGCTTTGGTGGGTTCACTTAGAAACATTGGTTGCATTGGCTAAAATATATGCCTATAATAAAAGCCCTAGAGCAAAAGAATGGTTTGAGAAGGTGCACTATTACACTTGGGAACACTTTAGAGATCCGGTTAATAACGGCGAGTGGTATGGGTATTTAAACAGAGAAGGCAAAGTATTATTATCTTTAAAAGGAGGTAAGTGGAAAGGTTGTTTTCATGTACCTAGGGCCCTTTATGAAATTTCAAATGCACTTGAAAATTTAAGTATAAATTATCATTAATTATAAGAACTATGTCTGTTAAAAATTATTTTATTTTACCCATTTTATTGCTGCTATTTATTTCTTCCCTTTTGGGACAAGAGTCTCAAAGAAATCAAGATTCAAATGCTATTCTGATTATTGGTGCTGGTGCTGGAGGTACTGCCGCGGCAATACAAGCAGCAAGAATGGGTGTGAAAGTATCTTTGTTTTCTGAAAGTCCTTGGTTGGGAGGCATGCTTACTGCAGCAGGCGTTTCTGCAATTGATGGAAATCACCAACTTCCGTCTGGTTTGTGGGGTGAATTTAGGACCAAATTATACGCTCACTATGGAGGTCCAGAAGCATTAGCTACTGGTTGGGTGAGCAACACACACTTTGAGCCTAAAGTCGGAGATAGTATTTTAAAATCCATGGTTCATTACCCCAATTTGAAAATATATTACAATACCAAAATCAACCGTATTTTACAAACTCATAAAGGCTGGAAAATAAGCTATGTATCTCAAGATAAAGTGGCCCATATTGAAGGAGCTATTTTGATAGATGGTACTGAAAATGGAGATGTTCTTCCTTTGGTTGGTGCTGAATTTAAAGTGGGAATGGACGCTCAATCCGATACAGGAGAAAAAGAAGCGCCAAAAAATTCTAATAGAATTGTTCAAGACCTTACCTATACCCTAATTTTAAAAGACTTAGGTCGAGATGCCAAACAAACTGAACTGGAGACAAAACACCCTTCTTACGATGCTTCTGTTTTTGATTGTGCTTGTAGGCTACCAGGGAGTTACACACCAAAAGGAATTGTAGACCATATTCAAATGCTTGACTATGCTAAATTACCAGGAAATAAATACTTAATCAATTGGCCTAATTGTGGGAACGATTATTTTTTGGACTGGCCTAATATGACTTTTGAAGAAGTTCAAAAAGGAATCTCAGACGCCAAGCAACACACCTTAAATTTTGTTTATTACATACAACATGAATTGGGTTTTAAAAACTTAGTTGTTCATAATGAATTTAATACTAATGATTCTTTTCCTTGGATTCCATACCACAGGGAGTCTAGAAGGCTCAAGGGTTTGGTTCAACTCACAGTAAATGAAGTCCGGAATCCTTATGCGTATGATTTGTTTAAAACGGGTATTGCAGTAGGGGATTACCCTATTGACCACCATCATGACAAAAATCCCAATGCTCCTAAAATAGATTTTATAGGTATAAAAGTACCGAGTTATAATGTGCCACTAGGCAGTTTAATACCCAAAGAGATACCTCATTTTATTGTTGCTGAAAAGAATATAAGTGTGACTAATATTGTCAATGGAGCAACCCGTTTACAACCTGTTGTTTTAGGAATTGGACAAGCGGCAGGAGCAGTTGCTGCACTAGCACTTAATATGGACATTCATCCAAAGGATGTAGCCGTGAGGGATGTTCAAAAGGCTTTACTTGCAGAACAGGTATACCTAATGCCTTTTATAGATGTGAAGCCTTCAGACAAAGCTTTTTATGCCATTCAAAAAATAGGCGTTACAGGAATTTTAAAAGGCCAAGGAGTTTCCTATAAATGGGCTAATCAGACCTGGTTTTATCCCAATGCTTTCCTGTCTCGACATGAGCTTATTGATGGACTTAAAAAGTATTATTCGATTTTTAGTGGACTTGAAGGTTCAGGAGAATTGGTAGATTTTTCTTTTTTTAAAGCCCTCTTAGATTCTGCTAAATTAACTTCTGAGCCTATAGATGAAAGTGCATTGATGACTATGGGCTTGTCCCAGTATATTTCACAACCCCAAAAACCTATGACTAGAAGCGCCTTGGCTATTATGTTAGATGTTGTTTTAGACCCGTTTTCATTAGCAATAGATCATAACGGCAAGCTTATTCTCTCTGACTAATCCCAATTTGTAGCTCTGGGTTTTCAGGATTCATATCTCCGTATTGTTCCAGAAGTTTTAATAAGACTCTTAAACTCACCCCTTCAAAATAAATCTACTTTCCTTTTGGGGATACGCTGGTGAAATGGGTATATAATCTAATCCCTCTTTTACCCAAGTTTAAAACTGTCTCTTATACACATCTCCGAGCCCACGAGACCTCTCTACATCTCG
>CAJXQS010000015.1:0-47332 GCA_913058385.1 uncultured Flavobacteriaceae bacterium
AGAAAACCAGATCCTTTAACTGCTGTAGAAGTTGTTGATAAACGAATTGAGGCTGCCTGTAGTGGTAACTTTGCGAGTCTTACTTTTCAGATTTCTGGGGGTTCGTCAACGGGAGGAATAAATACGATTAGTCTAAACAATGGATTGTATGTTACTGCCTCCAATAGTACCACTGTTGTAATCCCACAAATAGATCCCTTTGATTTAAATACCATTAATACAATCACTATATCAGATAATTCAGGTTGTAATCCAGTAACGGTGGATATTGCAGATATTGTTTTATCAATTCCTGAGGATGTAGAAATAGGGGTAGCTGAAGTATTAGATATTAATTGTACTGAAGATAGACTAGGTAGTATTAGACTTGAGCTTACTGATGGAACGTTTAATGATATTGACAATATTCAGGTAGTTTGGAGTTCAAATTTAGCTGATCCAACTAGAGCTGGAACTTCATATTTTATGGATTGGAATTTGAATGGAGAAACTGATAGCAAAGGAGCTAGTGTACAAAACGGATCACTGTATGATCTGAAATATCCTGGGAAATACACTTATGAAGTCAAATCGGGTAGCGGATCAAATACTTGTATTCTTGGAGCTGGTGAGGTAGATGTAGCTTCAGAAGACCTTACTCAACTGACGCTAACAAATGTTATAGAAACACAGCCTGGTTGCACTGCCACTTTTGGTAGAATTGAACTTGTTGTTGATACAAACACTATAGTTGGTAGCCTCAAAATCCTTTGGGAGGAACAGTATGAGCAGTTAACGAGTGTTGTAGTAAGTGGCACTACAACAACTGTTACCACAAGTACAGCCACTACCTCAAACCCAAATCTTTGGAGAGAAATCTCTCGATTCAAGAATCAAACTGTTGCTTCTGATTTAGTCAACGGTGTTTACCGAGCAACTATAAGTGATGATAGAGGAGTAATTCTAACTGGAACCTGTCCAACTGGAGCATTGAGAACTAACTCTATATCGATTGGGAATACTGGAATTCAGATAAGTAACTTGAGTATTGCTGAAGTAATTCCTTCTGATTGTTCGAATTTAAATGATATTACCTCTACACTTTTATTTTCAATCACTAGTAATTTGCCTAATCCTGGATCAAATGATCACTTCTTTAAATATAATATAGTAGGTGACAAACTAGGTAGTGTAGTCCATAGTGAAAACGGTAATTCAGCAGGAGTAATTGTCGCCCCCCCAACAGCATGGGATGGAATATATACCATAACAGGTTTGAAACCTGATATTTATACTCTTTCCGTGAGTGAGGAAGCTACAGCAGCTGTAAGCGGAACTGCCGCAACTCTATGTGAAGATTTTTATTCTTTCGAGGTTAAAGAGATTGAGAAAATGAGTTATTCAGGAGACACTTCTTTTCAAATAGATCCTTGCTCTAATGAGGTAGTAATTACTGCCAACATTACCGGCGGAATCCCTTATAGTATAAATGGAATTTTAGTTTATGATTATGAGTGGACTTTTAGACCTACACTGGCAGATGGAACACCCTCCGGTGAAGTTGAAAATTATATCGGACAATCCATAACTGTAAAAGAACAGGGTGCTCTTGAATTAAAAGTCATAGATAGCAGAGGATGTTATATCGAGCCAACGACCCCTTCAAATCTGGGCAATTTTAATATTGAATTTGAAAATAAACCTTTTGAAATCACCCCCCAATTATCTACATCCTCATCTACTTTAGCAATAAATAAATTTTATTCCCTTTCTCCAACTTGCAATGGAGGAGTTCCAAACGGACAAATAGCATTTAAAATAGATGAAGGAAAAAAGCCATATGATATTTCATGGTTTAAACGAGTTTCAGCAACTGGCTCAGGCTCTCTTTCAAATTATCAAGAAGTTATAGAATATAAAGGAACTGAATCTCAAAATAGTTTAGAATCTGGTGATTATAAAATTATAGTTCGTTCTCAAAATCAAATTTGTGGTAACACCGCCTTTACATATTTAGAGAAAGATATTGCTGTTGATCCAAATAAAGAATTATATTTTTTATCCGATCCAGTAGTTGATACTGATTTATGTTTAATGAATCCAGGTAAAGTTGTAGTTAGATTATTTGATAATCAAAAAGGGGATGTAAGCTTTTACTATGGAAATAACAATAGAGTTAATTCGGTAACAGAAGATAATGTAACCTATGTTATTGAAATTCCAACTCCAGCTGAAAAAGAAACTCTATACGTAAGAAACTCATCTGATTGTGAAATATCTTATGAAATAAACGTTGGAGTTGGATCCCCTACTTTCGATTATACTTCGATTAGTATGACCAGAACTCCTCCGCAACCCATAAAAGCAAATGAAGACATCACATTTACGAACACCTCTACTGATCCTTGGATCAAAGAGGAATGGATTTTCGGCGATAATTCACCGATAATTTCTAGAGATAGGCGAACTGGTACAGTTTCTCCTGTCAGAAAGAAATATTCTATTTCCGGAACCTTTTTCGCTACTCTAAGAATTACAAATGCTATAGGTTGTGATATCGAAGTAACTAAACCTATTGTAATCGGTGAAGGATATAGTGTTTTGTTACCAAATGTGTTTACTCCAAATGATGATGAAGAAAATGATACATTTTATCCGAAAACAAGCGGCTTAAAATCAATGGTATTGACTGTTTATGATTCGAGAGGAAATCTGATTTGGATAGCATCTTTTGATGAATCTACTCCAGGAGCTGGTTTAAACGAAGTTGAAGTTAGAGAAGGAGGGTTTCCCGGAGTAGATGGAAATAGATCACCCTACTATATTTATACAGTTAGTGGAGAATCAATTTATGGAGAAAACAAGATTGATAAAAGTGGAACATTCATTATTCTAGGAAGACAATGAAAACTAAAGGGTTTACAAGCTTTCTGTTTATTTTAATTTTTGCATTTAATTGTAATGCTCAAGAAGAATATATTGTAAATCAAACAAAATTCATTCATAAATTAAATCCTAGCGCTTTTGGCATGAATCAATTAAATAGGATAGGAGTTCTTCGTAATACTCTTAAAATTAATGAGTTTTCTACTCTAACTAATAGCTATGTTTTTGGAACACTTGGTTTTCCAGAAAAAAATTTTTCCATCGGTTTTGATATTAATCAATTTTCAATGGGTGATGCATTGCCAATCTCCTCAAATTCAATAAGCGTGAGCTATGTTTACAAAATTCAAGTATCTGGATATTCGTTCCTGTTACCTGCAATAACTGGAAGATTTTTGAGTAGCGAAATCAATCCAGATAAATTAACTTTTGGAGATCAACTTAATGCAACTACAGGTCAAGTACTTGTTAATTCAAGTGATCCTCTTTCAAATCTAATTTCAAATATAGGTTATGCTGATTTCGGGGCTTCAATTATATATCATTCTAACGTGATGATGTTAGGGCTTAGTCTCAAAAACTTATCTAGGCCAAATCATTCATACAACAAAGAAGATGAAGATAATAAGTTACCCTTGCGAATTTCTGTTCAAGGAGGCTATGAATTTGATCTTAATCCGTATGAAAGAAGGTTTCTCCCTAGATCCTCGTATTTATTTGCATATATGAGTTTTGTTAAATTTGGAAATACGATGTATATGTCATTAGCTCAAGATTTTCAATTAGGTGAATTTAACATTGGCTTTACTCAACAAATGGGCTCTGTGGAAGCCTTTTCAGTAAATAACTTTGGCATCACAATTGGAACAGCAATGGAAAACTTTGACTTTGGTATTCATTATAACTTTCCTTTCAAAACTCCGGGGGTTGTCTTTTCTCCAAGTATGTTTGAATTTTCTGTAATTTTTGACTTTAGCGTTTTTAGAAGAAACAATCGGGGACTTTACAAAAGATTACAAATTGATAACTACTATTAAATCATACATGTTTTGTACTTAATCTAATTTTTTTTCAAAAGAACATTTTTATTATTTAAAATGCATATGTTTTAATAATAATTAAGGTAAGAGTAGCCCTAATTATTTCATTAAAATATAGAAACTCAACATCTGTAAATAAACATTTAATTAGTCATAACTTCACCCCATTTAAATCATAAAAAGTTTCTACTTTTTTTTCAAAAATAGTTTTTAAAACAATTAAAGATTAGAAACAATATTTATTTTCAGCAATTAGCAGATCAGCAATTTGAGTTTTTAAAGAAATAACATCAGGTAGATCCTCATAAAGACACAACTGGTGAACACCTTTTAATAGTTTTGTTTTTTCCTTTACATTCGCTATATTTCCAATAATCTCTTTTCCTTTTCTTAGGACAATTTCTGTAGCATCGAAAACATAAAGTTTTGTCATTGCTTTTTGAGATTCTGCATCATTCCCTTTACCAATATTTTTAAGGGTTCTTAAAAGTGCAGATTCAGCAAAATAAGTTTCGATCAGAATATCAGCAAGGCTTAACAATACCTGTTGGTGCTTGTCTAATTCAGCACCATATTTTTGAAAGGCAGATCCTGTTAAGATTAGAAATGCTTTTTTAAGATTTTTAACTAGAATAATTTCAGCGCTTAAGTCTTCATGAACAGTTTCAGAGGTTTCATTCTGTTGGTTTTTCATTTCACCTGCAGCTTTCATTACAGCTCCCATCAAGTCGATCTTTCCTTTCATTGCTTTTTTAAGCAACATTCCAACAGAAAGCATCCGATTGATTTCGTTGGTTCCTTCATAGATTCGGCCAATACGGGCATCTCTCCAGGCAGATTCAATTGGTGTTTCAGCAGAAAAGCCCATTCCTCCGTAGATTTGAATACCATCATCAGCACAGCTCTGGATGTCCTCAGAAGCCCCTACTTTGATTATCGAACATTCGATGGCAAACTCTTCCACTCCCTTAAGTTCTGCTTGTTGATGGCTTAAGCCTTCTGCTTCAAATGATTTTATTTTTAATTCTACATCGTTGGCAGCACGATAAGTTGCTGATTCTCCTGCAAAGCAAGAAGTCGCCATACGTGCCAGCTTTTCTTTAATTGCTCCGAACTGTGCAATTGGAGTATTGAATTGAATGCGTTCGTTTGCATATTTCACTGAGCAACTGATGACTCTTCGTTGTGCATCTAGACATGCAGCTCCAAGCTTTATTCTACCAACATTCAACGCATTCATTGCAATTTTAAAACCATCTCCTCTTCCTGCGAGCATGTGATCTACAGGCACTTTAGTTTCGTTAAAAAATACCTGACGCGTCGAAGATGCATGAATACCTAATTTACGTTCTTCATCTCCCATTGTGATTCCGTTTGAGGGATCATTAGGGACAATAAACCCAGTGATGTTCTTGTCATCTTCAATACGGGCAAAAACAATAAATACACTTGCAAATCCTGCGTTTGAAATCCACATTTTCTGACCACTGATTTTGTAATGAGTTTCATCCTCCGAAAGCACCGCTTTTGTTTTTCCCGAATTGGCATCTGAACCAGCTCCGGGCTCAGTTAAACAATATGAGCCAAACCAATCTCCTGTAGCGAGTTTTGGTCCATATTCTAGTTTTTGAGTTTCAGTCCCATAAAGAATAATGGGAAGTGTTCCGATTCCGGTGTGGGCACCAAAAGCAGTTGAGAAAGAACCTGTAGCACCAGAAATATAATCACAGACCAACATGACCGAAATGAATCCCATGCCCATTCCTCCATAACTTTCTGGGACAGAAACACCTAGGAAGCCTAAATCACCGGCTTTTTTCATCAATTCCTCAGTAAACGCATAATCTTTATTTTCAAAACGGTCTTTATGTGGCCATATTTCTCGATCTACGAACTCCTTAACAGCTGATTTCATCATCAATTGTTCCTCTGAAAAGTCTTCAGGAGTAAACACTTCTTTTGGGTCAACATCACGAACGATGAATTCTCCACCATTCACTAATTTTTGTTCTTCGTTTATCATTACCTCGTTTTTTAATTTTAAAAATGCTCAAACTTTTTACTTTCTTCTTTGATGCAATTTGCAACTTCAAAAAAATGTTTTATTTGAACACTTGTTAGACGTTTTTCTATGACATTATTAAATTTAAGAACGACTTCTCTCGAATCATTCCGCTTTGATTTTCCGAAAGTGGTTAAAAATATCAATACACTTCTTCCATCCTTAGGATTGGGAGAACGCATAATCAGATTCTTTTCCTCCATGCTATTTAGTAACCTAGAAAGACTTGTAGCTTCCATCCCTAATTTTTTTCCTAGGGAAGTGGAGGCCGTACCCTCAGCATCTATGTTTAGTAGCACAAAGCCCGTAGCCATCGTGGAATTATACTTGCTCGCTTCCTTATTATACATCTTGCTGACTGAATTCCATGTGGATCGTAATGCAGCATCAATCGTTTCCTTTCTCATTTATAGTTATATTCTTATTTTTCAAATATAAATAATATTATGCATGCATAGCAAATAAATTAAAGAATATTTTCAATAAATATTTAAAAATAAATTATTGATAGATTTTTGTGATTAAATCTTTGTAATATGTTTTTAGTGTATTGCGTTTTACTTTCATGGTAGGGGTGAGGAATTCGTTTTCAACACTCCACATTTTAGGAGTTAATTCAAATTTTTTAATTTGTTCCCATTTTCCAAATCTTTGGTTGTGAATATCGATTTCTTTTTGAATTTCATCAAGTAAGCTTTGATTTTTACAAATAGAAACAAGATCATCTTCTGCAGCAATTCCATTTTGAGCAAACCAATTCTTAATATGGTCGAAGTTAGGTTGAATTAGAGCAGCTGACATCTTCTGACCTTCACCAATCACCATGATTTGTTCGATGAACAAAGATTGTTTCATTTCATTTTCGATCACCTGAGGCGCGATGTATTTCCCGCCAGAAGTCTTAAACATTTCTTTTTTACGATCCGTAATCTTTAAGAAACCATCATCGTCAATCATTCCAATATCTCCGGTATGGAAAAAGTCTCCAGACATCACCTCCTTGGTTTTTTCAATTTCCTTATAATAACCCATCATTACATTAGGTCCTTTACAAAGAATTTCACCGTCTTCAGCGATTTTAACTGTTACACCATCAATCACTTTTCCAACGCTGCCAATTCGAAATCCTCCCTTTCTTAGGTCGTTTACAGAAATGACAGGAGAAGTTTCGGTAAGTCCATATCCTTCAACAAGAATCATCCCTGCAGCCGAAAAAACTCTTGCCAAACGTGGTTGCAATGCCGCACTACCAGAAGCAATTAATTTTAAGTTACCTCCCAAGGCTTCTTGCCATTTAGAGAGAATCAATTTTTTAGCAATTTTTAATTTAATTTCATACCAGAAACCATTCTGAGCATAGGGTTCAAACTGTAAACCAATTTCAACAGCCCAGTAAAATAATTTCTTTTTAATACCAGTCAGATCTTCACCTTTAGCATAAATCTTATCATATACTTTTTCTAGAAGTCGTGGTACAGCTGTCATAACCTCAGGCTTGACGTCTCTTAAGTCATCTGGAATGGTTTCTATCGATTCGGCAAAATAAACTTTAATTCCATTGTAGAGATAGATGTATAAAATTACCCTCTCAAAAATGTGACAAATTGGAAGAAAACTCAGCGCAGTTGATTTTCCGATTTCAAGTGGGAGTCTCTTTGAGGCCGATAGCACGTTTGAGACTACATTTTGGTGACTTAACATCACTCCTTTTGGTATCCCGGTTGTTCCCGAAGTGTAGATTATTGTTGCTAAAGCTTCAGGTTTTACAGCATCCTTTGTTTTATTTAATAAATCTTCATTTAAATTATTCTCACCTAAGGTTAATAATTCAGTCCAGTTTTTACATCCTGGGATGTCGTCGAAACTATAAATTTCGATTAGGTTTTTTACGTTTTTCTTTATGGCCATGACCTTGTCATAGACCTCTTGATCTGATACAAAACAGTATTTGCTTTCAGAATGATTTAATATGTATTCGTAATCATTTTGACTTATGGTAGGATAAATTGGTACATTAACTGCACCTGCCTGAAGGATCCCGACATCAACAATGCACCACTCGGATCTGTTGTTAGAGGATATCATTGCAACCTTATCTTGCGGCTTTATTTTTAAATTTAAAAAAGCGGCACTCATCAAATCGGCGGAAGAAGCGTACTCAGCAGTCGAAGTAGACTTCCACTCTCCATTATATTTAGTGTTTAAAGCGCGATCAAGGGGACGTTGCTTTAGCTGATAACTTAAGAAATCAAATATTCTGGTGGGCATAAATCATGGTTTTAATTGCAAAATAAGAAATGTTTCTTAGAGTTGCACTAGGATACTCATTTTGAAAGCCATTTATGGGCATTTTCAAAGGCAATAACCCATGGAGAAACTTCATCTTTTCTGTCCTGAGGATAATATCCCCAATTCCAAGGGAAAGTTGAACGCTCCAAGTGAGGCATCATTACCAAGTGACGGCCATCTTGACTACTCAACATTGCTGCATTAAAGTCAGATCCATTTGGATTGGCAGGGTATTCTTCAAAATGATATTTTGCTGGGATTTGATATTGATCTTCGTTCATTGGAAAATTGAATTTTCCTTCTCCATGCGCTGCCCAAATACCCAAAGTACTTCCTTCCAACCCTTTCATTAAAACCGAGCTCGAGGGTTGAACTGTGACTGCTGTAAAATGACATTCAAATTTACCTGATTCATTGTGTAACATTTTTGGTTTTTCTTGATGCTCGGGTGTTATCATTCCCAATGCTACAAAAAGCTGACATCCATTGCAAACACCCAACGAGAGTGTGTCTTCGCGTTTGAAAAAGTTATCTAAGCTTACTTTTGCTTTTTCGTTATAAAGGAAAGATCCTGCCCAACCTTTTGCAGATCCCAATACATCTGAGTTAGAGAAACCGCCCACAGCGGCGATGAATTGTATGTCTTCAAGCGTTTCTCTACCTTCAATTAAGTCCGTCATGTGGACGTCAATCACTTCAAAACCAGCCAATTGCATTGCGTAAGCCATTTCTCTTTCCGAGTTACTCCCTTGCTCTCTTATGATGGCTGCTTTTACTTTTTTTTGCCCCTCTAGTGCAGGTATTTTTCCTAAAAATCCAGTTGGAAATTTATAAGATAACGTTTGATTTTTATAATTTTCAAATCGAACTTTTGCAAGACCATTTGATGTTTGATGCTGGTCCAAAGCCGTTGAGGTTGCATACCAGATATCCCTTAGAGAAGGAACATTAAAAGAGAATTCTGTGGAATTGTTTTTCAATATTAATAATTGATTTCCTGTGATTTCTCCAATTCTGAGACAGTTTATTCCTTCTTTTTTAAGCTCAATATCCAATGCTGATTTGGCTTGTATCACAATTCCTGAATTTTCTGAAAAAAGCAAAATATTTGAGTCAAATTCCTCCAGAGGTGTCAAGTCAAGCCTCATTGCTATGTTGTTTTGTGGAAAACACATTTCTAGCAGTGTTGTGATTAATCCTCCTGAAGAAACATCATGTCCTGCGCTAATACTACCTGAAATAATTTTATTTTGAATCGAATTAAATACTTTTTTAAAGTATTTGGCATCTTTAATACTGGCAGTTTTTTTACCTATTTTATTATGAATTTGCCCAAAAGAAGACCCACCTAAAGAATAGTTTTCTTGAGATAGATTAATGTAATACAGGTCTCCACCATCTTTTTTAAGTTCAGGAGTAACTACTTTTTTAATATCTAAACATTCTCCTGCAGCTGAAATCACAACAGTCCCAGGAGCCGTTACAGGACCCTCAGGATATTGTTGTTTCATTGAAAGGGAATCTTTCCCCGTTGGGATATTGATTCCAAGTGCGATTGCAAAATCAGCACATGCCTCTACTGCTTTGTATAACCGAACATCTTCTCCGGGATTGTTACAAGGCCACATCCAATTGGCAGAAAGGCTGACCGATTGGAGCCCATTAGTAAGGGGCGCCCAGATTAAATTGGTTAAACTTTCTGCAATTGCATTTACACTTCCTTTCCCCGAATCGATCATTGCGCTTATGGGCGCATGTCCAATAGCAGTTGCAATTCCTTTTTCGCCCTTAAAATCTAGGGCAACAACACCACAGTTGCTTAAAGGGAGCTGCAAAGGCCCAATGGTTTGTTGCTGGGCTACTTTTCCAGTAACACATCGATCAACCTTATTGGTCAGCCAATCTTTACAGCCAACGGCTTCTAGTTGGAGAACAGATTTTAAATCTTCTGTGAATTGTTCTTTGGAAAATGGAATAGGGTCAAAATCATAAAGAACAGTTTTGTCATCCATAATGGTTTTCGGAGCGCTTCCAAACAGGGCATCAAGATGCAAATCAATTGGTTTTGTATCATTCCTGTTGTCAATAAAAGTAAATTGATGATCTTCAGCAACCGTTCCCACAACATACATCGGAGCACGTTCTCTGTTCGCTATAGATTCCAATAGCGATCTGTCTTTAGGGTCAATGATTAACCCCATTCGCTCTTGCGACTCATTTCCAACTATTTCTTTAGCCGACAGTGTAGGATCCCCAATTGGAAGTTGATCAATTGCGATCTCTCCACCGTTTTCCTCGACAAGTTCTGAAAGACAATTTAAATGCCCTCCCGCTCCATGATCATGAATCGAAACAATAGGATTGTTACCAGATTCAACCAAGGCTCTGACCGTATTCGAAACCCGCTTTTGCATTTCAGGGTTTGAACGTTGAACAGCATTGAGTTCAATGGCATTGTTAAATGATCCCGTATTTGCAGAAGATACTGCTGCGCCGCCCATCCCAATTCTATAATTATCTCCTCCTAAAATGACAATTAAATCTCCTTTTTTAGGTTTTTGTTTTATTGCTTGCTTATGAATGGCTGTTCCGATCCCACCAGCCAACATGATTACTTTATCATAACCCCATTTCATTTGTCCCTCTTGATGCTCGAAAGTGAAAAGAGAACCATTGATGAGTGGTTGACCAAATTTGTTCCCAAAATCTGAAGCACCATTTGAGGCTTTGATTAAAATATCCAAAGGGGTTTGATATCTCCATGGTCTAGCTTCGAAAGCTTTTTCCCATTTTCGATTGTCATTGACCCTAGAATAAGGGGTCATGTAAACAGCCGAACCGGCCAATGGCAATGACCCTTGGCCACCTGCCATACGATCTCGAATTTCACCACCCGACCCAGTTGCAGCACCATTGAAAGGCTCAACAGTGGTTGGAAAATTATGAGTTTCTGCTTTAATGGAAATAACACTTTGAACGTTAGTTTTTTCATATGCACTTGGCACATGTGCTTCTTTGGGAGCAAACTGTTCTATTTCGGGACCTTCAATAAAAGCAACATTGTCCTTGTAGGCCGAAACAATTGTATTTGGATTTTCTTTGGATGTTTTTTTGATTAATTGAAATAAACTTTGCGACATTTCTTTGCCATCAATGACAAACGTTCCATTAAATATTTTATGTCGACAGTGTTCTGAATTTACTTGTGAAAAACCAAAAACCTCAGAATCAGTGAGTGGACGATCGAGTTTTTTTGCCAATTCATCTAAATAAACGATTTCTTCCTCATTCAAAGCCAAACCTTCTTTTTCGTTGAAAGTTCTGATGTCCTCAACGGAGAGTATTGGTTCAGGCTTAATGTTTATTTCAAAAATAACTTGATTTAAAATTTCAAATTTTTGATTTAACATGGGGTCAAAACCTGACGCATCATTGTAAGGCTGAAATGATTCAATTCTTTTAATCCCATGAATGCCCATGTTTTGACAGATTTCAACGGCATTAGTACTCCACGGAGTAATCATGGTTGCTCGCGGGCCAATAAAATTTTGATTTATGGTTTCTTGATCAATCAATGGACTTTGGTCGAAAAGCCATACGAGTTTCTCGAGCGCGCTTTCTTCAAGTTTGGTAGAAGTTTCAAGGGCGAAGACTTTGGAAGAAATGGCTCCGAAAAAATAAATCATGTTTAATTGTTTTGAAGCTGTAAAAATAATTTTTTCTGAGCAGTTATACAGAACTTTAAGACCTCAATTAGGGATAACTTTTCATCAATTTATTCACATTTTCTTGACCATGAGCGCAGCATAAAATCCATCATAACCCGATTCTTGTGAAAAATAGGTTTTGTCAGACGCCAAAGTGAAATCTTTTCCAGATTCAGAAGTTAAAAAATCATCGACTTGCATTCTGTTTTCTTCTGGAAAAATAGAACAAGTGGCGTAGACTAATTTGCCCCCAGGCATCACCAATTTTGAGTAGTTTTGAAGAATTTGTTTTTGTTGTACTTGAATTTCCTTCATCCGATTGGGGTTCATCAACCATTTGGCATCAGGATTTCTTTTTAACACTCCCAATCCACTGCAGGGCGCATCAATCAAAACGCCATTACCTTTAGCGCTGAATTTATCAATTTTATTTTCATCATTAACAAAATAAGTCTTAATGGATTTGATCCCATTTCTGTCGGCTCTTCTTTTTAACTCTACTAGCTTGGAAGAAAATATATCAAAAGCAATAATTTGTGATTTGTCATGTGTCAGGTTCGCCAAGTGTAAACTCTTTCCACCGGCCCCAGCACAACAGTCAAAATATAGTTCTCCCGCTTTGGGTTGAAGCCAAGGTGCTATCATTTGTGAATTTCCATCTTGGATTTCAAAATGCCCTTCCCGATACTCTACTGTGTTTATGAGACTTTGGTGAGATTCAAATTCTAAAGCATCTGGAAGTTCAGAAACCCCTTTGGTGTTAAAACCATATTTCTCATGGAGTGAATATTTTAGTTTTTCTGGGGTTGTTTTTAATCGATTGACACGTACGACTAATTTAGCAGGCTCATTTAGAGTGTTAATTTCTTTTCCCCAAAAAGCTTCACCGAAAGCTTCAACTCCCTTCTCGTCTAACCAGTCTGGAATCGCCTGTTTGTATTTTCGTATTTTAACAAGCGCATCATGTTTTTCTTTAAAACCGTCAGCCTTAAATTTTGAAAACACTTCCCAATCTGGAAGTTGGTGATCGTTTAAAACCATCCAGCAGGCAATGAGTCCCCAGTGGCTATCGTTGTTATTCTTACCCTCAAGATCTACAATCCCTAAATAGAGTCGTTTCCATCGGATAATATCGTAAAGAATTTTGGCAACTGTTTTTCTATCTCTCGAACCCCAGCTGGAATTACTTTTTAATAGCCTTCTCACGACGTCGTTTGCATTGAGATTTTCTGCTAAAATGGCTTCTAAGCCAGAAATAATACCTAGTGCTAAGTTTTTGTGCAATTTCATGCACCAAAGTTAGCTTAAACTTAGTCCTTTTTTTCCTGGACTGTTGTTTTTTTTCTCTTATATACCATTTCTCTGTTGAAGTGGTATTCAGCATGATGAATTTTAAGTATTTTTTTGGGAGGGAGATTTTTAAGTAAAGCTTTATCCCTTTCTTCTTCAAAATCCACAGCCAAATGCTCAATTTTGTAGACTTCTTTGAGCACATTGATTGCTTCTTCTTTGGTGAGGGTATCAATACTTTTTGAATACTGTTTTCTGATTTCTCTAAGTTTTTTTCTACACTCTTTGTAAATCTTTAGTTCGTACTCGTCATAGACTTCCCAGAAAATAGTTTCTTCCTCATCAGTTAGGTCGATTTTTTCAGAAATATAGGCCATCTTTAAAGCCTTGATTCGTTCAAAACTTGTTTTTCCTTGACCAAAGCCCGAACTAAAGCTAAAGGTCATTACTAAAATTAAAAAAAATTTATTCATCATCAAAAAGATTTAAATTCATTGGAGTTTCATTTAATAATCTAAGTTCAAGAGCATCTTCATAATTAATTGACTGATCCATATTTATCATTTCATAACTTAAGTAATCCGCATTATGATCGGCAATTTCATAAGTTGAGTTTTCCATTAAGTAGTCCTCTAAGATTAAAACAGTCGTTTCAGTATTGTCATCCACAGAAGTTTCGAACGTTATAAAAATAAAGGCCACTATTGCCGCCGCAGCTCCCAATAAATAACGAAATATAGGAACGGTTTTAGTTTTATTGAAATTGATTTGTGAAAGAATAATCGCTTCAACTTTTGAAAAATAATTTTCTGGGACTTTGAAATCACTTTTGTGATTTTCTAAATCGATTTTGCCTTTAAGTTTCTTGTCAAAATCATTAAAATAATTGTGAGGAACTTTAAAAGATTTTATGTTTTTTAAATCACTCATTTATTTGTTTTTTAATTTTTTTTACAGCGTGGTGATAAGATGCTTTAAGCCCTCCAACGGATGTGCCTAGTATTTCAGATATATTGTCATATTTCATTTCATCAAAATACTTCATGTTAAAAACGAGACGTTGTTTCTCGGGTAATTTCGCTACGGCAATTTGCAACCTAATACTTAGTTCATCACCGTCAAAGTAAGAGTCTGACTCAAGTCTAGTAACTTTTGTTTCGATCCACTCTTCATTTGAAACCCCATAATGCTTTGATTTTTTCTTAATTAAGTTGAGTGCTTCATTTGTTGCGATCTTATACATCCAAGTGTAAATGCTACTGTTTCCTTTAAAACCATTAATATTTTGAAAAACCTTTACAAAAGTATTTTGCAATACATCATCAGCGTCGTCGTGTTCTATTACAATTTTTCTTATGTGCCAGTAAAGTCTTTCTTTGTAGTCCGCTAACAATTTTGTAAAAGCGCTTGCCTGTGTTTCAGGATTTTTAAGTGCATTTATAAATTGATTTTGGCTTTCCAAAGTTTTATTTGACATTTAGATTGATTTTTATAAAAAAAGTTTAATGACCTTTTTAAAAAGTTTGAAGGTCCACTAACTTTTTGTAAGTAGAATCAACTCCCATCAGGGACTTGTGATTTCCAGTTTCAACAATTTCACCCTTATTCATAACCACAATTAGGTCTGCTTTTTGAATGGTTGAAAGTCGGTGAGCGATGACCAAGGAGGTTCTGTTTTTCATCAAATATTCTAATGCATTTTGAACTAGTTTCTCAGAAGCGGTGTCCAAAGCAGAAGTAGCTTCGTCCAATATTAAAACATCAGGATTTTTTAAAATTGCACGTGCAATGGAGAGCCTTTGTTTTTGTCCTCCCGACAATTTGTTCCCAGATTCACCAATTACGGTTTCGTATCCATTTTCTAAATTTAAAATAAATTCTTCTGCATTGGCGATTTTTGCAGCTTCCTTTATTTCCTTTTCACTGGCATTTGGGTTGCCTAGGGAGATGTTGTTTTTCACAGTATCGTTGAACAGGATGGAATCTTGCGTCACCATTCCCGTTAAGCCGTATAGGGATGATTTTTTGATTTTATTGATAGCGATTCCATCGATGGTTAATGCACCATTGTTGATGTCGTAAAACCTGTTTAACAGATTGGCAACTGTTGTTTTACCACTTCCTGAGGCACCTACAAGCGCTATGGTTTGACCCTTTTTAAGGTTTAAAGAAAAATCTTTAAGAATGATTTTGTTTTCATAGGAAAAAGAAATGTTTTTAAAAACGATTTTATCATTAAGTTTGTCAATCACAACAGCATCAGGATCGTCTGCCATGTCATCCTTGGCTTCGAGTATTTCGAGGACTCTTTGTGCAGCTGCGTCTCCCTTTTTTATATTGTATAAAGACCTACTGATGCCTTTTGCAGGAGTCAAAATATTATAGGCAAGTCCCATGTAGGAAAGGAAAATAGCGCCGTTTAGGGTCTGATCTAACAAAACCATTTTACCGCCATACCACAGTAAAATACTGATGACCAGAATTCCAAGAAATTCACTTACTGGAGAAGCCATGTTTTGACGGTTCAGGAGATCATTGGAGTATTTGAAAAACCGCTGTGTTGAGTCAGAGAATTTTTTAATAAAAATATTTTCAGAATTAAACGCTTTAATTATTTTTATACCTCCGATCGTTTCTTCTAGAATAGATAAAAACTCACCTTGTTCTTCTTGTACCCGTCCAGATTTTTTCTTTAAAGACTTCCCGATTTGTGAGATTATGGCTCCAGAGATGGGAATAAAAATCAACACAAATAGGGTCAGCTTGGTGCTGAAAGTAAACATGACAATTAGTGAAAAAATGATTGTTAGAGGATCTCTTACGATTAATTCTAATACTGACAGAAATGAATGTTGAAGTTCCAAAACATCGGATGATATTCTAGCCATCAGATCTCCTTTTTTCTTTTCTGAAAAGAAACTAACAGGCAAAGCAGTTGTTTTTTTATACAAGGCATTTCTCAGATCCTTCAGTACACCATTCCTGAGAAAAGTGATAAAAAACATTGCTAAATAGTTGAAAATATTTTTCAGAAAAAAGAGGGTTATAATTGTCGCAATAACGAACATTAAGGCCTTGCCACTATCTTCAGACATGTATTGCGTGATCTTATAATTAAAAAAACCTTCAACATAACTTTTGATCCCCTCCACTTCATTATAAACAGGTGGCTCAAATGCCTGTTTTGTTGTGCCAAAGAGGATCTGCATCATCGGGATCATTGCCACATAGGACAGGGCACTAAACAAGGCATAGAGGATGTTGAAGAATACATTGAGGAATGCAAATTTTTTATAGGGTAAGCCAAACTTTAGTATTTTTCCGAAATAGTTCATTTAGATGCCCATGGCTTTTATTAATTCATCAATTTTAGATTCAAGCTCTTTTTCAACTTCTTTCCACGACTGATGTTTTTCGATTTTTTGATTGGTGCTAAAGTAGAATTTAATTTTGGGTTCCGTTCCGCTAGGACGAATTGCTATTTTTGACCCATCTTCAAATAGGTAGATTAAGACATTTGCAATATCAAAATCAAGTTTTTCTATTGAGTGATCTTTAAGGTTGATGCGAAATCCTTTTTGGTAATCTTCGATGTATGAAATAGATTGACCCGCTATAGTTTTGGGAGGGTTTTCCCTAAAATCATTCATCATTGAGCTGATTTTCTCAGCACCTTCTTTTCCTTTCTGAGTAAAAGAGAGCAGTCTTTCTTTATAGGCGCCAAATTCACGATAACAATCTTCAAGGATTTCAAAGAAACTTTTCCCGATGCTTTTTGCATAAGCCCCTACTTCACAAGCCAGAAGGGTTGCAGTCACTGCATCTTTATCTCGAACTTTATTTCCAACGAGATATCCGAAGCTTTCTTCACCACCTCCAATGAATTCCAACTCAGGAAAATCCTCAATAAGTTTAGCAATCCACTTGAAACCAGTCAATGTTTCTTTATACCCAACGCCATAACTTGAGGCTATTTTTGCGATCATTGGTGAGGAGACGATGGTACTTGCGATAAATTGTTTTCCATTCAAAGCATCCTTCTGCTTCCACTGTTCCAAAAGGAAATAGGTCATCACAACCATTGTTTGATTTCCATTGAGTAAACAGAATTCATCTGTTTCATCTCTAACGGCAATACCCAATCGGTCACAGTCAGGATCCGTTCCAATCACGATATCAGCCCCTTGCTTCTCAGCTTCTAGAAGCGCTAACTTTAATGCCTCAGGCTCCTCGGGATTTGGAGATTTTACTGTTGGAAAGTTTCCGTCAGGTTTCGATTGTTCTTTTACAAGATAGACTTGGGAATAACCGGCTTTCTCTAAAACTTGCGGAACAGCAGTGATCGAAGTTCCGTGTAGTGAAGTGAAAACGACTTTATAGTTTTCACGATTCTTAATTTCAAATTTCCCTAACTCGATAGAGACATTAAAAAATGCTTCATCGATTTCCCGATCGATTAAAGTGATTAATTCCTCATTAGGGGTAAAATTGATATCACTAAATTCAGTTTTGTTGATTTGATTGATGATCTGATTGTCATGGGGGGGAACAATTTGTCCGCCATCTTCCCAATAAACTTTATAACCATTGTATTCCGGTGGATTATGAGATGCTGTTAAAACAATACCACATTGTGCATTAAGATGTTTAACCGCAAAGGAAAGCTCGGGAGTAGGGCGTAGCTCTGAAAAAAGATGTACTTGGATGCCATTGGCAGAAAAAACTTCTGCGACTTGACGGGACAGACTCTTACTGTTTATCCTACAGTCGTAGGCAATAACAACTTTAATTTCTTTTTTATTAGGGAAAGATTTTTTCAAATAGTCACTTAAGCCCTGAGTGCTTTTCCCTAAAGTGTATTTATTGATTCGATTGGTTCCAATCCCCATTATTCCGCGCATGCCTCCAGTTCCAAACTCAAGATTCTTGTAAAAAGCATCCTCAAGTTTTTTAGGATTCTTTTTTAGTTCGATCAATTCATTTTGTGTTTCTTGGTCGAACGGGGATTTTGTCCATTCTTCAATTTTTGAATTAACTGTCATGCTTTATTTTTGATACTTTTTGAGATGATATATCTTTTTATGTCTTTTTTATATCGCACCAAAATCTCTCCCAAAAAGCCTGCAATAAAAAGCTGAGTTCCAAGAATCATGGTTGTTAATGCAATATAAAACTCAGGTCGCTGAGTAATTAGTCTGGCTTGGGTGTGAAGATAGAGTTTGTCAATCCCAAGATAAATGGTGAAGCAAAATCCCATAAAAAGCATTAAGGTTCCCCAAAATCCAAAAAAGTGCATGGGTCGCTTTCCGAAACCATTTACAAACCAAAGGGTAATTAAATCTAAAAAGCCCTTAACAAACCGATCCGCTCCAAATTTTGTTTTTCCATGTTGTCGGGCTTGATGCTGAACGATTTGTTCTTCAATTTTATCAAAACCCTGATGTGCAGCGATTACGGGGATGTAACGGTGCATTTCTCCGTATACCTCAATGGTTTTAATGACTTCTCTTTTATAGGCCTTGATTCCGCAATTAAAATCGTGAAGTTTAATTCCTGAGACCCTCCTTGCCGCCCAGTTGAATAATTTGGAAGGTATGTTTTTAAAGAAAATAGAGTCATATCTTTTTTTCTTCCATCCCGAAAGGATGTCTAGGTTTTTTTCTTTTAAAGTGGTGATCATGGGGTGAATTTCTTCGGGGGAGTCCTGAAGATCCGCATCCATGGTCATCACATAGTCTCCTGCAGCAAGCTTAAAGCCAGCGTGAAGTGCTTGAGATTTTCCAAAATTCTTTTGAAATCTAATTCCTTGCGTATTTTTGTTCTGTTGGACCAATCTTTCGATAACCTCCCACGAATTGTCGGTACTACCGTCATCCACATAGATGATCTCGAAATCATAATTATGATTCGAAAGTGAAGCGTGTATCCATTGGTGAAGTTCTTCAATAGATTCACTTTCATTTAGTAACGGAATTATGATGGAAAGTTCCATGAAGAGTTTTATTTCACCAACAAAAATAAGAAATTTGTCCTATTCAGGACGTGATTTTTTGACAATCAGTCCACCAATTAGAGAAATTAAAAATCCAATAAATAAAGATCCAACAATCGCAAAGGCGGATATTATTAAGGGAGATGAAAATTTCCGTTGCATATCGACGAATTTATTAGCGCTTTCAACTGACATCTCTGGATCACTCGATAACATCTTTTGTTTTTGAAATTCTAAAGATTTATCCAAAGTTTCAGGGTCTAAGATTCCAGTCAAAATAAAATAATAAATGATGCCGAGTACTGCAGAAATGACCGCAACTCCAAGACCAATTTTTAAAGCCTCGGTCAAGCTTAAAAACCCTTCATTTGCTTTTTTAAATTGAATGATTCCCGCCATGATTATTACTACCGTAATAACAATATTGATTATCCCTACCGTTTGATCATTTTGATAATGCATCTCTAGAAAATAAAGCATGATGCCCACTATAATATTGTAGGCTCCAAGGATTATCCCAAAGTTTAATGCTGTTTGTGCGGGTGTAATTTGTTGATTTTCCATGTTTTTACTGTTTTTTTTTAATAAGATTTGAGGTTTGTTTGATTAAAAGTTTAATTTTCTTAGAACAAAAGCTAAAGTATTCAAAAAAACCATTAAATTTGCAGACTTTTCAATATAAAAGATAATTATGAGAACTGGTATACATCCTGAGAATTATAGATTAGTTGCATTTAAGGACATGTCAAATGACGATGTTTTTATTTCAAAGTCAACTGTAAACACCAAAGAGACTATTGAGTTTGAAGGTGCTGAATATCCGCTAGTTAAGCTCGAGATTTCCCGAACTTCTCACCCTTTCTACACTGGTAAATCTAAATTGGTTGATACTGCAGGTAGAATTGACAAGTTCAAAAATAAGTACTCCAAGTTTAAAAAAGAAGATAAAGAAGAAAGCGAAGATTAATTTGATTGTAATCTTACTTAATTAGATAAAAAAACCGTCATTGACGGTTTTTTTATGACTTGTTTTTCCTTACCCTTTTTAGATTGAGCAGATTTATTGGGTTAATGCTTAAGCCTTCAACGTTTTTCTGGGAAAACCGGATTACTTGATCATAATAGAGTAAGATCATGGGATGCTTTTTCATTGCAATGCTGTCCATTTTTTGATAGATTTCAGCTCTTTTTCTAGGGTTTGATATTTCAAAACTCTTTTCAAAAAGTACATCAAATTCTGGGTCTGAAAAATGGGTGTAATTCGGCCCCGTTGGACTAAAGTTTTTTGAATACAATAACGATAGATAGTTTTCAGCATCGGGGTAATCAGCGATCCAGCTCGATCTAAACATTTCAAGTTTGCCCGATGACCTGGCTTGTTTTAAAGTTGCAGGTGGCATCACATCGATTTTAATATCAATTCCTATCTTTTGCAATTCTCGCTGTAAATACTCGCAAATATCCACATAGTTGGCATCAGTGGATAATGTTATTTTAGGTTCAAGGCCTGTTTTTTCTTTAAATTCTTTTACCAAAAGTGCAGCTTTTGAGGAATCATAAGCTGTGAAATCATCAGCGGCATGTCCGGGAAGTCCTTTAGGGATAAATCCTTTATTTGCTTTAAATCCAATGTTATTCCTTAAATATAAAACCAGCTTTTGACGGTCAAATCCGATGTTGATGGCTTCTCTTATCAGAGGAGATTTTATCACTTTAGATTTTGAGTCTAAGTAGAATCCTAAGTATTCCGTATTCAGATACGGCCCTTTTTCCATGTTTATTTTATCGAGATATTTATTTTGTAAAGCTCCGTCGGGCTCAAGTAACTCGTCTTTATAGGAGTTGTCTAACGAATTTAATAAATCAGTTTTGCCTTGAATAAAAAGCATGAACTCACTTTGAATGTCAGGAACGAAAGTGATTGCGATGGCTTCGAGGTAGGGGAGTGGTATGCCTTCTATATCCGTTTCGTGATAGTTTGGATTTTTTCTAAAAACGAGCTTAACGTTTTCTTCCCATCTTTTAAATGTAAACGGACCCGTTCCGACAGGGTTACTTCTAAAGTCTTCACCATATTCTTCTATGGCTTCATGAGGAACAACAGAACAATAACGCATTGAAAGTAAACCTAGAAATGCAGGGAAAGGCTTTTTAAGTGTGAATTTAAGCAAACTGTCATTGACGGACTCGAGCGATTTTACATTCTGCAAAACCCATCCGCCAGGGGAAGCCGTTTTCGGATCCTTCAACCGATTAAGGCTATAAACAAAATCACTGGCGATTACTTTTCTTCTTTTTTTACTTTTGAATACGATAGATTCATGAAAAAAAACATCCTGCCTAAGTTTGAATTTATAGACCAAACCTTCCTCAGAAATATTCCAACTTTTTGCGATGTCAGGTTTAACGTTTAAAGAGTCATCCAATTGAACCAAACCATTAAAAATTTGATTCGTTGCCCAGATATTTGGCAAGATTCGAGTGAATGCGGGGTCTAAAGAAGTAATGTTTTTATATTCATTGTACCGAAAGACCAAGTTATCTTTATCTTTTAATGAATTTTGATCACAAGACACAAGGTTTGTGACAATGAAAATAGAGAGCGCTATGCCGATTAAATGGGTTCTAAGGCGGGTTTTCCGCATGCTTCAAAATTGTATATTTGGATCTAAATTAAGCTTTTTAGTTAAACGAACTGATCATGAATGTCGATCAAATAACAAAAAATATAATCAAACCAAGGGTTGCATTCCATACATTGGGGTGCAAACTGAATTTTTCTGAAACAGCGACCATCTCGCGCGATTTTGATGAAAATCGTTTTGAACGGGTGAATTTTGATCTTCCTGCGGAGGTCTACGTCATCAACACATGCTCGGTTACAGAAAACGCAGATAAAAGATTCAAAGGTCTTGTTGCAAAAGTTTTAAAACAAAATCCAAAAGCATTTGTTGCTGCCGTTGGCTGTTATGCTCAATTACAGCCTGAAGAATTGGCAGCAGTTGATGGAGTTGATTTGGTTTTGGGAGCAACCGAAAAATTCAAATTGATTGATTACTTAGATGATTTGACAAAAAAAACTACCGGAGCAATTCATTCCTGTGAAATTTCCAGTGCTAATTATTATGAGAGTTCCTATTCTTTGGGAGACAGAACTCGTGCATTTTTAAAGGTACAAGATGGTTGCGATTATAAGTGTACCTATTGCACAATTCCTCAAGCACGGGGTATATCTCGGAGTGATACTCTAGAGAATATTATTGATCAAGCTGTTAAAATCACTTCAAAAGACATCAAGGAAATTGTGTTAACTGGAGTTAATATTGGAGATTATGGAAAAGGAGAATTTGGAAACAAACTACATGAACATACTTTCTTAGAACTCATTTCGGCCCTCGATGAAGTTGAAGCATTGAAAAGGATTAGAATTTCATCAATCGAACCCAACCTTTTAAACGATAATATTATAGATTTTGTGTCTAAAAGCAAAAGCTTTGTACCTCATTTTCATATTCCGCTTCAAAGTGGAAGTGATAAAATACTTAAGAAAATGAAGCGACGGTATTTAAGTGATTTATATGTTAACAGGATATCTAGGATCAAACATCTGATGCCAGATGCTTGTATTGGTGTGGATGTTATTGTCGGTTTTCCTGGCGAAACAGATGCTGATTTTATTGAAACCTATAAGTTTTTGGCGGATCTAAACGTGGCCTACCTGCACGTTTTTTCTTATTCTGAACGACCAAACACAGAAGCCGAAACCTATGCGGAAGTTGTCCCTCAGGTGGTTCGTAGTAAAAGAAGTAAAATGTTAAGAGCCCTATCCGTTAAGAAAAGAAGACTTTTTTATGAAAGTCAGCTAGGCAAAACCCGAAAAGTCTTGTTTGAAAGTGAAAATAAGAAAGGTTACATCACTGGATTCACTGAAAATTATGTAAAAGTCAGAGCACCTTGGGATCCAGACAAGTCAAATAAAATTGAAAAGGTCAATTTAGACGCTATTGATGAGGAAGGGTATGTAAGAGTTAAAAGCTGTTCTAAAGCTTAATTCCAACAGGTAGTAATGATTTGTATGCCTTGTTTCTTCTGACAAAACCTGCAATTTTAGGCGAGGTTGGCACCACTCTTAGGTTTTTTTCCGAAATAAATTCTAATACTGTTTTGATAAAGTTTTCTTCGAATTCGATGTTGTCAATTTCTTCAGGGATAATAAGTTTCGTCAGAAAAATTTTTCTTTCTTGCTCAGCGTATTCAATCCTTGCAAGTGATCCCTCTAGGGTAGTTTCAAATTGTCTTAGAAACTCATTGTTCGTTAATTCAACTTTATGCATCTTTATTTATTAATTTTGAGATTAATACAGACTTAAAATTTTCTTAAGAATAGGGGGAAATACAAAACTAAGGGTTTTTTAAAAAACAGCAATCGTTTATGGCGATAAATATGAAAAAAAGATCGATTTACTTAATGCCAGGAATGGCTGCAAGCCCCAATATATTTGAGTACCTTAAGCTCTCAGAGTACCATGAGGTTAACTATTTGTCATGGATGACACCCTACAAAAATGAGCCTCTTTCGGATTATGCGCAGAGAATGTGTGTAAGAATTAAGGATGAAAACCCCATATTAATCGGGGTTTCTTTTGGAGGCTTATTAGTACAAGAGATTTCTAGGTTCTTAAAATGTGAGAAGGTGATAATTATTTCAAGCATTAAGAGCAATCAGGAGCTTCCTGCGCATATGAAAATTGCCCAAAAGACAAACTTGCACAAGCTTTTGCCTACCCAGTGGATTGAAAATATCGAGTCGTTAGCCATGTTTGCTTTTGGGAAGGATCTTAAGCGCAGGGTCTCTCTCTACCAGCGTTATTTGTCAGAAAGAGATCACAGATATTTAGATTGGTCTATAAACCAGCTTGTTAATTGGAATAGGTCTAAGGCTGACGAGACCGTAATTCATATTCATGGTCTAAAGGATAGCGTGTTTCCGATTAAAAACATTCAAAAGCCTTACATTGAAATAGAAGGAAATCATTCTATAGTCCTCACCCAATCTCAGTGGTTAAATAAAAATCTTCCTAAAATTATTTCAAATAATATAATTGATTTAGATAATTTAGAGGGATCAAACCAATCTTTCAAAAAATGAATCAAAATAATTACAAGTATCTAAGGTGGATGGCACCTATTTTTGTTATTCTTCTAGCAGGATTTGTTATGAGATTAGGCCCCATTACTTCTGCCTTTAAAACTTATGGCGACCAGCCTTCTCAAAAAGTTTATGCTCTTGAAATACCAGATTCACTTACTTTTGCAGGAGAAAAAATTGCTCTGACCTCTCCTGATTTAAAGGAAAGGCTTGACAAGGAATTGTTGGTTAATACCTATTGGCAGTCCAATATGATGTTGATGATTAAGCGAGCCAACAAGTATTTTCCTGAAATTGAAAGAATTTTAGAGGCGCAAGGAATCCCTGAAGATTTTAAGTATTTGGCTGTTATCGAAAGCGGTCTTGAAAACGTTCGATCTCCTGCTGGAGCAAAGGGATTTTGGCAACTGATGAAGAATACTGGTAAAGAAATGGGGTTGGAGATAAACACCAATGTTGACGAACGATACCACCTAGAACTGTCAACAGTCGTGGCTTCAAAATATCTAAAGAAAGCAAAAAGTAAATTGGGTTCTTGGACGCTAGCTGCAGCTTCTTATAATCGAGGGATGTCTGGAATTCAACGGATTTTAAACACCCAACAAGCAGATGACTATTTTGATTTATTGCTTGGTACCGAAACTAGCAGGTATGTTTTTAGGATACTTGCAGTAAAACTAATCATGGAAAATCCTACTAAATTTGGATATGTTTATGAGGGTCAGGATTTATATCAGGCGATTCCAGTTCGTAAATATGGTCTTGATACAGCGATTATTAACCTTGCAGAATTTTCTAAGAAAATAGATATTAATTATAAAATTCTAAAAATCCACAATCCTTGGTTGTTAGAAAATCACTTAAATAATAAGTCAAGAAAGTATTACGAGATTTCTATACCTGAAAAAGGGTATTATTAAATTTTCTTCATTTGCTGTTGCATTGTCTTCAATTGAGAAGTCAACATGCCATGTTTGTCTAATTTTTTTGCTTCTGATAAAAGCGCAGTAGCTTCCCTTTTTCTTCGTTTCTGCATCAGTATGCCCGCAAGACTCATTTTTGCCATTGCCAGGTCATGATCCATTGAAAGACCAAGTTGAATTGCTTTTTTGAAACTTTTCTCAGCCGTAGTCAAATTAGTTTGTGATTTGATAATGCCGTGTAGGTAATGGAAATATCCTTGTTGTTTTTTAACCAAAGAACTTTCAGGATTTTTAATTCTGTTGAGCCATTTTTCAGTACCTGCGAAATCTTGTTTTCTGAGTCGGAGGAAGGAAAGGAAAATGATTTCGTTTTTGAAATAAATCAAAACAAACATCCCTGACAGTAGTATTAGGAATATTCCGTTGCCGATTTCGTTCTCGTAAAACTGATATCCGCTATAGACAATTATTAGTCCAGTGATTATTAGTTTGTATATTTTAGGAAACATGAATAATAAATTTGAGAGCAAAGTTAACAAGAATAGTTTTAAAACCGTTTGTAGAAGAAAAAAGATATTGTATATTTGCCCGGCTTAAAAAAACAAATAACACAGAGTTTTCATCAAATGAAAAGAACCTTTCAACCCTCGAGAAGAAAAAGAAGAAACAAACACGGTTTCCGTGAACGTATGGCAACAGCCAACGGCAGGAAAGTACTTGCAAAGCGACGTGCTAAAGGTAGAAAGAAGATTTCTGTTTCCTCCGAGCCTCGTCACAAAAAATGATAAAAAATTTTACATTTATACAGGTGTTATTCTTTATAGAATAGCACCTTTTTTTTTATATTTAAGGAATTTTAGAAACTATCTTTATGCCGAAACAATCTGAGATAAAAAGTATACTAATTATAGGCTCAGGACCTATTGTAATTGGTCAAGCGTGTGAATTTGACTATGCTGGAACGCAAGCTTTACGTTCGATTAGAGAGGACGGAATCGAAACAATTTTGATCAATTCGAATCCTGCGACCATCATGACAGACCCTTCAATGGCTGATCATGTATATCTCAAACCACTGACAAGTAAATCACTTGTCGAGATTCTTAAGAAACACAAAATTGACGCAGTTCTCCCTACCATGGGAGGGCAAACCGCTTTGAACCTGTGTATTGAAGCTGATGATAAAGGCATATGGAAAGACTTTGGTGTTGAAATTATTGGAGTTGACATCGCTGCGATCAATATTACTGAAGACAGAGATCAATTTAAAAAACTTTTAAAGACAATTGACATTCCTGTTGCTCCTGCCGAAACAGCGAACTCTTTTTTGAGAGGTAAAGAAATTGCACAGAAATTTGGATTTCCATTGGTCATTAGACCCTCCTTCACGCTAGGAGGAACAGGCGCTTCTTTTGTTCACAATGCTGATGAGTTCGAAGAACTTCTAACTAGGGGATTGGAGGCTTCTCCCATACACGAAGTATTGATTGACAAAGCATTGGTCGGGTGGAAAGAATATGAGCTTGAGTTATTAAGAGATAAAAACGATAATGTAGTAATTATCTGTACCATAGAAAACATGGATCCCATGGGGATTCACACGGGAGACTCTATCACAGTAGCTCCTGCCATGACACTTTCTGACCCTACTTTTCAAAGGATGCGAGATATGGCAATCAAGATGATGAGAAGTATTGGTGACTTTGCTGGAGGCTGTAACGTACAGTTTGCTGTAAGTGCTGATGAAAAGGAAGACATCATTGCCATTGAAATTAATCCAAGGGTATCGAGATCCTCTGCTTTAGCCTCGAAGGCAACAGGTTATCCTATTGCAAAGATTGCTGCCAAGTTGGCCATTGGATATACACTAGATGAGCTCCAAAACCAAATTACAAAATCGACTTCCGCTTTATTCGAACCCACATTGGATTATGTTATTGTCAAAATACCACGTTGGAACTTTGATAAGTTTGAGGGTTCCGATAGGAAACTAGGCCTCCAAATGAAATCTGTTGGAGAAGTCATGGGAATCGGGAGATCGTTCCAAGAAGCGCTTCACAAAGCCACCCAGTCATTGGAAATTAAAAGAAACGGACTTGGAGCTGATGGAAAAGGTTATAAGGATTATGATCAAATCATAGAAAAGTTAACTAACGCAAGTTGGGATAGAGTTTTTGTGATTTATGATGCTATTCAAATGGGAATTCCATTGAGTAGAATTCATGAGATCACCAAAATTGACATGTGGTTTCTTAAGCAATATCAAGAGTTGCACGAATTGGAAAAAGAAATTTCAAAATTTGATATTAAATCAATCGACCAGCCTTTGTTGCTCGAAGCGAAACAAAAAGGGTTTGCTGATAGACAAATTGCCCATATGTTGGGATGTCTTGAAAGTCAACTTTACAACAAGCGAGATGAATTAGGCATTCAAAGGGTTTATAAATTAGTTGATACCTGTGCTGCAGAATTTTCAGCATCAACACCTTATTATTATTCAACATTCGAAGGGAAAATGCAACTTAAAGTTGGAGAACCTTTTAGTGATAATGAAAGCAAAGTAAGTGATCGTAAAAAGGTAATCGTTTTGGGTTCAGGTCCAAATAGAATTGGTCAAGGAATCGAATTTGACTACTGTTGCGTTCATGGTGTCTTAGCTGCTGCAGAATGTGATTATGAAACCATCATGATCAATTGTAATCCAGAGACCGTATCTACAGATTTTGATGTTGCCGATAAATTATATTTTGAACCCGTTTTTTGGGAGCATATTTATGACATCATTCGTCATGAAAAACCCGAAGGTGTTATCGTTCAGTTGGGAGGACAGACTGCTCTTAAATTAGCTGAAAAACTAGATCGTTACGGTATTAAAATCATCGGGACAAGTTTTAAATCTTTAGATCTTGCTGAAGATAGAGGTAGTTTCTCAACCTTGCTACAGAACAATAACATTCCTTATCCAGAGTTTGGAGTTGCAGAAACTGCAGAACAAGCCATCGCTTTGACAGACGAGTTGAGTTTTCCGATTTTGGTACGTCCTTCATATGTTTTGGGAGGTCAAGGCATGAAAATTGTTATTAACAAGGAGGAACTAGAAACTCATGTTGTCGATCTTTTAAGAAAAATTCCAAACAATAAGCTTTTACTTGATCATTATCTTGATGGAGCCATAGAAGCTGAAGCAGATGCAATCTGCGATGGTGAAAATGTTTATATTATTGGAATAATGGAGCATATCGAACCCTGTGGAATTCATTCCGGTGATTCGAATGCCACACTTCCTGTTTTTAACATTGGAGAGTTTGTTTTACAGCAAATTAAAGACCATACCCACAAAATTGCATTAGCGCTAAACACTGTTGGTTTGATCAACATTCAATATGCAATTAAAGACGAAAAAGTTTATGTAATTGAGGCAAATCCTAGGGCTTCAAGAACAGTGCCTTTTATTGCAAAAGCATACAATGAACCTTATGTTAACTATGCGACAAAAGTAATGCTAGGACACAACAAGGTGACTGACTTTGATTTTAATCCACAACTTGACGGTTATGCGATTAAACAACCGGTTTTCTCTTTTGATAAATTTCCAAATGTAAACAAGCAGCTTGGACCAGAGATGAAAAGTACTGGAGAAAGTATTTTGTTTATAGATAGCCTAAAAGATGACGAGTTTTACGATCTTTACGCTAGAAGGAAAATGTATTTGACTAAATAAATATTAATTTTATACATTTAACATTCATATAACTTTAGATGATAAATAAGTATATATTTTTAATTTCTGTAATATCTTTTGCAGTTCTCTCGAGATTTTTGCCACATCCACCAAATTTCACTCCAGTTGCTGCAATTGCTTTATTATCATGTAAGGGTTTTAACAACCGTTGGATTGCTATTATAATTCCGATGATTATTATGTTTATTTCTGATTTGGTCCTCGGTCTTCATGGATCAATTCCCTTTGTTTATGGGGCTTTCATTTTGATTTCTCTTTTCGGGAGTTTTGTTAAGAAAATCAATATTGGCGTAGTCTTATCTTCATCTGTAATTTTCTTTTTGGTCAGTAATTTTGGAGTTTGGTTTCTTTATTACCCCAGCACTTTTACTGATCTAGTCACTTGTTATACTTTAGCCATTCCATTTTTTCTAAATACTATTTTAGGAGACTTGTTCTTTTCTGCATTGATGATTTACTCCTTCTACTACATGCAAAAGAGACAGATTATTTCGGCATAAGCTATTTTATTTTTACACATACTATATTTTTTTACAAATGCACACGATTAAAAAATCTCTTTTTTTATTACTATTTATTTCTTTCAACTCATTTTCTCAAGACCTTTTTGATCCAAAAACAACAGTTAATGAAGAAAATTCTGACACAGTTACGGCTACAAATGTCTCCCTTGAAGAGGTTGTCGTTTCCGATTCTCGTTTTGCTTTAAAGCGATCACAATCAGGAAAAACGGTAGTCAAAATTTCATCAAAAGAAATAGAAAAATTTTCTGGTCTCGGTTTGGGAGCACTTTTATCTTCTCATCTTGGAATTGATGTGCTCGGAAGAAATTTACATTCAGGACAAAACCCTACTTTATCCATAAGAGGTGGTCGCAACAGACAGGTTTTAATTCTTATTGATGGCGTTCGTGTTTCAGATCCCTCAAGGATTGATAATGATTTTGACATCAATTCTCTTAACCTTGAAATGATGGAGTCGATAGAGGTTGTCAAAGGGGCTGCCAGTGCCCTTTATGGAAGTTCTGCAGCAGCTGGAGTTGTAAATATTACCACTAAAAAAGCTTCTGAATCCATAAGTGTTTTTATTAAAAAAACATGGGGTACGGAGCAGGCGGCAAATGAACCTTTAAATAGTGTGAATGCAGGAAATCATAACATTAGTCTTAAGGGAACCGCAGCAGGAATTGGTTTTCAAGCTTCCTATGCAGAACGTTATAGTGATGGATTGAGTGCAGTGAAAGATGGAACTCCAGATGCATTTAATTTGACCAATCTCAACCTTGGCTTTTCAGGTAAGATTAATGAAGCTATTAAATGGCAGTTAAAGTGGAACAGTGACGAGGTGAGCTCTGATCTTGACAGTGGATACCCTATAGAAGATGCAGATTATAAATACGGTACTTCATTGAATCGTTATTCTTTAAATACCTCTTATGCCTATGAGAATGGAAGTTTAAACTTAAATGCTGGTTTTCAAGACAATGATCGTGAATACGAAAGTCCTTTTACCTATGGCTATGAAAGTGATAATTTAAATGTTGATTTGTATAATAAATATATTTTTAACAATAAGTTTTATACCATATTGGGGCTTCAATATCAAAACAGCGAAATGGAAGCTGCATACGATACTCGTGTTTCCCAGTCAGATATATACATCAATACGGTTTATCTTGATCCTTCAGGTTTTAATTTTAATGTTGGTTTGCGTTATAATCATCATGACAACTATGGCGGAAATTTTATTTACAGCATCAACCCCTCTTTTAATATTGATTTGAATGAAAAACGGAAGTTAAAACTCCTAACGAGTTACAGTAAAGCTTTTATCTCACCGGGTCTCTATCAGCTGTTCGACCCTGTCTATGGGAATCCAGACTTGAAACCTGAAGAAAACAAAAGTTTTGAATTTGGTTTTGAAATCCGTTCTGAAAAAAATGCTTTATCCCTGGTGTATTTTAATCGTTCAGAAAATCCAACTTTAATTTTTGACAACACAACTTCTAAATATGGAAACTCCTCTAAAGAAATAGTGTATGAAGGCTTGGAGATGGGTTATGAAGTTAATGTTAGAGAAACGATGGACATTCGGTTAAATTATCTTTATACAGATTCAACAACAGGTGATTTAAGAATGATTTCTAAGCATAGTTTTAACGGGCTTATGGACTTTCCATTGTCTCAAAAAACTAACTTTAATATTATTGGACAATATTATGGCAAAAGAATTGCGAATGATATGGTAACCGATTTGGATGCTTACGGTCTTTTTACGCTTCAGCTAAATCACCGACTGGGTAACCAGAATGCAAATTTGTTTTTCAGTGTGGTGAATTTATTCGATGCGGAATATGTTATTATTCCAGAATACACTACAAGAGGAAGAAATGTCCTTGCTGGAGTTTCATTTACAATAGATTAAGGCAACTGCTTTTCACTAACTAAATTTTGACGGCTCAACATTTTTGGATCTTCAATTGTGTTATCAAGTGGAAATTCAGGAGTTCGAATTGCTGATCTTGCAGAGGTTCCGTTAATTTGACCTATGGCTAAGGCAAGAAGAGGTTCTGTAACTTCACCAAGCACGCCCATATTGGTAATATCTTCTTTAAGCAGCAGTCCAGCATCAGGGGTTAACCCATCAGAATAGTCAGAAAAACCGGCACTATTAGCAACTTTAAATATAATGGGCTGTAAGGCGTAGGTGTGGTCAGGATTTTTTGTACGGTTGTTGTCGATGTAGTCGTAAACTGTTATAGATCCTACATTCTTACCATAAGTAGTATCTCCAATTTGTACCACTTGAATGTGAGACGCTAACCCGTTTATCAGAAGTTCACTTGCAGAAGCACTTCTTGAAGAAGTTAGGATGTAAACTTTATTAAGATTCAAAGAATTAATAGGGGTACCATCAATCATTTCATTGACAAACAAATACTTCATCCAATCAGTGTTGTTTGTTGACTCGTAATACTCCATCAATTTAGAATTGTATATATTCTGAGCAAAGATTTCTCCGGTAAATTGTCCGGAAATCATACCGGCAAGATAGGTGCAAGAAGTAAGTAGCCCTCCGCCATTGTATCTCAAGTCAATAACCAAATCAGTAATGTTATCTAACTTAAAGCCTGCAAAAACAGTATTTAAATTTTGATCAAAACTTCCCACAAAACCGTTGTACATGAGATAGCCAATTTTAGCCCCCCCTGAGCGGATTGTTTTGCTTATATGAATTGAATCATCTTGGAAATCCTCCACTTTCGTAAGCGCGACTTCTACGCCATTTGGCGTAATACTGCCACTTGAGAAGTCAGCCATGTTAAGGTTATAGCTCAAATTATCTCCAAATAATAATGACCTGTAATTTGAAATCGTTAAGTCTGTACCATTCACCCCTGTAAAAATATCGCCTCTTTTTATGTTTTTTAAGCTAGCATCTGATTCCTTTTCAATATAAGTAACCACGCCAAAAATATTATTGCTATCACTAAACCTATTTAAAATAAACTCCACACCATTTGAGGCAGAAATACCCGCTAGAGAATTGACAAGTGAAACATAATCAGAATCTATGATACTGAATCGGTCTTCTGAGAATTTTAAAGAGTTGAAAAATTCTTTTGGATCTGGTTTCTCCCTCAAGAAAGAGCCGTAGTCTCCAGCGTTATCATTTTTAGAATCATCCAGATCAAGAACATCTTCCTGCCAGTAATATAATTCGTTCATACTTTTCCAAATAAAGTCATTTACTGCAAAGTATTTAACACCTTTAAAATCTTGTGTGCATACACTGGTGAGATCAAGACTAAAAGTTATTTTTTCATTTAGAACAACAATGTTAGTGATGCTTCCAACTGAAGTCATTTGTTGTAATAGGTTTACAGAGTCTTCCCCGGTCACTTCGTAACTTCCGTTAACTACAGTATCACCATTTTTGATTTTAAATGTCTTATCCTGATTAAATAAAATTAGTGAAACCTCACAAGCTACATCTGATCCAGAGACACTTTTGCTTGTGTTAGTATTGTTTTCGATGTTCCAATAGCCCCTCAAAAGCTCGGGGTTTACAAGTAAATCAGATATGAATTCTGTTGTTTCATCAGCTGGAGTTGCGCCTTCATCTTTTGAGCACGAAGTCAAAAAAAGTGTGAAAGCGATAAATGTTAAATAAAAGTGTTTATTTTTCATCGAGATTGTGAAGTATATAATCCACTAAATTACACATTTCATGCCAAACCAAATTAATTATGAATTTTAAGATATTTTTTTAAGTATTATAAATTTTATTATTATAAATTTCAAACAATTTTTAAAATAGCATCCCATGAAATTTTTTTATTGTTTTATCATTTTTTTAATGTCATTCAATCTAACGAGTGCTCAATCAATTTTTGATCATTTTGAAAATGCACCCGACGTAACCTATGCCTCAATTGGTCCAAAAATGTTTCAGCTGCTTGGGCAAATGTCGTTTCTGGGAAAGGATGATCCTGAGTCTGCTGAAATTTTAGAGATCATAAATAATATAAAAAGCTTTAAGGTATTAATTACAGGAGAGGGAGAAATTCAAAATGAATTTAACGAATGGGTTGATAAAGAAGCAGAAAAAAATGATTTGGAAACCTTAATGAAAATGAGCGAATCCGATACTGAATTGTTTTTTTATGTCAAACAAGGTAAGTCAGAAAACAAAATTGAAAAGCTATTGATGTATTCTAAGGGCATTTCTAAAAGTGTGCCAGAAGCCAAAATCAAAGGGCAAGCCATTGAATCTGTAGTGCTCATGATCGAAGGAGATCTTGATCTGAATCAAATCGCTAAATTGGCAGCAAAAATTGACCTACCAGGTGGAGATCAACTTAAAAAAGCAGGGCTTTAATAGCGTCATATTCCCGTGTAATTAAAAGGAGTAATATCTTTTAATTCAATTTTAATTTCATCACTTACATTGAGGCCTTCTATGAAATGATGGATTGACGTCTTCGTAATCCCTTCATTTGTTCGGGTGAGATCTTTCAAAGCCTCATAAGGATTAGGATAACTTTCCCTTCTTAGAATTGTTTGAATTGCTTCGGCAACTACAGCCCAATTATCGTTCAGATCTTTTTTAATTTTTTCTTCATTAACAATTAGCTTTTTCAATCCTTTAAGCATGGATTTAAAACCAATAAGTTGATGACCAAAAGGGACGCCAATATTCCTTAAGACAGTGCTGTCAGTAAGGTCTCTTTGTAATCTTGAAACTGGAAGTTTTGAGGCAAAATAAATAAGTATCGCATTTGCAATACCAAGGTTTCCTTCAGCATTTTCAAAATCGATGGGGTTTACTTTGTGTGGCATGGCAGACGACCCCACTTCACCAGCTTTTATTCGCTGTTTGAAATAGTCCATTGAGATGTAAGTCCAAATGTCTCGACTAAAATCAATGAAAATCGTGTTGATTCTTTTTAGTGCATCACAAAGGGCAGCAATTCCGTCGTAATGTTCAATTTGAGTGGTAGGAAAAGAGTAGTCTAGATTCAAGGTTTTTTCTACAAAATCTTTCCCAAATTTTCTCCAATCATGATTAGGGTAAGCGACCTTATGCGCATTAAAATTCCCTGTGGCTCCTGCAAATTTAGCAGAATTTGGAACTTGCATAAGTGTAGCTTTTTGAGCCTCAATCCGGTGTGTGAAAACAGCTATTTCTTTCCCCAAGCGTGTCGGCGACGCAGGTTGTCCGTGAGTCCTTGCCAACATGGAAATGTCTTTATATTCTTCGGACAATCCCGACATTTTCTCTAACAACTCTTCCAAGTGAGGTAAATATACTTTTTGAATTGCATCTTTTATTGATAAGGGAATAGCAGTGTTGTTGATGTCCTGAGAAGTCAATCCAAAATGAATGAATTCCTTAAACTTGTGTAAATCTAGACGATCAAATTCTTTTTTGATGAAATACTCAACAGCCTTTACATCATGATTCGTTGTTTTTTCAATCTCCTTAATTTCTTTTGCATCATCAGAAGTAAACTGCGTATAAATACTTCTCAAGTCTTCAAAAAGAGAAGGGTTGAAATCCTTTAAAGGCTCAAGTTTTATTTCGCAAAGGGCAATGAAATATTCAATTTCAACTTGTACGCGATATTTTATTAAAGCTTCTTCAGAAAAATAAGCTGCAAATTCTTTTGTTTTGGAGCGATAACGACCATCGATAGGGGAAATCGCATTTAATGCAGTCAATAGCATGAGTAAAATAATTGTTTAGGAGGTAAAGATACGGTTCTATCAATGATTGGTAAAATCAAATCACAATCAATTATTGGATTTAATTAAAAAATTTGATTGCATTATAAGATCACCCTGATTTTTAAAGTTTGAGAATTCTGTACTCTTCATAGCAACCACTAATCGCTTCCAGTATTTGTAAGTCATTGGATTCTTTGATGAAATTGTCTGAATAATTACAGTTTCTCAAAATATCATCAATATTATATCTTTCGATTTTAAGGAGTTGCATCAATATTTCACGATCAAACTTTGAAGCCAAAAGGTTTTTGATCTCATCATTTTCTCTCATTTTCTTGAGTTTCTTCATTTGAAGCGGATTTTTACCGAACAAATTATGTAAATAATCTGCAGGGTTGAAAAGAGTAGCAAAGGTTTTAGAAATAGAGTAGGGGTTTCGATTTCCTCCTTCATATCCAGAATTTGGTAGTCCAGGAATACTATACCTCCCAGCGGAGTTAATCGGAACTTTTTTTACATCAATATCCAAGTAACCTGTCAGTTGATAAGGTCTAAGGATGATTTCTTCAAGGGCAAAAGCAAGTTCGGTTAATTTGAATTTAGAATTTTTAAATTTAACCATGTCTTGAGTTACAGCAACTTTTAGAGGTTTAAATCCTAAATAAGAAAAGTACAAAGTATCATTCACTTTAGCCGGGATTTCGAAAACTCCCTTTTCATTGGTAGTCGCACCAACAATTATGTTTAAGTTAACAACATGAACACTTTCCATGGGAAAACCAGTAGCCTCATTTTCTACAATTGCACTAAAACTTTGATATATCTCCTGCGCATTGATAGAAATAACTTTGATAAAACACAAAAAGATTAAAACTTTTTTCATTAATATATTAGGAGTAACGGCGACCAATTTTCTATTTAATAAAAATAACAAATTACTGCCTAACAAATCACCTTTATTTATCATTTAGAAATTTATTTAACTTTTTAAGGGCACGAGCACGGTGACTAATTTCATTTTTTTCGTTTATAGGAAGCTCAGCAAAACTCTGATCGTATCCATCAGGTAAAAAAACAGGATCATAGCCAAACCCTTTGTCGCCTTTCTTTTTATCTAAAATTTCACCTTTAACAATTCCTTCAAAAAGATGTTCTTCCCCATCGATTATCAGAGCAATAACAGTTCTGAATTGTGCTTTTCGGTTGGTTTTGTTCTTTAACAAATCAAGCAGTTTGTCCATGTTATTCTCAGCATTTTTTTGATTTCCTGCAAATCTAGCAGAATATACCCCCGGAGCTCCCTCCAAACACTCAACCTCTAGACCTGTGTCATCTGCAAAACAATTTTCATTGAATTTATCATAAACGAACCTTGCTTTTATCAAGGCATTTTCTTCTAAAGTCTTTCCTGTTTCCTCAATTTCATCATGAAAACCTAGGTCGTCTAAACTCGATAGTTTGTTGTCACCAACTAAAGGAAGGATTTCCTTAACCTTATTCGAGTTATGTGTTGCAAAGATTAGTTTCATAATTATTGGTGGTGGTAGGGTTCGTTTTTAAGAATGGTGTTGGCGCGATACAATTGTTCTACAAAAAATAGTCTTATCATTTGGTGCGAAAAAGTCAATTTGGATAATGATAATTTCTCATGACTTTTCGCAATGACTTCGTCAGAAAACCCATAGGGACCTCCAACGACAAAGATCAATCGCCTGAAGGGAGACATTCTTTTCTTTTCAATGTATTTAGAAAAATCAAGAGAGTCGTATTGTTTTCCATTTTCATCCAGTAGAATAATACAATCACCAGCTTTTATTTTTTTAATGATCAATTTTCCTTCTTTACTTTTTTGTAATGATTGACTTAGATTTTTTGAGTTTTTTATTTCAGGAATAATTTCAATTTCAAAACGATGGTATTTTAGAATCCTTTTGTGATACCCATCAATTAAGACTTTAAGGTTTTTATTCTCCGTTTTTCCAACAAGCAACAAAAGTTTTTGCATGACACAAAGGTACAAACTCAATTTGTTTTTTTATAAATAAAACAGTTGTCCTTTAGATTTGTTTTATCTTTGATTAAAGAAATATTAAGGTTTGAAAAATAAATTAAAACGTATACCAGTTGTCCGCAATCTTGTTGCGATTTTGGAATCTTTAAAGCTCCCGGGATATACCTATTTCTCTTTTTATGATCTCTTACAGATGTATGTTTCAGGGGTTTTAAAAGGTACACTTTCCTCCCGAGCTGGAAGTATATCATTTAGCTTTTTTATGGCCCTGTTTCCATTTCTTCTTTTTTTACTAAACCTTATTGCATTCATTCCAATCGATAATTTTGATAATGTTTTATTTGATTTTCTAGAAAGACTACTTCCTTTAGACAGTCAAAGTTTTTTTACAGATATTTTTAATGACATACGTGTCAAGCAGAGAACTGGTTTGCTTTCTTCTGTTTTTTTATTATCAATCTTCCTGACAGCCAACGGAGTCAGTTCTATTTTCTCTGGCTTTGAAGGGTCCTACCACGTTGAGCTTTCTCGCAGTCTATTGCGTCAGTATTTGTTTTCAATGATGGTTGCTATTCTATTGGCTTTTTTATTGCTCTTTGGTGTTGTTGCCTTTGTGTTTTTTGAAATCTATATTCTCAATAACCTAGAGAGTTTAATACCCAGTGAAATAAATTGGATTCGTTGGGGTCAAATTTTATTCTACATTATTTTAACCTATTTATCGGTTACGATTCTCTACTTTTTTGGAACGATTGAGGGAAAAAAAACCAAATTTTTTTCTCCTGGGGCTTTGATGACTTGTCTTCTAATTATTCTAACGACCTATCTTTTTGGTGTATATATTGAGAACTTTTCAACCTACAATCAGCTTTACGGTTCCATTGGGGCCTTGCTGATTTTTCTGATTTACATCTGGCTCAATTCAAATATGCTCTTATTGGGATTTGAATTAAACGCTACATTAAATCGTCTTAAAAATCAAGATCAATTAAAGTCTTGATATTGGCTAAAGTTGTATTTTTAGAAAATGCATTACTTCGCTGACATTATACTTCCTTTGGGTTTGGACAAACCCTTCACTTATGCGCTAGAAGAGGTCGATTTTAACCGTTTGACTCCAGGTTATCGGGTTGCTGTTTCTTTTGGAAAATCTAAAATTTACACTGGAATTATAATTCGACTGCACCAAGTTGCTCCGCAAACCTACGATGCGAAGTTTATTGAGATGGTTCTAGACGACACTCCAACCGTTACTGAAGAGCAGTTACAGTTCTGGAATTGGCTTTCGAAATATTATAACAGCAGAATGGGAGACATCCTCAGGGCTGCTATCCCCACCACCTTACTCCTCGAAAGTGAAACCCTAGTCGTTAAAAAACAATTGCCTGATGGAGTAGAAGAGCCGGTTTTGAGCGATGATGAGTTTCTGGTCTACGAGGCTTTAGATACCAAAGCATTGAGTATAAATGATATTTCTAAAATCTTAAGCAAAAAGAATGTACTGGGCCTATTACAAGGAATGTTTTTGAAAGAATATGTTGACATTCATCAAAAATTAGCCGAAAAGTACATCCCCAAAAAAGTTCGATACATCCGTGTTGCATCAAAGTTTATTGAGAATGACGAATTAAGAAATCTTTTTGAATTATTAAAAAATGCACCAAAACAAAAAGAAGTGATGCTTTCTGTATTTGAGGGAAACCCCACAGGGGAAAGTTGGAAAAACGCATTACACTTAATTAAACAAACGGGGAGTAATTCAACAGTTCTGAGAGCTCTGATTACTAAAGGATATCTTGAAGAAACTCACCTTCAAGAAGATCGTGTTTTGTATACTTTTGATAAATCTGATAAAGAATATTTACTATCTCCCGCGCAGCAAATCGCCTTGGACAATATAAAAGAGGAGTTGATTCGCAAGGAAGTGTTGTTATTCCAGGGAATTACTGGTTCAGGAAAAACAGAGGTTTACATGGAGCTCATCGCAGAGGTTTTGGCCAAAGGTGATCAGGTTTTATATTTACTTCCTGAAATAGCATTGACTCCTCAAATGGTTCAGCGCCTTCAGGAAAGGTTTGGGAAAAGAGTAGCGGTTTATCATTCAAAGTTTTCGATACATGAAAGAACGGAGGTGTGGCAGAATATTTTATCAAATAATGAAAATGCTGGAGTAGTGGTCGGGGCAAGATCTTCACTTTTTTTACCTTTCAAAAAGCTAGGGTTGATCGTGGTAGATGAAGAACACGAGGTTTCTTACAAACAATTTGATCCTTCCCCAAGATATCATGCCCGCGACAGTTCGATCGTGTTGGCTAGTTTGCATAATGCCAAAGTAATTCTAGGATCAGCAACTCCCTCAATCGAAACTTCATTTAACAGTACGACTGGAAAATACGGATGGGTAAAGCTCAACGAGCGCTATGGGGGCGTTGCATTGCCTGAAATTGCAACGGTGGATCTCAAAGAAGCCTATCGTAAAAAACAAATGAAAGGTGTTTTTTCTCGGACTTTATTAGAGGAAATTTCTAACGCATTAAAAGAGGACAAACAAATTATCCTGTTTCAGAACCGACGTGGTTATGCTCCTGTTCATGAGTGTATAGATTGTGGTCACATGCCGCAGTGTAATCAGTGTGACGTCACATTAACCTACCATCAGTATTCAGAGAAGCTAAAATGTCATTATTGCGGCTATCAAGTTCCTAAACCGACCCAGTGTCATGCTTGTGGGATGACAAACCTAGCCACCAAAGGGGTGGGTACACAGCAAATTCAAGAACAGGTTGAGCAATTCTTCCCTGGAGTTAAAGTAGGCAGAATGGATTGGGACAGTACCCGGGGAAAATGGGATTTTGATAAACTAATAAACTCTTTTACCGCTCAAGAAACAAAAATATTAGTCGGAACTCAAATGGTTGTTAAAGGGCTTGACTTTAAACACGTTCGACTTGTTGGAGTCCTGAATGCGGATCATTTACTAAACTTTCCTGATTTTAGATCTCATGAAAGAACTTACCAGATGTTAAGTCAAGTTGCAGGCAGGGCAGGTAGAAAAGGAGAAAGAGGTAAGGTGATTATTCAAACCTATCAGCCAAAACATCCCATCATTCAACAGGTAATAGAGAATGATTATGAAAGCATGCTGAAAGATCAGCTCCATGAGCGAAAGCAGTATTTGTATCCTCCGTTCTATCGTTTGATTCGAATTGTGATAAAACACAAAGACCTAGAGACGGTAAAACTTGCATCGAATTGGATATTCAATGTGCTCAATCAATCCTATTCGGGTCAAATTCTTGGACCAATTTTCCCAAATATTGCTAGGCTCAGAAATTATTATCAGATGCAACTACTGATTAAGGTTGAGAACGATACTTCTAGAAAAGTGGTTAAACATTTAATTTCTCGAACTCTAAAAAGCTTTGATGCAATTGGAAAATTTAAATCTGCAAGGATCAATGTGGATGTAGATCCTTATTGATATTTAGCAAAATTCTTTTTAAATGTTAATTTTTGATTTCTACTTAAGGGCAAAAGCTTACCATCCATAAAAACTTTGTTGCTGTCATGATTAATAACCTTCTTAAGGTTAACAATATAGGACTTGTGAATTCTCACAAATTGATTTTCGGGTAATCGTGAGATAAAAGCTTTCATAGAAGAAAGAACAACGTAGCTCTTGTTTTGAGTCACGATTTTAACATAGTCACCCATTGCTTCGATCCATTTGATATTGTTAACCAGCACTTTTTCAGATTTAAGGTTACATTTAAAATGGATGAAATAATCTTCTTTTTTTTCACTTAAGTTTACAGGTGTAATTCTTCTTACTAATTTATCGACTGTTTTTTTAAACCGTTCGTAAGAAACAGGTTTTTGAAGACAATCCACAAAACCTTCCTCAAAAGCTTTGATTGCATCTTGTGGGTTTTTGGTTAACATCACAATCTCAATTTTCTGTTTGAGTTGATCAGAGAACTCAAAACCGTCATAAACAGGGAGATCAGAAGAAATGATAGCGAAATCAATCTCATTGTAGTTCAAAAACTCTGAGGCATTGACAGCATCAGAAAACTCAGCCATTAGTTTAAGATTATCGAATCTTTTTAAGGTCTGACAAAAGTGCAATCTGTCTACGGGATTGGAGTCTATATAGATATATTTTAGAGGCATTTAACTTTAGGGCTAATGAAAAAAAATAATAATCAAAGAATAAAATTAATCTTTTTTTATAAAAAGGAAATAAAATTTTGGTACAATTTTAAGTTTAGCTTACTTTTGCAGATCTAAAAATAAAATATTATGAATCATTATGAAACTGTTTTCATTTTAAATCCCGTTCTTTCTGACACTCAGACAGAGGAAGCAGTAAAAAAATATGAATCGCTTGTTGTCTCTCATGAAGGCAAAATCGTTCATAAAGAAAACTGGGGACTTAAGAAGTTAGCTTATCCCATCCAAAACAAAAACAGTGGTTTTTACCATTTGTTTCAATACGAGGCCGAAGGCCCCGCAGTTGATGCTCTCGAAGTAGAGTTTAGACGTGACGAGAAAGTAATGCGTTACTTGACCGTGAAACTCGATATTCATGCAAAAGCATGGGCAGAGAAAAGAAAAAACAGAAAAGAACCTAAAGTAAAAGCTTAAGAGAAATGTCTAAAATTGAAGATCAGTCCTCAGGGAAAAAAGAAGGTGAAATTAGATATTTAACTCCATTAAATATCGACACCAACACTAAGAAGAAATATTGCATGTTTAAGAGATCTGGGATCAAATATGTTGATTATAAAGATCCAGACTTCTTATTAAGATTTGTAAACGATCAGGGTAAAATTTTACCTCGAAGATTAACCGGTACTTCGCTGAAATACCAAAGAAAAGTTTCAGTAGCAATCAAAAGAGCACGTCATTTAGGTTTAATGCCTTATGTCGCTGATCTACTAAAATAATATAGTCATGGAATTAATACTAAAAGAAGATATTCAGAATCTTGGGTTTAAAGATGACTTAGTAAAAGTTAAAAACGGATTCGGAAGAAACTTTCTTATACCAAAAGGAAAAGCAGTATTGGCAACAGTATCTGCGAGAAAAGTTCTTGCTGAGAACTTAAAGCAAAGGGCTTTTAAAGAGAAAAAAGTAATAGATGATGCTACTGCTTTAGGTAAAAAACTATCTAAAGTAGAAATGAAAATTGCCTCAAAGGTAGGATCTGAAAATAAATTATTCGGATCTGTCACTGCTCTTGACGTTGTCTCTGCCTTCAAAGCAGAAGGCCATGAAATAGATAAGAGTGCAATTTCAATTGTTGGAAAATCTATTAAAAGATTAGGAAGTTATGAAGCTGAAATTAGACTTCATCGTGAAGTTTTGATTCAGTTCCCTTTCGAAGTGATTCCTGAGAAAAAATAATTTAAATTTTAAATATTTTAATCCCCGCCTTGTGTGGGGATTTTTTTTGATAAATTTTAAGATGAAATACGCACGCTTAACACTAGAGCAATTTGAAGAACTTCATGAGGAGTTTTCTCTTTTTTTGGCTTCGCAATCAATCGATAAAAAAAAATGGGACGAATTGAAATCGCAAAATTCTAATATTGTTGCGGAAGAAATGGATTTGTTTAGCGATATGGTTTGGGACCGTACCCTAGAAAAAGTTGAGTATTTAGAAAACTTGAGTGAGAATCATCTTTTTCTGTTTAAACGCCAAAAGAAATCTATTGATTTGATTTTAATTAAATCTAAAGAAAACGCCCCTTCACTGTTTAGTGAAGGGGCCTGGCAATGGCTGTTAGAAAACATCATGTACTCTAGTGTTACTATTTTTCAATCTTCAAAAGCCATTGATGGAGACTTTAAAGTTGCGATATTTGGCCTAATCAAGAATGGGGCATCTATCGCAAAGGCAGATCGTTTCGAGCAGATTAAAAGTTTTCTTTCAAAATAGATACTTTTGTAGCATCTTTGTTAATCACTACTTAATTTATGTCCAGTAAAAAACCATCAATACCGAAAGGTACACGCGATTTTTCTCCAAAAGAGTTGGTGAAACGAAATTATTTAAAGCAACATCTTATTGCTGCTTTTGAGAATTACGGTTTTCAGACCATAGAAACCCCTTCTTTGGAAAGATCAGAAACCCTGATGGGTAAATATGGTCAAGAAGGAGATCGATTGATTTTTAAAATTCTTAATTCTGGAGATAAAGTTAAGTCAGCGGATTTAAAAGCTTTTGAAGAAGGGAATCTATCTCAGTTTTCTAACTCACTTTCTGAAAAAGCATTGCGCTATGACCTTACGGTTCCTTTTGCTCGTTATGTAGCCCAACACCAAAATGAGATTCAATTTCCTTTTAGGCGTTATCAAATTCAAACCGTATGGAGGGCCGACAGGCCTCAGCATGGTCGTTTTCAGGAATTCTTACAATGTGATGCTGATGTTGTCGGAGAACGCTCTATTTGGCAGGAAATAGAGGCGATACTCCTATATGACCAAGTCTTTTCTGATTTAAACTTGGATGGTGTGACAATTCACTTGAATCACCGCAAGTTATTGGCTGGGATTGCAAAGCTTATTGGCGTTGAATCCAAGTTGATCGAATTTACAGTTGCTTTGGATAAACTCGACAAAATTGGCCAACAAGGCGTAATAGATGAATTGATTGCAAAAGGTTTTTCATCAGATGCCATTGATCGCTTAAATCCCATCTTGGAACTCGATGGAAGCTTTGATTCCCAATTAAAGACCATTACTCAAATTTTAAATGAGATTGATGTTGCTCAAGATGGTCTCGAAGAATTATCCTTTATAAATGAATACTTTAAAGCCAACACCTTAAAAAAAGTTAAAGTTGATCTTGATGTTACGCTTGCTCGTGGTCTCAACTATTATACTGGACTGATCCTAGAGGTTGCTTCCCCAACTGCAGTGAAAATGGGTTCTATTGGTGGAGGAGGTCGCTATGACAATCTTACGGACTTGTTTGGATTAAAAAACACCAGTGGTTTTGGGATTTCTTTTGGCTTTGATCGAATCTATCTCGTTTTGGAAGAATTAAATTTATTTCCAAAAACTTTGGCCAATCAACCTCGGTTTTTATTTTTGAATTTTGGTGAAGAGACTGCAGCCTGTTCTTTTGAGTATTTGATGAAGTTAAGAGGGGAGGGGATTGTTAGTGAATTTTACCCGACGGCTTCCAAACTTAAAAAACAATTCATTTATGCCAACCAACGATCTATTCCGTTTGTCATTATGATTGGTTCTGCAGAATTTAAAAATAAAGAGTTTATTTTAAAGGAAATGGATACCGGAGCACAATTTCAGTACCCCTTGAAGGAATTAATTCAAAAGATAAAAGAAATGCTTTAATCTGATTCGGTTATCGTTGGCCTTTGATATTTTTGGAAAGGTTGTTTTAGTAGGCTTCCGATATTGCTGTTTTTCTTTTCATCAGGAAATACATCCACCCCATAGATTAATTTTTCTCGATCCATTTCCATATAAGTTCCAAGAATTCGATCCCAGACAGAAAAAATGTTACCATAGTTGCTGTCTGTGTATGGGAGTTTGTAATGGTGATGCGTCTTGTGCATGTCAGGTGAAACTAAAAAATAACTAATGACTTTATCTACGCTTTTTGGCAACTTGATGTTGGCGTGGGAAAATTGTGTTGCAATCAAAGAAAGTGATTGGTATAAAAAGACGATTCCAATTGAAGCTCCAATTATAAAAACACCCAGAAGTGTGAAACTAAAACGGACGATACTTTCCAAGGGATGATGGCGATTGGCTGTTGTAGTATCTACTTTATGATCACTGTGATGAACCAAATGGATCATCCACAGCGGTTTCACCTGATGTTCGACATAATGTGGCAGATAGGCACCGAAGAAATCCAACAATAAAACGCCCAGTAGAACTTTAATTGGAAGTGACATTTCGGGCAACCAATTTAAGATCCCAAATTCATTTAGAATTACCCAATCTGATGTTTTTAGGAGTAAAAACGCCATCGAAAAATTAATTAGAATGGTTGTTAATGTAAAAAAAATATTTGGGATTGCATGCTTCCATTTTTTATAGTCAAAACGGATTAATGGAAAAAACCCTTCCAGTAGCCAGAAGAAGGAAATTCCACAAACTAATATTAAACTCCGGTGTACAGAAGGTATGTTTTCAAAATAGTGAATGATTGTTTCCAAAAAATCAATTTTTATTAAAAATAAGGAAATTAATTCTGAAAAAACATTATTGTGTTTTAAAACTATATACTCCTGAGGATGAACTATTTCCCTCACCATCAACGGCAATAACCTTCCAGAAGTAATTTCCATCATTAATAACATCAACACCGATCTCAGTATTGTTTTGAACATAGTCCAGTTTTCTAACTAAAGTAGATCCGTCAGTGGTATCTAGATTAACCTTGTAAGTAACAATGTCATTGTCTACATCAGAGCAAGTCCAGTTCAAAACAATCTCATTGAGAGAATTGACATCTATTGTTGCAGAAGGCCTGGGAGAAATCAATTCAGGAGGAAAAGGCGCGTAATTGACCACTTCATCTCCCGCGAGAAAGAACTTCCACAGTTCACTACTGGCTGATTTAGCCCCTGCTTCGCCACTGGCAATTACTTTCCAGGAATAGGGCTCAGCGGAAGTAAGCTTTACAGAAAGTGAGGTGCCATTACTTTGTAATGTTTGGCCCACGTTTGTTGTTAAGTTTATAATGTCAAGAGAATAGCTTGTTGCATTGGTACTGCCTCCCCATTGAAAAACAATTTCTTTTTGGTTGTCATTTATTATTGAACCTTCCAAACAAGTCTCATTATTGGCGGGAGCAATTAACTCAAAACTTGTGGGGTTACTAACTTCAGCAGGATCTTTAGAGCAAGAGATTGATAATATTAGAATCATTAAATAAAAATAATTTTTCATTTACTTATTTTTTAATGCGATAAAGGATTGTTTCACTGTTTTTCCAGTAAGCTTAATAATATAGCTTCCCATATTTAAATTTTGAGTGTTGACACTCGTGCTTCTATTATTCAGGCTTAAGTTTCCAATCAATGAATTGATTAAACGCCCTTCGGTTGAGAAAATTTCAATTTTAACTTCAGTGTCAGTTCCTCCAATGAAAAGATTAAGTTTTTCATTGAAAGGGTTCGGGGAATAGGCAATGTTTTCAGACACAAAATATTGTTCTTCAAAAACGCCTTGGCATTCAAGTCCTGTTGATATTTTTACGGTATTGAGTCCTTTTTTAAGTTGTACACTTTGAGAAGAACGAGCACTTTGAGTTCTGACTCCGTTATGAATAACGTCATATACCTTTCCGCCAGAAAGCTGAAAAGTGACAAGCTCTTGGTCTTGGTTTTTTGAAGCAAAAACAGTGAGCGGATCAGCATCATTTATATTAACTTCAAAACAACGCTCAAATTCACTTCTATTCACCCCTTCAGCAGTGATACACAATTTATAGTTCCCTCCCGATAGGTTTTCTAATTTCCATCTACTTCCTTGGAAATTTTCTTGTTTGTTTACTGCACCCGTAACATCAATATTAAAGATATTTGAGAAGTCTTGAGACTCAATAGTAATGGAGTTCCCACCCGGGCATTTTTCAGTTTTATAGAGTTTGAAGTTCTCAGACGATAAATAGAAAATTTCACATCCATCTGCACCTACTCTTCTACCCAGCGCAGTTTCGGAACAAGCATCATCTGGATTCCAAACACCATCTTGGTCAAAGTCATCAGACACATCTCCAATACCATCTCCATCGAGATCTTCTTGATCTGGATTGGCCACCACGGGACTGTTGTCCTCAACATCTGGAATACCATCACCATCAGTGTCATCAGTAGGAAGGGCCAATCTGGATTGCAATTCTAGAACGGTATTGGTTCCTTCTGCAACCTGAAGTTGGAATTGAGTGATCGGTACAGCGATTTCTGGCGCTCCATCTTCAGTATTGAAATACTCCACATCGACCTCATAAACATTGTCCTTATTGTGATCCATTGGATTGTCAAA
>CAJXQS010000016.1:0-45114 GCA_913058385.1 uncultured Flavobacteriaceae bacterium
TGTGACCCTCGCTAGTTTTCAAGACTAGTGCATTCGACCACTCTGCCATTTCTCCATAGCGGTTGCAAATGTAGTATTATTATTTATTTTCAAACCATAGAAAAATTATAAATAGTTCAATTTTGTACATTTGTGTTTTCTCTCATATGGAGGACTTCTTTTATTACTTTACACTTATTGGAGTTGGCTTTGTTGTTGGATTTATCAACACACTAGCCGGTGGGGGTTCACTTCTCACCTTGCCGGTATTGATATTCTTGGGCTTACCTCCGGTGGTTGCCAATGGTACCAACAGAATTGTAATCCTAACACAGGCACTTGTTGGTACGGCAGGTTATAAAAGTAAAGGAATCTCTTCTTATCCTTTTAGCCTTTATTTGGGTATTTCTGCCTCAGTTGGTGCATTGATTGGCGCTCAAATAGCAGTTGATATTAAAGGGGAAACTTTTAATAGAATACTTGCAATCGTTTTGGTTGTTGTTGGGTTGCTCACCATTGTTAAAAATAAAAATACAGTTCAAGTTATTGAAGAACGTGTGACGGGAAAATATTTATATTTATCGATCATTGCATTTTTTTTTATCGGAATTTATGGAGGGTTCATCAATGCTGGAATTGGGTTTGTAATAATGATCTTCTTGAATGGCTTTAATCGGATATCCTTAATTAAAACAAATGTCACCAAGGTGGCACTGATTGCAGTTTACACTTCTCTGGCGTTAGCACTTTTTGCCTACAACGGAAAAGTTGATTGGATAGTAGGTCTGTGGATGTCGCTTGGAACCGCGATAGGAGCGTGGTGGTCAAGTCGTTGGTCTGTGAAAAAAGGGGATCGTGTGATAAGAATTATGATGCTAATCATGGTAATCGCGATCAGCATCAAACTTTGGTTTTTTGACTAATAATTAACGTAGCCAGTGATTTCTAATCCATAACCAGTAATCCCGATTCGTGGTTTATTGGAAGAGTTGCTAATTACAGTGAGTTTTTTAATTTTAAGATCGTGAAGAATTTGTGCTCCAATACCAAAATCTCTACTGTCCATAATCAACGGAGGTGCTTTGTCAATTTGGCCCTCCGATTGCATATTTTTTAGAGTTTCAATTCTGGACAATAAATTTTCTGCCGACTGTTCTTGATTAATAAAAAGGACAGCTCCCTTTCCATTTTTATTAATTAAAGAAAAAATATCTTCTAAACCAGCGTTAGTTTTTCCCGTTATCATGCCCAGCACATCGTTGTTTATCCTAGAAGAATTTATCCGTGTTAATACGGCTTCCTCCTCAGTCCAATTGCCTTTGCTTAAAGCAAGGTGTACCTGACTGGTTGTGGTTTGTTGATAGGCTCTTAAACGAAATTTACCAAAACGGGTTTCAATTTCAGTATCTGATTTTTTAATGATTAGGCTATCGTGTTGCATTCTGTAGGCAACCAAATCTTCAATAGAGACAATCTTTAAATCAAACTTTTGAGCAACTTTCCACAATTCAGGCAATCGCGCCATGGATCCATCCTCATTCATTATTTCAACAATAACCCCTGCAGGATTAAATCCTGCCAATCGAGCAAAGTCTATCGCCGCTTCTGTGTGTCCCGTTCTTCTCAGTACGCCACCTTCTTTTGCAATCAAAGGAAATATATGACCAGGTCGTGAAAGGTCAAAGGGAGCTGTTTTAGGATCGACCAAGGCCTGAATAGTTTTCGACCTATCGGAAGCAGATATTCCAGTTGAAATGCCATTTCCTTTTAAATCAACCGAAACAGTAAAGGCAGTTTCCATTGGGTCAGTATTATTGCTGACCATCCGATCTAATTGAAGTTTGTTGCATCTTTTCTCAGTCAAGGGTGCGCAGATGAGTCCTCTTCCATGAGTGGCCATAAAATTTATCATCTTAGGGTTTATCACATCAGCTGCGGCAATGAAATCTCCTTCATTTTCACGATTTTCATCGTCAACAACAATGATAATCTCACCATTTTTTATGGCTTCAATTGCTTCTTCAATACTATTCAATACTATTTCTTCCATAAGAGTCAAGCACTTTCTTTGCTTGCATATTTTTTAAATAAATTATAAATCGGAACTGTAATAAAATCAAAATTAATAAATGGTTTATCCGAGTTTGCGCGTTTTGTTAAATAATACCCGAAAGGGGCAATAATAAGTGTCGAGATCCAACTGGCAAATTCAGGGGATACACTATTGTCTTCTGCTGCATTTTTACCAAAGATACCGATATAGTGGTAGGATAAGAAAATGATTACGGCGATCACTAGGGGAAGGCCCAAGCCTCCTTTTCGGATAATCGCACCAATAGAAGCACCAATCAAAAAGAGAAAAATACAGGCGAAAACTAATGTAAAACGATCATAGAAAGCGATCTTGTGTAGATTGATTACTTTTTGATAAATAAAATAATTACGTTTTTTATTTTCCAAACTGGTTATGATTCCCTTGGTTGTGCTGATTGATTTTTGAATCGTCTGTCTTACCTTCCAAAGGTCTTTCTTGTCAACGAAATCGAGCACATTGGCTTGGAATAAAGTGTCTTTTAGTACTTCTTCTTCTTCCTTCTTTGATTGCCTTACTTTTTTTAAGGAATGTTTTTTATTTAAATTTTCACTAAAAATTTTCTTTTGAGTTTTAAAGTTAATTTCGAGAGAGTCAATACTGGTTCTGAGTTGAGCTACTTTTTGCATCCTGTAGGTGGTGGTGTATTTCTCTTCTGTAAGATCGATATTGTTGAATTGAGACAAATCGATATTCATTATATATTCTTTAAAATGAACTTTTGCATGGGGGTACCTGTATTTGTTTCTATTGCCTTTTTCTTTAATTTCTTCATATCGATTCCCGTCATATAAAACCAGCTGAAGATTGGCATCCGTGGTTTTGCTTTTAAGTTCTCCACTGACCGCTTTAATTACGATTCTGTTCGTGTAATCTTTTGTTTTTTCATGAATAATTACATCTTCTAACAATCTGTCATCCGGGCCATACTTTCTTTTCACCTTAATACTCATCTGCCCCAAATCGTTAAAAACTCCTTCCCTGATCGCAATGGCAGGTTTTAATTTCGCTAAATTTTTCCTCAGGTTATAGGATTTTAATTCTCCATAAGGAATGACATGGTTTGAAAAATAAAATGCTCCTATGCCCAATGCAATGTGAAGTATAATCAAGGGAGTCATGGCACGGAAAAGAGAAATCCCTGTGGATTTCATTGCGGCAAATTCATAGTTTTCAGCCAGCGATCCAAAAGTCATCAAGGAAGCCAAGACAACCGATAAGGGTAAAACCAAAGGAATTAACTTCGGAGAGTAATAAACCAAGAATTTTAAGATTGTATCAAAATCGAGTCCTTTTCCTGCCAGTTCATCAATAAATAGCCAAAAAGTCTGTACAATAAAAATTAAAAAACAAATACTGAAAACACTGACCAAACGGGTCAGATATTCTTTAATAAGATATCGGTCAATGATTTTTAACATCCTAGTCGTTTATATAATAATCAGGATATTTTTTTTTATCGAACACAAAATAATCTTCCAACAAAGGCGTGTTCACTTGCATGTCATTGATCGTTAGCGTAGTATAAGTTCCGTTTATTCCGACTTCAATGATTCTGAAAATGTGCTTTCTTGAGACATCAATTCCAATTAATATCGAAAGTATTTCAGCATCTTCCTCGGTGGGTATTAATTTAATAAATTGAATTTTTTTACCCTCAATTCGTTGTGTTATGTCCCATTGATAATCATAACCCTCTTTGTAAAAATGTAATAAGGCTGTTGGATTGATTCCAAAATCGGCGCCTTCCTCCGGAGTAGTAATTGTAATTTCTTCGTTTTCAGGAATTATGGTATGGAGAGACTTGCCATCGTAGAGCTGAGTAGCTTCAAGGAAATCTAATTTGTATAAATCTCCGGCTACGGTTATCTCTCCTTTACTTTCTTGATTAATTTGTTCTTTACGATTGTTTAAAACATAATTAAACTCAAACTTTATGTTATCATAACTCTCGATTTGTTTAGAAACATTTTCTAATAGCTTTTTTGCCTCCATTGAAGTTTGAGCTTCAATAAAAAAAGCGTTTAAGCAAACAATTAAAAATAAAATTTTATTATTCATGAGGTTAAATTTAGAGCCCTTCATTGTTAAAAAATATATCCAATGCAACCAGATCGGGCAGCAACACTTGTCGCGCTTTACTGCCTTCAAATGGGCCAACGATACCAGCAGATTCCATTTGATCAATGATTCTTCCAGCACGATTGTATCCAAGTTTTAATTTCCGTTGCAGGAGGGAGGCTGATCCTTGTTGGGCTGTTACAATCACTTCCGCAGCAGCTCTAAAAAGGTCATCCCTTTCAGAAGGATCAATGTCAAGAGTACTGGTGTTCTCATCTACATATTCTGGGAGTAAATAGGCATCCGGATAGCCCATTTGTCCTCCGATATGATCAGCAACTTTTTGAACTTCTGGAGTATCGATAAATGCACATTGAATTCTAGTCAAATCATTTCCTTGCGTATAAAGCATGTCTCCCCGTCCAATCAGTTGATCGGCGCCTCCAGAGTCGAGAATGGTTCTTGAATCGGTCTTAGAAGCTACCCTGAAGGCAATCCGAGCAGGGAAGTTGGCTTTGATAATCCCTGTTATCACATTGACAGAGGGCCGTTGCGTTGCAATAATTAAGTGTATTCCAATTGCTCTGGCCAGCTGTGCCAGTCGAGCAATGGGGGTTTCGACCTCTTTTCCAGCGGTCATGATCAAGTCAGCAAATTCATCAACAACCAAAACGATATAAGGGAGAAAGCTATGACCATCATTTGGATTTAATTTACGCTCACGATACTTGGTATTGTATTCTTTTAAATTACGACACATTCCGTTCTTGAGCAACTCATACCGATTGTCCATCTCAATACATAAGGAATTAAGGGTATGAATCACTTTGGTGTTATCAGTGATTATGGCATCTTCCGTGTCGGGAAGTTTGGCCAAATAGTGTCTTTCAATTTTATTGTAAATATTTAACTCAACCTTTTTAGGATCGACCAAAACAAACTTAACTTCAGAAGGATGTTTCTTGTATAGCAAGGAAGAAAGTACAGCATTTAACCCTACAGACTTTCCCTGACCGGTTGCTCCTGCCATGAGCAGGTGAGGCATTTTTGCTAAGTCTACAACAAAAGTTTCGTTGCTGATGGTTTTACCCAATGCAATGGGAAGTTCCATTTCAGCCTTTTGAAATTTAGGAGAACTTATAACGGATCGCATCGAAACAATACTGGGGTTTTGATTCGGAACTTCTATTCCGATGGTTCCTTTACCCGGAATTGGTGCAATAATTCGAATACCTAATGCGGAAAGCGAAAGTGCAATATCATCCTCTAAATTTTTAATTTTAGAAATTCTAATTCCTGCCTCAGGAACAATTTCATACAAAGTAACGGTTGGCCCGACGGTTGCTTTAATTTTAGAAATCCCAATTTTATAATTGTTTAAAGTATCAACAATTTTATTCTTATTGAGTTCAAGTTCTTCTTGGTTGATGGTAATCGTGCTTTCTCCATAATCCTTTAATAAATCATAGGAAGGAAAACGATATTTACTCAACTCCAAGGTGGGGTCAAAAAAACCGTGCTTTTCCACTAACTCTTGCGCGAGATTGTCCGTAATACTTTCTTCTTCATTTATCTTTTCAACCTCAATGGTGAGGTTCTCTGCTACTTCAGGCTCGGAAGCAGCTATTGGCGCTATGATTTCCATTGAAGGACTTGAAGTGACATTTTCTGAAGGGATTTCTTTTTCATCTACTGGCCTTTCTAAAAAGCCTTCCATTTCAAAATCTAAATTGTTTTCTGGTGGTGCTTCTGCCGTGCTGTCGAGATCTTTTTTGCTAAAATAATTAATGATTTTTTCAGGAGTTAGTTTCCATTGAATCACCAAAATGCATAAAATCAAAAAGATTAGAACAGTAACCAAACCAATATTCCCCAAATAGATCACCAAAAAGGAATTGATTTCATAACCGACCAAACCACTTAATAATGGGGATAAGGAATGATAGAAACCTAAGGCAATAGTGATCCATAGTATGTAGGAAATCCCCCAACTCCAATACATCAACAAAGATGCTTTTGATTTGCTAAAAAAAAGCAGGTAACCCGAATACGCGATCAAGGAAGGAACTATAAAAGATGCAATTCCAAATAATTTATAGATAAAAAAATGACTGGTAGCGGCACCAATTTTATTTAAAAGATTTTTTGACTGAATATTTCGATCCAAGAAAACGTCGATTGTACTTTGATCGGTTTGCCAATTGAAGAAATAAGATATAAAAGAGACAATCAGTAGAAACCCGGTGAGCATAAGAAAACTGCCCAGCAAGATTTCTCTACTGCGTTGTTTTTTTACCTTATTTTCCTTAAATTCAGGGACACGAGGGCCTGATCGCTTTTTTGCCATTGATTGAACTTGTTCTACAAAAATACGAATTCAAATTCAAAACCTCTAAATAAATAGCGACTAGAAAAAAGTGCAGGCTTTGTCAACTATTTTTAATTTGAATTACGATTTATAATTGATCTGAAATCTATTTTTAGCAACCTTATTTACTAGCGCTAATCATCTTGATTTTAATACTGAATGCAGCATAAATCAAAGTTGTTATTGGACTGATCCAATTAAAAACAGCATAAATAAAATATTCTCCAACAGAGACCCCTAGGACACCAGATTGATAAGCTCCACAGGTGTTCCAAGGGATTAATACCGAAGTCACTGTTCCAGAATCTTCAAGAGTTCGACTTAAGTTTTCTGGGGCTAAGTCTCTATCCTTGTAGGCCTTGGCAAACATTTTACCAGGAATCACTATTGAAAGGTATTGGTCAGAAGCTGTCAGATTAATGGCCAAACAAGAGGCGACCGTACTGGCAAAAAGTTGAAAGGTTGAAGTTGCCCATTCTAAAAGAGCATTACTGATAGATTTTAGAGCGCCGATTGCATCCATTACCCCACCAAAAACCATCGCGCAGATAATCAACCAGATGGTTCCGAGCATTCCTTGCATCCCACCCGAAGAGAATAGCTCATTGAGAAGCACGTTCGATGTTTCAATTTGGGTATCGACAGTAATGGCATTCATTATGGTTTTATAGACACTGGTATAGTCTAGTTTTTCTACGCCCGAAAGCTCAAGAATTAATGTTGTTTGAAAAATTAAAGCAAAAACGGCACCTAAAAGCGTCCCAATGAATAATGCCACTAATGGTGGCGCTTTTTTAACAATCATTAGGATCACTGAAATCGGAACGACAAACAACCAAAGACTGATGTTAAACTTATCGGTAATGGCAGTGATCAGGCTCAGCGTGTCGACATTTCCATTACTTGTTTGAGTAAGTCCAAGAATCACAAAAACAAAAAAAGTAATTGTTATGCTGGGAAGGGTAGTGTGGGTCATATAACGAATGTGGGTAAAAAGCGATCCTCCTGCCATCGCAGGTGCTAGGTTTGTTGTGTCGCTTAAAGGGGATAGCTTATCTCCAAAGTAAGCACCTGAAATCACCGCTCCCGCCACCATTCCGACGGGTAAGTCCATCGCTCTTCCAATTCCTATGAGTGCAATTCCCACCGTGGCCGAGGTGGTCCAACTACTTCCAGTGGCCAACGAAATAATTGCGCAAATCACAATACATGCTGGTAAAAACACCGAAGGATGGATGATTTGTAACCCATAATAAATCATTGCTGGAATGATACCGCTCAATAGCCAGGTTCCAGCGAGTGCACCAACAAATAATAAAATTAGAATTGCACCCGTTACAGATTTTAGGTTTTCACCAATTTTTTTTAATAGTGTTTCATAATCAACTTTATGTTGAAAACCAATCAAGCTCGCAACTGCAGCTCCCACTAAAAGTATGAATTGATTAGATCCGCTCAGTGCGTCATCTCCATAGATGAAGACATTCAAAGCCAATAATAAAACTAAAATGACAACCGGAATTAATGCGACTTTAAGGGACAGAGAAGGTGTTTTCAATTGTATGATTTTTCTTTTTACAAGTTAGACTTTTATGATTTAAAATTTAATTCCAATCGAAATTAAAACGAATGGGTTGTATTTTTTTTAAAAAAAATTATTCCATCGAGTAGGGAAGCCACAAACATTTGTATTTTTGAATCAAATAAAAAATAAGATTATGCAATCTTTTGACGTTGCCGTTGTTGGATCAGGACCTGGAGGCTATGTAGCCGCAATCAGATGTGCTCAGTTGGGCATGAAAACAGCAATAATAGAAAAATATAAAACCTTAGGAGGAACTTGCTTGAATGTAGGTTGTATTCCCTCAAAATCTCTTCTAGACTCTTCTCATCATTATGAGGATGCAGTGAAGCATTTCGATGGACATGGAATAGAAATTCCCGGGGAAATAAAGGTTAATCTTGAGAAAATGATTTCCCGGAAGGCAGCTGTTGTGGAACAGACCACAAAGGGAATTGATTTTTTGATGGATAAAAATAAAATCACTGTATTTCAAGGATTGGGCTCTTTTAAGGATGCAACAACCTTGACCATTATGGGGGATCAAGAGCTAGAAATTACTGCAAAAAACATCATCATAGCCACTGGATCAAAACCAGGGAGTTTGCCCTTTATAACACTTGATAAAGAAAGAGTTATTACCTCAACAGAAGCTTTAAAACTTAAAGAAATTCCAAAGCACTTGGTTGTAGTGGGTGGAGGTGTAATCGGATTAGAATTGGGTCAGGTTTACCGTCGATTGGGTGCCGAGGTCTCTGTAATAGAATATGCAGACAGGATAACTCCTGTTATGGATGCCGCACTTTCAAAAGAATTGATGAAAGTGATGAAAAAACAAAAAGTTAAGTTTTACTTATCCCATCAAGTAAGCAATGTTACCCGAAATGGCGACCTTGTAACGGTTCTGGCAAAAGATGCGAAAGGCAACGAAGTTTCTTTTGAAGGAGACTATTGTCTGGTATCCGTTGGCAGACGTCCTTATACAGACAATTTAAATGCAGAAGCAGCGGGTGTGAAAATCACCGATCGTGGACAAGTTGAGGTGAACGATCACATGCAAACTACTGCACCGAATGTCTATGCCATTGGAGATGTTGTTCGTGGTGCAATGTTGGCGCATAAGGCTGAAGAAGAAGGAGTGATGGTTGCTGAAATACTTGCAGGTCAAAAGCCTCATATTGATTATAATTTAATTCCAAACGTTATTTACACTTGGCCGGAAGTCGCTGCTGTTGGGAAAACAGAAGAACAATTAAAAAGTGCTGGTGTAAACTATAAAAGCGGTCAATTCCCAATGCGCGCGCTGGGACGTTCCAGAGCCAGTGGAGACTTAGATGGTTTTGTTAAAATACTTGCCGATGCGACTACCGATGAGGTTTTAGGTGTTCATATGATTGGCGCACGAGCTGCCGATCTAATCGCCGAAGCTGTTACCGCGATGGAATTTAGAGCTTCAGCCGAAGACATTGCAAGAATGAGTCACTCCCATCCTACCTATGCCGAAGCAGTCAAAGAAGCCGCGCTTGCAGCTACTGGAGACCGCGCTCTGCACATGTAATGAGTTTCTGAAATTATGAAAAGATAAAGGCGTTGGTTTATTCCATTGCCTTTTTCATTTTAGCTTTTATTTTATCCAAAGATAAATTACCCAAACTCCCAACGTGGGTGTGATCCAAATCGCGCTTTGGAGAATAATTTCCATTAGCGATATCACTTCCCATTTTTCGGTAGGCATCTCTAAAAGGCATTCCTTCTTTTACCCATTCGTTGAGGGTGTCAACACTAAACACATAATCGTATTTTGAATCTTTAAGGATGTCTTTTCTGATTTGAATTTCTTTTAAACTAAAAGTAAAAATATCCAAGCAACTTTTTATTTCCTGAATCGCGTCAATGATTGGACCCTTAGCCAATTGCATTTCCCTGTGATATCCTCCTGGGAGATTTGAGGTCAATAGCGCCAATTGATTAGGAAGCCCTTGTAGTAAATTACATTTCCCTCTAATCAATTCAAAAACATCTGGATTTTTCTTATGCGGCATGATGCTCGATCCCGTTGTCAAATTGTCGGGAAAAGTAATGAAATTAAACTCTTGACTCATGTACAAACAGATGTCCATTGCAAGCTTTGCAAGTGTTGCTGAAACACCAGCGATACCTGTGGCTGTGATTTTTTCTGCCTTACCTCTGCTCATTTGGGCTGCCATAACATTGTACTTCAAGTCAGAAAACGCCATTAGCTGAGTGGTTTCTTCCCTGTCAATAGGAAACGAGGAGCCATAGCCTGCGGCGCTTCCCATAGGATTTTGATCTACTATTTTTTGAGCAGCATTAAGAAGCGTTAAATCATCAATTAAACTTTCTGCATAGGCAGAAAACCATAAACCAAAGGAGCTGGGCATGGCCACCTGAAAGTGAGTGTAGCCTGGCATTAAATCATTTTGGTGATTTTCAGCGAGTTCCATTAGAAGGTTGAAAAAGTCAAGGGATAAAGATTTTATTTCACTTATTTCCTTTTTTAGATAAAGATGAATTGCAACTAAAACCTGATCGTTTCTCGATCTGGCGGTATGAATTTTTTTACCGAGGTCTCCTAGTTTTTCGGTTAACACAAACTCAATCTTAGAATGCATGTCTTCGAAATCATCTTCTATTACAAAGTTACTTGCTTCAGCCGAAGTTTTTAAAGCCTCGAGTTCTGTAGTTAATGTTTGCGATTCTTTTTCAGTTAATAATCCTATTTTGGACAACATTTTTGCATGCGCAATGGAAGCCGTACAATCATATGCTGCCAAAACAAGGTCATATTCACGGTCTCTACCGACAGTAAAGTGATCTATTTTTTCATGTGCCGATTGTTTTTTTTGCCAAAGTTTCATGCTTTCTTTATTATTTTTTATAAAATTTCTCCTAATAACTCAATATAAATATCAATGGCCTCCTCAATCTCATTAACAAAAATATATTCATCTGCTGTGTGAGATCTGGTGGACAATCCCGGTCCCATTTTTAGAGAAGGACAGTCCAGTGCTGCTTGATCAGAAAGTGTTGGAGATCCATAGGTGGTTCTACCTAATTTAATTCCGGATTGAATCAATTCATGGTGGACATCAATAGAAGAGGACCCCAATCTCAATGACCTGGGAGTTAATTTACAAGGGGCTTCTTTAATTAATATTTCTGCAGCTTCCTCGTTGGTGTATTTATCATTTACTCTGACGTCAACAACAATATTCACTTTCGCTGGAATGACATTGTGTTCTTTCCCTGCTTCAACTTGCGTTACGGTCACCTTAACGGGGCCTAGGAAATCTGATTTTTTATCAAAAGAAAAATCTCCAAACCACTCCAAAACTTTAGGTAACTTCATAATGGCACTGTCATTGTTTTGATGTGCAGCATGACTTGCAGTTCCTTCGATAACTCCATCAAAAACAATCAAACCTTTTTCAGCTATTGCCATTTGCATTTCCGTAGGTTCACCCACGATGGCCAGATCTATCTTGGGGAGTTTAGACAATAATCCTCTCAAACTATTTTTTCCAGCAGTTTCTTCCTCTGCACTTGCTGCGATGAGGAGATTGTATTTTAATTCTTTGTGATTGTAGTAATGGGTAAATAAAGCAATCAAGGAAACCAATGCCCCTCCCGCATCGTTGCTTCCCAATCCATAGAGTTTCCCATCAATAACTTCTGCTTTGTAGGGGTCTCTCGTATAAGCAGCATTGGGTTTTACGGTGTCATGGTGGGAATTTAAAAGTAAGGTGGGCTTACTCGAATCATAATATTTATTTAAAGCCCAAACATTATTTCCATCTCTATTAAACTTCACTTCATTCAGCACAAACCATTGCTCGATTCTATCAGCAGTTTTATTCTCAGCGCCCGAAAACGACTGAATACCGATTAAATCCTTTAACAATGCAATTGCTTTTTCTGTCAACTCATTTTTCATATTATAATATCAAGGTAGTATGATTGTCATTTCCATTGATCATTTTTGGGGATCCAATTTTAACCATTTTCACGCCATTACTTAACGCATCAAAACAATTGTCAATTTTAGGAATCATTCCTGCATTGATGATTCCTTTTGATTTGAGGTCAGCATAGTTTGAAGGCTGAATGGACTCAATGACACTTTGCTCGTCTTCAATGGATCTGAGTACTCCGTTTTTTTCAAAACAATACCACAAAGATACTTCAAAATGTTTAGATAAAGTTTTTGCAATTGATGCTGCAATCGTGTCTGCATTGGTGTTTAGTAACTGCCCTTTTTCATCATGCGATATGGCACAACATACAGGGTTGAGCCCATTGTTTAGGAGTAATTGAAATAGGTTTTCATTAACAGCAATAATGTCTCCAACAAAACCATAATCTATTTTATCAACAGGTCTTTTTACGGCCGATATCGCGTTGCCGTCTGCTCCAGAAAGTCCGATCGAGTTACAGTTCAACGCTTGTAGTTGGGCTACAATATTCTTGTTGATTTTACCTCCATATAGCATGGTGATGATTTCTAAGTTGGCAGCATCTGTGATTCTTCTGCCTTCTATCATTTGAACAGGAACATCAAGTTGATGTGCCATTTCGGTGGCTTTTTTTCCGCCTCCATGGACCAAAATTTTTAATCCCTCAAGCACTGAGAAATCTTTTAAGAAAGAAGCTAAAACTTTAGCGTCTTCAATGACATTTCCACCAATTTTGACAACCGAAAGCTTATCCATTTTCCAAAAGTTGTTTTAAGACGGCTTGTGCCGCATAAGTTCTGTTTTCTGACTGTTTTATAACCAAAGAATTTGGGCTGTCCAATACACCATCAGCCGCTACAATGTTCCTTCTTATCGGAAGGCAATGCATAAACTTTCCATTGTTTGTCAATTCCATTTTTTCTTGAGTAAGCATCCATTCATCATCGGTTCTGAGTATTTGTCCATATTTTTCATAAGAACACCAATTCTTTGCATACACAAAGTCAGCTCCTTTTAATGCTTCTTCCTGGTTGGTGACACATTTGATTCCTTTAGTAATTTCAGGATTCAATGCGTAACCCTCCGGATGCGCAATTACAAAATCTGCCGCCAAGTAGTTCATCATTTTTGTAAATGAATTTCCAACGGCATGGGGAAGTGCTTTTGGATGTGGCGCCCATGTCAAAACGACTTTGGGTCTATGAATGGTTTGGTGTTCTGTAATTGTAATGGCATCTGCCAATCCTTGCAAAGGATGCGCAGTAGCACTTTCCATGTTGATAATGGGTACACTCGCATATTTGGCAAAGCTTTTTAATACAATTTCAGCCTCATCTTTTTCCTTATCCGTAAGTGAAGCAAATGCTCGAATGGCAACCATATCGCAATACTGAGAAACTACTGCAGCAGCTTCTTTTACGTGTTCCGACCTGAGTCCACTCATTTTGGTTCCATCCTCAAATTCTAGCGCCCAAGCTTCATTACTGAAATTCATAACCATGGTATGAACCCCCAAGTTTTGAGCAGCTTTTTGAGTGCTCAACCGAGTTCTTAAACTGGGATTAAAGAACAACATCCCCAAAGTCTTGCCCTTTCCAATGGAATCAAATCTAGTAGCATCTTTTTTTAATTCAATTGCGCTGGCAAGTGTTTTATTAAAATCTGGTAAATCTGCTAAGGTGATAAAATGCTTCATAATAATTCTTCTAATGCTTCAAAAAGTTGATCAAAATGCGCCTTTTGAACGGTCAAAGGAGGTAAGATTCTCAATACGTTCTTATTGCTACTTCCTCCAGTAAAAATATGTTTTTCATAAATAAGCCTTTTTCTAAGTGGTCCCACTTCAAAGTCAAATTCCAAGCCCAGCATGAGTCCTCTTCCCTTTATTTTAACGCCATTTAACTTTTTGGCAAGTGATCTAAAATAGACTTCCATGGTTTTGGCATGGTTTTGTAAGTTTTCATTTTTGAGAATATCCAAAACAGCAATTGAGGCAACACAGGCCAAGTGATTTCCTCCAAATGTTGTACCGAGCATCCCGTATTTGGACTTTATGTCAGGATGCACCAAAATACCTCCAATTGGAAAACCATTTCCCATTCCTTTGGCCATAGTGATGATGTGCGGTTGAATGTTGTTTTTTTGAAAAGCAAAGAAAGTCCCAGATCTTGAAAATCCAGATTGAACCTCGTCAGCGATTAAACAAGTATTGTATTGATTGCACAAACTTTCCATTTGAAAAACAAAATCATCTTCAGGCATGTCGAGCCCTCCGACTCCTTGAATGGGTTCGAAAATGACAGCACAAACATCTCCTTTTTTTAGTTCTTCCTCCAGCGCTTGCGAATCATTGAAAGCCAAAAATGTAACTTCTTGTTGCTGGTTTAACGGTGCATTAATATTTCTGTTGTCCGTCGCGGCAACCGCGGCACTGGTTCTTCCATGAAAAGCATTTTTAAATGCAATCACTCTTTTTTTTCCTGTCTGAAAGGAAGCCAGTTTCAAGGCATTTTCATTGGCTTCGGCACCCGAACTACACAAGAACATTTGATAGTCGTGTAAACAAGAATGATTCCCAATTTTATCTGCCAATTCTTGCTGCAAAGGGTTGATAATTGCATTGGAATAAAAGGCGATTTTATGCAGTTGTTTTTCAAGTTGCTCCACATAATGCGGATGACCATGGCCTACCGAAATGACCGCATGACCTCCATAGAGATCAAGGTATTCAGTCCCTTTCTCATCATAGACATGAACATCTTTAGCCCTTACTGGACAGACATCGTACAAAGGATATACATCAAATAATTTCATTGAATTTTTATTTCATTTATTTTTTCAAAGGAGGCCATCAAACCTTTAATCAATGAAGAACTCAGCCCTTGGTGTTCCATTTCGTTTAACCCGGTGATGGTACAACCTTTTGGGGTAGTAACCTTATCAATTTCTTTTTCAGGATGCGAGTTGGTTTCGATAAGAAGACTTGCTGCCCCTAGCGCTGTATGCATGGACATCTGCATCGATTCATCGGCGTCAAATCCCATCTGAACACCACCTTGCGTGGTCGCCCTGATTAACCTCATCCAGAACGCAATTCCACTGGCACAAATCACCGTTGCTGCTTGCATTCTGTCTTCTTCAATTTTTATTGTCGTACCCAGTCCATTAAAAATGGCTTCTGCGATGGCAATTCTTTTTTCTCCGACCACATTGGAACACAAGCAAGTCATTGATTTCCCTACCGAAATAGCTGTATTCGGCATGCTTCGAATAATTGGGTATTTAGCATCTAATTTATCTTCCATTCTTCCGATACTGAAACCAGTTATTGCAGAAATAAGCACGTGCTTATCATTTAATACCTCTTTAATGTCATCCAAGATGGAATCAAATTGTGAAGGTTGTACCGTAAAAATGATAATGTCAGAATTTTTCACAGCTTCTTTGTTGTCAGATGTGATTTTAACATTGTTGTATTCTTTCCAGTTTTCAATTGAACTGAGGTCTCTTTTTGTGAGGTAAAGTGAAGTGTAAGTATTGTTGTAAACCAATCCTTTGGCAATACTTAAACCTAAATTTCCTGACCCTATGATGGCTATTTTCATAATTATTATTTTATTAATATTTTAAAATATACTTGCTTTTAATCTTAAACCCAAATCTTCCTCCCAACCCATGATGAGGTTCAGATTCTGAATGGCTTGACCAGATGCTCCTTTAATAAGATTGTCTATCACAGAGGTAATTAATAATTGATCTTCAAACTGGTGCAAATGAATAGCACAATTATTGGTATTAATGACTTGTTTTAACGCAACTTCATTTTCTGATACGTGCGTAAAAGGATGTGATTTATAAAAATCCTTATAAATGGTTTTTGCGTCTTCTAAATTTCCATCAAAGAAAGTATAGCAACTGGCAAAAATTCCTCTGGTAAAATCACCTCTTTGCGGGAGGAAATATAGCTTAGGATTGTCTAAGGTTTCACCTATTTCTCCCAAATGTTGGTGGGTAAAAGGCTTGTACCAAGACAAGTTGTTGTTTCTCCAACTAAAATGGGAACTTGCACTTAAACCAACGCCTGCTCCTGTACTTCCAGTGGTGGCATTTATATGAACTGGGTTGGTGATCATGCCCTTTCTTGCCAAAGGTAATAATGCCAGCTGAATAGCTGTAGCAAAACAACCCGGATTCGCAATGGCAGTCGCCTTTTCTATGGTCTCTCTTTGTAATTCTGGAAGCCCGTAAACAAAATTATAACCTTGAAAAGAAGCATCATTTTTTAATCTAAAATCATTGCTTAAATCAATGATGATTGTTGCTTCCGAAAATTTATTTTCTTTTAAAAACCCTGCCGACTTTCCATGACCTACACACAAGAAAACCACATCAACTGCTGGGTTAATCTGATCTGTAAAATCAGGAATTTCTGTTCCCAATAAATCAACATGTGTGTCATGTAGTGGTGTACCGGGTCGGGTGGTGCTGTAGATAAAATCTAACGCCAAAGCAGGGTGGTGTAGCACCAATCTGATTAGCTCTCCGCCTGTATACCCTGAACCTCCTATTATTCCAACTTTTTTCATTATTTATTATTTACGTGTTGGTAAATTTTATTTTGATTCGAAATGATCTTGATAAAGCCTTTTGCATCATCTGCGGTCCAACCTTTGTTCATTTCTCCATAACTGCCAAAAGAGGCGTTCATCAAATCGTGTGGAGAATCGATTCCCTCCAATTCAAATCGATAGGGGTGAAGGGTTACCATTACCCTTCCAGTTACATTTTCCTGACTGCTCGTTAAAAAGGCTTCTAAATCTCTCATTACTGGATCAAGATATTGCCCCTCGTGAAGTAACATTCCATAGAAACTACCGGACTGTTCTTTTTGAAACAACTGCCATTTGCTGAGCGTATGTTTTTCTAAAAGGTGGTGCGCTTTTATTATGATTAAAGGTGCAGCAGCTTCAAAACCGACCCTTCCTTTAATTCCAATAATTGTATCTCCTACATGAATTTCTCTTCCAATTCCAAACTGCTTAGCTAGTTCTTGCAGTGCCATGATATTGTTAACGGCAGTGTCTTTTTTCCCATTTAAACCAACCAGTTCCCCTTTTTCAAAATTAAGGGTCACTTTTTCAGGAGTATTTTTTTGAACCTGACTAGGATAGGCCGATTCAGGTAAACTTTTATCTGATGTTAAGGTCTCTTTTCCTCCCACACTTGTACCCCAAAGACCTTGGTTGATTGAATACTGAGCTTTTTCCCAAGCCATTTCGACTCCTTGTTCTTTTAGGTATTCGATTTCAGCTTCTCTCGAGAGTTGTTGATCTCTGATGGGCGTAATGATTTCTATCCCTGGGGCTAATACCTGAAAAATCAAATCAAATCGGACCTGGTCGTTCCCAGCTCCAGTGCTTCCATGAGCAATGGCGTCTGCTTTTATTTCTTTTGCATAAGCGATTATTTCGAGTGCCTGAACGATCCTCTCTGCGCTTACGGAAAGTGGATAGGTTCCATTTTTAAGTACGTTTCCAAAAACCAAGTATTTCACGACTTTGGAATAAAAAGATTTCAAAGCGTCGATTGATTTATAAGAAAAAGCACCCATTTTTAGCGCTTTGGCTTCCATGGTTTTAATTTCATCAGAAGAAAACCCTCCTGTATTTACACTCACCGCGTGAATGTCAAATCCTTCTTGTGATAGTTTTTTAAGGCAATAGGAAGTGTCTAAACCTCCACTGTATGCCAGTACCAATGTTTTATTCGCCATTTGAATTATTTTTCAATTTATTTTTATCTTTTGAGGATCATAAAGCATGCCTGTGCAAAGACACATACTTCTTTCTGTACGGGTCAATACGTCATAGTTCTTGCAGGTCTGACAGCCTTTCCAGAAATCCGGATCATCGGTTAATTCAGAAAATGAAACGGGTTTATAACCCAGTTCATAGTTGATATTCATCACCGCCATTCCAGTAGTGATTCCAAATATTTTTGCATCGGCATATTTTTCTTTTGAAAGCCTAAATACCCTTTGTTTTATTTTTTTAGCAAGTCCTTTTCCCCGGTGGTCTGGGTTCACGATCAAGCCCGAATGCGCAACATATTTTCCATGCCCCCAGACTTCGATGTAGCAAAATCCAGCAAATTGATCATTGTCTAATGCAATAATCGCATTTCCAGATTCCATTTTTTTACTGATGTATTCAGCGCTTCTCCTGGCAATACCAGTTCCTCTGACTTTTGCCGATTCACCGATACAAACGCTAATCGCTTTTGAGTGTTTAATATGTCTTGAGTTGGCAATAATAATTTCCATTATTGACAAATGTGTTTAAGTTTAAAAAAAATAGAAAGATTCTTGGAAAACGAGACCGGACGCACCTGAGTCTCATACTTGATATGATACCCACTAGGGGCGACGGTTACGACGCGGAAAGCGCAACGGAGCGATTGGTGAAACAATATTTAAGATTATATTATTGTTCATAACGGTGCAAATTTCAACATTTATTTTTGTTTTTCAAAAAAAATCGACACAAAAGAAATAGTAGGTTGGTTTTGGATTTATTTTTATTGGGATGAATTATAGTTATTTCTTCTCTAAATTTGCAAAATGTTACTCGAGTTTCAAGCCCATATTAAAAGTTTAGGAATCTCCCGAAGTGATTCCATTCTACTCACGGTTAGTGGAGGGCTTGACAGCGTAGTAATGTCAGATTTGTTTTTTAAGAGTAAATTAAATTTTGGAATTGCACATTGTAATTTTAATCTAAGAGGAGTTGAAAGTGATAAAGATGCGACTTTTGTCCGAAAATTATCCGAACAATTTAACTGTAAGTTTTTTGAAACCACTTTTAACACCAAGGTTCACATTGAAAAGCATAAGCTTTCTACTCAGATGGCTGCTAGAGAATTACGCTATCAATGGTTTGAAGAAATAAGGGTTGCAAATGATTATTCTAAAATTGCAACTGGCCACCACCTCAATGACAGCTTAGAAACATTTCTGATCAACCTATCACGGGGATCAGGTCTCAAAGGACTTTTGGGGATTCCTGAGCAAACGAATACGCTTTTAAGACCGCTCTTGCCTTTTTCAAGGGAGATGATTTTAAATTATGCTCAAAAACACCAATTGGAATGGAGGGAAGACAGCTCGAATGCAACTTTAGATTATTTAAGGAATCAATTGCGACATGAGGTAATTTCAGAATTAATAAAAGTTCAGCCACAATTTTTAGAGGGTTTCAAAACTTCACTCTTAAATCTCAATTCAACTCGTATTGCCTTTGATCAAATTGTAAATGATTTTAAAGAGAAACATTTCTTAATCGATAAAGAATTAATTTATATCTCAATCGAATCATTAATTTCAATTCAATCTAACGATGCCTTGTGGTATGAACTTTTTCGTGCATATGGTTTCCCAGACCTTGCAAGTCTGAAGGCTTTAGTTGCTGCTCAATCGGGTAAGTTTTTAGAATCGGATACCCATCGTATTTTAAAAGATCGAGATCAATTAATTATTTCTGTTAAAAAAGAATTTAATAAATCGGAATCTTATTTTGTTCTGGAGGACACTCAAGAAATTACGGTTCCATTAAACCTGAAGTTTGAACAAAATAATTCTGTGAATTCTCCAAACAACAAAACTGCTTTTTTGAAATTTGATAAAATTAAATTCCCTTTAAAAATAAGAAAGTGGGAAGAGGGCGACCATTTTTTTCCTTCTGGGATGAGGGGCAAGAAATTGTTGAGCAAATTTTTTAAAGACCAAAAATTTTCTAAAATTCAAAAGGAAAATCAGTGGCTTTTATGTTCCGAAAATCAAATTGTATGGGTCATTGGTCATCGATGTGATGAACGATTTATTTCACCCTTAGCCTATAAAAACAACCTCAAAATCACTTTAATAGATTAACTTATTTCAAATGAGAAATTTACTACTACTTTACACGATTCTGTTTGCAACAATACTTAAGGCTCAAGAGCCTGTGACCTGGGTGACGGGGTTTGAGAAAGTATCAAACACCGAATATGTTTTGAGTTTTGAGGCGTCAATTATCGAAAATTGGCACCTCTATGCGCTCGATTTACCAGAAGATGGTCCCGTGCCAACAGAATTTGTTTTTAAAAATGAAGGGGAAGCTTATGAATTGGTCGGGGCGATCACAGCGAGTGAAAGCATCACTGAATTTGATCCTATTTTTGAAATGGAGCTTTCTTATTTTGATAAAAAAGCATCCTTCCGTCAACGAATCCGATTGCTTAAACCCGAAACCAGTCAAATTACGGGAGAAATCAATTACCAAGCCTGTGATGATAAAGTCTGTATTTTTAGGGAAGAATCTTTTGATTTTAATCTGTCCTCCGATGTAGTAAAACCCATTGCAGAAAAAACCATTGATGCGGCAAGCAAATTAAAATCAGAAAAATTAAAGATTAACTTTAAAGACAAATCGCTACTCGATCAAAACGCGAATAAGGGAGCGGGGAGTGGTTATTTTAATTTGTTCTTATTGGGTTTTCTTGGTGGAATTATTGCTTTGCTCACTCCCTGTGTTTTCCCCATGATTCCGTTGACGGTTTCTTTCTTCTTAAAACACAGCGGGTCCAAAAAACAAGGAGTCATCAGAGCTGTTCTTTATGGATTTTTTATCTTGATTATCTATTTGATTTTAAGTTTGCCCTTCCATTTTCTAGACGCGGTAGATCCACAAATATTAAATAACATAGCGACGAATATCGTCCTAAACGTCGTCTTCTTTTTGGTATTTGTCTTTTTCGCTTTTTCCTTTTTTGGATATTACGAATTAACCTTACCCAGTGGATGGGGCAATCGGTCGGACACAGCAGCATCAGGTGGCGGTGTCTTGGGAATCTTTTTTATGGCTCTCACTTTGGCAATCGTTTCGTTTTCTTGCACGGGTCCAATTTTAGGGTCATTACTTGCAAGTTCTTTGTCTTCTGACGCGGGGGCGATGCAACTGACAGTTGGGATGGGAGGTTTTGGCGCAGCATTGGCTTTGCCATTTGCCTTATTTGCCGTCTTCCCCAATGCACTCCAATCGATTCCTAAATCGGGGGGGTGGATGACCAAAATCAAAGTGATTTTAGGCTTTCTTGAATTGGCACTGGCTTTAAAATTCCTTTCGAATGCTGACTTGGTTGGACATTGGGGACTTTTGAAAAGAGAAATATTTATAGGCATTTGGTTAATCATTTCCCTATTACTGTTTCTTTATTTGATGGGTTGGCTTAGGTTTCCGCATGACGTTAAAGGAGAAAAAATTAAACCCATTCAAAGAATACTGGCTGTTTTGGCTTTGATTTTTGTGGTTTATCTCGGTTCAGGATTAGGGAAAGATCAAAAGGGGCAATTGTCCTTACTTAGTGGTTTTCCACCCCCAGTTTTTTATAGTATCTATGAATTAGAAAGCGATTGTCCTTTGGCTTTAAATTGCTTTAAGGATTTTGAAGTAGGACAGCAATATGCCTTAAAAACCAACAAACCCATATTGCTTGATTTTACAGGTTGGGCATGTGTGAATTGCCGAAAAATGGAAGAAAATGTTTGGTCGCAAGGGGAGGTTTATCGAATGCTCAAAGATGAATTCATCATCATTTCTCTATACATCGATGACCGAACGGAGTTGCCTGAAACCGATCAATTTGATTTCCAATATCCCAATGGAAGGATCAAGACCATCAATACCATAGGGGAGAAGTGGGCGACATTTCAAAGCTTAAATTTTGAGAGTGCCTCTCAACCTTTTTATGTCCTAATGAGTCCGGACAATGTTTTGCTCAATCAGCCCATTCAATATACCGACAAGGTGACCTATGAAAACTGGTTAAAGCAAGGATTACAGAAGTTTAAAACCCTAAAGTAGCGGTTTTACAGTGTTTATGAATCAGGTTTTGAGCTGGTATTTAATATTTCATTATATTTAAACACCAAATCTTATCAATCCTTTATGCTAATTTCTGTCTATGGAAGCGCTGTCTTTGGCGTGGATGCTCAACTCATTACCATTGAAGTCAATATTGATGTTGGAATCGGTTACCACCTGGTCGGTTTACCCGATAATGCGGTGAGAGAAAGTAATTTCAGAATCGCTGCCGCCCTAAAGAATATTGGTTACAAACTCCCGGGAAAAAAAATCACGATCAACATGGCTCCCGCTGATTTAAGGAAAGAAGGTGCTGCCTATGACTTACCGCTTACACTCGGAATATTGGCGGCTTCAGGTCAAATTCATGCCTTTAAACGACCAATGGAATCTCTATTTGGGTCTTGCAGCAGGAGGAAACAACTTTTCGGTTGACCTGAATAATTTAAATAATTTAGAAACGACGGGAGACAGAGCTTTTTCAAGCTATTCTCATTTCAACCCCAACATAGGAGTAGGGATCTATTTGCAATCAGAGAAATACTTCCTGTCGATTTCACTCCCTGAAATTTTATCCACAAAACGCTATAAAGAACAAAATGGTTTTTCCACCACCCCGGAAGACCTCCCACACTTTTACGCCATAGCAGGGGCCAAGTTGCCTTTGAGTAGCGACTGGTCTTGGGTCGGTTCTACCTTAGTGCGCTATGTGGCTGCTGCTCCATGGTCGGTGGTTGCCAACACTGGTTTGGGCTATAAAAAGCTCGAAGCCACTGTGGGCTATCAGTTTGATGCAGGAATCACTGGAACCCTATTGTTAAAAACCGATGGTGCGTTTACCTTGGGTTATCCCTATCAAGCCCCAACGGCAGGGCAATTGGCTTCCATCACGGGAGGCAGTCACGAGTTACTATTAAAGATTAGACTCGGCAGCCCAACCCCAAAAGAGGGAAATATTGAAGAAGATGACATAGGAACCTATAATAAAGAAAAAGCCCTGAGCTCAATAACAAATTCACGAATACAAATTAATTAAATAATTAAATCCAAGAACTATGAAAACAAAAATTACTCTTTTATTAACTGCTTGCTTTATGCTCCTAGGCATTACCTTAAGTGCGCAAGCCAAGCTGGGAGACAATCCCACCGATGTAAATGCCAATGCACTTTTGGAATTGGAAAGCACCTCACAAGGGGTCTTGTTTCCTCGCATGAGCTCAATAGATCGGGACAGTGCATTTACAAGCGATGTGCCCAACGGGCTATTGATCTATAATACGACAGAGGACTGCCTCCAAGTTTATAACAGCACTCAAGAAGCTTGGAATTGTTTGAACGCTGATTCAGGAACAGCTAGTATAACAGAAAGCTACCAACAGCTTTCAATAGACAGACATATTATCTCACTATCCAATGGGGGGAGTGTTGCAATCCCTGTTGCGCCGGACAACCAAACACTGACACTTAATGGAACTGCATTGAGTATAAGACAAGGAAACACAGTAGACTTTAGTTCCATTGCTAATACGGACAGTCAAACCCTTAGCTTAACAGGTGATGTATTAGAGATTTCGGGAACAAATTCGGTGAGTTTAGATGATTTTAGTCAAGACATTGTAGGTTCTAATTTTAACACTACTAGCAATACATTAACCATTGCCATTAGTAATGGAGCAAGCCAAACTATTGATTTGTCTTATCTTGACAATACCGGTACAGACAGCCAGTCCATTGCAAACCTTTCGCTTGATGCGTCCAATACCTTAACCATTGGCATCACAGGAGGAGCATCGGATACCGTAGATTTAAGTACTTTAGCCAATTCGGGTACCGATAGTCAAAGCATAGCAGAACTTAATTTTAATAGTGCAACCAATGTCTTAACCGTTGGTGTTTCGGGAGGAGCAAGTCAAACGACTTCTCTCGCCACGCTGGGGAATACAACAGTCGAAGGAGTTTTGACAGTAAGCAACACCTTGCTTGTGGGGCTAGCTGCTTCAACAGGAGCCAACTATAGGTTGGAAGTTGTAGGAGATGCCAGAGTAAGTGGAGAAATATACAAAACTGGAACGGTTACTTTCACACATCCAGATTATGTGTTTGAAAGTTATTATGATGGAAGTTCAGAGTTTAACAAAGATTATACTTTACCTACTTTAGAAGAGGTAGAGGCTTTTGTTAAAGCCAACAAACACTTACCGGGTGTTCAAAGTCGTGCTGACATTGATGCGGCGGGAAGATGGAATATTTCTGAAAACATTCGTACCAACCTAGAAAAAGTGGAAGAATTGTACTTGCACACCATTGCGCAAGAAAAAGAAATTGAGGCTTTAAAAGCTGAAAATGCACATTATAAGAAAACAATGAAAAGCATTTTAGAGCGATTGGAATTATTAGAAGACAAAAAGTAATTTTTAAATTGTTACTAGAATAAAAAAATCCCCTCAGAAAGAGGGGATTTTTTTATGTATTCAATTGGTTTTAAATTCAACGGTTATGGATGAATATAAAAATTCATCTAGAATCGTTTACAGACAAATCTAAAAAAACATCAGGCTACGGAATCACCAGATAAAAAAGGACCTTATTCTAGTAAATCAATGATTACGATTCCTTGTAAACTTCTTCAAAAGGAACGCGAAAACGGTCACCATATACACCTTCAGCTTTTCTGATGCCACACCCAATGATCATGCTGATTTCTGCGCCAGCAGGAAGTTTAAGTAGATTTTTCACCTTTTTGGAATCAAATCCCTCCATGGGGCAGGTGTCATAACCATGGCCGGCCATACTGACCATGAAATTTTGAGCGGCGAGGGCAGCACTTTTGTGACCTACGACGCGTAAATCGCTTGCGTTGACTTCCCGGTAGGTTGTTTTGGATAGCCCTTTAATTCCCATTACTAATTTGTTCAAAAATCCACGAAATGGATTTCCTCCTTTGTATAATTGGGGGATAATCTCTTGATAGTAACCCAACGCTTTCTTTTGAGTTTCGGGATCGACAATGTTCTTTTTGAGGAATCCTTTTTTGATGAACTCAATGTTGGCTGCTACCCTTTGTCGCCAAAGATCTCTCCTGACGACAACAACAACCAATTGTTGTGCAGTGCTTGCAGCGGGTTGGTTGAAGCATGTTTTTGCAACAAGTTTACATTTTTCTTCGGAGGTGATGTGATGAAATTCCCACAATTGCAGGTTACTACTGGAAGGAGCCAGGTGGGCTTGCTCAAGACAATTCTTGACAGTTCCAGTAATTACTTTTTTTTTGTCATCGAAAATCCTAACGGATCTTCTGTATGCAATGGCTTCACTTACTTTTTTTTCTGACATTAAAGATTTTTAATTAAAAATTTTAGAAAGGATAATGACTTGGGGTAGGGGGCATAGCGACCAGGGATATCAAACCAAAAGCTGCGTTTTACGACAGGCTTTTTATGTGTAAATAACGCCAAGCTGTGTTTTCCGTGATAAGCGCCCATTCCGCTGTTGCCAATCCCGCCAAAAGGAAGATTATCATTGGCAAAATGGATGATAGAATCATTGGCGACTCCGCCGCCAAACGAATACTTGCCAAACAAGCTGTTGACGAATTTGTTCTTTTTTGAAAACACATAAAACGCCAAAGGACGCTCTCGATTTTCAAGGATTTCGTGCAAATGCTGTTCTGATTCATAGCTCACTATGGGAAGAATAGGTCCAAAAACTTCCTCTTTCATAAGCGGACTGTCTGGCGCAGGCTCATCAACGATCGTTGGGCCAAAGTAAAGGGTGTCTTGTGCTACATTACCACCGAAAACAATGTTTTGGCCATGAAGATAATCTTTCAAACGACTCAAATGTTTTTCATGAATGATCCTGCCGTAATCCGCAGATAGGGATTGATCTTCCCCATAGGCCTTTTGGATTTCTTTTATGATTTGTTGGGTAAGCTCAGCTTTAATTTTTTTGTCCACCAGAAGGAAGTCAGGCGCAATACAAGTCTGCCCACAATTAAGGAATTTTCCCCAAACAATTCTTTTTGCGGTCATCTTGATCGGGGCACTTGCGTCGACAATACAAGGGCTTTTTCCTCCCAACTCCAAAGTAGTGGGCGTTAAGTGTTCAGCCGCTGCTTTTGCAATAATTTTTCCGATAGCAGTGCTTCCAGTAAAAAAGATATAATCCCAACGTTTTTTCAATAAGGCCGTCGCCATTAAAACATTTCCTTCCAGAACGGTTACATGTTCTGGTTCAAAAACTTCTGCGATGATTTCATTGATTATTTTGGCGGTATTGGGTGCAAATTCAGAGGGTTTTAATACCACAGTGTTTCCTGCAGCAACAGCACCTACCAAGGGGGTAATGGCCAGTTGAAAAGGATAATTCCATGGACTGATAAGTAAGGTTTTGCCATAAGGTTCAGGAATAATATAATCACGAGAAGGAAAGTTTAATAAACTACTTTGAACGCGTTGCGGCCGGTTCCAACTCGGCAATAGTTGGATCATTTTTCTTATTTCCTTTTCCACAAAAATTGTCTCAGAAGTCATGGACTCAAAGCTCGATTTTCTGAGGTCTTTAAAAAGGGCTTGGTGAATCTCTTTTTCCTTTTGAACAATTGTTTTGAGTAGCTTTTTAAGTTTTTTAATTCGAAAAGCACTGGACAAAGTTATTTGGGAAGAAAAAAACACAGCTTGTTTCTTGTGTATTAAATCGACGGTATTTTCTATGTTGATTTCTTCCATTATTTTCTACTTTAGGGTTTGACTTGAATTCAAAGATAATCTAATTTCTTAGAAAATTTTATTCTTTGAATGTGTGGTTAAAAATCAATTAAAACCTTATAAATCAATTGATTGAATAAACTTGTTTTGTTTTGAACATAATGTATAATAACATATTAATAAACACTTATTTATTGACTCAAATTAAATTCGTAGTAAATTAATAAAATGGAGCTTAATAAATTCAGTAAAAGAGTTACGCAAGATACCACACAGCCTGCAGCGCAAGCGATGTTACATGCAATCGGAATGACCGATGAGGACTTTAAAAAACCTTTGATTGGAATTGCAAGTACGGGCTATGAGGGGAATCCTTGTAACATGCACCTGAATGATCTTTCGGTTCATGTGAAAGCGGGCATAGCCCCTCATGATATGTTGGGTTTAATTTTTAATACCATTGGCGTTAGTGATGGAATTTCCATGGGAACTCCTGGAATGCGATTTTCGCTGCCTTCAAGAGACATTATTGCAGATTCGATTGAAACCGTGGTCCAGGCCATGTCCTACGATGGAGTTGTTACGGTAGTGGGCTGTGACAAAAATATGCCAGGTGCATTAATTGCGATGCTTCGTCTGAATCGCCCTTCCATATTAGTTTACGGAGGAACCATTGCCGCTGGTTGTCACAAAGACAAAGAGCTTGATGTAGTATCGGCTTTCGAAGCATGGGGAGAAAAAGTAGCCGGTGTTATTGACGAAAAAGAATATAAAGAGGTTATTCGTAACGCATGCCCTGGCGCAGGAGCTTGCGGTGGAATGTACACCGCAAACACAATGGCTTCTGCAATAGAAGTACTTGGGATGGCATTGCCATACAACTCGTCAAACCCCGCTGTAAGTGACCAGAAAATAGAAGAATGCAAGGCTTTGGGACCTGCGATGAAAAACCTTTTGGAAAAGGACATCAAACCCCTTGATATTGTTACAAAAAAATCATTGGAAAACGCATTGCGCTTGATCACAGTGTTGGGAGGGTCTACAAATGCAGTATTGCATTTTCTGGCCATCGCCAAAGCCGCTGATATTGATTTGACCATTGATGATTTTCAAAGAATAAGTGATTCCACACCATTTTTGGCCGACTTAAAGCCAAGTGGAAAATACTTGATGAAAGACCTTCATAATATCGGAGGAGTCCCAGCAGTATTGAAGTTTATGCTTGAGCATGATATGCTACATGGCGATTGTTTAACTGTTACAGGTAAGACCCTTGCTGAGAATTTGGCATCGGTGCCCAGCTTAAAAGAAAATCAAGACCTGTTTAGACCTCTTGACAATCCGATCAAAGCAACGGGACACATAAGAATTTTAAAAGGAAATTTAGCCACGGGAGGCTCGGTTGCTAAAATAACAGGTAAGGAAGGTTTGCGTTTTGTTGGTCCTGCCAGGGTTTTCAATGGAGAATATGATGCCAATGACGGGATCCGTTCAGGAAAAGTAAAGAAAGGCGATGTGGTCGTCATTCGTTATGAAGGTCCAAAAGGAGGCCCAGGGATGCCAGAAATGTTGAAACCTACCGCTGCAATTATGGGGGCTGGTCTTGGGAAAGATGTCGCGCTCATTACCGATGGTAGATTTTCAGGGGGAACTCACGGATTTGTCGTAGGACACATTGTTCCTGAAGCCCAAGAAGGAGGTTCGATCGGACTTTTGGAAGACGGGGATGTTATCACGATTGATGCCGAAACCAATACTTTGAGTGTTGATTTGTCTGATGCTGAGATTGAAACTAGGAAAACCAAATGGGTACAACCTGCATATAAATTTACTAAGGGAGTATTATTTAAATACATTAAAAGTGTTGCTACAGCTTCAGAAGGTTGTGTAACTGATACCGAATAAAAATGAAAACAACGGAGAATAAAATTTCGGAAAACCCAACGAAGGGAATCAAAATAAGCGGCGCCGAAGCAGTTATCCGCTGTCTTTTGGCAGAAGGGGTTGACTTGATTTACGGTTATCCTGGGGGAGCAATTATGCCCATCTACGATGAATTGTATAAGTTTCAAGAGGAGCTTCAACATGTTTTAACGAGACACGAACAAGGAGCAACTCATGCGGCTCAAGGATTTGCTCGAACTTCAGGTAAAGTAGGAGTCGCCATGGCTACTTCTGGCCCTGGTGCAACCAACTTGGTCACCGGAATTGCAGATGCTCAAATAGATTCTACTCCGATGGTTTGTATCACGGGACAAGTAGGATCGCATTTATTGGGCTCTGACGCTTTTCAAGAAACGGATATCATTGGTATTTCAACACCAGTAACCAAATGGAATTGCCAAATAACGAAAGCAAGTGAAATTCCATCGGTTATGGCTAAGGCATTTTACATCGCGCGTTCAGGCCGTCCGGGACCCGTTTTGATAGACATTACAAAAGACGCCCAGTTTGATACTTTTGATTTTTCTTATGAAAAATGTACTGGAATCAGAAGTTATAAACCTGTTCCAGATATCGAACCTGCTGCTATTGCAGCGGCTGCTGAAGCAATTAATAATGCTAAAAAACCTTTTATTATATGGGGACAAGGAGTTATTCTTGGAAATGCAGAACAAGAGTTTAAAGATTTTGTTGAGAAATCTGGTATTCCTGCTGCATGGACCATTCTTGGGCTTTCTGCTTTGCCAACGGCACATCCACTCAATGTAGGAATGGTCGGAATGCATGGGAATTATGGTCCAAATATGCTCACCAACGAATGTGATTTGTTAATCGCCATTGGGATGCGTTTTGACGATCGAGTAACTGGAGATCTAAATACTTATGCAAAGCAAGCTAAAATCATTCATTTTGAAATAGACCCTGCTGAGGTAAACAAAAATGTAAAAGCAGACATTCCAGTAATGGGAAGTTGTAAAGACAGCCTGGCTACAATTTTATCTTTGATAAAAAACAATACCCATGAAAAATGGATCAACCGCTTTGATGATTTCATGAAAATTGAAGTGGAAAAGGTTATTGACAAAGACCTGAATCCGACAAAAGAAGGATTGACCATGGGAGAGGCCATAATGGCAATAAACAAACACACCAAAGGGGATGCTGTGATCGTAACTGATGTAGGGCAACATCAAATGGTTGCCTGTCGATATGCAGAATTTGTTCGGTCTAAGAGTAACGTGACTTCTGGAGGTCTTGGAACAATGGGCTTTGCCCTTCCAGCAGCGCTAGGAGCAAAAATGGGAGCACCTGAAAGAGAGGTCGTTGCCGTGATTGGTGATGGAGGTTATCAGATGACGATTCAAGAGTTGGGAACCATTTTTCAAACCCAAACTGCAGTAAAAATTGTTGTTCTAAACAATGATTTCCTCGGAATGGTAAGACAATGGCAACAGCTGTTTTTTGAAAAACGATACGCTTCTACTGAAATGGTAAATCCTAATTTTGTGGCCATTGCAAAAGGCTATCATTTGGAGGCTAAAAAAGTTGACAAAAGAGAAGACCTTGATGCTGCTGTTGCGGAAATGATCGCTTCAGAGAAACCTTATTTCTTAGAAATATGTGTTGAGAAAGAAGCCAATGTCTTCCCTATGATTCCAACTGGTGCATCAGTCTCAGAAATACGTCTTAATTAATTATATTTTGAAAAACAACAACACTTACACCATATCGATCTATTCTGAAAACAATGTCGGTTTGTTAAACCGAATTTCAGCTATATTTTTAAAACGACACATTAATATAGAAAGCTTTTCAACTTCTCTTTCAGAGATTAAGAATGTTTTCCGCTTTGTTATTGTCGTTGAACTAGAAGAAGAAAAGGTGAAGAAACTCATCCAACAAATTGAAAAGCAGGTTGATGTTATCAAGGCTTATTACCATACAGATGAGGAAACAATTTTTCAGGAATCAGCATTGTTTAAAGTTAAGTCCAGCTCACTTTTTGAAGAACGACACATCCAAAACGTAATTAAGGACAGCCATGCAAATATTGTTGTGGTTACTCCCGAGTTTTTTGTCATCGAAAAAACAGGCTTTCGTGAAGAAACAGAAAAACTACGTAAAGATTTGGCTCCTTTTGGACTGCTTCAATTTGTTCGTTCGGGAAGAATTTCGGTAACCAAATCAAAAATGGGAATCTCAGATATTTTGAATACTTTTAAAAAAGATAATTAACGATTAAATCAATAAAATAATGACGAATTATTTCAATCAACTTTCACTAAGAGAACAACTACATCAACTGGCTCAATGCCGTTTTATGGATTCTTCTGAATTCGATAAAGGTATCGAAGCCTTAAAAGGTAAAAAAATTGTAATTGTTGGATGCGGAGCTCAGGGATTAAACCAGGGGTTAAACATGCGTGACTCAGGACTTGACATCAGTTATACCCTTCGTCAAGGGGCAATTGATCAAAAAAGAGCTTCATACCAGAACGCAGTAGACAACAAGTTTTCTGTTGGAACCTATGAAGAAATGATTCCTAGCGCAGATCTTGTGATCAATTTAACGCCAGACAAAAATCATACTCCAGTGGTTAAAGCAATTGTTCCTTTAATGAAGCAAGGAGCTACACTTTCTTATTCCCATGGATTTAATATCGTTGAGGAAGGAATGACTATTAGGGAGGATTTGACCGTAATCATGGTTGCACCCAAATGTCCTGGTTCTGAAGTAAGAGAAGAATATTTAAGAGGTTTTGGAGTACCCACATTAATCGCTGTTCATCCAGAGAATGATCCTCAGGATCAAGGATTCGAATATGCAAAAGCTTATGCTGTTGCGACGGGAGGTCATCGCGCAGGTGTTTTAGAATCTTCTTTTGTAGCTGAAGTTAAGTCAGATTTAATGGGTGAACAGACCATACTTTGTGGTGTTCTACAAACGGGCTCAATTCTTTCTTTTGATAAAATGATTGAAAAAGGAATAGATCCTGCTTATGCTGCTAAACTAATACAATACGGTTGGGAGACGATCACCGAAGCACTAAAACACGGTGGTATCACAAACATGATGGATCGCCTTTCTAACCCTGCTAAAATCAAGGCTTTCGAACTTTCGGAAGAGTTAAAACAAATCCTTGCTCCTTTATTTCATAAGCATATGGACGATATTATGTCAGGACACTTTTCTAAAACCATGATGGAAGATTGGGCCAACGATGATAAAAACCTATTGACTTGGAGAGCCGCTACTGGCGAAACAGCTTTCGAAAAGACGGTAGTTACAGATAAAGAAATATCAGATCAGGAATATTTTGATCACGGGGTATTGATGGTTGCTTTTGTTCGCGCTGGAGTTGAATTGGCTTTTGACACGATGGTAGCTGCTGGGATTAAAGAAGAGTCAGCCTATTATGAGTCTTTGCACGAAACACCATTAATTGCAAATACAATTGCAAGAAAAAAACTTTTTGAAATGAACCGAGTTATTTCTGATACTGCCGAATATGGCTGTTATCTTTTCGATCATGCTGCAAAACCTCTTTTGGAAGACTTTATGAAAGGCATCGATACTGACGTTATTGGAGCTGCTTATGCCGAAGGTAAAGGCAATGGTGTTGACAATCGTGACCTAATTGATGTTAACGAGATCATTCGTTACCATCCCGTTGAGATGATTGGTTATGAATTAAGAGAGTCGATGACAGACATGAAAAAAATTATATAACCCCATGACTAATGATTGTATTTTAATTATATTACAGTCGCAAAACGAAATTTTGAATAGAGAAAACAGGGCCTAACTCCTGTTTTCTTTTTTATTTATAAGCTTATGACAATGAAAATGAATCAAGTCCCAAAACAATTTCAAGTTACTCCTATTCATTCAAAGGATTACTTGGTTAATGGAGAAATCAAATCATGGAAAGGACCTTCTTCTGAAGTTTTTTCAACGATTCAGACAGAGAACGAGTCGGGAGAAATGGCTCCTACATTCTTGGGAACAATTCCTGATATGGAGTCCGAAACTGCTTTAGAAGCACTGGAAGCAGCAAATAAAGCATTTGATCGTGGCAAAGGGCTTTGGCCGACCATGAAAGTTAAAGAACGTTTGACCTGTTTAGAAAAATTTGCAGGTAAAATGAAAGAGCATCGCGATGAGGTCGTAAAACTTTTAATGTGGGAAATCGGGAAATCCTTAGGGGACTCACAAAAAGAATTTGATCGTACCATTGATTACATCTATGATACCGTAGAGGCTTATAAAAAACTTGATCATCGCAGTGCAAAGTTTGAAAAAGAAGGAGGAATCCATGCTCATATTCGTCGTGGTCCACTAGGAGTAGTGCTTTGTTTAGGACCTTACAACTATCCACTGAATGAAACCTTTTGTCTATTAATCCCTGCGATTATTATGGGGAATACAGCCATATTTAAACCTGCGAAACATGGTGTATTACTAATTACTCCGTTACTGAAAGCTTTCCAAGAAAGTTTTCCAGCCGGAGTTGTCAATATTGTTTTTGGTAGAGGTAGAAAAATAGCTCAGCCGATTATGAAAACTGGAGTTATAGATGTGTTGGCCTTAATTGGACACAGTACTTCAGCAGTTGCTTTACAAGATGAGCATCCTAGAAAAAATAAATTGAGGTTAGTTTTAGGTTTGGAGGCTAAGAACCCAGGAATTATTCTTCCTGATGCTGATTTAGATCACACCATCAAAGAATGCATTTCAGGAACATTATCATTTAACGGACAACGGTGTACTGCACTGAAAGTGCTTTATGTACACGAATCTTTAGTTGATGAATTTAACACTAAGTTTTCTGCTGCTGTTGATGCTTTGAAATATGGTTTGCCATGGGAAGAAGGTTCTTTTTTAACCCCACTTCCTGAACCTTCAAAACCAACCTATATTAAAGGACTTATTGATGATGCGGTTTCAAAAGGTGCCAAAGTCATGAACAAAAAGGGCGGCCAACAGTCTGTAAATTACTCTTACCCTGCAGTGCTTTATCCCGTTGATGAGAGCATGAATGTATATGAAGAAGAACAATTTGGTCCGGTAATACCAATCATTGCTTATAAAGATATTAACGAGCCTTTGGATGCGATGGCAGCTTCAGACTATGGTCAGCAAGTGAGTCTTTTCGGAAGAGATGTAAGAAAAATTGGACCACTTATCGATATTTTATCGAACTTGGTTTGTCGAGTGAATTTAAACAGTGCTTGTCAACGAGGACCAGATGTTTATCCATTTGCAGGAAGAAAGAACTCTGCTGTGGGAACCTTAAGCGTTTTTGATGCACTGCGTTCTTTTTCTATAAGAACTTTTGTTGCTTCTAAGGACAATCCTTATAACAATGAGATTTTGGAAAATTTATTAAATTCAAAGGAATCTAATTTTGTTTCAACAGATTATTTGCTCTAATAATAAGTTTATTTTGAATTGTAAACTTTTTGCATAAAGTTTTTTCCCTTCATCAAGGAGGCAGTTATTACACCCGAAAATAGTGCGCCTCCGACCCCTGCGGTTACGATGTCTTGGCCGGTCAGGTAGAAGTTTTTGATTGGAGTTCGAGGTTTTAAGAATTTCTGCCTAAAACGTTGAGGGGTATGATCAATACCATAGATTTCACCTTCCTTATAATTCACGAAATTTTGCGTTGTCAAAGGCGTGGAAAGTTCATAGACATCAATCTTGTTTTTCAGGTGGGGAAGTTGAATAAATAGTGCTTCGAGCAAACGGTTACTGATTTTTTCTTTAAAAGCTACATATTCAGCCCCGCGTTTCATCCATTTCGTACCTTGCCATTTTGCAACCAATTCGTAGGGGAGTAGTGTAATGATGTCTATCGTACTTTTATTTGGATACCGCTCAGACCAAGTGGGGTCTTTAGCCGATGGAAAGGAAATATATACCACAGGAAAAGGGGCTTGATTGTCCTTTAAATAATTGGCCACACATTGATCATGATCTCCTTTCTCAGGATAAATCCAAAAATTGCTTTTCGGTAGTTTTAATTCCTCTGGGCTTCCGTTTAAACCAATATAAAGACTGACATGAGCAACAGAGGGATTGATTTTTTTAAGCTGTTTTCTGAGCTGATGTTTTTCTACAATTTGCTCTGGAATCAATTTTTCATAGGTATTAAAAACACCAGTCCCGCTAACTATTTTTCCAGCATAAAAACTTTTTCCATCTTTCATTTTTACACCTATTGCCTTATTGTTTTCAATGATGACTTGTTGCACCTCGGCATTAGTCAAAATTGTTCCTGAAGCAGCTTCAATGACAGGGTCAATGGTTTTTAATATCTGAGAAGATCCTCCCACAGGAAAGCTTCCACCACTAAAATAGTGTTTCACAACCGATGCATGCATCGCAAAACTACTTTGCCTTGGGGGCAAACCATAGTCCCCATATTGACCAGTCAAGACCTTTATTAATTCTTGATTGTCAGTGATGGATTCTAAAACCTCTTGGGTCGTCTGATCGGCATATTTTAAATAGTCTTTTCGCATTCGCCTCCCCATAAAAAAATTCACAATGGCTGGAAGCGCTTTGGCGCCATAAAACTTACCCATGGATTTATTAGAAAGAAAAATAATTTCTACATATTCTTTAATCGCTTCTTTTTCTCCTGGAAAATATTCAAATAATTGTTTTTGAAAATTATCAACTCCTTTGACAAAATCATAGGTTTTGTTTCCAATGATAATGCGATCATAAACATCGCCCATGTCGGCCCATTCTAATTTTCCATTGGTGACATAATCAAAGATTTTTTTGATGGCACTGTTCGGTCTTTGCACTTCTCCGATGTAATGAATTCCAACATCCCATTCATATCCTTTTCTAGTGAATACATGCGTAAAACCACCCGCTGTATAATGTCTTTCTAATACAAGAACCTTTTCTCCGTCTTTAGCCAGCAAAGCAGCTACCGTGAGTCCCCCAATACCAGATCCAATGACGATCGTATCATACTTTTCTTCTAATTGATGTTTTCTTTTATAAGACTGTATCATTTGCTTTTGATTGAAATGTACTTAAAGATCATATAAGTTTGACCTTCTGTTTTTAATTAAATCATTAAAAGCATTGATTTGCTTGTTGTTGGCCTCTTTTTCATCGATTTCTACAATTCCTACCCCGACTTTATCTTCAGTTGCACTGGTAAGGGTTTTTCCATTCCAAGAAGTAATTTGACTCTTCCCCGTAAAACTAAATTCATCACCTCCTCTAAGTTCATTTCCGATTCTATTGGCAGTTATTGCAAAGATTCTGTTTTCTATACAGCGCGTAATCATCGCACTTTGACAATGGGGGAGGACGAGGTTTGAAGGGTGGGCGAGCACTTGCATTCCCTGAAGCGCAAGCGATCGACATGTTTCAGGAAAAATCCAATCAAAACAAATCATAACACCGATTTTCACTCCATCAATTTCATAGACCTTAGGCGCTTCATCACCAGGTGTAAACCATAAATTCTCACGATTAAAAAGATGAATTTTTTTATAAGTGTCAATCACTTTTCCTTTTGAAACAATCAGAAGTGCATTATATACTTTATCATCTTCTAACTCTATAAAGCCGCCAATGACAGTACCTTCTATCTGTAAAGAAATTTCTTTTAAATAAGTTGCGGTTGCTCCATCTTTTTTTTCGGCAAGATTTCTCGCTTCTTCTGCAGAAGTAAAGGTATAGCCCGTGGCAAACAATTCAGGGAGCACCAAAAGGTCAGTCTTGTTGGATTTAATTATTTGACGTACGTCTTCAAAATTCTTTTTTTTTTCGCCGAATATGGGATCGTTTTGAAGGTAGCCGATTTTCATTTTACATTTTATTTGAAACTTAATATCGCTTCGTTACCTGATTTTTCTTTAACAAAAGCCGTAGCCTTTACTACTCCTGTTTTTAAACTAAATGGAGCTCTGTATATCGCTTTGAATTTTTAGCGGGAGTAGTCCCATCGATTGTATAACGAATTTCGATGTCTCCATTAATATTTAGAATTGTGTTTTCTCCATGAGGTTTCCATTTGAACTCATGTTTTTTTGGAGCAATTGTTACCCGCCCTATTGAGTCAATTTCAATAGCAATTTCTGGAGGAATTGGTCGGTAATAGTGAGCTTTAACTCCTGATATTGCTGGTATATTTCGTGATTTTAAAACTCGAATTCTGAATTTATTGGTTTCAATTTCTGGAAAACGAAGGATTTTTTTATACCCAATATTTGTTGCCGAGGCGATTTCTTTCCATTCGTCACCTAGCCATGCATCTAGGGCATGTTTCTCTATCCTTTCACTGTGTGTGGTAATGGCCTCTTGAATGACAAATCTGTTGGTCAAAATTGGTTTTTTTGTTGTTATTATTACTTCTTTAGTGCCATCAATCAATAAAAAACTATTTTCATTTTCATCCAAAATTTCAATTGGCCCAGTTGCTCCTTCAAGTAAATTTTCGGTGTAAGTTGATTTTATTCTTCTTCCAGATTCAATTAAAGCCTCCACATCACGGGGTGAAAAACGTCCTTCTCGATTTGGGGGAATGTTCATGATTAAAGTTGCATTGCCACCAACCGATCTTTCGTAAATATCAAAAATATCATCTGCATTTCTAACCTTTTGCTCATCATCATTCCGATAAAACCAACCTTCACGAATGGAGGTGTCAACTTCCCCTTGTTGGTAATGAAGAAACTTTCCCTGATAAAGTTTTTCTCGGCTTCCAAGGTCGATATTTGTGAGATCAACAAAAGAATTCATGCCCCTAGGATCTTCTTGATAGGGGATGACATTCCATTCCGTTTCTCGAGTAATACCAGCCTCATTTCCACACCATCTAACATCTTGTTTGCCAAAAACAACTGCTTCGGGAGCCAGTTCGCTTATGAGTTCCTTCCACGCCAGGTAATTATATTTTTGCCCTCCTTTTCTTTTTGGATGTGCCCCGTCTAGCCAAACTTCATGAATGGGACCATACTCTGTTAATAATTCAAAAAGCTGGTTGAGATAATATTCATTGTAATCATCCACCATAAACTTGAAAGTTCTTTTGTCTTTAAAAGGTCGGCCTTCCACAGCTTTGGGGATAACTCTTTCAGAATATTTACTAAGGTTTCCATACAGTCCTTCTTTATTTTCAATTTGATACAAGTCTGCAGGGGAAAGGTAAATCCCCAATTTCAACCCATATTTTTCACAAGATTCAGACAATTCTTTCAACACGTCTCCTTTGCCGTTTTTAAAGGGAGAGGACATCACCCCATGCTTGGTGTAACGACTTTGAAACAAAACAAATCCATCGTGATGCTTGGCGGTAAAAACAACCATTTTCATTCCCGCCGATTTCATGGTTTTGCACCATTGATCCGTATCTAGATTTTGCAGATTGAATATTTCAGGATTTTCTTTTCCGTTTCCCCATTCTCTTTTTGAAAAGGTGTTAGGCCCAAAGTGAATAAAGGCCATGTATTCAGTTTTCAATGCCTCGAATTGATTTGGTGTTGGAATGACATGGGTTGCCTTTTTGAGGATCGTCTCATTTGTATCAGTTAGTTCGATTGCAATGGTGCTTTCTTGCTTCATTTCTACTCCTGTAGGAGCATTACAGGAGTAAATTAAAAAAAGTAATAAAACAAACAGACGATTTGTGGTTTTCATGATTAAGGTTTTGCTATGGGTTAAAATAATTCTTCTTTTATTTTGTCAAGCATTAATATTTCAACCTGAAATTGCCAATCGAAAGACCTTGACTGATTCGCCAAATGGTTATGGTGGTCTTGATCCAAAATATAATCTTTAGATTTGGTGAGAATTCGTGTTTTTGCATAGGTCTTTTCTAGCTCATTTCTTATCGAGCCAAACTCCTCAACCAATTGCTTTAATTTATCAAGATATAGTGAGGCTTGCTCTTTGTTTTTCGCCTCATCATAATTTTTGAGTGAAATTAGTAGCGCATTGCTATAACGCACGAGATTATTGACCTGCTCATAAACCTCAAGGGTAAAGTTGTTCCTTTTGGCTTGGCTCTTCATGTATTTAATTTTTAAATCAATTGAATCACAGGTCATTAGGTTCAGTTGGGCTTCATTTAAAAGATCCTTATATTTTTCACTCCATTTCCCCATGTTTTCTTTGTTGGGGAGCTCAATCAATAAATCTTCAGAAGGTTGGTTGCTTCTTCTGATTTTATTTCGATTAAATCCATCTAGGAGCATGTTCCTCCAATGAGCGACTGGCGCTTCTAGTTGATCGATAAAGGCATGCTCTTTGTTTGCCACCTTATAAGAAAACTCTCTTTGACGGTAGGCGGATTTAATGGCCGCTTTGGAATTCTTATCTCCTGACCAAGAATAGGCAGAAAAAGCGATTATCCCACGCATATACAATTCAAAATGAGGAGAATCGTCATCCCAGAGCGTAAGTAATAAACCATTGAGATCGTGTTTAATAGAAGACAAAGCAAATGTTTTTATGTTGTCCATATTGCTTTCTTTTTGTGGCATCAAAATCCAGCGTGTTTGACCAGCCGTTGCTCCCATTACTTGAAATCCTTTTTCAGAAAACCATTCCATTGCTTTTGTATTTCCAATGGATTGGGAGGCCCTATAGTTCCAGCGCATGTAGATGCAATTCTTAGGGAAAAGGTGTAGAAATTCTTCTAATTTATGCTGGTTTTCATCCCAAATCTTATCGACTTCTGCTTGAGTCATTTCTGGTTTAAACATGGGGCTATAAACTTCGGCATATCTTAACGGCATATCATCCCAAAAAATAGGAATTCTGTTATTGTCAGCAGCAAATTTACAGACTTTATTGAGCCATATCAATTGCAGTTCCAATGATGTTTTATCACTTCCCCTTCCGGTGGTTTGCACTTCATCACCTCCCACGTGTAAGTACTTTCCATGGGGGGTCGCTTTCATAGCATCGTGGTACAAATCAAACTGGAGTTCATAGGTTCTGGGATCTAAGGGGTTGAAAGCCCAATCGTTCTCAGGGTCGTCACGAAGGTCTTTATATTTTTCATGTTTTAAAATATAGGAGGCATGTCCTAGCCCTTGAACTAGCGGACTGATTTGGATGTTTCTTGCGTGAGCATATTCACTCAGTTTTTTCCATTCTGAAATACTCAACGCTTCTTGAGTTCCGATCAAAGGATGCTTTGCATATTTAATTTTATCTTCAAACTCTAGTATAATTCCATTGATTTTATATTTTTTTAATCTGTCCATCAAATCATAATAATAGGAAATCTTCTCTCTGTGGTGCTTGATGTCTAGATGAATGGCGCGAAAAGCGAGTAGGGGGTAATCTTTGATTTTGCATATCGGAAGCGCAACGTTTTGATCTTTGGCATCTTCCATCAGCTGCTCTAAAGTAGAAAAGCCATAAAGCAAGCCTGCTCGATCCTTGGCTGTGATCAAAATCTGATGGGCAGAAATTTCGAGATGATAACCTTCCGGTCGTATATCCAAATTACTTTCTATTGAAAAGCGAATTTGTGCACCCTTCGAATCTTTTGCTTCAAGAATATTTTCAAGTAGGGGCCCGTTTTCAGGAAGCGCCTCATTGTTTAAAGCGTAATAAAACTTGAGATCACTGTATTTTAAATCACTAACTCCAGTGATTGAAAACTCTTGTGGTTCGGGCAGTAACTTAAAATCTCCCATTTTACTAGTCTGGGATTCGCAATTTGAGAATATTAATAAAACGGAAAAAAGCAGTAGATTTTTAATCTTTTTCATGATTTGGTTTTTAGGTTGGGATTTAATAATAATAAATTATGGAATAGTAGTGTTTTAATTTTTTAATGGGAGCTTGGTAAAAAATCTTCTCGAATCGGGGAGAATCCATCGATGAGTTTTACGAATTCTGTTAAGGTTTGTATGGAATGGTTAAGGTTGGATTCGACTTTAAAAACATCTCCTTCACTAAGGAGGTATTCTCTGTCTTCAATAAATAACTTTAATTTTCCAGCCGCAACATATGAGATTTGCTCGTGGGGGTGGTTGTGAGGCGGGTCCGGTTCCTTCATCGGGCCATTCGAAAACTCAATGACGGTAAACATTAAGTCTTTTAAATGAACAACCTTTCTGCTGATATTGGGGTTTGTTTCTAGCTTTTCAAAACCTTCCTCGTGTTTTACGACTTCCATAAAAAGAAATTATGGCAAAATTTACAAAAAACTATTTAAATCTATATTACAAAGGTAAATAATTTGTGTTGATTTACATATGCGTTGAATGCATCACTAATCTTAAGCTGCAGCATATACATTTAATATAAAATATCACTCTTTTTTCGAATGATTTTATACAAATTCTGCTTTAAAACCGATTGACAAACCATGAATTATGGAATGTTCTTTGTGTGGGTGTTCCAGAATATGTCACTATTTTTTTTAAAAACTTTACAGAAAACGGTTTAACTATAAATTCTCAATACTCTGTCTCCAAGTGCAATTAGTATGAACCTCCTTTTAATAAGCCTTCTTGTCTTAATTAATTTTTTTTATGATAATCCTGCTCTGGCCGTTATCTGATTTAATTCTACCCCTATTAGGCCACCCTGAAGCTGTAGCAGTACAACCTAATCGTACCGTAGTATTCGCTGTAATTGTTATAAAGGCTCTTGCCGGTACTGATCCGTAGGCTCTATTACTATTATTCATAACAGCTGTTCCCTCATAACTCGCTGGAAATCGAGCATTTGTAACGTCGGTGAAAGTAAAATGAAGAACACCTGATGCGTTATCATGAAAATCTATAAGAACCTCTGCTATTAATTCATAAGTTCCTGGGGTTAATGTAAAATCTCCATTTGGTGCCCAGTCAACCCCACTTCCAAGAAGTTCAGTTGACTCTACCTCAAAAGTTTGATTAACGCTAATCAATTGATTATTTAATAAGGTAAAAGTGGAAACATTTCCTCTGTTTGGGAACCAATTGGTGGTATCAGCATCTGGGGCAACTGCCGTGTTATTTCCTGTTAAGTTTTTATAAAAAATCCCGTTGTATATTACAATATCATCAATAGCGTAAATGTTTTCGTTTGACTTCCAAATGGTATGAAAACGTTTTGAAATAATATCCGCAGCAGTATAAAGTTCAGAACTTGCTCCATTGCCTAGGGTAATTGTGTTGTCCCCTTTACCCGTAACATTAGTACCAATAACAATTTCATTTCTAGTCCCGTCAACACTTGCTTTTGTATCTTTTCCGATATAAATACTATTCGCTCCTGTTTCCCGTGGAGTGCTCCCATTTGCAATATACCTACCCGCATCAGGTCCTATACCTATATTGTACGCTCCTGTGGTGTTTGCTCCTAGAGCATCTTTTCCTAAAGCTGTATTTTGTATTCCGTTAGTGTTTGATTGTAATGCTCTTACACCAACCGCTACAAGCCCCGTTCCGTTTTGGTTTGACTGAAGTGAGCTTATTCCTAATGCGGTATTATTAATCCCTACATCATTATTCACCAAAGCGTTAGTCCCTAAGGCTACATTTCCGTTTCCTGTAGTAATACTACTACCGACATTTCTTCCTATAAAGACATTGTTATTGGAAGACGAAACAGTATCCGTTCCTGCATTTTCACCAATAAAAACAGAAAAGTTGCTGTTCGTGGGTATTATTCTCGATCCATCAAGCTTGAGCCTTTCTGTACCTGCCGTAGTAAAACGAATTATATCTTCATCCGCAGTTTGCTCAACTTCAATTTTGGTGTCGCCATCGGCATCACTAATTGAAGTATTTAGTAAGACTGCCCAATTGGTAGTATCTAAGTCAGGAGTAGTGACCGAATTTGTACCTGTCAAGTTTTTATACAGTGCCCCTTCATAACTTACCAAGTGGTTGACCAGGTAACTGCCGTTTTGACTTGAGGGTATCCAATTTCGAATGGAGGCGATTTCTTTCCAGGCGGGTACTGTGCCTTCTTCCCAAATTTTTATTGTGTTAGAAGCGGTATCAATCCATACGTCCCCTTCATTGGGGTTTGAAGGGGCTGTGGATGTTGTAGATACCTGACTTGAGGTAACCGTAATTTGGGTTCCTTTACTGTCAATTACTTGGTGTTGTTGTGCAGTAAGACTGTGCAGTCCTAAAATACAGATCAGTAGGTACAGAAATTTATAATTCACAGTTAAAAGTTTGGAGTGGTTTAACTAAAAGAAACGGGGATTATTTAATCCATTGTACTTCAAAGACATCCCCTCCATATAGATCCCAAGAAGCGTCAACTTTTTTCACTTTTACAAGATTATCTTCTACGGTAAAATCAGTTCCATGGATTAATTTAGCACCGTTACGATAGACCCATATTTTGCCTCTGTTCATAGAACCAAGAATGCCCGTAGCAGTGATGTCAATTTGACCCACTCCTGCTTCAATATCAGTAGCTACATCATCTGCAAATCCCGACTGAATTAAATCCGTAGCCATTAATTTCTGAATGGCACCGGTGGCCTCATCACGCACCAAAAGGGTCCATCCCGTTGCTCCAGATCCATGTGTCGTTCCAGGGGCTGCATCAGTTGATGCGGAGGCTGTCGCCGAATTGACCAATTCAATACCATCAAGTCCAAAAACGTTTCCGTTCACGTCAATATAGGTGTTGGCCGTAAGTGTGCCTCCCAATTGCCATGTGGTTAGGGTTTTATTATTAGTTGTGTTGGTAAACGAAGTTAGCCCATTGGCCACCTGAAGGTATTTTATGGTTCCTTTGTTGTCAATCAGCTTTACGGAGGTATTGGTCGCCGTGGCTGCTGCAGCAAGATTATCACCTTGTTTGGTGAAATCGGCGGTTTGTTGCGCAGAGGCAACACTTGTTCCTAAGAACAGTACGAGTCCCATGGTGAGCAGGGAAAACATTGATTTAGTGTTAGTAATTTTCATGATTTGGGTGTTTTAATTAATAAAAAGTTATTGAAATTGAATTATTTTTATTTCGTCGCCTTGGTAACATTTTGCTGGAGCTTCCACTTGGATCATGTTCATGGCACTTTGGGTAAAGTCAATGAGCACACCATTGCGATAGACATTTATTTTTGAAGTTGAATTAATCACCAAGGGCGTTTGAAATTGAATCTGATTTTCTACAGCAATGTGTTTAATGACTTCTTCTTGTACGATATTGGTGACATTAACCCGCTGCAAAACTCCTGAGGTTTGATCCACACTCACCAAATTGATATTGGGATCATAGGTTGTGCTTTCTAAGCCAGTGATTGCAATGGTATTGGTGGCATCGGTTTGAATTACGGTAGGTTCCGTCAGCGCACCGCCCAGTTTTAAGACCTTGTTGTTGAGGTTCAAACCGTTGGTGGTTGTAAATGAGGGCTTAGCATCTGCCCAAAGGGTTCCACTTGCGGTTCGGGTGAGTAATTCTCCGGGTGTTCCGCCAGCTCCATCGGTATCGATTAAAGTAAATGTTTTTAGATGAAGATCTTTGTTTAAGATGTGATTACCAAGGTTGTCACTTCCTCGTCCAGTAACACGCATCCAAGAATCTACCTGTCCGTCATTGTCATTGTCTTCAGTCATATAAAGATAGCCGGTCGTACTGTTTAAAAAAAGTGTACCAATGGGGTAGTAGCCTGCTGCTGATTGAAGGTCGCTTAGTTTCGGATCAACGGACCCTTTTAGAATTTCATCGGGAGTAACAGCCGTACCGTTTGCCGATCCACCAATTGGAATCCATTCCTTCTGAATCGGGTTCCAAACATAGAGTTGATTGGCTTCGGCGTCAAAATAAAGATCGCCTGACTCGGGCTGGGCGGGAGGGGTAATGTGTACACTGCGGGTGAGGGAAGTTCCCCAAACTTTTTTTCCGCTGCGCCTTCCCGTCGTGGCGTTCACCTCATATTGATAAAATTGAAGCATGTCTAGGTCAGTGTTATAAATCACCATCCCAACAGGGGTTTCTTGACTGAATGCCTGATCTCGAGCTTCAGAGTCCATGCGGACAATCAAAAGTCCTTTGTCAGAACTTTCTAGTTCTAAAATGGCAAATGGAGAAATGTCTTCAGCGTTGTCTCCAATTTTAACCTGACCTTGGACTTTAAAAAAACTTAAAATTAAAAGTAAAAAAAGAACTAAGGGTTTTGTTGTTTGTATTTTGAATGGGTTCATCATGAAAAGTATCAGGGGGTAATAATCTATATTATAATTTGTTTTTCAATTGAAAACTATAGTATCCTATCACAGATCATTTATAATTGATCTGATGAATTTCGATAGATGGATTAATTGAGAAAAAAAATGAGTGTGGGATTTTAAGTGCAACATAAAATTGAGTAGGTCTTTATTAAGTTGTATTCTATGACATTATAATTCAGTGTAAAATTAAATTCTTTATGAAATAGAAAAATTTTTTCAGTCATTCACTAAAAGTCATAACGCATTTTAAAAGAGTTTTTTTTATTTTATTTAAATGTTTTTACATTCAAATTCTTACAACTATATAATCTGTCTCTTATACACATCTCCGAGCCCACGAGACCTCTCTACATC
>CAJXQS010000017.1:0-42549 GCA_913058385.1 uncultured Flavobacteriaceae bacterium
TGTGTATAAGAGACAGCTTAAAGATACTCAAAAATTAAACCGCTAAATTTGGGATGTTAGATTGATGATTGCAAAAACAGAGAAAAGGCAACTCTACAGGCAACTGAAATATAAAAGCCCTGAAAACACTGGGCTTTCAGGGCTAAATTGTGGAGTCGGCGGGAATCGAACCCGCGTCCAAACAAGACATAGAAAAGCTTTCTACAGATTTAGTTTTCGTTTAATTTTCGAGGATACAGTGACCGAAAACCGCCCAAGAATCCCTTATCATCTTTATTGAAAAACACGATCGATGTTCTCGCATTTCGATGTTGACATTTATGGTGCCTCAATATCGATCGCCGTCAACAAGGGCTATCGAGAGACATCCGGCTTCCCGACCTGGTCGGGACTAGGCATTGACTTACTATAATTCAGTCAATTATGCAGCTAGAGCGTAGTTATTCTCGCCATTTGAAAATGTGAAACATATGATTTACGAGCTGTGTCTCAGCGCTCGACCTGCTTACTTTGCCATGAGTACCTGCTGTCAAAACCAGTCGACCCCATGTTTTCAATGAACTTCCTCTTTTTTGAGGAATGCAAATATACGACATCACTTTCGTTTTTCAATTATCCTCTATCGTATCTTCGTTAAAGTACAGATTTTATGACAGAAATTAATTTATGGGTCGAGGGGTCATATTTAAAACACTTCGCAGATTTTTTTGACACAAAAGGTTTTATTGAAACTTGGTTTTTGACAGCAATCATCAATAACAACATACTTTCATTTATTTACAATCACGACACTAAAAAATACAAGATCACTGTGATAAATGCGATTAGCAATCCAAGGGAGTTTTTACCCCAACATTACTATTTTCCATTAACATTAGATAAACTCTCGGACAACGCAAATTTGGTTGAGAATCCAAATTATTAATTTTATAATAATAAATTGTTATTTTAGGCCAGAGTTGCCAGTATAATTATTTACTATTGCTGCTCAGGCTTATTGTTAAAACCAATATTTGGGGCACAACCTTTTTTTCAATAGATCAACCATTTAAATCCCTTGCAATGCGAGACGGAAACATGCGACAGCCCTCCATAATTTCACCCTGTTTTAAATAAACTATTAAAATTTTGACAATGAAATTTAATAATTACCATTCCCGAAGGTCATTCCTTGGGACAACAGCAACAGTTGTGGCAGGTCTTTCTTTAACAGGCCCTGCTGTTTTTGGATCTCCGACCTATATTCCAAATTTATTCAACCCGAGTTCTTCCCACAATGGTGTTCGCCTTGGTGTCATCAGCTATTCTTTTAGAGAAATGGCAGACCAATCTGCTGAGGCAACGCTTCAATATGTGCGAGATTGCGGACTCAACGCTGTGGAACTGATGGGAGAAACTGCAGAATCATTTCTTGGTCTCCCATTGGACAAAACAGATCACGAAAGCTTTCACAGACTTTCAAGAAAGAAAAGGAAAAAAAAGATAACCGACGAAGAGCGAAAAATTCTCGCCGATCTGATACTTCAACAAGAATCCTATGAAAAGGAGTCTGAGCAATGGAGGAACAAGGTTTCAATCGCGGACTATGCGAAACTTCGTAAAATGTATAACGATGCTGGGGTGTCTATCTATGCTTTTAAACCTAATTATCTTTTAGGCAAAGGAAATTCGGATTCCAATATAAATTATGCCATGCAAGTGGGCAAAATTTTAGGGGCTTCTCATGTCACATTAGAGCTTCCTAGAAAACCTGAACATTCTCTAAAACTGGGACAATTGGCTGAAAAAAACGGAATCTATGTTGCCTATCATGGTCATGAACAACAAAATCCAACTTGGTGGGATACCGCTCTAAGTCAGTCGCCAAACAATTCGATTAACTTGGATTTAGGACATTATGTAGCCGCAGGAAATCCAGACCCACTGGAACTAATTAAAGAAAAACAGCAACACATTTTGAGCATACACATAAAAGACCGGCAAAACCCCACCAACGGTAAAAAGAATGTGCCTTTTGGTAGGGGAGACACGCCCATTAAAGAAGTGCTTCGACTGATGCGGGATCAAAAATATACTTTTCCAGCGACGATTGAATATGAATATAAAACCCCTGCGGGTTCTACCATTATTAATGAAATCAAAAAAAGCGTGGCTTATTGTAAAGAAGCTTTGGAGTCTTAGCGGGATAAATTGAATAATAGTTTCCCCCGCTGCCCCGCGAAATAGAAAATCTAAAAGAAGTGTAAGTAATCTCTTACGAAAGTGAATTCACGGCAGTCTTTAGTACCGATAGATTGGTTAACAACTTTTCGAGGTGTTGGAGGTCGAGCATGTTGGCACCGTCACTTTTGGCTGTTTTCGGATCGTGGTGGGTTTCCAGAAAAAGACCATCGACACCCACGGCAATTCCTGCCCGTGCAATGGTTTCTATGCTTTCCGGTCTGCCCCCCGTTACGCCACTGCTTTGGTTGGGTTGTTGAAGAGAATGTGTGATGTCCAAGATGGTAGGCGCAAAGGCTTGCATTGCGGGAATACCTCTAAAGTCGACCACCAAATCTTGATAACCAAATTGAGCCCCACGATCGGTGACCCAAGCGTTATTGTTTCCGCTGTCTTTAACTTTTTGCACGGCAAATTGCATGCTTTCCGGACTCATGAATTGTCCCTTTTTGAGGTTCACGAATTTTCCTGTTTTTGCAGCAGCCACGACCAAGTCGGTTTGCCGAACCAAAAAGGCAGGAATTTGAAGTACATCGACATATTGGGCTGCTTTTTCAGCATCTTCGCGTTGATGGATGTCAGTCACCGTTGGAACTTCAAACGTTTTGCCCACTTTTTCAAGAATTTTCAATGCTTTTTCATCTCCAATTCCTGTAAAACTATCAATACGACTGCGGTTGGCTTTTTTAAAACTTCCTTTAAACACAAAAGGAATGCCCAGTTTATCAGTAATGGATTTTATTTTTTCAGCGATCCGCATTGCCATTTCTTCTCCTTCAATGGCGCAAGGGCCAGCGAGGAGTAAAAATTGATTGTTATTGGCATTTGAAATTTTTGGAAGTGCGGAAAGATCCATCTTTTTTTTTAACAAAATTACGAAAAGGAAATGTTTAAGAAGAAATATAAGGTCCTAAAAACAAAGTTTAGGTTTTGGCCACCACCTCAAAGACTTTTCCGTCTTCACATTTAAATATTTTCCCGGGAAATTTTACAATCATGTTATAGTCATGTGTTGCCATCAAGAGGGTCATGCCTTTTTCGTGTAGCGATTTGAAAAGCTTCATGATCTCAAGGCTTGTTTGAGGGTCAAGGTTACCCGTGGGTTCATCGGCAATGATCAGTTTGGGATGGTTCAGCAAGGCCCTGGCGATGGCGATCCGCTGTTGTTCCCCTCCCGAAAGCTCGAAAGGAAATTTAGCGGTATTAATTTCTATACCTACCATTTCAAGAACTTCGGCAATACGTTCACTGATTTTTTCTTTATCCTTCCAACCAGTGGCGCGCAAAACAAACTCGAGGTTGCTTTGTATACTTCTGTCTGATAAGAGTTTGAAATCTTGGAAAACCACACCCAAATTCCTTCTTAGTTGCGGAATTTGTTTGTTTTTTAAACGCGTTAAATCAAAATCAGCAACACTACCAAGGCCGTTTTCTAACTTAATGTCGCCATAAATCGTTTTGATTAAGCTACTTTTCCCGCTTCCGGTGCGACCAATTAAAAAGACAAAACCTCCATCGGGCACGTCAATAGTGACATTAGACAAAACTTTTTTACCACTTTGGAAGATGGTGGCATCGCTAAAAGAAACAATGGCGTTTGGCATTTACTTTTATAATTTTTTACTCCTCCAAAGGTAAAGGGTTTTGTATCACTAATAAAATTTGTTGATAAATTATACTCAAGAAACAATTAATACGTTCTTAATAGTAACACAATCTCATTAAATTTGAGCAATGAAATACAGGAGATCAAATCGCCTTTTATCCTTGACTTTGCTGTTGTTTGTTTTCACTCAGCAAAAAGCACTCGCTCAGATCTTTGGCTCCGAATTGTTGGAACAGCGTGCAACTGCATTGTATTATCAGGGAGCTTATCCCAATGTCAGTCAAGCCATCGCAACCTATGGTGATTTTAATACCACTGAAGCCGATTGGGAACGCATTGATTATTTTAATTTGGTTACCGCCTTGCGGCTCAACAGCCCCGGCGCCGTCAAAGCCATTTCGAGTTTTACGTTAGATTATCCCGACAATCCACTGATTAAGACTGTCTATCTTGATTTGGCAAATTTTTATTTTAAAAATGAAAGGTATTCTTATGCTTATAAATGGTTTTTGAAGGTCAAAGAAGCAGATGTTCCGGTTAAATCTCGACCACAGTTTTATTTTAACAAGGGATATACTCTTTTTTCTAAAAAACAATACAAGGGAGCCAAGTCACTACTCGAAAAAGTAGCTAAGAATCCAAAATTCGAATCAGACGCTCACTATTACTTGGGTCATATTGCCTATCAATTAGAAGATTATGAAGGAGCATCGAGTTCTTTTACTCGTGTTTCTAAAAAAGATCAACAAGACGATTTGGGTTATTTTCAGGTGGAAATGAATTTTAAATTAGGTCGCTTTAAAAAGGCATTAGAACTTGGAAAAGTTGAAATTGAAAAAGCAGAAGGGGAGACTTTGTCACAGCTTTCAAAAATATTAGGAGAAAGTCATTTTAACCTAGAACAATACGAAGCCGCCCTCGGTTATCTCAAAAACTATCAGGGAAGAAAGGGCAAGTGGAACCATGTAGATTATTTCCAGTTGGGTTACACGTATTATAAAACAAATGATTACACCAATGCAATTGATCAATTCAATAAGATTATCGTTAAAAAAGACGCTCTTTCTCAAAACGCTTACTACTATCTGGCAGAGTGTTATCTGATGAACGAAAGTAAGTCGGCTGCTTTGAACGCCTATAAAAGTGCTTCGAGCATGATGTATAACCCCAAAATAAGTCAGGCTGCGTTGTTAAATTATGCTCGCTTGAGTTATGAAATAGGAAATCCCTATGAACAAGTGCCTAACGTAATTATTCGTTTTCTTGAAAGCCACCCCGAAGCGGAGGAAAAAGAAGAAATGACCGCTTTGTTATTGGACTCCTATACCAATAGCGGTAATTATGACGGTGTGATAAAGTTACTAGAATCAAAAGGAGGAGACTATAAAGACGATGCTTTGTTACAACGTGTTTACTTTTTAAAGGGAAGTCAGCTGTTTCATGCTGGAGATTATCAAGAAGCAAAAAACCTATTTGACAAATCCATTAAAAAATCAAAAGACAATGTCCTTACCGCAAAATCAGTTTTTTGGAAAGCACAATCAAATTTTGAATTAAATCGCTATGAAGAGGCCCTTGATGGTTATTTTGAGTTTAACAACAACCCTGCTTCAAAATCACTTTTAACCCCCTTACTTTTTCATTATCATTTGGGGTACACTTATTTTAAACTAGAAGATTACACAGCCGCTATAAAAGCCTTTGAATCAGTTGTTAAAGAAGAAGCGTCGATGCTGCCGAGTTTGGTCAGAGACACTTATCTTCGATTGGGAGATTGTAATTTTGCCCTAAGCAGTTATTGGCCTGCCATGGAGTATTACAACAAGAGCATCCGCTTTTCCCCCGCCCAATCTGACTATGCGTTTTATCAAAAAGCCATCAGTTATGGTTTTGTGGATCGCAATGATAAGAAAATTGAGACCCTTAAAGAGTTAATCTTAAAACATAAAAAGTCTCCTTATTTGGATGATGCATATTTTGAATTAAGTAATGCTTATGCTGTCGCTGGGTCATTTGACACTGCCATAAAAACATATGATCAGTTGGTGGGGCGATTTAGGAAAAGCCCTTATGTTTCTCGGGCAATTCTAAACAAAGGATTAATTCTCTACAATCAAGAAAAATTAAGAAAAGCAGATGCCGTACTTAAAGCGCTAGTGATAAGATACTCGAACAACTCAGTTTCGCGCCAGGCATTGAGAACCTTAAAGGAAATTGCAGTCGATCTTGACGATGTCCCGGCTTTTACTGCTTGGATTAAAGGATTAAGTTTTAAGGCGTTTACGGACAATGAACTGGAGAAAACCGCATTTGATGCTGCCGAAAATCAATTTTTATCTGATAAAAAGAAACAATCAGAGAAATCATTCCTTTCCTATCTTGCTTCTTATCCCGAGGGGCAAAATGCTTTGACCACTCGGTTTTATTTGGCTGAAATCTATTTTGAAGAAGAAGACTGGACGAATGCATTAAAATATTACGGTGAAATTATTGATTTTGAACTGAATGAGTATAGCGAAAAGGCATTGGTTCGAGCCACCCAAATATTTGTAAATCAAGAACAACAAGGAAAAGCGATTCCACTTTGGGAGCAATTGGATAAAGTAGCTTTGCATGAAGAAAACAAGCGTTATGCTCAGTTTAACTTGATGAAAGCATATTATGAGCAAAACTCCTACGATCAGGCGATTTTGTTGGCTGAAAATATATTAGCATTTGATAATTTAGACGCAAAGGTTAAATGGGATGCGCAGGAAATCATAGCGCATGGAGCACTTAAAATTGTCGACTCGCTTAAGGCGCAGGCTTCTTTTGCTATTTTAGAAAAGGCTCCAATTGATGCTCTTGCAGCAGAGGCCTATCACTATCGCGCCCAATTGAGTCATCAGAAAAAAGCCTATGTTGAATCAAACGAAATCATTGCAGCCCTTTCAAAGAAGTTTAGTGGACAACCTTTTTGGGCTGCCAAAAGTCTTCTCTTGATGGCAAAGAACTTTTATGAGTTAGGAGATGCTTTTCAAGCAACTTTTATCTTAGAATCGATGATTTCGAATTACACACAGTTTCAAGATTTAAACGACGAAGGCAATCAGCTTTTAAATAAAATTAAACAACAACAGGCTGAAGAAAATGCAAGTCTCACCGACCAAAACACCAAAGATGAAAATCAATAGTATTTCTATAAAATTGTTTTTTGGATTGATGCTTCCTTTTTTGGGTTGGTCACAAGGGGAGGAGAAAGATAATTTGGGCATCCAACAAGTAACGGTTACCAAGTCCTACAGTCCAAGTCTTTCAAATGTTTTTAAGATAAGATCCAAACCAGAGGTCAATGATTCTCTATCAAAGAAAAAGCTAGGAGTGAATTACACCTTTTTATCCTTACCGGTGATTTCCACCTTTGTACCCAATAAAGCTTCACCGCTGAAGCTTCAAAAACAAGAAGCAACATTTTTTTATAACAGTTATGTTTCAGGTGGTCTTGGCAACAAGTCAAGTTTTTTGCTCGATGCAGCAATGATGTTGCCACTAGACAGAAGTCAAGGTTTAGGCTTTGACTTTAGACGTTCTGCTGTGTCTGGAGTTGAAGGAACACTTTTGCCCAGTGACCAAAGCAGAACCACCTTGAACTTGCTTCATCAATACAAAACTAAAAGTTTAAATGTGAATTCAGATTTTAGGTTTGACCGTCAAAATCATAATTTTTACGGTATTTCGGAGGGAGATCGAACCAATTTTGATAGTTCACCGACAGACAATACAGACGCAAAGCAGCACCTCAACTATTTGTCCATTCGATCAAAATGGCAATGGTATGAAAGTCCTTTTAGTAAATTGTATTTTAATACCAGTATAACTACAGACTATTTTGACACAACTGAAAATATATTAAAGATTAACACCCAGATGCGATTTCCGTTATTTGGGAAGTACCTAGAGGTCACTCCAGGATTTCAATTGGTGAACACTGATTTTAAAACAGCCTACTATTCTGACGAACCATTGTCTTTTAAAGAAGGGTTGACAGATTTAGAAATACAGTTTTTAAATATAGGTAAAAAATTAAAATTTAGGGTGGGGACGCATGCTTTCTATGCCTTGGGAAATGACAATAAAAAATCGGCAGTATTTGTCTATCCGAAATTCGAACTTTCCTACAGCCCTAAGTCCCAAAAAATGATCCCTTTTATAAATTATCAAGGACATTATGACTTAAATAGTTTCACTTCATTTTCTTTGCAAAACCCTTATGTGTCACCCACGCTTAGTTTGGAGTCAACAGAGGTTTTACACGAAGGAAAAATTGGATTTAATGCCACGCCTGGTTCTGGCTTAAGGTTTCGCTTTGCAGCAGTATACAGTAAATCAAATAGACACCCTTTGTTTAAAAGATTGCCTTTCGATCTAAAATCTAGCGAAGTGCCCTTTCGTTTGGCAAATACTTACGGAATCGTCTATGATGAGATTGAAAAAAAAGGATTTGAAACCAGCATTAGCTTAAGGTTTAATGAAAATAATAAGTTGACTTTAGAAACCCGCTATTCGGACTATCAAAGTACTGTAGAGAAGCATGCTTGGAACCTTCCCGCTATAGAGATAGATTTAAAAGGAAACTTCCGTTTTGGCCAAAAGCTTTTTGTACAGTTTATTGGAAATTACATTGGGAAAAGAGAGGTCGCGGCCTGGGATGTTTTTTTAAATCAACCCCTTGAAGATGCATTGGAAAAGACGGCTACGCTCTCGGGCGTTTTTAGTATTTCTTCTAATGTCACTTATAAGTTGAATTCAAGCTGGGATGTTTTTTATGAGGCAAAAGTAAGATTAGGAAAAGAAACCGCTAGGTGGGCACATTATGAAAATCACAATCAACTTCATCTTGTAGGGATCCGCTATAAATTTGATCTTAATTTATAAGGCATAGAGTCTTTTTGTAATCTACTAGTTAAAATATTTCGGTAGTACCAGTTTTTGATCTATTTTTGGTACTTATATTAAATTATTAATGAGAAAGATATCCTTAATTCCTTTTGCGTTTTTATTTGTTTTAGGTTGTGTCGAAAAAGTTGATTTAATTGTTCACAACGCCAACGTTTATACAATTAATGCTGATTTCGATAAAGTAACGGCCTTTGTTGTTAACGATGGAAAATTTATTGCAGTAGGAGGGGAGGAGTTAATGGATAAATACACCCCACGCAGTGTTGTTGACGCGCAAGGTTTGTCTGTTTTCCCTGGTTTGATAGACGCTCATGCCCATGCTTTTGACTTGGGGCTCGATTTGCTCAAAGCAGATCTTAAAGGAACTAAAAGTTTTGATGAAGTTATTGAAAGATTAATCAAACACAGCGACACATACAATAGTGAGCTGGTTTTTGGCACAGGCTGGGATCAAAATAATTGGGAAAACAACAAATACCCAGAAAAAGCGAAACTAGATGTCTTGTTTCCAAATACTCCAGTAATTTTGAAGCGCATCGATGGACATGCTTTTTTTGTCAATCAATTTGCGTTGGATAAGGCAGGGATTTCTGCTGACAGCAAAGTCAATGGCGGAAAAGTTGTTTTGTCTAATGGCCAGCCCTCAGGACTTCTCATAGATAACGCAATGCAGCTGGTAGAAAAAATAATTCCAAAGCCTACTCAAAAAGAAAAAATTAAAGCATTAATTGACGCACAGACGCTGTGTTTTGAAAAAGGGCTCACCACAATCGATGAAGCCGGCATATCAAAAGAAGATGTTTTTTTAATTGACAGTCTTCAAAAGGCTGGAGTAATCAAGCTTCGCTTTTATGCAATGCTTGAAAACGAAAAACATACTTTGGACTATTTCTTAAATTCAGGGATTTTAAAAACAGAAAGTCTAAACGTAAGATCTGTCAAGGTTTATGTTGATGGCGCCTTGGGATCAAGGGGAGCTGCGTTAAAAGAAAATTATTCTGACGATCCGAATAATAAAGGACTGATGCTCATCTCTTCTGATTCGCTTAACCGACTGGCCCTAATGCTCTCAAAAAAATCCTTTCAGTTGAATGCTCATGCGATTGGTGATGCTGCAAATTACGCGGTCTTAACCGCCTATGGAACAGCCTTAAAGGACGTTGAGGACCCCCGATGGAGAATAGAGCATGCTCAGGTGCTTTCAAAAGAAGATTTTTCTAAATTGAATGATAAAATTATTCCTTCCGTACAACCCACCCACGCTACTAGTGATATGGGATGGGCTCATGATCGTCTTGGTTCAAGCCGTATGGAAGGTGCGTATGCATACAAAGACCTTCTTGATTGGTCGGGTAAATTGGCACTTGGCACTGACTTTCCTGTTGAAGAAGTAAATCCCTTCTTAACCTTTTATAGCGCCGTGGCAAGAAAGACTCCACAATCAAACGATAAAGGTTTTCAAATGAAAAATGCTTTGACACGCTATGAGGCGATCAAAGGAATGACCATTTGGGGGGCTTATGCAAACTTTGAGGAAAATGAAAAAGGAAGTATTGAGCCAGGTAAACTTGCTGATTTTATCATTCTTGATAAAGATATTATGAGCGTAGAGATTGACCAAGTGCTCGAAACCAATATCGTTGCCACCATCCTAAACGGAAACATTGTCTTCAGTAACCGTTTCTAATATTTTCACTTAATTTCATTAAATATACTTTAGGGTTGAAACTTTAAAGGGTCTATTTGTTTTATTTTTTTGATTAAATTAATAAAAAGCCTATTTTTTGTTAATTATTTAAACTGAATAAAACTTTTAAGTGTAATTTTTTAAAATAAAAACATACTTTTGCTTTAAATATTAAACAACATGTGTGGAATTGTATGTGCTTTTGATTTGAAGCAAGACTCAGAATCTTTAAGACCTCAAATTTTGGAAATGTCCAAAAAAATCAGGCATCGTGGTCCGGACTGGAGCGGAATTTTCAGCAGTGATAATGCTATAATGGGCCATGAGCGATTAGCAATTGTAGACCCTACATCGGGAAAGCAGCCATTGTTGAACGAAGAGGAGACATTAGTCCTGGCTGCCAATGGCGAAATATACAACCACCTAGAATTGCGCAAGCAGTTTAAAGGCAAATATAACTTCAGAACAGATTCTGACTGTGAGATAATCCTTGCATTATATCAAGAAAAAGGAGTTGATTTTGTAGACGATTTAAATGGAATTTTTGCTTTTGCGATTTATGACAATAAAAAAGACGAATATTTTATTGCCCGTGACCATATGGGAATTATACCCCTTTATATGGGTTGGGACATAAATGGAACATTTTATGTGGCTTCGGAATTAAAAGCTCTTGAGGGCATTTGTTCTAAAATTGAATTATTTCCTCCTGGACACTACTGGCACAGTTCAGATCCTGCCCCTGTGAAATGGTATGATCGAGAATGGAGAGATTTTGAAAATGTAAAAGACAACCCAACTTCTATTGAGGAGCTTCACGATGCGCTTTCAGATGCGGTTCACCGTCAGCTCATGAGCGATGTACCTTATGGTGTTTTGTTATCGGGTGGATTGGATTCCTCCGTTACCTCTGCATTGGCCAAAAAATTTGCTTCCAAGCGAATAGAGTCTGATGACACCCAATCGGCATGGTGGCCACAATTGCATTCTTTCTCTGTTGGCCTAGAAGGTTCTCCTGATTTAGAAGCAGCAAGAAAAGTTTCTAAACACATCGGTTCCATTCACCATGAAGTCAAATTTACGATTCAAGAAGGTCTCGATGCAATCAGAGATGTGGTTTATCACCTCGAAACTTACGACATAACAACAATTCGTGCCTCCACGCCAATGTTTTTGATGGCCCGAACTATCAAATCCTTGGGAATTAAAATGGTATTATCCGGAGAAGGTGCTGACGAGTTGTTCGGAGGCTATCTTTATTTTCACAAAGCTCCTTCGGCTGAGGAATTTCATAAGGAGACGGTTAGAAAGCTTGACAAGCTCCACCAGTACGATTGTTTGAGAGCAAATAAATCTTTGGCAGCTTGGGGTATTGAAGGGCGGGTCCCTTTCCTAGACAAAGAATTTATCGATGTCGCCATGCGAATCAATCCAAAAGACAAACTAATCAACTCAGAACGTATGGAAAAATGGGTCGTCAGAAAAGCTTTTGAAGATTATCTACCAGAGAGTGTTGCTTGGCGTCAAAAAGAGCAGTTTTCTGATGGCGTTGGATACGACTGGATTGACACACTCAAGGAGGTGGTTGAAGCAGCGGTAACTGACGAGCAAATGGAGAATGCACATTTTCGATACCCCTTACAAACACCTCAGAATAAAGAAGAATTTCATTACAGAACCATTTTTGAAGAGCACTTCCCGAGTGATGCTGCTGCAATGAGTGTGCCCTCGGTACCTTCTGTCGCTTGCAGCACCCCAATAGCACTGGAATGGGATGAAGCGTTTAAGAATCAAAATGATCCAAGTGGAAGGGCGATTGCCAAGGTTCATGATGACGCTTATAAGAAATAATTTTTCTTTTTTAACAACGATTTATTTAGGTTGATTTTTACACATTTTGTGTTAATAACTTCAACTGTTTTTAGAGTGCTTAAACACTATAATAACAGCGTGTTTGCTTATATTTGTTTTAATACGAAATATTAAAAAAAAATCAACCTAAATATATGAGTGAGGAAAGCAATAGTCAGCAATATTCTGCTGATAGTATCCAAGCCCTTGAAGGCATGGAGCACGTCAGAAAAAGACCCTCAATGTACATCGGTGATGTCGGTTCTAGAGGACTCCACCATCTGGTCTATGAAGTCGTTGATAATTCCATCGATGAGGCCCTTGCGGGGCACTGTGATGAAATCTCCATAATTATTAATGAAGACAACTCTATAACTACTGAAGATAACGGTAGAGGTATTCCGATTGGAATGCACAAAAAAGAAGGAGTTTCTGCTTTGGAGGTCGTGATGACTAAAATTGGGGCTGGGGGAAAATTTGATAAAGATTCCTATAAAGTTTCTGGTGGACTTCACGGGGTTGGAGTATCCTGTGTCAACGCCCTTTCAGAGCAACTTACTGCCACTGTCTTTAGGGAAGGAAAAGCTTGGGAACAAGTCTACGAGAGAGGAAAGCCTGTTTCGCCTGTTAAGTCGATTGGCGATTCTGATAAAAATGGAACGATAGTTACTTTTAAACCTGATCCTGAAATTTTTAAGCAGGTATTAGAATATAACTACGATACCCTTGCGCAAAGAATGCGAGAATTGTCATTTCTTAACAAAGGAATTACTCTTCATATTACTGACAAACGAAGAAAAGACGATCAGGGGGAATTTGTAAGTGATAAATTTTACTCAGATTTAGGGCTTAAAGAATACATTCGTTTTCTAGACAGTAACAGAGAAGCCATCATTGAAGATGTAATTTCAATGGAAGGAGAAAAGAATGGCATTCCTGTTGAGGTTGCGATGATTTACAATACTTCCTACACTGAAAATCTTCATTCTTATGTAAATAACATTAACACGCATGAAGGAGGAACCCACCTTTCAGGTTTCAGAAGGGGGTTGACAACAACTCTAAAGAAATATGCAGACGCTTCGGGTCTGCTGGATAAGTTGAAGTTCGAAATTGCAGGAGATGATTTTAGAGAAGGTTTAACGGCAATTGTGTCAGTAAAAGTTCAAGAGCCTCAATTTGAGGGCCAAACCAAAACTAAATTAGGAAATAGAGAAGTGAGTGCTGCGGTATCTCAGTCTGTTTCTGAAATGTTAGAAAATTATTTGGAAGAACATCCGAACGATGCTAAGATCATAGTTCAAAAAGTTATTCTCGCAGCACAAGCAAGACATGCCGCAAGAAAAGCGAGAGAGATGGTACAGCGTAAAACCGTCATGAGCGGTGGAGGCTTGCCAGGAAAACTCTCTGACTGTTCGGAACAGGATCCAAAACTTTGTGAAGTATTCCTCGTCGAGGGAGATTCTGCAGGGGGAACGGCAAAGCAGGGAAGAGATAGAAATTTTCAAGCGATACTTCCTTTGAGAGGTAAAATACTTAATGTTGAAAAAGCAATGCAACACAAAGTATTTGAAAATGAAGAAATTAGAAACATATATACTGCTTTGGGGGTCACCATTGGTACCGAAGAAGATAGCAAAGCACTGAATTTAGTGAAATTACGTTATCACAAAGTAGTCATCATGTGTGATGCGGATGTTGATGGCAGTCACATTTCCACACTAATTCTGACATTCTTTTTCCGTTACATGCGAGAAATGATTGAGTCTGGATACATTTATATTGCTACACCACCGCTCTATTTGGTTAAGAAAGGTGCCAAGAAGAGTTACGCTTGGAACGACGATCAACGCGACAGGTTAATGCAAGAATTTGGTCAAGGATCAAGCATTCAGCGTTATAAAGGTTTAGGAGAGATGAACGCCGAGCAACTCTGGGACACTACGATGAATCCTGAGATGAGAACACTAAGAAAAGTAACCATTGACAATGGAGGAGAGGCTGATCGTGTTTTCTCAATGCTAATGGGAGACGAAGTACCACCAAGGAGAGAATTCATTGAGCAAAATGCCATTTACGCCAATATTGACGCCTAATGGTTTTACTAAAATTAATAATGACCCCATTTAACAACTTTTTTAAAAATTAAATTGACAATAGAATGAAAGTAACCGTTGTAGGCGCCGGAAATGTAGGCGCATCCTGTGCTGAATATATAGCAATTAAATCTATCGCCAGTGAAGTTGTACTGTTGGATATTAAAGAAGGTTTTGCTGAGGGCAAAGCTTTGGACTTAATGCAAACAGCCACGACTCTTGGCTTTGACTCAAGAATTAAAGGAGTAACAAATGATTATGCAGCCACCGCAGCAAGTGATGTGGTTGTGATTACCTCTGGGGTTCCTAGAAAACCAGGAATGACTCGTGAGGAGTTGATTGGAATTAATGCTGGAATTGTTCAGTCGGTTGCGGAAAGTATCTTAAAGCATTCTCCAAAAGCAATAATCGTTGTGGTTTCAAATCCAATGGATACGATGACTTATTTGGCGCTTAAGGCCACAGGCTTGCCTAAAAATCAAATCATTGGAATGGGTGGGGCTTTGGACAGTTCGCGTTTTAAAACTTATCTTTCACTTGCGCTTGACAAGCCTGCAAATGATATTCAAGGGATGGTAATCGGTGGTCATGGAGATACCACAATGATTCCATTGACAAGATTGGCAAGCTACAATGGAACGCCTGTTTCCCAACATTTGTCAGCGGAAGCACTAGACAAAGTAGCAGCTGCCACCATGGTTGGTGGGGCAACCTTAACAAAGCTTCTGGGAACCTCTGCATGGTATGCGCCCGGAGCTTCTGTCTCGTATTTGGTTGACAGTATTGTGAATGATTTGAATCGAATGATTCCCTGTTCTGTTTTTTTAGATGGAGAATATGGCCAAAAAGATATTTGTATTGGTGTTCCATGTATCATCGGTAAAAATGGATTGGAAAGTATCATTGATGTAAAGCTCAACGACCAAGAGAAAGAGAAATTTACTCAAAGTGCTGCTGCCGTAAGAAACATGAATGAAGCACTAAAAGAGATACTTTAAATAGCAAATCCTTAATTTTCTTTTGACGGCGCGCTTCAAAATTTGTTTAATAACTCATATAAGTTGCTAAATACTCGGCTAAACTTTATATTTGCTGGCTTAATTTAGCATAAAAAAAATAAAAATGCAGAATAACGGACTCATTAAACTCTTCGCAATCCTCTTTGGATTGGTAAGTGTATATCAGCTTTCTTTTACTTTTATTGCCAATCAGAAAGAATCACAAGCCAAAGAATATGCCATTCAAAGCATATCTGAGGATACTCCTGATTTTATCCAATTAAGAGAAAAAGCAGAATCAGCTTACCTCGATTCAATAGGAAACATTCCGCTTTATGGGATAACTACCTTCAATGATGCCAAAGGAAAAGAACTTAACAAAGGACTCGACCTTAAAGGAGGAATCAATGTGATTCTTCAAATCTCAGTTAGAGATATATTAAAAGGCTTAGCAGAAAACTCCAGAAACCCAATCTTTAACAATGCCCTAAATGAGGCAGATGTTCTTCAGAAAAACAGTGATGCACCCTATGTAGATTCTTTTTTCGAAGCTTTCGAATCTGTCAGTGGTGGAGTCAAGTTGGCTGCTCCCGAAATTTTTGCGAATCGTACATTAAGCGATGAGATAAATTTTGAGATGAGCAATCAAGAAGTGAAGCCCATCATTATCAGAAAAGTCGATGAATCTATCATTTCAGCATTTGAAGTACTCAGAAAACGTATTGATAAATTTGGAGTAACACAACCAAACATTCAGCGATTGGGAACTTCAGGAAGAATTCTTGTAGAGCTTCCAGGCGCAAAAGACGTTGAAAGGGTTAAGAATTTATTACAAAGTACTGCACAGTTAGAGTTTTGGGAAACCTTTAAGAATGATCAATTGATCAACTTTTTGGTACAAGCCAATGATTATCTAAAAACTCAAGCGAAATTAGAAAACCCTTCTTTAGCAGAAGAAAATAAAGAAAAATCAGCAATAGATGATCTTTTGGCAGATGTTGAAGCACAAGACTCTACGGCTGTTTCAAAAGATCCTTTGTTCGAATTGATCAGAGGTTATGGTGCTCAGGGTGGTCCTGTTGTTGCTCAGTTTGCCTCTAAAGATGCAGACCAGGTTATCGAATATTTAAACATTCCTGAAGTTAGAAAACTATTGCCTAGCGAATACCGATATGTTCATTTTGCTTTTGGAAAGCCCCAACCGAACAGTGAGGTGGTTGATCTCTACGCTTTAAAATCTAATCGTGATGATATTGCTCCTCTAAGTGGAGGGGTTGTTGTGGATGCGCTTCAAACTTATGATCCTTTAGGAAATGCTGCAGTTTCAATGCAGATGAACTCACAAGGGGCGAGAAAATGGGAAGCCATGACTGGAAAAGCGTTTCGTGAGGGAAGCAATATTGCCATTGTTTTAGATAACATTGTATATTCAGCTCCTGGTGTTTCCAGTGGTCCAATTGCAGGAGGTCGTTCAGAGATTACGGGAAACTTTACACTTAACGAGGCCATTGACCTTGCAAATGTTCTTAGAGCAGGTAAATTACCCGCCGCAGCAGAAATAATTCAATCTGAAATTGTCGGTCCTTCATTAGGAAAAGAGGCCATAGAAAGTGGTATGTATTCTTTTATCATTGCATTGGCATTGGTATTGGTTTGGATGTTGTTTTACTACGGTTCTTCGGGAGTTTTTGCCGACATCGCTTTGGTTTTAAATATTATTCTCATTTTTGGCGTATTGGCTGGATTAGGCGCGGTATTGACTTTGCCTGGTATCGCAGGGATCGTATTGACGATTGGTATCTCGGTTGACGCCAACGTGTTAATCTTTGAGCGCATACGTGAAGAGCTAAACAAAGGTAAGGGAGCCAGAAAAGCTGTTGCAGATGGTTTTAACAATGCCTTGTCTTCTATTTTAGATGCTAACATTACTACTGGACTTACCGCATTGATTCTATTCATTTTTGGAACTGGTCCAATTAAAGGATTTGCAACTACTTTATTGATCGGTATTGCGACATCTTTGTTTACAGCCATATTCATCACACGAATGTTTTTAGATGCTCAAAATGAAAAAGGAAAAAACATTTCATTTAGTACAAAACTTACGAAATCACTTTTCACCAATATCAACATCAATTTTCTTCAGAAAAGAAAAGTTGCCTATGTTATTTCGGGGATTTTTATAATTATTAGTTTGGTTTCTTTAAGTTTTCAAGGTCTTAATCAAGGAGTTGATTTTGTTGGAGGACGATCTTATACGGTTCGTTTCGATCAAATAGTTAATCCTACTGAGATTCAAACCAATCTTTCTACAGGTTTGGGAAGCGCACAAGTGAAGACTTTTGGAGAAGAAAATCAATTGAAAATCACAACAAAATATAAAGTTGAAGTTGAAGGTTTAGAGGTAGATAACGAAATTCAAAATATTTTATTCACTTCTTTACAGTCTTATTTACCTGATGGACTCACTTACGATCAATTTGTAAATGGATCTGATAGTAAGCAAGTAGGAATTATGTCTTCAATAAAAGTAGGGCCGACAATTGCAGATGATATTAAGAAAAATTCTTTCTTAGCCGTCATCGGTTCTTTGATCGTAGTTTTCTTATATATCTTACTGAGATTTAGAAAATGGCAATTCTCCCTAGGAGCAGTTACCGCTGTTTTCCATGATGTATTGATCGTATTGGGAATATTTTCTCTAACTTATAAATTCATGCCCTTTAGCATGGAAATTGATCAGGCATTCATTGCCGCTATACTGACGGTGATTGGATATTCCTTGAATGATACGGTGGTTGTATTTGACCGTATTCGAGAATTTGTAGGGGAACATACCAAATGGGAATTTGACAAGACTGTTGATTCTGCCTTAAATAGTACTTTAAGTAGAACCTTAAACACTTCTTTAACCACGCTCATCGTATTGCTTGCGATATTTATCTTTGGAGGAGAATCAATCAGAGGGTTTATGTTTGCATTGATTGTTGGGGTGGTTGTCGGAACTTATTCTTCGGTATTCATCGCAACTCCTGTAATGTTCGATACACAAAAGAAAAAACCAATTGAGGAGTCTAAATAAACCTCAATAAATAATATTTGTAAATTAAGTCGTACCCCCAGGGTACGACTTTTTTATTGGATATTGTTGATGTGCGCCAAATGATGGTAAGAATGCCATGCGTATAAGGCAACCACGGTATAGAGTGGGTAATGTTTTCCTTTGCCAGGATGATAATAAGATTTCTCAAATTCCTCAGTTTTCATTTGGCCGATCAATGTTGTCCACCGTTGGTGTATGCCCTTTAGAATTGCAATACTTGATTTGACATCGGTTTGAGTCGCATCAGGAAGTTCTGCCCATTCGGATTCTGTATAATCTTTTATGGAGGGAGTGTCTTCAAGTAACGCGTGTTTAAATCGAACGTAACATTGAATGTGACTGTCTGCAAGGTGATGAATCACTTGAGCAATGTTCCACCCTCCAGGGCGGTAAGTGCGCTTAAAATCGCCTTCTGAAAAGCTTTGAATTGCCTTTTCCAAGATTTTAGGAAAATCAAGCAGTTTTAGGGTATAAGTATCTAATGTTTCTTTGTCAAGTTTCTCTACGCGCTCAAATCTTCCAATCGGATATTTTAATTTTTCCAGTAGGTCAGGATTCATTTTATTTTCCATAGTATTGGGGTATATTGGTTTATAATATTTGATTTTTTTTAGAATAGAACATAATAAAAATTCCTACTAAAATGAATGGAATACTTAACCATTGTCCCGTGGTGAACATTGGTAATATTTCTTCAAACCCTCCTTGACTTTCCTTGACGTATTCTACTATAAAACGAATGGTGAAAAGACTTGTAAAGAAAAATCCTAAGAGGAATCCTTTTCTTTCCCCAAAACCATTGTCATAGAATTTTTTTATTGTAAAGAAAAGAATGATATAGCCAAAGGCTTCATACAGCTGTGCTGGGTGTCTCGGAAGTACTTCTCCTCTGTTTTGAAAAACTACTCCTACATTTGTATTTGTGTATTTCCCAACAATTTCGGAATTAAAAAAGTTTCCAATTCTAACAAAAGCAGCACCAATACTTATTGGAATGACCAATCGATCTAAAATCCAAATCAGTGGTTTGAACTTGTATTTTCTTTGGTAAAGATACAAGCCAATAAGGACACCAATCGTGGCACCATGACTTGCCAACCCCCTAAAACCAATAAATTCGTAACCAGAGATTAAACCAAAAAACAAGTCTTTAGAAGGATTCCCTCTAATGGGAAGTAATATTTCTACCCAATGGTTTTGATAATAATCCCAACTGTAAAAAAACACGTCTCCAAGTCTGGCGCCCAATAGTGTAGAAATCACCATATATATAAAAATGGGTTCGAGATACTTTAGATCTACTTTTTCTTTGATAAAAATTTTCTTATAAATGCGAAGCCCCAATACAAAAGCGACAATGAACATTAAACTGTAGATGTGAATGCCAAAGCCTCCAATCTCGAAGAGTGTTGAGCTGGGAGCCCAATTAAATTTCAATAATATCATTTTTAGTTTTTAATCTATTTGTTGGTTAAAAGTAATGTAAATCTTTTATTTTAATATTTAATCTTCACTATGGAACAGGATCATGACCTTTTCCTCCCCATGGGTGGCACATAGAGAGCCTTTTCAAAGTAAGAAAACTACCCTTAAAAAGACCATGTCTTTTATAAGCTTCTAATGCATATTGAGAGCAGGTAGGGGTGAACCGACAACTGGGGGGAAATAATGGGGAGATGAGTATTTGATAGGTTTTAATCAAAATTATAAAAGGAAAAATTAAAATTTTTCTCATTTTTCAAAGAAATTAATCAATTGAAAATGTAGTTCCCTCTTTACTGTCCTTCAATTGAATGCCAGATTCCATAAGCTGGTCCCTGATTTGATCTGAAGTTTCAAAGTCCTTATTCTCTCTCGCTTTATTCCTGAGTTTTATTAATAAATCAACAGCACCAGTAAGTTTAAGTGTTGTATCAGAGCTTGTTTTTTGTTCTGTTGCAATTCCCAAAACCTCGTGAATAAATTCAGGCATCATCTTGCTTAAAGTCTCCCATTGGGAAACGCCAATCGGATGGTTTTTATGAATAACAAGATTTATGAATTTTACAGCATCAAAAAGCTGGGCGATTAATAGCGGGCTATTAAAATCATCATCCATTGCAGCATAACATTTTTTGAGCCACTCTTTTGTGTCAAATGCTCCGTCCTCATTTGCTGGTTCAAGCTCAGGTAACTTATTTACGGCCTCCATCAAACGGAAATAACCCTTTTCTGAAGCATTTAAAGCATCTTCGCTAATGTCTAAAATGCTAGTGTAGTGGGCTTGAAGCATGAAAAACCGAAACACTTCAGGAGAATAAGGTTTCTTAAACATTTCATTCTTACCCGTAAACAGGTCCATTGGAAGAATATTATTTCCAGTAGATTTAGCCATTTTTTTCCCATTCAAAGTCAGCATATTGGCATGCAACCAGTATTTTACGGGGGATTTTTTATTAATTGCTTCTGCTTGGGCAATTTCACATTCATGATGAGGGAATTTTAAGTCCATTCCTCCGCCATGAATATCAAAAGAAGCCCCAAGGTATTTGGTGCTCATTGCCGTACACTCGAGGTGCCAACCGGGAAAGCCATCACTCCAAGGAGAAGGCCATCGCATGATGTGCTGCGGTTCTGCTTTTTTCCAAAGCGCAAAGTCTTGTGGATTTTTTTTATCACTTTGCCCGTCAAGGGTTCGGGTGTTGTGAATGAGATCCTCTATTTTTCTTCCACTTAGTTTTCCATAACGATGAGATTCATTGAACTTTAAAACATCAAAATAGACAGAACCATTAACTTCATAGGCAAAACCCTCATTGAGAATATCTTTTACCAATTCGATTTGTTCAATGATGTGACCTGTTGCTGTTGGCTCTATTCCTGGGGGAAGGTTGTTGAACTTTTCTAATATTCGGTGAAAGTCTACAGTGTAAAACTGAACAACTTCCATAGGTTCTATTTTTTCAAGCCTTGCTTTTTTAGAAATTCGATCTTCTCCAACATCCTCATCATTTTCTAAATGACCTGCATCCGTAATGTTTCTAACGTAACGAACTTTATATCCTAGGTGCTTTAAATATCTATAAATTAAATCAAAAGAAATAAAAGTCCTGCAGTTTCCCAAATGAACATTGCTATAGACCGTTGGTCCACAAACATACATCCCAACATGACCTTCAACCAGTGGCACAAAAGGTTCTTTTTTACCACTCAAGGAATTGAAAACGACTAGCGAGCTATCAATCAAAATTCAGTATCTAATTTTATGTAATCTAAAAACTCTCTTTTAACATCTTTTTCTTTAAACTTCCCACAAAATTCAGAAGTTACAGTGCTGCTACTAATATCGCTTATCCCTCTTGAATTAACACACAAATGTTTGGCATCAATCACACAAGCAACATCTTCAGTTTTTAACACTTTCTTGAGTTCATTAACAACCTGAAGAGTCAGTCTTTCTTGAACTTGAGGTCGTTTGGCGTAATAATCTACAATCCGATTCATCTTAGACAGACCCACGACTGTTCCACTTGAGATGTAAGCAATGTGCGCTTTTCCAACGATTGGCAATAAATGATGCTCGCAAGTAGAGTAGAGGGTGATGTTTTTCTCAACCAACATTTCACCGTATTTATACTTGTTTTCAAAAGTTGAGGATTTTGGTTTGTTCTTAGGATCCAAACCACTAAAGATCTCATTAACAAACATCTTGGCGACCCTACGAGGAGTCCCGCTCATGCTGTCATCTGTTAGGTCCATTCCTAAGACTTCAAGGATCTCCTGAATTTTTTCTTCAATAAGTAATGTTTTTTCAACATTACTTAGAACGAAAGCGTCTTTTCTAAGAGGAGTTTCCGCAGAGGTCCCATGGTGGTTGTCCGCCAAATCATCTTGATTATCAATTAATATGTTTTCTGTCTTCATAGTGCATTTAAGTGGCACAAATATAGTTATTTATGAATTAATTAAATAAGGTAAATGGACTCTTTAGCGATTCTCAGCTAAGAATTTCGATTAAAGTTTTAGGGAATAGGTAACAACTATTTGAACCTGTTCTTTATTAAGATCAATAGGATCCTTAAGTCCTTGTTGATAAATGAGCTCTGTCCTTTCTGATTTTTGTTTAAGAAAGGTGGCACTTAGGTTGCTTCCGCCAAAATCATACCCAATACCCAAGGAGTATCCTTTGCTGAAATCAGGTGTTGTTTTATTGAGGTTCTGATGAGAGAAATATCCGCCTCTTAAACTTAATTCTTCTATGCGATATTCTCCTCCAATACGATAAGTTGCTGCCTTTTTTAGGGTGGATTTAATTTCTTTGTTTAGATTAATAGAATCATCATTTCCTTGTTGGGTGTCAAACTCAATGTTTTGAAAGTTAACCAGATTGTATTCAATACTGATTAATCCTTTACTGCCAAATATGTAGGCCAATCCTGTAGAAAGTTTTGAAGGAGTTTTGACGTTGTATTCATAGAGGTTAATGATTTGAGGATCGACCTCGTCACTACTGTCTTCTCTATAAGTAGCAACATATTGAACAAGTTCTTCCTGAATACGATACCAAGTAGGGCTTTGATAACTCAACCCAAGGCGAATGTTTGGAGAAGGTTTGTAGATTGCTCCTAGTTGAATAGAAAATCCATCTGCTAGGGTTGAGAGCTCATTTTCAAACTCAGTTTCAATGAAGTCTGAACCATCTCCATAATTGTTTTCACGCAAGTAATCAGTTCTTTTAAATTCGCTGTTATAACTGTTTATATTCATTCCTAAATACAAATTATCCCTGTATTGGGTACTGACGGTAAAACTGTGTTTTTTATTTGCACCCGTCTCAGTCACAAAAAAATTGTGATTTAAACTGTTTTTTTGAGGATTACTAGCTGAAATATAGTCTGTGTTGTTGGAGACCTCAAACGATGGGTTTATGATGTAGGATTGATAGCCCAAAAATGCTTGTTGGGCATCGAAACCGATGTTGTCTCCTAGGTATTGATAGACATTAGGAACTCTTTCACCATCTGCTAAGTCAATATTAACAAACCGAACTCCTTGTGCAAAGGATAAAAAATAATCATCTATCCCTTTACTTGGATTGACCCCATAAGCATTAAATTTAGAATCAAAACGTTGGTCTCCTTTAAAATTATAAGCAAAACTCAATTTTGAAAAATCACTACTTCCATTGGTCATGACAAAAACAATTCCAAATTGGTCGATGTTGGTTGCTCCTGAATTGATATTTCTAAAATTATTAAAATAACCAGCATCAATTTGGTTTTTAGTATAATTTAAAGAAACGCCCAATTCTGAGTGTAAAAAGACAGCAGCAGCAGCAGGGTTCTCACTTATGGCAGACATGTCACCTCCGAGGGCATTAAAAGCCCCTCCAAGGGCTACAAACCTTGCCGTTCCTGTTAACTGGGGACGAGCGTATCGCAATGCGTCTTCTATGTACTGTCCTAAAGTCAGGTTTGTATATAGGAATAGCGTTAAAACAATTAATATGTTTTTAGTTTTCATGTTTTGAAATTTGTGATTAATTAACGACCTCTTGAGCTTCTTCCACTACTTCTACTACTTCCCCGACCACTTGAACTACTACTGCTGCTTCTCCCAGAACTGTAGGAGGGGGAAGAAGAACTTCTTCGGGAATTGTAATTGGTCGATTTATAGCTGCTAGTATTGGCGCTACTTCTGCCAGCATTGTAGTTTTGATTACTACTTGAATTTGACTTTCTAGTTGTTGTCGCTGGTTTATTGGCCGCAGACCTTACTCTTCCGCTGGAGGGGGTATAAATCACCTTTTTTGGGGTGGAGGTAGAGGTTCGTACGGTGTTTGGTTGACGATTATTAGCCGCTTGGGAAGTAACATCAGAAGTTCTTACACGATTTTGAGAAGACCTACCTGCATTATAATGAACTATATTGTTAGCGCCAGAAACTCTGGTGCTGACACCTGACGTTTGTCTGCTGGTTGTTGAACGATTAGTTGATCGATTCAACCTAGCAACAGTTTGAGAAGACCTTCCACCTCTGGAGGTTTTGGAACGAGAATACCTTGAATAGCCTCTATTCAAACCATACCTTGAATAAGGTCGGTTATAAGCATAATTTCTGTATCGATTAAACCTGTGATAAGGAGCATAATAATTAAAACCATATCCAAAGTTTCTGAAGGGTGAGTAGAAACCAATGCCCCAACGAGGACCACGGTAATAACCTCTATAAAAATCATAAGGTCGATAGGGACTCCAATAAGGATCGTTGAACCCTCCGAAATAGAATCCACCATAACCCAAATTATTTCCGTAAAAACCATTCCAGGGATTGTTATTGACTAAATAAACTTCTGTTCTATTCGTACTTGCACCCCATGGTGCTTGAGAGTTTACTTGAACATTACCAGTATTGGTTTGACTAGAATAGTTTTCAGTATCTGTGTAAGCATAATCCTGCCCATCATCTATAGAAGAATAATCATCTGCTATATTACTAAAATAGTTCTGATATTTATCACCATTTTTAGCATTTTGAGTTTCTGGACGCACTTCAGGTCTTTCAACCGATGAACTGCCATAAATCCCATCAGCGGCATAGTAAGAAGACCCTTGATAGCTTCCACAGGATAGAAATGTCAATACAAGAGAAAAAGCAATTAATTTATTAAACGGATTTAAATTTTTTATTGTTCTCATAGTTGACAGTTTTTTTAATGAATGACAGAAAAAATAGTAGTTTTGTGCATCATTAGATTAATTACCAATATAAAAACAAAATCTGTGCCAAACTTCTTATGGGGAAAAAATTAACATCACGCAGCGAAGATTATTCTAAATGGTATAACGAACTTGTCGTAATGGCAGACTTGGCCGAAACTTCTGCTGTCAGAGGTTGTATGGTTATAAAACCGTATGGCTTTGCGATATGGGAGAAAATGCAAGCCGAGTTAGATAAAATGTTTAAAGCAACCGGGCATGAAAACGCTTACTTCCCTTTGTTCGTTCCAAAAAGTTTATTCGAAGCAGAAGAAAAAAATGCAGAAGGTTTTGCAAAAGAATGTGCCGTAGTTACACATTATCGATTGAAGAACGACCCTGATAATAATGGAAAATTGATTGTTGATCCAGAAGCAAAGCTAGAAGAAGAGTTGGTTGTACGCCCTACCAGCGAAGCGATCATATGGAGTACTTATAAAAATTGGATTCAATCTTACAGAGACCTTCCGATACTTATTAATCAATGGGCAAATGTTGTTCGTTGGGAAATGAGAACTAGATTATTTTTAAGAACTGCCGAATTTTTATGGCAGGAAGGACATACTGCTCATGCTACAAAAGCAGAGGCGTTGGAAGAAACCTTATTGATCAATGGCTTGTATGCTGATTTTCTAAAAAACTTTATGGCAATCCCCGTAATTCAGGGAGTTAAGACCGAAAGTGAACGTTTTGCTGGCGCTGAAGAAACCTATTGCATTGAAGCATTGATGCAAGATGGTAAAGCACTTCAAGCAGGAACTTCACATTTTTTAGGTCAAAACTTCGCAAAGGCATTTGATGTAAAGTTTGCCACTAAAGAAGGAAAACTCGAACATGTGTGGGCATCTTCATGGGGAGTTTCTACCCGTTTGATGGGTGCACTCGTCATGACTCACAGTGATGACAAGGGCTTGGTGTTGCCTCCAAATCTCGCACCTATTCAGGTCGTTATTGTGCCGATATACAAAGGAGATGACCAATTGGACGAAATTTCTAAAGTGGCAGTTCCACTTAAGGAATCGCTTATTAGTCAGGGAATCTCTGTGAAATATGATAACCGTGATAATTTTAAGCCTGGATATAAGTTTAATGATTATGAATTAAAAGGCGTGCCCATTAGAATTGCCATTGGACCACGTGATCTTGAGAATAATGTTGTCGAAATGGCAAGGCGAGATACGCTAGAAAAATCATCAGTTCCTTTGGAAGGAATCAGTGACCATATCAAAAAAACGCTAAAAGAGATTCAAGATCGTTTATACACCAAAGCTTTAAACTTTAGAGAGGAGCACATAACAGCGGTTGATAATTTTGAAGAATTTCAATCAGTATTGTCTATTAAAACTGGATTTATTTCTGCCCATTGGGATGGAACTTCAGCGACAGAAGAAGCAATTAAAAAAGCGACTAAGGCAACCATCAGGTGTATCCCTTTGGAAGGCGATAAAGAAGATGGTGTTTGTGTTTATTCAGGAAAACCTTCTGTTCAGCGCGTTCTTTTCGCAAAAGCATATTAAAAAGTTAAAGTTGGTAATTGTAGCGTTTGTCCGCTAATATATCTTTATAAAAAAGTTTTTGTTTACCTCCTAAGTTTGAAAAATGCGTCACACTTGTTGTGCGAAGGTTTCCATTGGCTTTCCTCACAGCAGATTCAGGCAAATAGCTTTTTAATTCCTCGTGAAGTTCGATCACATTTTCTGTTTTTATGTTTTGTACATTTTCACAAAAAGAAAGAAACTTTTGTTGAATAATCTCTGTTGTTTTGAAGTCATACAACGAGGGTGCCGTCCAAATGTAGGGGGTGTTTATGTCCAATTCTTCTTTAATTAATATCTTTCCATCCCAAAAATATTTTGACCACAGTGGAGAAGACTTAAAGACTAAATTCAAATATAAGAATGGCGCAACATAGATCAAATTGGTTTTGTCAAATGTCAACGGATTTTCACCTCGAAGGCGGTCTAAAAGAATATTTCCTCGACTAACAGTATATTTTTTTTTCTCTTCTTCGGTTAGATGCTTACCATTTAATATACAACCCAGTCTATTTTGGTTGGCATGAATAGCGAGCCAACTTCCTCCTTTTTCCATGTCTTTGGGATAGGTCAAACGGTGAACCCCATGCGAATAAGTTCGTGGGGTTAATGTTTTTCTTAATTGATTTTCATCTCTATTAGAAGTGAAGTAAAAACCTTTTTCTGTGGGTATATAGCTTACGATGCACATTGATCTCTGTATCTTTGAGTTGAAAAGGCAACACCAAAATTTCGGTCTACAAGGTCTAAATACCCAAATTGTTTCAGAGAAATTTTTATGAGTGCCTGATGATGAATGCAATGATCTAAACAATAAGTCAGTTCTCTGAAAAAAGAACTCTCAGCGCTATCTAGTTCATTGGGCTCAAAGGATGCGCTCAAATGAATCGTTTTTGTGTTTTTTACATCTGACAGATTTTCAATTTCCTCCAAAAGTGAGTTTAAAATAATTAACCCATATTTAGGGTTGGATTCCATCTCAAGATTTCTTTTTCTTAAATCATAATTTAGGGAAGTATTGCCTTTACTGTTTAAACAGCACTGGTAAAACTCTACGATATGTCTAAAATGTTCACCAATGGTTGCGCCAAAGAGAAACTCACTCGGCTCATTAAATTTATTTTTTGGCAACTTTATTAATAGTTGTTTAAGAGCATTTAATACGATTTTGTGGTGTTTAATTTCCATTTGGGGTGTTTTGTTTTTTTAAAATAATAGGTTATTGTTTGATTATAAAATTCAAAGAAGGTGAGGGGGGAGGCATTGTTTTTCATTTTATGAAAGGCAATTTGTTGAATGATTTTCATATGAAGAAACAGATCCTTATAGGCCTTAAAAATATTGTATTTGGGATCGTAAATATGAATAGGTTCTGAATTTACACCATTAACTTCAATGATTTTAATTCCTTTTTTTTGTTCAAAGGCATCCCAGTTATTAATTTTAATATCAAATCTACCATAATCAAAATTTGGGAGTGCATTTGCCCATTCCTCAACACATTCCATGAGGTGTTTTGACTTTTTGTGTCTTGCATCAAGAAATGTGGTGCCCCTGTTGTGGTTTCCGATAGGCTCTAAGAGGACTACCTCTCCTTTTGCTATGATCTTATGGCTGTAGGATTTAAACTTAGCCTTAAAGTCCTCCATTCGATTTATTGCTCGGATGTTTTTTTTAAGCAATGATTCAAAACTTGACTTTCCATCACCAATGATTTTACAGAATTCCTTTTCACCGATTGAACTGATGCAAGTCTCACCATTGGGTTTTTTATAATACAAAACCCCTAATTCATTTGGGTAGTCGATATACTCCTGAATAAGAACAGAAGTATAGGAGGATTTCTGAAGATGAATAATTAAATCATTAAAAGAGTCAATCTTTTCAACTTCCTTTCCTCGTTCGCCCATGTCCGGCTTAGCGATCAAAGGGAAATCAATTTTTTGTAGTCGGAGTGATTGTTTAAGATCTGATTCATCTATACTCGAATCGACAAGTATTGTTTTTGGCAACCACTTTGACTCAAAATGTTTCAAGTAATTTGATTTAGAACATAAAAATGCACCAGCATTCTCCATACATTCATTGAGGACAGTAAAATAAAATGGGTTTTTGGATTTTACAGCAAGAATCACATAATAAAAATAGGCCGGAATATAAAATATTCCAAAGGGCCAAAATTCATAATGCAAGTATTTTTTTAAATTAACAAACCACACAAAAAATAATCTTTTAGTTCTTTATAATTGTCTTTAAATCAAAATGATGGCGCTCCTTGTTAAGGATTAGATTAGCGATTGAAAATACTAAGCAAATTAATGCCAAAGCAAAAAGATTTCCACCATCATTCAATCCGTCCCATTCAACAATAATTCCGATTGGAGTGAACAGATGTGAACAAATAGCACCGATCATAAGTAGTAGGCATATCAATGATCCTTTTAATTGAGTTTTTTTAAGCAACAATAGTACAGCAGTGACGAGCTCAATGAACCCCAAGCCATACCTGCCATAGGGTTCCAGTCCAATGGTGTCAAAAATATGAATGGCTTGCGCATGATCCCCCCATTTAAAGTAGAGGGTTTGCACCAGTAATATCGCAATAATGATCCTGAGGATCACAGAGATTTTATCTTTCATAAGTGAGGTATTTATTTTTTAGAGATCGTTTTGGACCAATTACTTTCGGCAGCTATTCTAAGGTTATCGTTGTTTTCATTCCATTTCTCTAGGGTGTCGTTAAAATAACTTCTGTAGAATAGATATAATTTTCCATTTTCTATGCTGTAAGCTTGGGGGTTAATCTCGACTTTTTTGTTCTTTTGACCCATCGCATAGGCACACCATCCGCCAAATTGAGGTAAATATTCTTCTGGATTTTTGTCAAACATTAATTTATTTGCCTCACTTGAGAAAAAATAAATCAGTCCGTTATGAGAACTTTTCCATGTTGAATCTCCTTTTAGGGGTTTATTTTCTTTGAAATAGGAGATTAAGTCATATCCCTGAACCGCCAAATGGTCGCTTTCAACATTTGCATGTTTTCGTTCAGCTTGGAAGTCTTGTTGGGCAAAGAGTAGACCAGAGAATAATAATGTTAAAGACAGATGAAGTAGGTTTTTCATTTGATAGTTCAATTTAGGGTTATACCAAATTTAAGAAATTTTAGGAAAAGAACTTGATGCCCTTTAAAAAATTGAGATTGACCAAAAAATAATTAATTAAAATTGGTGTTGTTTTCGGTTGTTTAATAATTTTTTTCTTCTAAATTTGCCAACTGAAAATAATGGCCCGTTCGTCTATCGGTTAGGACGTTAGGTTTTCATCCTAGAAAGAGGGGTTCGACTCCCCTACGGGCTACAGATTTAAAACATTACAAATGGCAAATCACAAATCCGCATTAAAAAGAATTCGTTCTAACGACAAGAAACGTCTACGCAATCGTTTTCAACACAAAACAACACGTAACGCAATTCGAAAACTAAGAGGCACTTCCGATAAGAAAGAAGCCTTAATTCAATTTCCAACTGTTGTTTCTTTGGTTGATAAATTAGCTAAGAAGAATATTATTCACTCTAACAAGGCTGCAAATATCAAATCAAAGTTGGCGAAGTTTGTTGAGAAACTTTAATTGTAGTTAACGACTGGTCATAAATAACCTTAATTGGTTTTTAAGAAAATAGTATTAAATCTTCAAGGGTTGTAACTCTCGGAGATTTTTTTATGTGTTATCTTTTTTACCTCAGGACGTGACATGTTATCAAAAAAAAAGCTTTCCTAAATGGAAAGCTTTTTTTGTTATGAATTCATTGAAATCAGAAATTCTTCGTTGTTTTTAGTTTTCCTAAAGCGATCATTTACAAATTCCATTGCTTCTACTGGATTCATGTCCGCCAAATACTTTCTCATAATCCACATGCGTTGTAAGGTCTTTTCATCTAATAACATGTCATCTCTTCGAGTACTTGATGAAACGAGGTCTATGGCAGGGAAAATCCTTCTGTTAGCGATTCTTCTGTCTAACTGAAGTTCCATATTACCCGTACCTTTAAATTCTTCAAAGATGACTTCATCCATTTTCGATCCAGTGTCTGTCAAAGCGGTTGCAATGATTGATAAAGATCCTCCTCCTTCTATGTTTCTTGCCGCTCCAAAAAATCTTTTGGGCTTGTGAAGTGCATTTGCATCAACTCCTCCACTCAAAATCTTACCAGAAGCAGGCTGGACTGTATTGTAAGCTCTTGCCAATCGGGTAATTGAATCGAGTAGAATGACAACGTCATGTCCACATTCAACCATTCTTTTGGCTTTTTCGAGCACAATGTTCGCCACTTTCACATGGCGCTCGGCGGGTTCGTCAAAAGTTGAAGCGACTACTTCTCCGTCAACGTTACGTTGCATATCAGTTACTTCCTCAGGTCTTTCATCAATTAATAATATCAATTGATAAACTTCAGGGTGGTTTGCAGCAATGGCGTTTGCTATGTCCTTTAAAAGCATTGTTTTACCAGTTTTGGGTTGGGAAACAATCATTCCTCTCTGTCCTTTTCCAATAGGAGAGAACAAGTCAATGATTCTTGTTGAAACAGTGCTTTGTTTGTCTGCAATATTGAATTTTTCGTCGGGGAAAAGAGGGGTTAGGTGCTCAAAAGAAACTCTATCACGCACTACTTTGGGGTCTAGCCCATTAATTTTATTTACCTTAATCAAAGGAAAGTATTTTTCTCCCTCCTTTGGTGGACGAACAGTCCCAAGAACAGTATCTCCTGTTTTCAATCCAAAAAGACGCACCTGTGATTGAGATACATATACATCATCAGGAGAGGATAGGTAATTAAAATCGGAAGATCTTAAAAATCCATACCCTTCAGGCATCATGTCTAAAACCCCCTCAGTATCAATAATTCCCTCAAATTCAAAATCAGGCTCACGATAACGATTTCTATTATCTCTATTGTGATTAACCTCTTCTCTTTTTCGTTTTTGGTTATTATTGTTGTTCTTATTGTTATTATTATTGGGGTTGTTCGGGTTGTTCGGGTTGTTTTTGTTCGCGTTGTTGTTGTTATTCCCTTGAACAGGCTTTGATCTTTTTTCTTCAGGCTTAGCACTTTTTTGTTCTTTGGCTTCTGCGGGCTTTTTTTCCTCAGATTTGACCTTTGCTTTTAGAGGTGCTGCTTTTTTAACAGGTTTAGTCTCTAATTTCTTAGAAATTACAGGACCGGCCTCTTTTTCTTCGGCGACAGCTTTAATTGCTGCAATGTCTATGATTTGATAGATCAGCTCTAGTTTCTTTAAGCCTGCCATTCTTTTAACTCCGAGAGTTTTGGCTATTTCTTGTAAATCAGAAAGTTTTTTACTTTTTAGCGTTGCTATTTCGTACATACGAAAGTATTAATTACGGTAAGAATAAATGATTAATATAATATCGAAAATATGGTCTGTGGGTAGCGAAGATTAGTATTGCTACAGGACAATATTACAAATTTTATTTTAAACCAACATTGTTTTTAAAAAAACTTATTTTTGTTATAAATTTAAGTAAATGATTCAAAGAGTTCAAACTGTTTTTTTAGTCCTCATGTTGTGCTTGTATGGAGTGGCCCAAGTTTATTTCGCCATCCCTAAGACTCTTGAATACACAATAACGACCAGTATTTCAAGTGATTTTGTTCTCTATTTATCTTTTTCAGCTCTGTTTGTTTTGTCTACGATCTTCTTTTTTAAAAAGAGAAAAATTCAATTGTTACTGAATCGAATTCAACTCTTTCTTCATTGGGTGGTACTAATTATACTCTCAATATCATTCGCTTTTTGGGAAGGATTTAGTAATGAGGATTTGTGGTTGTTGGTTCCGTCATCAAGTATTTTACTAATTCTTTTTGCAAATAAAGGAATCAAAAAAGATCAAAATCTCATTCGTTCTCTCGACCGTATTCGTTAAACTTTTCCTCTATCACCCAGTTCAACGACCTCTAGGTTTTCGATTTTACCTTTGTCAAGAGTAAATCTCAGCATCGTTCTTATTTTGTGAAACCCATAGACCCCAGCTGCCCCCGGATTCATATGAAGTATCCCCAGCTTTTTATCGGACATTACTTTTAAGATGTGAGAATGCCCACAAATGAACAGTTTAGGTCTTTCTCTTTGAAGTAATTTTCTTACTCTCGGATTGTAACGCTCAGGATATCCTCCAATATGAGTCATAAATACTTCGACACCTTCACAATTGAACCTCAAGTCTTCTTTAAATATACTTCTCAATTCATGGCCATCAATATTTCCATAAACTGCCCGTATTGGTTTCAATTTGGTTAGTTCATCCGTAACTTTTGCAATTCCTATATCCCCAGCATGCCATACTTCATCTGCTTGTTTGACATATTTTAAAATAGCCTCATCCAAATGTCCGTGCGTGTCAGAGATTAATAATATTTTTTTCAACTTTTAAAAATTAAATATTTGTTTTTTAAAGGGCGTCTAATTGGTGTCAAATATAAATTTAATTAGCATTTTAATTTTAGATTTATTAAAACGATTAAAACCAATATCTTTGTTTGGAATTAATAATAAATGAGTCAGTCTAGGTATTTTCTCGATTTCTCCTATTTAGGGGACGCTTATCATGGATGGCAGCGCCAGCCAAACGTGACCAGTGTTCAGCAAGTGATTGAAGAAGCTTTATTTACGACAACAAGAAAAGAGACCCCTGTTTTTGGAGCAGGAAGGACTGATACAGGAGTTCACGCCAAACAAATGATTGCACATTTTGATGCAGAACTTGACGGAAAGAAGGAAAAACAGCTTGTCTACCAATTGAACAGCTATCTTCCTAGAGACATAGCGGTGAAAAATCTTTTTAAAGTAAGCAACAATGCCCATGCGCGTTTTGATGCAACGGAACGCTCCTATGAGTATCACATGTGCACCGAAAAGGATCCTTTTGAAGCACATCGTCATTATCATATTAGATCCATTCCTGATATTGAATTGATGAATCAAGCGGCGAAAATCTTGTTTGAATATGAAGACTTTGAATGTTTTTCAAAGACCAAAACGGATGTAAAAACCTTTCTTTGTAAAATAAAACATGCACAGTGGACAGCAAAAGGCTCTCATTATGTCTTTAATATTTCGGCCGATCGTTTTTTAAGAAATATGGTACGAGCCATTGTGGGAACACTTTTAGAAATCGGGTTGAAAAAACAAGATTTAAATGATTTTAGAAAAATAATAGAAAGTAAAAACAGAAGTGAAGCGGGCCTATCGGTTCCTGCAAAAGGTTTGTTTTTAACCAAAATCACCTATCCAAAAAGTATATTTTTATAAAATGAATAAAGAAAAAGGGAAGATTTTTGACTTGAAGATATTTTCAGAATTGATGCATTATGTTAAACCTTACAAAGGGATTTATTATTTTGTTATGGGAGCAGCAATTCTTCTTTCAATTTTCTCAACACTTTCCCCTTATTTGCTAAAAGTTGCTGTGGACGACTACATTCGACCAAAGGATTATGATGGCATGCTGCTGATTATTTGCTTGATGCTCGCCGCCCTTCTGTTGGAAGTTATTTTTCAGTTTCTATTTGTTTATTTCGCCAACGGCTTGGGTCAGAATGTGATTCGCGACTTGAGAGCAACACTCTATAAAAAAATAATAGGATTCAAAATGTCTTATTTTGACAAATCTGCAATCGGTAGGCTGGTTACTAGGGCTGTAAATGATGTGGAAACAATTGCTAGTATTTTTTCGCAAGGACTCTTTATGATCATCGCTGACTTTCTGAAAATGGGATTGGTTATTATTGTCATGCTGGTTGTCAATTGGAAATTATCATTAATTGTTTTTTCAATTCTCCCGTTGATCTTATATGCGACCCGTTTGTTTCAGAAGTCAATGAAAATAGCATTTGAAGAAGTAAGGCTGCAAGTGGCCAACCTCAATTCTTTTGTTCAAGAAAGAATTAGTGGGATGCAAATAGTACAATTGTCTCACAGAGAGAAAATCGAATATCAAAACTTTAAAAGTATAAATGAGAAGCATAAAAAAGCATGGCTCAAAACGGTTTGGTTTAATTCCATCTTTTTCCCTGTTGCTGAAATAGCATCTTCCCTTACCATTGGTTTATTGGTCTGGTTTGGCGGTCTCAACGTGGCAGCTGGTGGCGCCATAACCTTAGGTCAAATCTTTTTGTTTATTCAAATGTCTCAAATGCTTTTCAGACCATTACGCCACATTGCAGATAAATTTAACACCCTTCAAATGGGAATGGTTGCAGCAGATAGGATTTTTAAAATATTAAGAACTGAAAGTCAAATAGAAGACCTTGGAACTTTAAATCCGGATAAAATCCATGGGGGTATTAGTATAAAAAACCTTACATTTTCTTATGTAACTGGAGAAAAAGTGCTTCATGGCATCAACCTAGAAATAAAACCAGGGGAAAAAATTGCTGTAGTAGGTGCAACCGGGGCAGGAAAGTCAACCATTATAAATTTGCTTTCCCGCTTTTATGAGTTTGATGAAGGTTTAATTTTATTAGATAAAAATTCCATTAAAGATTTCTCTTTAAACGGGCTGCGAAAACACATCGGAATTGTGCTCCAAGATGTTTTTCTTTTTGCAGACACGATTTACAATAACATTACGCTTTATGACACCGATATCGATGAAGAAGATGTTTATTATGCAGCCAAGGAAATCGGGGTTCACGATTTTATCCTCTCGCTTCCGGGAGGATATCAATACAATGTTAAGGAAAGAGGGGTGATGTTGTCTTCAGGTCAACGCCAATTGATATCTTTTTTAAGAGTTTATCTGTCAAATCCAAGCATTCTCATTTTGGATGAGGCAACCTCATCAATTGACTCCTATGCTGAGGAAATGATTAAAAGTGCAACAAGGAAAATAACAAAAGGAAAGACTTCGATATTGATAGCCCACCGACTTTCAACAATTAAAAATGCAGACCGTATTGTTGTTATGGAAAAAGGAAAAATCGTTGAAATTGGGTCGCACAAGGAATTGTTAGCAAATAGAGGAGGACACTATTCCCAGCTTCATAAAATTCAATTTTTAGCCTCAGTTGTTTAATTATTTTAGAAAATAGAAAGATCTTCTATTATCATTCTTTTAAGATCTTCAGTGTTTTTAAACTTACAAAAATCTCCATCTTTTATATAAGATATCTTACCGGATTGCTCAGAAATAACCAAGACCAATGCATCGGTTTTTTCACTAATACCGATACCAGCTCTGTGTCTCAAACCAAACTTTGAAGGAATGGCTGTTGAGTCTGAAACAGGAAGCACCACTCTGGTAGCAATGATTTGATTGTCTTTTATAATAATAGCACCGTCGTGCAGGGGACTATTCTTAAAAAATATGGTTTCAAGTATTTGGGCACTCACCTCAATATTGGCTTCATCCCCAGTATTTTTTATAAAATCAAGATTATTCCCTCTTTCTAATACGATGATGGCTCCTGTTTTTTCGTTTGCCATCTTTTCAGCGGCACTAAGTAAGGCCGTTAAATCGATCTTAATAATTCCTTGATTTTGATTGAAAAAATTAAAATAACGAATGACATTTCTTTTTGAAGCAAAGTTAGAAGAGCCAATGAGTAAAAGAAATTTTCTTATTTCTTGTTGAAAAACTACGATCAAAGCAAAAAATCCTACACTTACAAATTTCCCCAAAATGTTACTTAACACGTCCAGGTTTAGGATGTCGGTAAGCTTCCAAATTAAATAGAAAATCACAATTCCAATAAAAATATTGATCGCGACTGTTCCTTTAAGAAGTTTGTACAAGTAATATAACAATAGTGCTACCAGCAGTATGTCTAAAACATCTGTGAAGGAAATATCGAGAAAATCAAATCTACTCAAAGGATTGGCTTTTTGTAAAATTAGGAAACTAATGTAGGGTTTCCAATAAATCGACACATTCTTTGGCTTCCTTCACATCATGGACTCTTAAAATTTGAGCACCTTTCAACAAAGCTACTGAATGCAATACGCTTGTTCCGTTTAAAGCTTGTTGGGGCTTGATGTTTAGTTTTTTATAGATCATCGACTTTCTGGAAATCCCTACTAACAGTGGGAGTCTTAAAGCATGAAATAATTCCAGATTTTTTAAAAGTTCATAATTATGATCAATATTTTTTCCAAACCCAAACCCTGGATCAATGATTATGTCGTTGATGCCATGCCCATAAGCTTCTTGTACTTTTTCTGAGAAATAATAAAGCATCTCTTGAATGATATCATCATATTTTGGATTGTCTTGCATGTTTTTAGGACTTCCCTTCATGTGCATCAAAACATAAGGGGCACTGTGCTTTCCAACAACTTCCATGAGCTTAGAATCGAATTTCCCTCCTGAGATGTCATTGATCATGCAGGCACCAATTTTCAAACTTTCATCGGCGATTTGACTTCTGCAAGTGTCAATTGAAAAAAGTGCATGAGGAAATTCACCCACAAGCTTCTCGAGTACTGGAAACAACCGTCTTGACTCTTCTTCTTCAGAGATTTCTTCGGCACCTGGTTTTGAACTAAAAGCCCCAATGTCAATGAAGGCAGCACCGTCAAGCAACATTTCCTCTGTTTTCCTTAAAGCATTTTCGACATCAATATATTTTCCCCCATCATAAAAAGAGTCTGGAGTAAGATTGAGAATCCCCATTATTTTAGGAGTATTTAGATCGATAAGTTGACCATTGCAGTTTAGGGTCATGGATTTATTTTAATAGTTTTGAATAACTTTTTCCTTAAGCCCTCAAGGAGTTAAAAAATTTATCGAAATTTACATTAAATTTTACAATATAAATGGATACTACCCAACTTCAATATCACAGGGTAATTGACAACTGTAAGTCACTCTTCAAAAAGAAAATGCAAGACTATGGTAGTGCATGGAGAATTCTTCGACTTCCCTCATTAACCGATCAAATATATATTAAGGCGCAACGCATTAGAGGCTTGCAAATCAATACAACTCGAAAAGTTGATGAAGGGGAAATTCCCGAATTTGTGGGGATTATTAATTATTCAATCATGGCATTGATCCAGATTGATTTGGGGATTTCAGAAAGCCCCGATCTTGATCAGGAGGCTGCCTTGTTAAATTATGAGAAGCATCTTAAGCTAACTTTTGATCTGATGTTGGCTAAGAATCACGATTATGGTGAAGCTTGGCGGGACATGCGGGTCAGTTCTTTGACGGATTTAATCTTGCAGAAATTGATGCGGGTTAAACAAATTGAAGAAAACTCTGGAAAGACTTTGGTAAGTGAGGGCATTGATGCCAATTATCAAGACATCATTAATTATGCAGTTTTCGCGTTGATTCACCTTAAAGCTTTTGAATAGCAGTTATGTTTTATCCTTTGCTTTCCAAGTTTTTTTATGCTTTATTAACACTTTTCGGAGTCGTTAGTATTGTTTTTTTCCTTTTTAACGTGCTTCCGGGTGATCCAGCTCAGATGATGCTAGATCAAAAAGAAGACAGTGAGCAAATGAAATTGGTCAAGAAAAAATTTGGGTTCGATCTTCCTGTTGCTAAACAATATTTTTTATACCTCAACGATCTTTCAATAATCTCCTATCACTCCAGCGCAAAAGAAGATTTCTCTTATTTTTCAGATAAAAAATACACAGGGTTTAAAATTCTTGATAATTCAATATTTTCAGTCGCGATCAAAGCGCCCTATTTAAGAAGCTCTTATCAAAAACGCGGTAAAAAGGTTTCTTCTATTATCTTGGAAACCCTACCCAATACAATTGTGCTGGCCATATCGTCAATTTTAATTGCAATTTTTTTAGGAATAATTTTTGGTGTCATTGCCACCTTAAACAAAGATACTTGGATAGATCGATGGCTACAACTGATCAGTACTTTAGGGATGAGTGTTCCTTCTTTTTTTAGTGCAATTATATTTTCTTGGTTGTTTGGCTTTGTACTTAATCGTTATACCCAACTTAATATGACAGGCAGTCTTTTTGAAATGGACGATTTTGGAGAAGAACGGCACTTGATGTTTAAAAACTTAATACTTCCCGCATTTGTTTTAGGGATTAGGCCTTTGGCGGTAATCATTCAATTGATGCGAGGTAGTCTATTAGAGATCCTATCACAAGATTATATAAGAACCGCGAAATCAAAAGGATTGTCTCGATTTAATGTGATTTTTAAGCACGGAATTAAAAACGCATTAAACCCCGTAGTAACCGCAGTTTCTGGGTGGTTTGCCTCATTGCTTTCCGGAGCTGTTTTTGTAGAATACATTTTTGGATGGAAAGGGCTGGGAAAAGAAATAGTAACCGCTCTGAACACCCTAGACATTCCCGTAATAATTGGTGCTGTTTTAACCATTTCAACCTTATTCATAATCATAAATATTTTAGTCGATCTTATCTACATTAAGCTCGATCCACAAGTAAAACTAAATTAATAAAAACATGAGAAAAAAAATCGTAGCAGGAAACTGGAAATTGAACAATGACAAGCATGAAACTGCTCAACTGATCGAAGCTTTGCTTTCTGATCCAATCCCGTCAGACGTTAGGGTGATAATTGCCCCTGCATTTACCCATCTTGTTCAAGCAAAAACCTTAACCGAAGGAACCGCTTTGGAAGTGATTGCTCAAAACATGAATGCAGCTGATTCGGGAGCTTATACGGGAGAGATCTCGGCGAGGATGCTCAATAGCATCGGAATCAATCAAGTGATTTTAGGGCATTCTGAAAGAAGAGCCTATTATAACGAAACAGACCTTTCATTAAAAGAAAAAGTTGTTACTGCTCTTGAGCACGACATGGAAATCATTTTTTGTTTTGGAGAAGAACTGGATCAAAGAAAAGCAGAGAAACATTTTGAAGTAGTTAAAAGTCAATTGGAAATTGCATTATTTGATTTAGAACCCGCTGCTTGGTCAAAAATCATTTTGGCCTACGAACCCGTTTGGGCGATTGGAACCGGAGAAACTGCAAGTCCAGAGCAGGCGCAAGAAATCCACGCTTATATCCGTAAAATTATTGCAGAAAAGTATGACAATACTTTGGCAGAAAGTGTATCAATTCTCTACGGGGGAAGTGTTAAGCCGGGTAATGCGGCTTCAATTTTTTCACAAACAGATGTTGATGGAGGTTTGATAGGAGGTGCCGCTTTAAACGCAAATGATTTTAAAGCAATTTTTCAATCCACTTAATGTCAGTTGTTTATTTAAAACTAAATTTTAATATTTCCCCAATTGCTCCTTGGCGTGATGTGTTGATCGCTGCGCTTGGGGAAATAGGTTTTGAAAGTTTCGAAAACACTGATTTGGGATTTAAGGGTTATATTCAAAAACCTGAATTTGATCTTGTACTCCTAAATCAGTTGTCTATACTCGAAAACAATGACATTGAAATCAGTTGGGAGGTGAGTGAAATTCAACCTCAAAACTGGAATGAGACATGGGAAAAGAACTTTAAACCAATGAAAATTGGATCTGATTGCATAATTCGCGCCCATTTTCATGAAAAAATTGAAGTCAAATATGACCTGATCATTACGCCCAAAATGAGTTTTGGGACGGGTCATCACGAAACGACTCGAATGATGATGTCTTTTTTACTGGAAACAGATTGTACGGAAAAGACAGTGCTTGACATGGGCACCGGAACTGGAGTTCTCGCGATTTTGGCAGATAAAAAAGGAGCTAAAAATGTTCTTGCAGTTGATTTTGATCAGTGGTGCGTTGAAAACACCAATGAGAATTTAAAGTTAAATCAGTCCAAGAACATAGTAGCTTTAAAAGGTAGTGAGGTTCCGAAAGGAGCTTCCTATGACCTCATATTGGCCAACATTAACAGGAATGTGTTATTGGTTCAAATTAGCGATTATGCGAAACAATTAAATGCTGGCGGCCATTTAATTATGAGTGGCTTCTATAATAAAGACTTAAATTCCATACAGGAGTGTTGTGCTTCTGTACACTTAAAATTTATTCGTAATTTTGAAGAAAATAATTGGGTAGCTGCAAGTTTTTCAAAACAATGAATATTAAGAAGCCAAAAATAGAAAAAGAACCAGATGTAGAAATCCTCACTCAAGTTGGAAAACTGCATGAAATCATTTTATTTAATGATGATGTTAATAGCTTTGAGCATGTGATTGAAACTTTAGTGATTGTTTGTGACCACACCTTCGAGCAAGCAGAACAATGTGCCTATTTGGTTCACTTCTCTGGAAAGTGTGGTGTGAAAACTGGATCTTATGATGAGTTAGAACCGCTATGTAAAAGATTGCTTGAGGCTGAGCTTTCCGCTGAAATTCATTAATTTCATTTTTAATGATATTTCACCAATGGATATTATGATATTTAAAACAAAACCATGAAAAAGTTTACAATTTTTTTATTAATGATTTCTTTTCAAACAGGAATTAGTCAAAACTCGGATATTATGAAGAATACGATTTACCAATTTACCGTTAACGATATAGAAGGAAATAAGTTTGATTTTCAGGAATTGAAGGGAAAGAAAATAATGGTTGTCAATACCGCATCTAAATGTGGTTTAACACCCCAGTATAAAGGTCTACAAGAGCTTTATGATAAATATAAAGATTCTGGATTTGTGATCGTCGGTTTCCCAGCCAATAACTTTTTATGGCAAGAACCGGGTTCAGATGAGAAGATTTTAAGTTTTTGTGAAAGAAATTATGGGGTCACTTTTCCCATGATGAGTAAAATATCAGTTAAGGGAAGCAGTATGCATCCAATTTATAAGTTTTTAACACAGGTTAAAAAGAATGGATTTAAAGATTCAACTGTAAAGTGGAATTTTCAAAAATATTTAATTGGCGAAACAGGAAAAATTGAAAAAATAATATCTCCCAAAACACTTCCTCAGAGTGATGAAGTAATTTATTGGATAGAAGGCACAAAATAACTATTGATTTAATTATAAATAATGAAACTTGATATTTTAGCTTTTGGCGCCCATCCAGATGATGTTGAATTGGGATGTGGAGCTACCATAGCAAAGGCAGTTGCTCAAGGAAAGAAAGTTGGCATCATCGACCTTACCAAAGGGGAAATGGGGACCAGAGGCACGGATTTAATCAGAAGTCAAGAAGCTGAACAAGCGGCCAGGATTTTAGGTGTTGATTTTAGGGAGAACCTTGGCTTTCGAGACGCATTTATCTTTAACGACGAATCGCATCAGTTAAAAGTAATTCAAGCGATTCGTAGCTACCAACCTGATATAGTATTGTGTAATGCCATAAAAGATCGACACATAGATCATGCGCGTTCGAGTGAATTGATTAGTAATGCTTGCTTTTTAAGCGGATTAAATAAGATCAAAACAAATAATAATAATATCACTCAAAAAGCATGGAGACCCAAGCAGGTGTTTCATTACATTCAATGGGAAGAAATCCAGCCCGATTTTGTTGTAGATGTTTCGGACTACCTAACCATTAAGATGAAAGCTGTCAAGGCATTTAAAAGTCAGTTCTATGACGAGGATTCCAATGATGTCAAGACGCCAATAAGCAGTAAGAACTTTCTTGATAGCATAGAATATCGAGCTAAAAACCTTGGTCGTTTGTCCTTTATAGCTGCTGCTGAGGGCTTTACAGTAGAGCGTTCTATTACAGTAGAAAATTTTGATGTCTTGCTGTAATTATCTGTTAAAAAATTATAAATTTGCAAACTCAAACGGTGGTTGTAGCTCAGTTGGTTAGAGCGCTAGATTGTGGTTCTAGAGGTCGCCGGTTCGAAA
>CAJXQS010000018.1:0-42074 GCA_913058385.1 uncultured Flavobacteriaceae bacterium
ACACCTCTCTATTCGTCGGCAGCGTCAGATGTGTATAAGAGACAGTAGAAATCCATTGTGATAATAGATTTTGTTCTCACATCAACATGCTTGGTAAGGTTAATCGAAGGAGCTTCATATTCAAGACCTCCATTGGTAATTACACCAACTTTAGATGTACTTCCATCCATAGCTACTTGAGACTCAATGGTAAAGGTTGCGCCACCAGCATTTGTGTCATCTCTTAAATTCAACAAAGATGCATCTTCAAAGTCAGCTAATACTGTTGCTGCTTCAAAAGTGATTGTGTGTTCCTTTTCTACAGAAGACCCAGTCGCACCAGTAGCGGAAGCTGTTACCCTAATCGTATAAGTCGCCGAAGTTTCAGGGTATGCGTAAGTAACCTTTGGTCCACTTGACGCTTTCACATCTGAATCGCCGGTTGCAGCTGCATCTCCAAAATCAACGGAAAATGTCACGTCGGAATCAGTAAAAGTGGAAGTTGGAGTTACACCAATTTCATTTCCATTGTCGTTTTCAACCGATATGGTAAAATCAACACCTGTGATTGTTAGTTCAACTGCTTCATCGTCATCCTTACACGCAGAAAAAGCGGTTAAAAAAAGTAGGGCATACAGACCCTTTTTTAAATAATTCATAATAGTTTAGTTTAGTTATGTTTAATTAATATTTCTAAAATTCATTTAATACCCGGGGTTTTGTCCCCATCTCTCTTTTGCATTTGACAATTCCAATTCAATCAAAGGGATTGGGAAAATTTCATTTTTACCTGAGGTAAAGTTTTCAATTTCTGATGCAGCTCTATCTGTTCTGACCAAATCAAAGAAGTGATGACCTTCACCAACAAGTTCTACTCTTCTTTCACGGTATATGGCTTGCGTCAAGTTTGCTCCCGACAGGTTAACATCTCTACTTGCGTCACTTACTCCAAAAGCCCTTCTTCTTACTTGATTGAGATAATCTAAAGCCTTGGTGTCATCTGGACTTGATTTTCTATTGTTTGCTTCAGCCGCCATCAATAATACATCCGCATACCTAATGGCCCTGTAATTATTTGGATTGGTTAAATTGTTGTCTCCCAAATTTAAATCGCCTTGTCTGGGGATATATTTACGATTGTAATAGCCTGTGTTGCCTCTGCTTTCGTCATAATTGACACCAGGATAACGTTTTTTCCAAGCCAAAATATCTAAAATTGCAACGTCTTTTCTTTTGTCTCCTGATTCAAAGGCATCAACAACTTCTTGGGTTGGCGTATTGAATCCATATCCTGAGTCGAAAGTATTCCCCGAGTAAGATCTCACACCACTAAAACCAATGGCGACATTTCCTTCACTACATTGCAAACAATCAAAACTTCCTCCTTCTACGTCTGTATATTGTACTTCAAAAATTGATCCTGGGCCATTCTCTCCAGTATGTTCAAATATTGAGGCATAATTGGCAGCTAAGCTGTAATTGTTACTATTAATTACTTCTTCTAAGACCTGACTCGATGCTTCGAATTTTGTTGCATCTTGTTTTCCATGGAAGAGATATACTTTTCCTAATAAAGCTTGTGCAGCGCCTCTTGTCACCTCATATTTATTGGGTTGTACTGCAGGCAATCCTTTAATCGCATCTAATAAATCTGCTTCAATTAAGCTGTAAAGCTCAGAGAGGTCTGCAGTTCTTTCCATTGTATATTGGTCTCCAAACTGAACCCGCTTGTGCGCTATTCTTTTGACTCCGTCAATTTCTTCTGTTTTCAACGGGACATTACCAAACCACTTTGCCAATTCAAAAGCAAAATAAGCTCTTAAAAAATAGGTCTGAGCGATAATATTTTCTCGCCCTTCAAAATCAGTTTTATCTTTAAATTCTAAAGTGTAGTTCGCTCTGTTGAGTCCACCATACATAAAGCTCCAAATGTCTCTGAGATGTTCATTGACCTCAGAGTGGGTCATTGCATCAATCTGCTGAATCCCCGGTTGATCAATCGTAAGTGGGTCTCCTCCTGCAACGGTGTTATCCGAAGCAATTTCTCCGATCAATGCATTCCAAAAAGTAGATTGAAGTAAATCATAGGTTCCAATTAAGGCGTCCTCATAATCCTTCTCAGTATTGAAAAAATCATCAGCATTAGGATTTTTTGAAGGAACATCAATAAAGTCGTCTTCACATGAGTTCAGTAGTGAAACTAAAGTCAACAAATACAAGCTTGTTTTTATAAGTTTATTCATTGATTAAAATTTTAAATTAAGTCCTAAGAAATACGATCTGGGTACAGGATAGAATCCTTTGTCAATTCCACCTCCAATTGGTGCTCCGGAAGTGGCTGAGGGATCGTATCCCAAATAGTTAGTAAAAGTGTGCAGGTTATTTACCGAAAGGTAGATACGAAGCGATTCCAAACCGAAACTTGAAACACTGTCATCCAATCGATAACCCAACTGAACATTTTGGATTCTGAGGTAAGAAGCGTCTTCAACATAATAATCTGAAAAAAACTGATTGTTTACACTCGCCTTTGAAGTTACCCTTGGAATGGTGGTGCTTGTCCCCTCGCCTGACCAACGGTTCAAATAATAGTCTCCTTTGTTGGCAAGTAATTCTACCCGCTCATAATCCCTTATCATTTCAACTCCTAAAGAAGCATAGGTCGATACGCTTAAATCGAAATCCTTGTAATTGAATCCAAAATTAAAGCCCATTACTAGGTCTGGAATGGGATCACCCAAATAGGTTTTGTCTTCTTCCGTTATTAAACCATCAGGGATAGGTTCATTGTCTTCGTTTCTAATGTCTACAAATCTCAAATCTCCAGGCAAAGTTCTTAAGGAGCCCGCTACAACTGGACCTGCATCGACCTCGGCTTGATTTTGAAATATACCGTCGGTTTTATATCCATAAAAATATCCTAAGGGCTGCCCCGCTTCCATACGGGAAGGGAAAATCCCTAATCCAACCCCAAACCCACCTCCTTTTTCAAATCCATTTTCGCCTGCAACGAAAGTCACTTCATTCTCTAGCTTGGTGAGGTTATAATTTACATTAAAACTTAAATCCTCCGATATTTGATCTCGGTAAGAGACTGAAAACTCAACTCCATTATTTTCCACTGTTCCCGCATTAATTACAGGGGGTGAAGATCCTGGAGATCTTGATCCCAAAACTCCTGCAACCTGAGCGCTGATCAATAAATCTTCTGTTCTTTTTGAAAATATGTCAAGAGTAAGATCGAGTTTGTCCCCAAATAAACTCGCATCAATTCCAAAGTTAGAGGTTATTTGCTCTTCCCATTTAATATTTGGGTTTGCCAATCCTCCTTCCGCCAAACCTACCAAAAGGTCTTCGGTAGTTTCCTCATCATTTTTAACATAAACGGCTTCTCCGCTAAGAACAGATAGGAAACCATAATCTCTTATTCTGTCATTTCCAATAATTCCATGACTCATTCTAAATTTCAGAGAGCTGATCCAAGAAACATCATTTAAGAACTTTTCTTCAGAGGCAACCCATCCCAAAGAAGCGGAAGGGAAATAGCCAAATCTGTTGTTGGGACCAAATCTTGTAGAGCCATCCCTTCTGATCATTCCAGAAAATAAATACTTTCCTTTATAGTTGTATTGAATTCTTGAAAAGTAAGACAGTAACCTTACATCGAAAGTGTTTGCTTCTCTGTCTAATGTTGCTTGATCAAAACGATTGGTAACCATTAATGCATTTCCGACATAAGCATCTGCAAGGGTATTTCCGTTAAGGTTTCTACCCGTCAGTCCTGTGAATTCTCCTGCCGTTCTAAAAGCTGAAGTCCCCAGTAAAACATTCAGGTTATGGTCTTCACTAAAAGTATTGGAATAATTTATAAAATTGTCCCAAGTGAAATCCATATAAGTATCTTTATTTTCAGTAACCTCATTGGTTTCAGTAGTAGCGTTTTTACTACTTCCATAAAAAACCTCTGGCCTGAAAACATTCGAATTAACAACAGAATAGTTTGATTGAAAATTAGAAGTCACTTTAAAATTCTTCAAAAAACTGTATTCAACTCCTAGCGTAGCACTCAATTTATCAACTAAAGTGGTGTTATAAGTATTTGCAATTTGAGCTAGAGGATTAATAATCTCTCCTCCCAATCTTTCTGCTATCGAGTATCCCGCAGACTGCGATGTATCATAAATTGGCAAAATTGGATTAATATTGGTCGCGTTAAACAAAACTGAACCCGTAGAGTTTTCTTGTAAAGCGTTTCTTTTGGAATGTGTATAAATTGCTGTGGAAGAAATAGAAAGGTTTTTTAACAAATCGTGTTTAAGATTCATCCTACCTGTTATTCTATTAAAATTAGATTTTTCTGGCCCGACAATTCCTTTTTGATCTAAGTGAGATAATCCGAAAGAAATAGCAGTCTTTTTTGTCCCAAAACTACCATTAAGGTTAAGGTCAGAAATGGGTGCCATTTCAAAAACCTCATCTTGCCAGTCTGTTCCTGTTTTTGGATAAATGACAAATTCAGGATCTTTATTCCCTGCTGCTGCGGCCTCATTAACATAAATGGCGTAATCACGTGGCTGAAGTAAATCAAGTTTTTTACTGGTCTGTTGAATTCCATAAAAAGCATCCAAGTTGATTTTCAACTTACTGTTCTTCTTACCAGATTTTGTTACAATTAATATAACTCCATTGGCAGCTCTAACACCATAAATACCAGCAGTGGCATCTTTGAGTATGTTAATGCTTTGAATATCATTTGGATTAACTACTGATAAATCTTCAATAACGTTTCCATCCAATAAAATTAAAGGATTGTTATTTCCATTGGTAGAGACCCCTCTGATTCGTATGTTTAAATTACTTCCAGGAGCACCAGAACTTGAAGACACATTTACACCTGCAACCTGTCCTTGTAGTGCTTGATCAATTGTGGAAGTATTTAGTTTTTCGATGGCCCCAAAATCGATAACAGAAACGGCACCAGTAACTTCTTTTTTCTTTTGAGAACCATAACCCACTAAAACGACTTCTTCTAGTTCGTTATTAGAAGGAACGAGTCCAACCTGAAGATTTATGCCTCCATTAAATACATAGGAAAAAGACTCAAAACCCAAATAAGAAAAAACGATGGTCGATCCAGGCGCTACATTAGAGATGCTAAAGTTTCCGTCAAAATCAGTTACAACTCCGTTTTTCGTATTTTGAACAACAATACTGACTCCTGGCAACGGAACTCCTGTGCTATTGTCTTTTACAGTACCCGTAGCAGTTGATTGCGAGTAGAGAATGTTTGTAAAGACTAAAACAACAAAAAGAAAATTGGCAATCTTTTGTTTCATTATATTATAATTAATTATGATATTAAATTTGATCAATTTTTGTTCCGCTTTGTTGTTAGTGAAATAATATTCAATTTTTTCTTAATCCTAAACAACTGTATAAAATTAACTAAAAATTGTACGAAATGCTCATAAAACGTATACAACAAAAAATATACGTCAAAACATTGAGTACTTAAAAAATGTATAAAAGAGATTTTAGCTAAAAAGGTCAATGAAAACAATCCTTTAGGAATGAATATGTTTTTATATACTGAAAGATAAAAGTTGTTTTTGTATAGTTAATGTTGTAGTAAAATGGAAAGAAAAAAACCCCTACAAAGTCATAATATAATCTACGATATTCTGCTCTCTGTATAAGTTCATCTTTTTTCGGAGTCTGTAACGCTTAATCTCGACACTCCTAACAGAGATGTTTAAGAGAGGAGCAATTTCTTTAGATAAAAGGCTTAAACGAAGGAAAGCACAGAGTCTTAAATCGTTGTGGGTCAAGGATGGGTGAATCCCTTTTATCTTTCTAAGAAAGTCTCTGTCCGCATTGTTAAATGCATTTTCGAAGAACTCCCAATCGTCGTTGCCCTTTAAGTTTTTATTTATTCTCTTAATTAATTTTTTAACCTTAGGGTCACCATTTAATTCTTTTAAATTTCTTTTGATCTCATTAAGAAAGTCGTTTCTTTTGATCGTACTCATCGTTGCAATTGCAATTTCTCTGTTTTTACTCTCAATATCACTTTGTAATTGTTCATTCCTCACCTTCATGAGTTCTCGCTGATTGTCAAGTTCGATGAATTGTAATTTTCTGGCATTCACCTCAACAAGTTTGTTTCGCTGTCTTTTGTAATAAAAATCAAAAATCTTATTGATCAATAAGATTGATGCAAGGAATAATAGGAAATAAATAAAATACATTCCATTGGAAAGATGCCATGGCGGAAGGATCGAAATGTTTTTAGAACTGATAATTTGTGATATTTCATTTCGAATTCTTGCACGAGCCTTTAAAACATACTCTCCTTTTGGCAAATTATTAATTGTCAAATTTGGAGAAGTTGTCCAAGGCCCCCAGTCTTCATCAAAACCAAGAAACTTGTACTGATACATAACTTCGTCATACTTCTGATAATTGAATGTCGTTAGATGGAATTTGATATTGTTTTGCTCAAAATTTAAAATTGATTCTTGATCCAAAGGCAGATAGGTATGGTTAAGAGACTTGTCTATCACTTCAATTTTTTGAAATCTCACAACAGGTTTTGCTTTCTTTATTTTTTCTAAATCAACCAGTAAATATCCCATGTTGGTTCCTAAAAGATATTTAGATCCAGTGTGTTTGGCAACATGTTCAAAGCCTAAAACATTGTTGGCAGTATTCTTTTCAAAGTAAAAGGATTTGAACTTAAATTCTTCTGAAAATATATCTTTGAACAAGTAATGGATTTTATTATTGGAGTACATCCAAAAATTCCCATTATTATCATTTATCATTTTGCCCGATAAATATCTACTCGTAGGGATTTCAGCGGACAAATCTATGTCCTTAACAAACTTAAAATCCTGCCTATCGTATCTAAAAATACCATCCGGATTATTATAAAAAATCTCTGAATCAAATGGAGCTAACGAGGCATTGTTTCCTTTTTTAACCGACTCTTCAAGCGTTATTTCTTTAACAATGGTTAGTTCAGAATCTGTTTTTAGATTAAAGACCCCTTTATATTCATGACTAACAAGGATTAAGGAATCATTTACAAACTCAATAAACCTTGAAGAAATATCAAATCCGGCCAACTTATTTCTTATTCGCCAATTATTATTAACTTTTTCAAGAACAAAAATTCCTTTATAATTTCCTTGTAATAAAACATCAGCATTAGTAGGGTGTTTTCTAAAGACCCAAGTTCCCGGGTTATCCGCAATTTTCAGTGCAGAGTCGGAGTCTATATAAAAAGTACCCAGGTCGTGTCCACAAAGCAGCTGGCCATCAATAACATCAAGCGCCCAAACTTGACCTTCTGTCCCGTCGATTATGGAAAATTCTGAAGAAGTATTCGTTTTTTTCACAAAGAGTCCGTGGTTGGTCCCCAAGTAAAAGTTATCCCCATGAAGTATGGAAGTATAGACTGCACCTATCTTTCCGAAAATATCATTGAATTCTAAAAAAGGTGAATTTGCGTTGACACAATCAATCCCATTATCAAGACCCAACCAGATGTTCTGACTTTTGTCCTCAAAAACTGATAAGATTGTATTGTTTGAAATACCTTTTTCCTTATTTAATTTTAAAATCAGTTTCCCTGATTTATCGAGCCATATCAGTCCGTTTGAAATTGTCCCTAATGCAAAACTTCCATCCGAAAGCATCGTTGAACTGTAGAGTTTATAGTTCTTAAAACTGGCATCTCCTTCAATTTTCCATTTAAAAATTCTATTTCCTTTTAAATGAAAAAATCCAGACTTATCCGTCAATATTAAAATATCACCTTTGATTTTAAAAAGCCCAATAATCACTTGATTTTTCAACTTTTCATCTTGACAAACCAAATAAGGTTTTCCACTCCTGATTTCTACCAAACCCTTCCCGCTTACTTGATAAAAAACTTTACTGTCCACTTTAAACGACTTAAGCAGGGTTCCTCCTGACTCAAGGAATTGGACCTCTCCAGAAGCTTCTTCAACGATTATCAAGCGACTCAAAGATTGAAAAATAACCTTTTCGTTGTACTCAATTATATTCCAAAACTGCTCATCTTCAAGTATATCAATGTTGAGTTTTTGGGATAGGGAAGTATAGGTTAAAATTCCGTTTTCTGTGTTTTCCCAATATCCAAAATCCATGTAGGTCCCCATATAGATCTTCTCACCAATAACTTTCACAGATCGAATTATGGACTCGTTTGGGCTAGGGTAAAGCACCCAGTTGGTTCCATTAAACTCTAATAATCCCTTATTATTTGCAGTATAAATCTTCCCTTGGCTGTCTTGAGATATCATCCAATTTTGATTTCCAGCACCACTTTGCTGAATATCGTATTGTTTTATTGGGGGGATTTCTTGTGAAAAAGAAATCCACATAGAAAAAAACAAGAGTAATGAAAAAAAATTTCTCAACATGAAAAACTAATTAGTTTGTATTTTAAAATTCTGTATAATCAAATATTAGATTAAAAACTTAATAAAAATACAACTAAATAAATTCATCTAAAGTGTTTCATACAATGACATTTGAACTGTCGCAAGAATTGACTTCTATGTCAACCAAAGAAAATAATTTTAAATTGAAAATTTGGGAGACGGAACTTCGATTGAATCATTCTTATTTTTTAGAACCCCCAACGGTTCTAATGTCATACTTGATTTTAAAAACCGTATATCTCGGCTGAATAACATAGGAACGAGTAGAAGAATAGAACTGATTAAAACTATCTCGGTTTATTTGCCGATCATCAAGAAGATTCGTAACCCCAACTCCAAACTCCCATTGAGATCCGCTTTTGGCATACACCAAATCTGCTTCCAAAAAACGATATTCGTTTAAGATCTGCTGTTCATTTCTGTAGTAATTATAAGTGTATTTTGCATTAAAAACAAAACCTTTTGCAAAATAGGCATCTACTCTTGCATAGGGAGAATCTGTGTAAAAAACATTGTTGTTTTCCCCTGTTTTGTATTCCCTCTTATTAAAAGAATATCCAATTTCGATGTTTGGCTTTGTTCTGAAATTGGTAGCAATGTTAAATCTATAGCTTTGGTTAAAGCTACTCGACTCTGTTGGAAACCCATTGATCAGATTATTAAAATCACTGTAATTAAAATTAATGTTTAGCCCACTTTTGAAATTTTTAAATCTTTTATCTATCCTGCCATTTGCAGCATAATTAGTTCGAGGGAAATTAGAGTTTGAAGCAGTATTTACACTGTTGATCCCATTGATATTGGAAGTGTTTTGGATCGCATCGTCTCTTTCGGAATAACTTAAATTTGCAAAAATATTGGTGAAATTGAAAATATTTATACTCTGATAGTTAAGATTAAAGACATCAAAACTTGCCGCTTCAAGATTAGGATTCCCTTGGAAGAAAGAGTTGTAATTTCTAAAAATATAACCTTCTGCCAAGTTATTTACGTCCGTAAATTGACGAGTTGATCGATATATTAAACGCAAGGTCTCAGAAGCTTTAAACTTCACCAAGACCCTAAAATCTGGTCTAAAAAAAGCAAAGTCATTTGAAACAACTTTTCCCAGTTGATTGGTTGCTGTTTTATAGGAGTGCAATGTAACTCCTGGGTCAAAGGTGAAAATCCCAGTGATGAAACGGTAGTGCATCGCTGCATAAGTATCCTGAAATATAAAATTCACTTGATTCCTTAAGCTTGCTTCATTAAAATAATTTATAGATTGATTGTCATAAATCTGAAAAATACTTGAATTAAAATCTTGATTCACATTCGTTATTCCAAAAGTGAAATTAAGATTTGATTTTGGCGTAAGAATATAAAAGTAGTCCAGCTTCCCTTCAAGTTTTTTGGTTTTGGTCTCTCGATTTTGATTGATATTAAAACGAGATTGATTGGTGTTTAAAGGCAAAATATTAACGAAAGGCTGGACTCCCCTTGCTGCACTATAAAATGGATCTTCGCTTTGAGACAGGTGTTGTGCCTCAAAAGAAAAAATGTGATCTTCATTTAGGGTATAATAAGCCTTTAACTCTTGATTTACAGAGAATGGATTCTGAGTTTTCAGCTCATCAATCTGATCCGTAACCTGATTCGTTCCTCTACCTGAAATTGATGTTAAATCTGTCAATTCATTCTGCCTAGAAGACTTAATTAACAGATTGTATTCCGTTTGTAAATTTTCATTGGGTTGAAATTTTGTGGTAAACTTATAGAGTTGCTGTTCGTTTTCTTGGAAAATAAAATCTGAGGTTTCTTCTACAGCGTCTGAAGCCGTGTAAGTTCTGGTTACATTATTTTCAAGTTGATTTTTTGTTTTTGCCAAGATTAGAAAACCACTTATTTCCCAAGCCTCATTTGGAGAAACACTAAAATTATAGGCGCCCAATTGAGCATCGATTGATTTTGCTCGATTGTTTTGTAAGTTTGAAAGCCCAGCATCATCCGAATTGATGTCTATCGAAGTTCCTGTTCTGGCATTAAGATTTCCGAATCCTCCTCCGAATTTATAAAAATCTCTCCTAGAAAGCGGTGGATCGCCAATATTATTCGAATTACCCAGTAAACTCATGCTCAAATCTTTGGCGTAATAAAATAATTTTGGGGCAACAATAAAACGATCGTCGTTTCCAGCTCCTGCTGTTATTTCTCCAAACCAAAACTTGTCTTTTCCAGACTTTAAACTAATATTAATCGCAATATTATCCTCATTGTTGGTAACACTTCTTAATTGATCCACCTCTGAAAAATTTCGCAACACCTGTACCTTGCCAACCACATTAGCAGGAAGATTTTGAGTTGCTAATTTCGAGTCTCCATCAAAAAAATCTTTCCCCTCTACAGTGATTTTCGTCACCTCTTTCCCCTCTACCTCAATTCTTCCATCGTCATTAATTTCGATCCCTGGCATGTTTTTTAAAACATCTCCTAACTTCCTCTCAGTTCCCGTGTTAAATGAATCCGCATTGTAGATGATGGTGTCTCCCTTTATTGTTACCGGCATTTCGTAGACCAACTCTACCTCATCCAGAGCTTCCGATTGTTGTTCTAGTTTGAAGTCTTTTTTAAAATCTGCTGTTTTGTTTAAAACAAAAGCGATTTGCTGAAAACCAATGAACGAAATTTTGATATCATAATCCGTATCTTTCTTGAGGGTTAATCTAAAATACCCTGAGTCATTAGAAATTCCAAAGCCATCAAGTACTTGGGTGTTTTTTTCAACAGCGATGATGTTGGCTCCCAATATTGTGTTGCCAAAAGCATCCGTAATTACTCCTTCAAAATCTATACTTTGGGAAAATGAAAAAGAAAAAAAAGCAAGAAATATAATTGTAAATACTGGCTTGAGTTTCATGTTTAATTTTGAATTCTGATTCGGTTACCTCCTCCTTGTCTTCTGCCCCTTCCAAACTGTTCCCTCATCTCTTTGATCTTATCTTCTTGAATTTTCTTAAACTCTTCGTTGTTGACTACAGTCCCTTTTTTAGGTGCCTTGATCTTTATCTTTTCTTTGGGATTGAGAACAACTTTCGTACATAAGATTGTTCTGTTATCATCGCTAACCTCTAGAATTAAACCTGGTAATCCGCTATAAAAACTAGGGCCTGTTGCCACTGGGATTTCGGGAGTAAACCAAGCACTCAGGGTCGTTGTTTTGGTTTTCTTAGGCACATCCTTATTCTCTGACGCTCTTTGTGAAGACCTACCGAATTGAATTGCCCTCACTTCAGACTCTACTTCTTGAGTTGCATTATAACAAGTGTAAACACCAATTTTTTTTGTCTGCCCTGTCATTGTCCATTTACTTTTAGTCAGGGTGTCTTTAATTAAAAATGTTTTACCTAAAAGCTCTTGTTTCCTTATAAAAGCATTGGACAGAATGTCTCTATATACGGTTCCTTCATTTGAACCTAAAGAGGAAAACACACTCCACCTTTGATTCCCCCCAGTAGGTTCTAATTCAACTTCTTCTTTAAAAAGAGAGGAGGTTGTGTTGAAATCTAAAACATAATTTTTCTCTGAGTTTGACTTCATTCTTGACAGTACTCGCTCCCTTCTTTCTGGGGGTATGTTTTTAATAAAATCGGTATTTAAAATTGTCTTAGACATGTAGTAAGCTTTGCCCTGAAACTCTTGAGCGGTTATTGAAAAGGGAATAACAAAAAAGAATAAAATTATTTTTTTCATAACAGTTTGATTTGAGTTAAGTTAGTCTTATATAGACCCTAAGACTCGTGAAAAGTTTAATATTAAAATATTTCATGTTTAGCAATATCTAAAAGACATTATAATGTTTTTGTTATATTCGAATAAATATTATTTAAAATGAAGTCGGAAAAAAACAACAAACAAGGGAATAACAATCGAAGAGATTTTATTAAAAAAACTGGGGTTTCCCTAGGGGCTATGATCTTTATACCAAGTCATGTGCTCTTTTCTAAGAAAGAAGTTAGAGATGCCGCTGGTCAAATAATTCAAAAAGCGGTAGTTGCACCCAGCGATAAAGTGAATCTTGCTTGTTGTGGAATCGGAAATAGAGGTAGTGCCGTAATTCGTGACCTTTATGCAACAGGTGCAGCAAATGTTGTAGCATTGTGTGACGTCAATTTGGACGGTGAAAAACCTCAAAAATCTTTAAGCGCGCACCCGAATGCCTCTCGTTATACTGACTTTAGAAAAATGTTTGAAGAAATGGAAGGAAAAATAGATGCTGTGAGTGTCGGTACTCCTGATTTTTCTCACTTTCCGATCACCATCCTGGCGATGTCACTTGGAAAACACGTTTATGTTGAAAAACCGTTAACGCGAACTTTTCAAGAATCTGAGTTACTAATAAAGGCTGCAAAAAAATATGGCGTTGCTACCCAAATGGGAAATCAAGGGCATTGTCAAGATAATTATTATCAATTCAAATCTTGGGTTGAAAATGGAGTCATCAAGGACGTAACCAAGATCACTGCCCACATGAATGGAAAAAGACGTTGGCATGGTTGGGACACCAACATGAAGGCTTTTCCAAAAGGACAAAAACTACCAAAAAACTTCGACTGGGACACTTGGTTAATGGCTTATCCGGATCACGACTACCATCCTGACCTGATCGATGGTCAGTGGAGGTGTTGGTACGAATATGGCAATGGAGCTCTTGGGGACTGGGGCGCTCATGTAATGGATGGATTTCATCAATTTCTCGACCTTGGACTTCCAAGTAAAATAAAACCGATAGGACTCACAGGTCATAATAATCTCTTTTATCCTACCTCTTCTACTCTTGAATTTGACTTTCCAAAAAGAGGAGAAATGCCTGAGGTTAAAGTCACTTGGTATGACGGAACTGACAATATTCCCGAAGTACCCGAAAATTATGGTGATATTGAAATTGACAAAACTGCAAAGACTAAAAAGGGAATGGTTCAACCCAAAGGGCTGAGAGCTGGGAAGGTTATCTATGGTAAAGACCTCACCTTTAAAGGAGGTTCTCACCACAGAACCCTCTCTGTGATTCCAACCGAGAATGGAAAAGATATTAAGAAGGATGATTTGCCTGAGTATTTTAAGAGTGACACCAATCACTTTATGAATTTCATGAACGCTTCCAGAGGAATGGAAAAATGTTTGTCTCCTTTTGAAGTTTCAGCGCCACTTAGTCAATTATTTTGTCTTGGTACCATTGCGCAACAAGTCAATGAACCCTTAGAATTTGACAGAGAAACAAAAACAATAACCAACAATACTATTGCCAATAATTTACTTAAAGGTCCTGCTCCTAGAAAAGGATGGGAAGAATTTTACAAACTGGTTTAATGCCAAAAAATAATTCTCTCCAACACCTTTTTCAGCTCAATTTTGCGGTGTTGCTCATCAGCACCTCGGGAACACTGGGGAGGTACATTGACCTGCCCGTACCAGTTATAATAGCCTCTAGGGCATTAATTGGTGGCTTTGCTTTGTATTGTTTTTGCAAATGGAAAAAGTTCAGTTTTATAATAAAAAAAGAAGACAGGAAAGTTGTTTTTATAAGCGGGGTATTGATGGGCATTCACTGGATCACTTATTTCTATTCGCTCAAACTTTCTAATGTGGCCATCGGAATGCTTTCCGTATTTACTTATCCTGTAATCACCTCTTTTTTGGAACCTATAATCCTTAAAAGTAAATTTGACAAATCAAATATCTTTTTAGGTCTGCTGGTTTTGATCGGTATCTATTTTCTCGTTCCAGAATTTAGTTTCAAAAACACTCATTTAAAAGCCATCGGATTTGGAGTCTTTTCGGCCTTGTGTTATTCTATTCGCAATGTCTTGATGAAAGCTAAAGTTAAAGCCTATGAAGGCTCAATCTTGATGTCTTATCAATTGATTGTTGTCTCTGTTTTATTGATCCCAACCTTTTTTGTTTTTGACACCTCAGGGTTTCAAGAGGCACTCCCAGCAGTTTTAATTTTATCTCTTTTAACCACAGCAACCGGACACACCCTTTTCCTTTATAGTTTTAAAAATTTTTCAATAACTGCGGCCAGTATCATCAGCAGTATTCAGCCTGTTTATGGCATCTTAATCGGCATGCTTGTTTTAAAAGAATTTCCAGAAAAGACAACTATTATTGGAGGATTGATTATATTAAGTTCTGTCGTAATTGAAAGTGTAAGAACTTATCGTAAATAAATTAAAAAAAATGAAATCTGTTTTATATTCAACTCTATTGCTAGTGCTTGTTGGTTGTAGCTTTTCTGAACAAAAACCAAATTTTCTTTTCATTGTTGTTGATGATTTGGGCAATCATGATCTCAGCGTAACGGGGAGTAATTATTACGAAACCCCAAACATTGATCGGATCGCGGATGAAGGTTTTATTTTTACAAATGGGTATGCTGGCGCTTCTGTTTGCAGTCCATCTCGCGCGAGTTTATTGACTGGGTTTTACCCAACAGTTCACGGGATTACAGATTGGATTGGTGCGAAATATGGAACCGACTGGAGGTCTGTTGGAAGACACACAAAGTTATTACCAAGTGATTATGTGAAACACCTCCCGCACGAAATGACTACGCTCCCTGAGGCTTTAAAAGAAAATGGATACAAAACTTTTTTTTCTGGGAAATGGCATTTGGGATCTAAAGATGAAAAGTCACTTCCAACTGATCATGGTTTTGACATTAATATCGGTGGTTTTCGAAAAGGAAGCCCCGCTTCAGGGAGGTATTTTTCTCCCTTTAATAACCCCTACATAGAAGACCAACCAGAAGAGGCCGGAATGAGTTTGTCGATGAAGCTGGCCAAGGAAACTTCAAGTTTTATAAGTACTAATAAAGACAAACCCTTTCTTGCCTATCTTTCCTTTTATGCGGTACATTCCCCCATTCAAACCACACAAGAGAGGTGGGAAAAGTATAGAAAGAAAGCTGAAAATCAAGGTATTTCTGAAGAGGGATTCAAAATGGAACGTAGACTCCCCATCCGAATCAAACAGGACAACCCAGTCTATGCTGGCTTAATCGAACAGACAGATGAAGCGGTAGGACAGGTTCTCAATACCCTAGATGAACTCAACTTGGAAGACAATACGATAGTGGTTTTTGTGTCAGACAATGGAGGGGTCGCCGCTGGAGACAATTTCTCTACCAGCAATCGTCCCTTGAGAGGTGGAAAAGGTTATCAATGGGAAGCAGGAACACGCGTTCCTTTTTTTATTAAAGCGCCTCAACTAAATGGTCTCGGTAAAAAAATTGATACTGCTGTTTCAGGAATGGACTTATTTCCAACTTTATTGGAACTGGCAGGCATAGAGAGTACTTTGGATATCGATGGGAAAAGCCTAGTGCCATTATTAAAAAATGAACCTTTTATGGACAGACCTTTATTTTGGCATTATCCGCATTATGGAAACCAAGGGGGTGATCCCAGTTCGATTATTCGAGAAGGAAAATGGAAACTTATTAAATACTGGGAAACTGGGTTTTACGAGTTGTATGACTTAAATAAAGATATCGGAGAAAGAGATGACATCATTTTAGATAACCCCAGGATTGCGACAGATTTAATAAAAAAACTTGATCAATGGTTAGAAGCTACACAGGCTAAAATCCCTGTTGTTGACCCAATGCATGATCCTAAAAAAGAGAGAGAATGGCTGGAAGGATACAAGTTAAAATTGAAAGAAAAACTAGAAGAAAAAAGATCCTTCATGCTTGACAAAGAATACGTCCCAAATAAAGATTGGTGGGGAACTGCCGCGAAAGACTAGAAAAATTTAGTTTAAATGTAAATTCGAAAATTGGATGTACTGGTCCCAATCGTAAGCTGTCACATTGTGTTTTCCTTCCCTTAAATGATATCCAATCATGTTGTGAATGGGAGTGTTAACAGCAGGTTGGTGATCAACTTCAATGCCCTTTTCCCCATAAAGCTCATAAACTGACGTAGCTGCTTTTGCGCTTAAAAACTCACCTTTGGGGTCTGCCCAAGGATCGAGACTGGCACTTGCGACGTAAACAGGTCTGGGGGCAATCAAGGCAATTAACATGTGCTGATCAATTGGCAAAGCCGATTCATTTTCATTGTACTGATGGAAGTTTTTTGCAAACCAATGGGGAAAATTGGTGTTAATGTCAGAAACTTTTTCACCAAATCTTCGCCGAGAAAGTGCAGCACCACCACAACCCGAATTGTTTGAAATTACGATACTAAATCGGGGATCTGAAGCACCAGCCCAGAGGGCCGTTTTACCCAATCTTGAATGTCCAAAAAGAATAACGCTATTTTCATCGACCAAAGTTTCCGTTTCGAAATAATCCATCACCCGAGACATTCCCCAAGCCCAAGCCGCTAATGATCCCCATTGGTGAGGTTCGGGATTTGTTTGATTTTCTTCATAAAAAAGGGCGTGAATTCCGTCTGAAAAATCGTTTTTATCTGGATCAACATCCCCATAGTCTAGGGTTACAAGACCGTAACCTGCTGCAACAATCTTATCCGCTTGCCACCTAGAGTTTCTTTTTCCTCTAGAATCGGGCTTTAACCTAGCCAATTCGTTAGGGCTTAGTTGCCCAACTGTTTTCCCACTTATCAAAATTGCAGGATCAGCATGAACAGCATGATTTCCGGTAAAATTATATCCCAAGAAAACAGGAGCATTTTTAACCCTTTTGGGGAGGTACATCAGAACGATCATTACTATTGATTTTGATCCCTTTTTAAAATGTAAGGCAACTTGTTTTCGTATGGCTTTATTTCCCAAAGCTACCTCGCTATAATCTAAAACTACTGCTTTATGAAAAGTTAATTTTCCCGGTACTTTTCCATATACCTGATTTGTAAAAAGCTCAAGTATCTCCGGTCGGCGAATTTGCTCCCAAGTTTCTTTGGTGTTAATCTGACTTCCATTTTCGGAAATCAAGAGTTCTGGAAGGTTAAATTTCGGAACCAATGCTTCTGTCTTAATTGTTGTAGATATTTTTGATTGCGCGGAAGAATTAATTATGAAGGATAAAACAAAAAAAATTGAAATAATGAAGCTTCTCATGGTTGATTCTATTGACTGATTTATGAAATTAAATATACAAAAATGAGATTAACAGAAATTAAAGATACTTTGAATTGGTGAATTTTAAAACCGTAATATTTTATATCTTTAATAAAAAAAACTGATGAAAAAACTTCTCTTACTGCTGCCTTTTTTGATACTTTCATGTGCAAAAGAAATTAAAGTTATTTCTTACAATATCCGCTATAACAATCCAAATGACGGGATAAATATTTGGGAAAATCGCAGAGAGACAGTGGGTCAATTACTCCTAAATGAAGCACCAAATTTCATAGGGATGCAAGAAGTCAAACATCCACAATTGATGGATTTGCAGGAAGCCCTAAGCGGTTATGATTATATAGGAGTTGGTCGTGATGATGGGAAAACCAAAGGAGAATACAGCCCGATTTTTTACAATAAAAATAAGCACCAGGTTTTAAAATCGAATACTTTTTGGTTGTCCGAAACACCCGACACAATTTCAGTAGGTTGGGACGCCTCAATGGAGCGCATTTGCACGTATGGATTGTTTAAGAACAAAGAAAACGATCAAACATTTTGGGTCTTCAACACGCATTTCGATCACCGAGGTCACTTGGCAAGAGAAAAATCTACAGAACTAATTATCAAAACAATAAACCGTCTGAATACCGAAAATCTCCCCGTTATTCTCACAGGTGATTTTAACTTAACCCCAGAAACCTCCTCAATCGAGTTACTCCAAAAAAACTTTCATGATGCACAAGGAGCCCTCCCTAAGACGGATCCTTTTTATGGAACAACAAATGGTTTTGGAAACTTAAAAAATGCAGGACATCGGATTGATTATGTATTTACAAAAAAAATAGAAGTTAAAAGTGCCAAACATTTATACAAAAAAACACCTTTGGAGGGATGGGCTTCTGACCATCATCCTGTTGTTGCTACTTTAGAATTAATCGAATAGTGTAGAGGTTTCAATTAAGATTATAGATTTTTTTAATTCATCAGAATAAATAAAAATCTAATAGTTCAGTGCTAAATTTTTCTATACTTTTGACATATGAACGATAATTCCGATCAGCACATTAAGGCCTCCATTAATAATTTTAAAGCGGCTATCGATACATTACCTGTTGATTCTCTAATAACAATCACTGAAAACTACAAATCCATCTTAAACCAATTAGATGAAGTCAATGCTGGCTTATTGAGACAAATAATTGCGGTTGCCGAACAAACCATCAAAAAAAGAGATTCTACTACTTAACATAAATTTCACTTCAACAGAAAATGGATTATTCAGTTAAATCAATTTATAATTTACTTACTATAATAATAATTTTTGTTCCTTTCTTGGTTTTTAGTCAAGACATTGGAACCGACTACTGGTACATTTCCTCTCCTGAATTAAGATATAATTTAACCGAAAAAGTTGAAGTCCGTCTGAGACCTTATGACGGGTTTTTATTGTCTAATACTGAAAAAGAGACAAACAAATGGGGAAGAAAAGTTTGTTCTATGATTTCAAGTCAAAAACTTCTTTTGAAAACCACAACCCCTCTTTTGACTTGGAAAAAATAATTAGATCTTAATTTAAAAAATCAGTTTATGCCAAAATGTGTGTGTAGTGGTGCAAAATTAAAATGTTCGTTCGGTGCAGGACCCAAAGACATGTTGGTGCTGCCAATTAACAGAACCTTAACCGCAACTTTCAAACCGCTTGCAAACAGCATAGACATAATTCCATTTATTAATATTCCCGCTTTTGGGCAATGTAAGTCCCCTATCAATCCAATGAATTGGAAAATGGCAGGTCCGATTCCTTTATTCATCCCTTCCTCTTGTATTCCTATCCCCGTAAAACCGTGGTCGCCAGTCGCCAAGAAAACTAAAATAGGTAAGCAGCCTGCGATGTTAGAGACCAGTAAAACCATGTGTGCTTGGTTAGGAAGTATTGAAGTAGACAAGCCAGGACAAGTGAAAGTTCAATGCAATTGACAAAAAGTCGCAGCGCTGTCTATAAAAAACATGCTTCTAATTAACACTTGTTTTAAAATAGATTCTTTCATAATTAAAATATAAATATAGAATCACATAAATTATCAACCCTAATAATTTTTAAAAAAATAAATTAAAAAAAATGTCACGATATACATTTATATTCTTTTCGTTTTTACATTGAATTTAAAGATGCCGATTGTAATTCTTCAGGGTCCTATTTAGAGATCCCCAAGAATTCCTCAGAAAGCGACAAGAGCAATTCAACAGCAACTAACAGCCGCTATAGTTTCAGTAGAAAGGGGTCTCAGGTTTCAAAATCAGAAGACATAAGCATGAAAGTCGATGGGTAGGATCAAACATTAATCACTGAAGCTTTAGGATCTTTTTGTCATCGTGTTGGTTTAGCAAATATTGAACTAAAAAGTGATGGTACCTATGTGGATTGTTTTTACATATTTGAATTAAACGAGATAAATGATCTCAGCGGCGACTTGATGGCATGTATTTATAATGCGGGTGAAATTTCAAGTGAAAATTTGATTGGTATTCCCAAAAGCTACTTTAGTGAATTCTACCCTACAGTATTCTCCAAAGTCTATTAGGGGAAATGGAATAATTATAGGGTATTAACCCACAAAAATCCCTTTATAAATATTTATAAAGGGATTTTATTATTGTAAAAAAGCAATTTATTTTAAACCGTTTTAAGGTACGCCAAAACCTGTTGGCTCACCTTCTCACCTGTAAATCCAAACTTATCATCTAGGACAGCGGCAGGTGCAGAATAACCAAAGTGTTCCAGCCCAAAAACTTTGCCTTTATCTCCGACCAAACCTTCTAAGTTTACAGGTAAACCTGCCGTCAAACCGAAAAGTGGTTTGTTTTTAGGAATCACACTGTCTTGATATTCTTTTGACTGAAGTCTAAAAACACCCTCCGAAATAACGGAAGCAATATTAACTTTTAAATTCTCGTTTTCCTCCAATAATTTCGCAGCTTCAATCAATGTCGCTACTTCCGATCCATTGGCAATTAAAACTACATCTGGGTTTTCTACTTCTTTAACCAAATACCCTCCTTTTTCAGCAGCCAAAGCTTCTTGATATCTCGAACCTCCTTTTGCTGGAATATCCTTGATCCCTTGACGGGACAAAATTAATCCCGTTGGGGTGTTCGTATTTTCTAATGCCATCTTCCAAGCCACACTTGTTTCTGCTGAATCCGCAGGTCGCAAAGCCAAGAAACTCGGTTTTCCACTGTGATTTTTTAATTTCTCTAGCAAACGTATTTGAGCTTCTTGCTCAACAGGCTGGTGTGTTGGCCCATCTTCTCCAACTCGAAAAGCATCGTGTGTCCAAACAAACTTAACGCCTAACTCCTGAATCCCACTCAAACGAATGGCAGGCTTCATATAGTCAGAAAAAACAAAAAAAGTAGCCACGACGGGAATGATTCCGCCATGTAAGGCAAGACCATTGGCGATACAAGCCATGGTCAGTTCAGCAACCCCTGCTTGTAAAAAGGAGCCCGTAAAATCACCCTTTTGAAGTGCATGGGTTTTCTTTAAAAAGCCATCTGTTTTGTCACTGTTGGATAAATCCGCAGAAGACACAATCATGTTTTCTACATTTTCAGCCAAATAACCCAATACTCCAGAAGAGGCAGCTCTTGTCGCTAACCCGTCTTTATGAGCAATAGATTCGAAATCTAGTTCTGGGAGTTTTCCTGATAAGAAAAAATCTAACTTATCTGAAAGCGCTTTGTTCTCTTGTCTCCAAGCGTTAATTTCAGTTTTCTTTTCAGCGGCTTTTGCTGTTTTTTCTTTTAATAAATTTTTATAAAAAGCACCCACATCGTCAAATATGTCAAATGGACTTTCCGCATTTGCTCCTAAATTTAATAAGGTTTTTGTGTAATCTGCTCCTGTGTTTCCAATGGGCTGACCATGTAACTCACATTCGCCTTCAAACATTTTATTTTCGGCAGTAACGCAACCTTTTCCCATAATTGTCTTACCAATTATCAAGGTTGGTTTTTCGGTTTCGTTATTCGCATCAGTCAATGCTCTTCTTATTTCTTCATGGTCGTGACCATCAATGGTAACAACTTTCCAGCCCCATGCTTCATACTTCATTCCTGTGTCCTCAGTGGTAACCTCATCCGTAGAAGTTGACAACTGAATGTCGTTAGAATCAAAGAACATAATAAAATTACTTAATCCTAAATGTCCAGCAATTCTTCCTGCTCCTTGAGAAATTTCTTCTTGAATTCCACCATCCGAAATAAAACCATAGATCTTATGATTTATCCAATCTCCAAATCTGGCTTGTAAAAACTTAGCGGCAATTGCTGCGCCAATCCCCATTGTGTGTCCTTGACCCAGCGGCCCAGAGGTGTTCTCTATGCCTCTTGAAAAATCAACTTCTGGATGTCCTGGCGTCTTAGAACCCCACTGTCTGAAACTAGCAACATCCTCTTTTTCATAATTCCCCAAAAGGTAATATTGTGCGTACATCAAAGTAGACAAATGACCAGCATCCATATAGAACCGATCTCTAAAAGGCCAGCTCATATCCGAAGGGTCATAATTAAAAAACTCTGAATAAAGAATGTGCATAAAATCTGCGCCTCCCATTGGTCCTCCTGGATGTCCTGATTTTGCTTTTTCCACCATTGCTACGGCTAGTGCTCTGATGTTGTCCGCTGACTGTTGGTCTATTTTATTGTTCATTATTAAATACGCTTAATTATAATTATTTTTATATGCTTGAACTTAAGGAACTAATTTGCTTGCAAATATAACAGAAAGAACACTCAAAATCGCACATATAAAGAGAAGTTTTAGCTTACTGATTTCCCTACTTTTAAATTAAATGAAACATTAGAAAAGAAGGGGCTTCATTCTAAACATCATAGATAATTTACTTGACTCTTAGGTCATTATACATAATAAATTACTTTTTGTATGATCCTATTGTTGACGATAAAGTTTAGTTGTTTTAAAAATTTAATCCAATGAAAAGTGCTTCTAATCAATTCGTGTTATAAATTATTATTATTTCCAAAGTCCTTCCATTTCTTCTAAAGTTTTCCCTTTTGTTTCCGGAACATACTTCCATACAAATAAGGCAGAAAGAATACTCATTACCCCATAAAACAAATAAGTTCCTCCGTTGCTGAATTCCATCATTGGTGGGTAGGTTGAGGAAATAAAAAAGTTAGCAGCCCATTGTGCAGCAACAGCAATTGCGACTGCTTGACTTCTAATTTTATTAGGGAATATCTCTGAAATAAGTACCCAACAGATAGGCCCCCAACTCATCATAAAAGAAGCGGTATAGATGATAATAAAGACCAGTGTTGTCGTCCCGATGATGTCTAAAAAAGCCAAGGTCGAAATTGCAATCATTCCGATGGCCATTCCAATCGACCCTAAAATCAGCAATGGTTTTCTCCCCCATTTATCAACTGTTAAAATAGCTACAACGGTGAATACAACATTCACCAGACCCATAATAATTGTTTGTAACATCGAAGCATCCTTTGCCGCCCCCATGCTTTCGAATATCCGAGGGGCATAATAAAGTGCGACGTTGATGCCCACAAATTGCTGGAAAACAGACAATAAAATACCAATAATTATAACAGCCTTCCCGTAAGAATATAATTTCACCTTAGAAGTTTCTACTGTACTCTTGATGTCTTCAAGGATTTGTTTTGCTTTTTCGACACCATTAACACGTGTGAGTATTGAGAGGGCTTCGGTATCTTTTTGTTTCAAGGCCAAGTATCTCGGAGATTCTGGAACCAAAAACATTAATAAAATAAACACCGCTGCTGGAAGCGCTTCTGATAAAAACATTCTTCTCCAACCAATTTCATTTATCCATTCTATGGATTGTCCATCTGCAATTCCCCAATTCACAAAATACACAATCAGCATTCCGAAAATAATGGCAAATTGATTCAGAGAAACCAATCTCCCTCTAATTGCTGCCGGTGCAATTTCACCGATATACATTGGACAAACAGCCGAAGCCAAACCAACACCAACACCACCAATGACACGATAGAAGTTAAACATCCAAAGCACCCCCAGAGAAGGTTCCCCTTTATTAAAAAAAAGAAACTCTGGATTTCCAGATCCTAAAGCAGACAAAAAGAATAAAACTCCGGCGATAATTAGGGCGTTTTTCCTCCCATATGCTGAGGACATAAATCCAGATATTGCCCCACCAACTATACAGCCAATTAATGCCGATGAAACCGTGACTCCGTGTAAAAAAGAGCTCAACCCTTGACTGTCAATTAAAAAAGCTTGAATTGATTTTTCAGCGCCAGAAATAACCGCGGTGTCATACCCAAATAGCAAGCCTCCCAAGGTAGCAACAAGGGTTACTCCATAGATAAAGACTTTATTTTGCCTCATGATTAAATGTATTGGTTAATTATGTTTTCAAATAATTCCTGCTTGCCACTCTTCAATGACAATTCACCATTTTCTTTAGCAATTTTATATAAATCTTCCATCGAAAGTTGTCCTGCTTCAAAAGCTTTTCCCTTTCCTGAATCAAAAGATTCATATCGGTCTTTTCTTAATTTCTCATAAGGAGAAGAATTAATTATTTTGTCTGCAATTAACAACCCTCTAGCAAAAGTATCTGCCCCTCCAATATGGGCATGGAAAACATCCGCTAGATCCGTTGAGTTTCTTCTGATTTTGGCATCGAAGTTAATTCCACCTCCTTGAAGACCTCCTGCTTTTAAGAAAACCAACATCGCCTCTGTCGTCTCCTGAATGTTGTTTGGAAATTGATCTGTATCCCATCCATTTTGATAATCCCCCCTGTTGGCATCAATACTGCCAAGCATTCCCGATTTTGCAGCCACTGCCAATTCATGTTGCATGGTGTGCTGTGCAAGGGTTGCGTGGTTGACTTCTATGTTCATTTTAAAGTCTTTTTCAAGACCGTATTCTTTTAAAAATCCAATTGCTGTTGCTGCATCAAAATCATATTGATGCTTCATCGGCTCCATTGGTTTTGGTTCAATAAAAAAGTTTCCTTTAAACCCTTGAGCTCTTGCATAATCTCTGGCCATGGTTAAAAATTGACCCATATGGTCTAACTCACGTCCCATATCGGTATTTAACAAAGACATGTAACCTTCTCTACCTCCCCAGAAAACATAGTTTTCGCCCCCCAGTTTGATGGTTGCATCCAGTGCCAATTTTATTTGACCGCCTGCTCTTGCAACCACATCAAAATCTGGATTAGTAGCCGCACCATTCATGTAACGAGGATTAGAGAAACAATTGGCCGTTCCCCAAAGTAATTTGATACCAGAAGCTGCTTTTTTCTCTTTTATATAATCCGTAATGGTGGCCAATCTTTTTTCTGATTCTGCAAAAGTGACCCCTTCTTTAACCAAATCGAAGTCATGAAAACAGAAATAATCAAATCCCATTTTAGAAATAAACTCAAAGGCGGCATCTGCTTTATCTTTTCCTGCCTGAATGGGGTCATTTGACTTATCCCATGCAAAGTTTTGTGTTCCAGGACCAAATGGATCTGCACCTGTTCCACAGAAAGTATGCCAGTAGGCGATGGCGAATTTGAAATGTTCGCGCATTGTTTTTCCAGCGACTATTTTATCTGGGTTATAGTATTTAAAAGCCATGGGATTGTCCGATTCTTTTCCCTCAAATTGTATTGTTCCGATTCCTTTAAAATATTCTCTATTTCCTATAATTGCCATATTATTAATTGTGTTTAATTGTTATCTATTCAAAAATTTTTCTAATTCCATTTTCCAATGCTGATAGGCCACCTCATAAGGTTCCTTGTTTTTTAAAGGCACAAAGGTCATTACATGATCATTTTCTGTGATGTTTTTCCCAAACTTCTCAAAATTACCATCGGTCAACCCACAAGCCCTTGCTGCTCCGACGGAACCTGTGGTATTGTAAATTTCAATTTCATGACCAATTAAAGTAGCTAGGGTATTCGAGAAAATTTCTGATCGGAAAAGATTATCATTTCCTGCCCTGATGACATTAATTTTGGCATTGTCATCTTTTAAAATTTCCATCCCATAAACAAATGAAAACGCAATTCCTTCCAAAGCCGACCTACACAAGTGAGAACTGCTGTGTTGGTTTAAGTTTAAATTAATGAAATGTGTGCCTATGTTTTTACTGTTTAACATCCGCTCTGCTCCGTTACCAAAAGGAATCACCACCACCCCTTCTGAACCCACAGCGACTTTTGAGGCTTTTTTATTCATGGCTTCATAGGATTCCTCTCCTAAATTATTTCGCAACCAACGGTACATAATTCCTGCTCCATTAATACACAGCAGCTTCCCTACGTTGGTACTTTTAGGGGTGTAATTTACGTGGGCAAAATTATTAATCCTTGAAGATTCTTTTGATTTTAAAATGTCCGTAACGGCATAGATCACTCCCGAGGTTCCTCCGGTTGCAGCTACATCCCCGGGTTTAAGAATGTTTAAAGAAAGTGCATTATTGGGTTGATCCCCAGCCCTATAAATCACAGGAGTTCCAATGGGAATACCCGATTCTTGACTCCCTTTCTCATCTACCTCACCTTGATTGGTGAAGTTTTGGACAATAGTGGGAGTCAGGGAAGGATTGATTCCATAATAATCCAGCAACCAATCTGCGACCTTATCTTCTTTGTAATCCCAAAGAATTCCTTCCGACAAACCGTTCTTGGTCGTATTCATCTCTCCCGTTAGTTTGTATGCGATATAATCTCCGGGGAGCATGTACTTATAAATTTTTTCGTACAATTCTGACTCGTTATCCTTTACCCATTTCAACTTTGAGGCCGTAAAATTTCCGGGAGAGTTCAATAAATTAGAAGCGCATTTTTCTTCTCCTAAATCTTCAAAAGCTTTGTTGCCAATGTCGACTGCCCTGCTGTCACACCAAATAATGGAATCTCTCAGGGGCACTCCCGCTTTGTCAACCACAACCAAACCGTGCATTTGATAGGAAATACCAATTCCAGAAATTTCTTTTGCCGACACTTTTGCTTCCCTGATCACCCTTTTTGTTGCCTTACAAACATATTCCCACCAAGAATTGGGGTCTTGTTCTGCCCAATCAGATTGGAGGGCAGTGATGGCCATTTCTTCTTGAGGTTCATGAAGCGCAATGATTTTCTTTCCACTCAGAGCGTTGACAAGTGCTACTTTTACTGAGGAGCTTCCGATATCAAATCCTATGTAATACATGGTTTATAATGATTCTCTAATTATTAATTGTGTTTCGATATAACTTTGCATTGGCTTTTCCTGTGTGATGAATTCCGCTGCTTTGGTACCCAGTTCACTGAAATTTGTTGAAATAACCGAGATGCCTTTATAAATAAATTTCTTCATTGGAGTTTCATTATAGGAAAGAAAACCCACCTCCACTCCTGGTTCAAAATTCTTTTTCCTGCACTGCTCTAAAAACATGCCCAACATTCGATCACTCACACTGATATAAGCAATGTTTTTTTCAATGTTAAATTCGTTTGAATCCCTTATTATTTTAAAATTGAAATTAAACGCTTTACAATACTTCTTAAAAAAAGTAATTGTCTCCTTGGGATGATTGGTAAAAGAAGGGTATAGGAAATGTATTTCCCTGTACTTCCCAAAAAGCCCTGTGGCCCCTTCCAAGGATCTAAAAAAAGACTGGCCAAAATCTTGAAACAAATAATTGTTTTCTGAATTTGAATGTACATTCCAATCGATCAACAACAATTTGTCATTACTGATTTTTGAAATTATTTCAGGGAGGTTATCATCGTCAAAATTCATGACGATGTATTTATAATATTTCCCAATACTATTGTTTATTATGGTTTTAAAATTATCAATGTTGTAATGATGAAATTGAACGTCAGTGATAATATTTTCGGGTAAATTATTAATAAAAGAATGGTATAACACTTCTTTATAGGCCTTAAACGTATCCAGCAATAGAAGTACTTTTTTAGTTTCATTGGCCACATAATAGCCCTTGTTTGGGACAGAATCAATCACGCCATTTTCTTTGAGTATGGAATAGGCCTTAAAGACCGTATCTCTGGACAATCGGTTTACTTTACATATTTTATTTACGGAAGGCAAGACACCTCCTTTTTGTAAAATATTTTTCCCGATCGCATTATTTATCACGTCCACGATTTGCTGATATTTAGGAATATCGCTTTGGTGATTAATGGTAAAAGAAATAAGTGATGCATCCATACTGTTCTGTTCCGGTATGCAATATAATAAAACATTATCTAATGTTCTCTGATTAAAATTAAAAAACAGCTCGTCTCTCCATACTAATCCGCCGTCTGACTTTTCGACTTAGAAACTGCCTGTAACGCCAAGACTCTAAAATATAATTTCATTAAATAGTATTGTTTTGTGAGTGGAATCACTTTTGCTTTTAATAATTTTGAGCCATGGAACAAAATATTTTCGGAAACCCCCTCCTCTCCTGCTGCACCAATCCTGCTACCGGTTATTTTAGAGATGGCCTGTGTAGAACAATTTCGCAAGACTCTGGAACACATACGGTTTGTGCACTGGTCACGCAAGAGTTCTTAGACTATTCGGCATCAAAGGGCAATGATTTGATGACACCAATACCCCATTGGCAATTTCCAGGATTGAAGCCCGGTGACAAATGGTGCTTGTGTGTTTCGCGTTGGCTAGAAGCCGAAAAAGCAGGCAAAGCCCCAAATATTATTTTGGAAGCAACGCATGAAAAAACACTTCAATATGCTTCATTAGAATTGTTACAGAAATATGCTGTGTCTAATTAATAAGTATTATTCGTAAGTACTTACCCAGGTCTTCTCAATCCATCTTACAAACTCATACCCTTCAAGCGCTGATGCTGTTAGTGTTATTTGCTGTCTTGAAGTAATTCCCCCTAAATCAAAACTAATAATTCCTTGGTAGCTTTTTGCTGAGGCAGTAACCTATATAATATTAGATGTCCAGATTATTCTTCTTTTTCAGGCCAGTCCCAAACGACAAGATCATCGCTCCATGCGATCCCAATGGATGCATTTCTATCAAAATCTCCTTCACTCTCTGACTTAGGCCCTGAACCATGAAAAAACATTATGTATTTACCCAGTTTCTTTTTTAGGTTCACAACCGTTCCTGCTGTAATTCTTCCAGCTGCCCAATCCCATTCATCTTGTCCCAGAGTGATTTGGTTTCCCCAATCTTTCCAATTATTTAAATCTGAAGAACGTTTAATAGATATCCCATTTGGTGGAGAATGAAACAAGAGATATTCATCATTTTCATTTAAAACACATACATTTTCACCTGACTTCGTATGTCCAAAAAATGTCCAGTTTTGTAGGTTGTAACTGTATGACATACTTACTCCTTTTTGCTTGTAAAAGCACCACCACTTTCCTTTTTCGTTTTTATCTTCCAGTAAATAGGGATCAATCATTCTTCCCATATTAGCAAATTCGACATCAGGTCCTTTTACTTTGATTATTTCAGGTTTACTCCAATTATTGAGGTCTTTGCTACGCATGGTATACAATCTCGCATCCTTTGAACCAGTGCGATAGCCCTGGTCCAATGTATGGTTAGGACGCGGATAGGTTTGTAGACATAAAATCCATTCATTCTTATAATTAACAATATTTCCGGGACTACAGAAGTTCAAGGATTGATCTTTAGTGGTAAGGATTTTCTCAAGACTCCAATTCCTCAAATCCACCGAATGTCTTTCGGCTGTGTATGAATAAATTTTTCCTTCTTCGTTTTTAACCAGGGTGTAAAACAGGTAAAAAATATTATTATGGAATAAGACTGCAGGATCTCGATATGCTGTCGTATCATTTCCTTTAAAAATAATTGGAGAATCTAACGCATCTAGAATGTTTGTTTGGGCTTCTGTAGGAATGGTAAAGCCGTATATAAATATTAGTAAGAAATAGGCTGTATGTTTTTTAATCACAATAGAGAATTTAATAATGACTCGCGACAATAAATGTATTAAACATTTTATAACCAAATCATAACAGGAAAAATAAATCTAATTTCCTTTAGGGGATGTAATTGATATCAGAGTAAATTCTAACGAACTCTATTGTGCAAATTTAAAGGAGAAGCAGCCACTATCATTAGAGCTAAAATTTTATCAGCCATATAGTTCTGAACCATTTGTCTGAAAGCCTGTTCTAAATCTAAATATACTTTTGTTTTCAAATTCCGAGCACTTCTTGGCATTACTTGAATTTTCATATATTTAAGGTTCTCAGGTTTAAGGTAGTAAGATGTTTACGGAAATAACACGCAGACCATTTGATACTTGAAAAGATTAATTAACTATGTTAAATAAAAATTTTATGCTCAATATCCCATTAAGATGTTCAATGAAGAAATCTTATCCTTTATTGCTAATCATTATAAGTTTTCTTTCGATTTTAAATTTATGCAGTGCTCAAAATAAAGGTATTCTAAAACTCGAAAACCTTAAATGCGAATACCAAATTAACCCAAGAGGTGTTGAAAAAGAACAACCCTTTTTGAGCTGGGAAATAAAGGCTAAGGCCAAACGTAATATTATCCAAGGTTCCTATAGAGTTATTTTGGTCGAATCGAAAAACGTTCCTTCAGAAAATATAGCGCATTTTTGGGATTCGGGAGTAGTTCGCTCCAACCAATCGGTGAATGTAAAATACATTGGAAAACCTCTTGATTCGGCCAAAAAATATTATTGGAGAGTTCAGATTGAAGACAGTAAAGGCAATAAAAGTGAGTTTAGTGAATGGGCTTCGTTTGAAACTGGAATTTTAAATGAGGAGGGTTGGGTTGCCAAATGGATTCATGCCCCAAGCAATGAACCAAGTAATTACCCTTTCTTAAAGTATAATTTTATGATTCAAGACATTCCTGATTATGCACCTGCATTTGTGGCATCCGTTGGTTTTCATGAACTATACATTAATGGTAAAAAAGTAGGTGATGCAGTACTAACTCCCTCTGTATCAGATCTAAGAAACAGGGTGCTTTATTCAAGTTATGATATTGCACCTTATCTAAAGACAGGAGAAAATAATATTGTTATTTGGCTGGCTTCAGGTTGGGCAAATTTTAAGGATAAAAATCCAATTGCAAGTTTTAATGTAGACAAAAGTCCTTTGTGTAAGGCGCAATTTAAAGTGAATAAGGGCTGGTTGTCAACAGATGGAAGTTGGAAATTTACACCCAGTAACACTTCGCATTTGGGCGAGTGGCAAAACAGTAATTTTGGAGGTGATTTTGTAGATGATTCAGGCAGGAATATAAAATGGACACAACACAACAATAATGAAAATTTATGGACAAATGTCGATGAAGTGAAATGCAACTTAAAAGTATCCTCCGATTTCATTGAACACAACAGACGGGTAAAAAAAAGAAGTGCAATAGCTGTTAAGAAATTGGCTGATGGAAAATACCAGTTTAAAATGGATAAAATATATACTGGTTGGATATCTGCGCTACTAAAAGGAAGGCCAGGCCAAAAAATTCAAATTTCTGCTTCATCGTGGCCCGAAAAAGAGGAAGAATTTAACCAAAGAAATATAATTATTGTTGATGAATCTGGCGAGGCTTCTTTTAGTAATCGCTTTACCTACCATCAAGTGGAATACATAACCATTAGCGGAATAGATTATGAACCAGAGCTTGCAGATGTTAAGGGCTATCAGGTAACAAACGATAGGGCCAGAAAAGGAGATTTTGAATGTTCAAATGAACTACTCAATAAAATTTATAATTATACATCTTATACCTACGAAAGTTTATCTACAGGAGGAATGACAGTAGATTGCCCGCACCGAGAAAGGCTGGGTTATGGAGGTGATGGACACAGCAGTTTGGATATAGCCCTTGATGCTTTTGCTTCTCATTCTTTTTTTACAAAATGGGCGCAAGACTGGGTAGATATTCAAGATAAGAATGGTAGAATTAATCATACTGCTCCAACACTTGGTGGGGGTGGTGGGCCAGCATGGAGTGGTTTTATTCTTACCATGCCTTGGGATGTATATTTAAACTATGGTGATATCCGGATTCTTAAAAATACTTTCTCGGCCGCACAAAAGTGGCTGGCATATCTTGAAAAAAATGAAAATGACAAAAGTTTACTTGATGTAGTATCTCCTGGAAAGTGGAAGTATAGTGGAGATAAGAGATGGCTGTTTTTGGGTGATTGGGCTAATCCGCGTAGAAATGAGGAAAGTTTTACGTCCGAGGCGGCTCTATTTAACAACTGCTACTACGTCTATGTTTTAAAAATCGCTGCCAATATTGCCGAGATCCTGGAGATGAAAGAAACGGCTTTAAAATATAGATCTAAGGCCATGGAAATAAGCGACGCAGTTAATCTTAGTTTTTACAACCCCGAAAACAATACATACATTGACAGCCGGCAAACGCATTTGGTTTTGCCTTTGATTGCGGGAGTGGTTCCTGAAAAAGATATTTCGAAAGTTGAAGCAAAGCTCAAAGAAGAGATACTATTAGAACAGAATGGGCATTTTGATACCGGAATCCATGGCACCTATTTTTTAGTTAAATATCTTACAGAAAATAATCATCATGACTTATTGTATACGCTCACTAGTCAAACCACTTACCCCAGCTATGGAGAAATTATAGAACGTGGAGAGATTACATGGCCAGAATATTGGAGTGAATCCAATTCTCGGGTGCATGGCTGCTTGAATGGTATCGGCGGCTGGTTTCAACGTGGCATTTTGGGTATTCAAATCAACCCAAAAACAGTTGGGTATAAAGAATTTATTGTAAAACCTGCTTTTCATGATTCGCTTCAATGGGCAAAAGGACAACATGTCTCTTCTTTCGGAAGCATTAAAGTAAGCTGGGAAAAAACAGAAGAAAGCTACTTACTTGAATTGACAGTTCCTGAAAATACAACAGCTACTGTTTTTATTCGGGCAAAAGCAGAATCAGATATTTGGGAAAACAACAAACCCATATCACATTCTGAAGAAATTCAGTTGAAGGGATTTGAAAATAATGTTGCCGAATTGAAGTTAGGGTCGGGTGATTATCATTTTAAAACGATTCGTTCAAAACAAATAAAAAAATAGACCTAGACTTTATGTCGTTTTTATGTATTTAAATACTATTTACTGAGATTGAGAAAATGTTAAAAATCCAGTTACCCAAGGTTAGGACCAATAGTGAACAGCATTTGACTGAATTAAAAAATATTATAGCGATCTGAAAAGAAGAAATTATAACTCCCGAGATATTGATAGTTGGTGGAGGTGTTTCAGGGACAATTCTAGCGATTCAGACTGGTAGAGCAGGAGCAGAAACGATCTTGATTGAAAGTGGAAATCAGATGGGTGGAACTACCTCTACCGGTGGAGTTGCCTTTACAGGGATATTTCACGCTTGGGGGTTAAAATTAATCGAAAGGGGTGAATCCTAAAAATCCAACAATCCATGGAGTGTGGTTTTCTGATTAAATTTATCAGAGTTGAGATCGGTGAATTGAATTCATAATTAGGTTAATAAATCTTTTACCACATTTCCATGAACGTCGGTAAGCCTATAACGTCTTCCTTGATGTTTAAAAACAAGGCGTTCGTGATCTACGCCACATAAATGCATAAGCGTTGCATGAAAATCATGTACATGCACAGGGTCTTTAACCACATTATACCCAAAATCATCTGTCTGACCATGAACATGACCGGGTTTTACACCTGCACCGGCCATCCACATTGTAAATGCTTTAGGATGATGGTCACGTCCGTAGTTGGTTTCAGTCAATTCCCCTTGAGAATATACGGTACGTCCGAATTCGCCTCCCCATACAACCAAAGTATCCTCTAACATTCCCCGCTGCTTCAAATCTTTAATTAAGGCTGCATTGGCCTGATCGGTAAGTTTATTTTGGTTTTTTAATCCTCCTGGACATCCCACGTGTTGATCCCAGCCTTGATGGTATAACTGTACGAATTTCACCCCTTTCTCCAATAATTTACGTGCCATCAGACAATTAGCAGCATAAGTGCCTGGATCGCGACTATCGTCTCCATACATATCAAAGATATAGTCCGGTTCGTCAGACATATCGGTTACATCGGGAACAGAGGTCTGCATACGAAAGGCCATCTCATATTGTGCCATACGGGCATTAATTTCGGGGTCACCATAGGCATCGTATTGAAGGGAGTTCAATTGGCCTAGATAATCGAGCATTTTTCTTCGATCGTTCCCATCATAATTTTCTGGATTACTCAAATATAGAACAGGATCCTTCCCCGAACGAAACTGAACGCCTTGATGTTCGGTCGGTAAAAAACCATTGCCCCAAAGACGGGAATAAAGAGGTTGTCCTCCCATATTCTTGGTGATTAATGTAATGAAAGTCGGAAGATTATTATTATCGGATCCAAGACCATAACTCAACCAGGAACCGATTGAAGGTCTTCCAGGAAGTTGATTGCCTGTTTGCATGAAGGTTATGGCAGGATCGTGATTAATCTGATCGGTCTGCATTGATTTTATAAAGCAAAGATCATCAACCACTTCTGATGTATGAGGAAGTAATTCGCTCGCCCAAATACCCGATTTACCATGTTGTTTGAAATTAAAAACAGAAGGTGCCATCGGAAAGGTGGTTTGCTCGGCACTCATGGCGGTTAATCGCTGTCCTTGGCGAACAGAGTCTGGCAATTCCTGTCCAAACATACTTTTCAACTTAGGTTTATAATCCCACATGTCAAGTTGAGAAGGGCCTCCACTTTGAAAGAGGTAGACTATGCGTGTTGCCTTTGGCAAATGATGTGGCAATCCTAACCTATTTTTATTATATGATTTAAGCAGGTTGTCCGAATCGGACGCATCAAGTTTTTTACCTTTTATAGATGCGAAAGCGTTTTCGGCATTCAATAAAGACCCCAAAGCAATCGCACCCAGACCCATGGATGTTTTGGTTAAAAAATTTCTTCGGTTCAACTGTTTTTCAACTTCTTGAAGATCTTTGTTATTCGACTTTAAATTATCGTGATTGTGACACATGGTTTTCTTGTTTCCTTCTATAAAACCCAAACTCTAAGTCCCCATTTAAGGGGAATAGGCGAGTTTTTCATCTTTTTGTTATGGCAGCATCAGAATTGATAATTGTACTGGCAACAATTGCATTTGCGACCACCATGGCCTTACTGTCGTGATCTGATATCCTAAATTCGCCCGTATTCAACCAACCATCAGTTTTATATTCTCTTGACTTAAATTTTTCGTATTCATGCAATTGAAGTTCTACCAAAAGTTTTAATTCCTCACCCCTTATGGTTCTTCCCGTTAAACTCTTGAATACATCTGAAATACCAGCTTTAGAATCTGAATATGACAACATATTGTAACCCATAACTCGGGAAGCCTCTACATAGGTAGGATCATTCATCATGACCAATGCTTGTAGGGGAGTATTTGTTTCTTGCCTTCGCACAGAACAAAACGATCGATCGGGAGTATCGAAGGTAGCAATTGTCGGATGGGGAACGGAACGCTTCCATATGGTATACATACTCCTGCGATATAACTTATCCCCTTTATCCTTCTTGTAAGTAGCTCCATTGATTTTCCACAAACCTTCTGGCTGGTAGGGTTTAAGACTCTTTCCTCCAATGGTTCTGTTCAAAAGTCCAGATGCTGCCAAAACATTATTTCTTAGCATTTCGCCAGATAATCTTTTTGAAGGACCTCTTGCAAGCAGTCGGTTCATTTTATCGCGCTTCATAAGCTCTTCACTTGCCAATGATGATTGCTGATAGGTATTCGACATAACCATTAATTTGTGCAAGTTTTTTACATTCCAACCGGATTCCATAAATTGAATAGCCAACCAATCTAGTAGTTTAGGATGGCTTGGCAACTCACCTTGATTACCAAAATCTTCAACCGTTCTAACGATCCCCGTTCCAAAAATATTTTTCCAATAACGATTCACAGCTACGCGGGCGGTTAGTGGATTTGATTTGCTGGTCACCCATTTTGCCAATCCCAGTCTGTTTTTTTCAAGACTATCAGGGAAAGCTAATATGGTTTCAGGCATGTTTGGATATACTCTTTCACCATATTGATCATATTGTCCTCGCTTTAGCAGAAAAGTTTCACGGGGATTCTCCATTTCCTTCATGACCATAATTTCCTTAATGCGTTCTAAACTATCTACTTGAACTTTTCGCGTATCAGCTAATTTTGATAATGAAGATTGATAGGTTTTAGAATAATTGCTTAAATAATATGCCGTCAGTATTTCTTTTTCATTCTTGGTCAACTTACTTGCTGGTTTATTGAGGATCAATTGCATTTTTTGGGTATCGGAAATTTGGAGAACTTCCAAGGCATTTAGTTCTTTCTTAAAAACCAATATATCGTCAACTATAGCTCCTCCAATTCCTTTACCACGCCAGCGTGCACCAATTTTTAACCCAGGTTCAACTGCCTTTTTGTAAATAATGTCCTTATACAAATTATCAACTTCAACCTTGGTTTCAAGTTCATCTCCATCGCTATAAATTTTCAAACCTTTTGCTTTGCTAGAGCCATCATATGTTAGCGTAAGTTGTATCCATTTATTTTTAGGAATCTCTTGAGTGCTTAACTCCACAATGGCATTGTCAGGCCAGAAATGAGCTAACATTACTTCAAGCTTATTTTCCTTTATTGCCAAATGATAACCCCGGTAATTGTATATCCTGGTGCCAATGTTTTTATGGAAAATGACGCCATTCTCTAATTCTTCTGGGATTTTTAAACGGATTCCAACACTAAAAGTTTCATTTCGTTTAAAAATTCCAATACGATCTAAATCTAACCATGCATCGCCATCGAGTTCAAGTCCCTCGCCTGAATACCCATTTACTATTTTAGGAAGTTGTTTTGGCGAATGCTGCCTTTTCATTTTTCCTTTTTGTGATGAATTTAGAACATTATTCAAATTCCCCTTATTAAAATCTATTTTTGCAACCAGCCCTCTGGGCCAATCTTTTGATTTAAGATTTTGATATCTTTCATTTTCAATCCATTCTCCCGCATTCTTAGATTCGGAGAGGATAATGTTTTCAATTTCCTTTTGCTGATTTCCAACAAGCCCATTTACATAAGTCATGAATTCTTCCTGCTCATTGGTAGGAAGTAACATATTGGGAACTGGCATAGAAGAATCAAAAGAAATTTGGCCAGATTCATTTACATTATTAAAAAAACTATACATTTCGTAATAGTTCCTCTGAGAAATTGGGTCGTATTTATGATCATGGCATTTGGCACAAGCCATGGTCAACCCTAAAAACCCTTGACCTACAACATTGGTTCGGTCAGATACATACTCTGAACGAAATTCCTCATCTATAATACCGCCCTCTTGATTTTGAGGATGTAACCGATTAAAAGTGGTGGCTAGAATTTGATCTTTAGTAGGCTTTTCCATCATATCCCCTGACAATTGCCATCGAATAAATTCGTCATAAGGCATGTTTTCGTTAAATGCCTTGATAACCCAATCCCGGTAGGGTGATACATCACGGTAACGATCTACGGTATAACCATGGGTATCTGCATATCGCGAAAGATCCATCCAATCTAACGTCATTTGCTCAGCAAAATGTGGAGAAGACAACAGCCGATCGACTTGTTTTTCATAAGCATTAGGTGATCTATCGTTTATAAAATCTTCTAAATCGGTCAAAGAAGGAGGTAAACCCTTTAAATCAAAACTTAGTCTTCGTAATAAAGTCTCTTTATTGGACTTTTCATTAGGCTGCAGATTTATACTTTCTAATTTAGCCAAAATAAAGTTATCAATAGGATTGGCTATTTTTTCCTTTAGTTTCACGATAGGTAATTGGGGAATTTGTGGCTTTAAAAATGCCCAATGCTTTTTGTAGGGCGCCCCTTGATCAATCCACTTTATTAATAATGCCTTTTCACGGTCTGTAAGTTTTAAATGTGATTCAGGTTGAGGCATCATAAGATTAGGATCGTCCGATAAGATTCGATGAACTAGCTGACTATAATTTAAATTACCAGGCCGAATAGCGAATTTGCCTGGTGACCCTTTTAATTCCGCATAGGCTAGTTCAGGAAGATGTAACTGCAAAGAGGCCTTAACCTTTGATTTGTCAGGCCCGTGACAAATAAAGCATTTGTCCGAAAGAATCGGCTTAATGTCTTGATTAAAATCAACTTGTTTGGGTAGCTCGTGGTAGACCTGTTGAATTGCTTCTGGAAGCTCTGGCCCTCCGCAGGATAACAGAATTCCAAGTAAACTAGTAATTGATATAAGTAATAGGTGTTTATTAAACATGCTATTATAAACTTTTAGATACTTGTGAAAATGATAATCCTTGAATATAGACAGATTATAATAAAATTCGAGGATTCTAAAAAAAAATTAATCACACAACACCCTCTTTATACTCAAACTCACTAAATAAAAGGGGGAAATAGAACCCAGCTATCCCCAGTAAAATAAGTATTAGCGGCATATGGCTGATAAGACACTTGGGATGTGGTTTTACTTCACCACGATTTCATCGGTATATAAAATCGCAGGCTTTCCCGCGTTAATATGCCAATTGGGCATTTGCAAAAGACTTTCTGCATGCACTTTAATGAATCGTGTTTTAGTATTACTAAAAGTCGTCGCAAAAGTTTGAAAAGGAAGCTTGACTATCTCGGGATTTTCTGCTGGGTTGGGATTATGTGGGTTTTCAACCTTAACTGCCTTACTATAAGTTACTCCATCTTGTGAAGTGGCATATGTCAAATACTTTGGAAGGATGAGTTGATGCCAGTTTGCCTGAGCCTGAACGTTAAGAAAATCCATTTCAACAGAGCGGATGGGCATCACTTCTCCCAAGTCCAAAATGAAATCCATATGTTTTCCCTTAAAGGATAACCAATTGGTGTCTTTATCGGGAAACCTCCATGACTCGAAAGCTCCGAAAAGACCATCTGTTAATCGCTCCAAATTTTGTTCTTCAAAAGAAGGTTGTGTAATGGGAATTATTTTTTTCTTGTAAGAGACCGCCTGATCCATTTGCTCCATCTTATCAAATATTCTCTTGAAACTATAATGATAATCGTCAATAGTAATCGCCCGCTCTCCGATTCTTAAGATACCAGTTTGTTTGGCACGCTTAATAAAATCTTCAACTTTTTCCTTCATCTCACTCTTAGGAATTACCCTGTCTTGGTCATTAGTTTCATAAAAACTTCCAGGTTCGCCCACTGGAATTTGACCTGCAATTTGAATCTCTGCAATTAAAAGGGGCAATCTTGCTTCTCTTACCCGACTATGTTTTTCAGGAATTACTCTTACCGCTTTCTCAGCCTCATCGAACAATCTATTGTACTCGCTCATCATTTCTGGTGCCAAGAAATTATTTATTGCATCTCTCGGGTCTCCAAAAATATTCAATCGAAAATTCTCTTTCAACAATGATTCACGCATAGTGTCGATATAAGCCTTTATAAATTTTGCTGCCTTACCATAGTATCCCGTCAGAAAATCGTCAATGATGGCATCAGGGTCTGCATTGGGATTCCACATCAATTTAGAAATAAGGTAGGCCCTGAGGTGACCAAACTCACCTTTATTACTCGTTGCCTGCATGAAAAGTGCACGAACATTATTTTGAATATAAAACTTGATGTTGGGGCCAATCGTGTGTAAATTGGGAAAAGGACTGATGGGATTCGCAAATTGTATATTATAATCCCAAATTAGTATATCATTACTCATTCTTCCCCAATCTTGCAAGTCACTTGTAAAAGCAGGATCTGTATCAAAAACAGGTTTTTCCCTAGTGCTTTCGATATTACACAACATAATGTTAACATTGGTTTCTGCCACAATATTGCTTGGAGCGGCTCGTGTGTACCAATAAGCCAATGTCGAGATGATTTTATCGGGAAATTCCCTTGCCACCTTATTGACAAACCAGACCATTGATCCACTGGCTAAATTTCCATATTTTTTATTTAAAGCAGTACAAGGAGCACATTGACAATACTTATCATTGTCGTTTTGACTGACAGACCAGTATTTTGCTTTGGGATTTTTTTCTATTCGTTTTCTTAAATCAGTAACCAAAGTCTGAAAAACCTCCTCATTGGACAAGCACAGTTGCGTTACAGGATTTCGCTCTCCATCAATCAAAGAATAATATTCTGGATGAGTTTTACCATATTTTTCGGGTGGAACCAATACTTCAAAAGTATGTACAAACAATCCCCAAGAATCTGTTGATGAAAGTTTGTGCCATTCGCTATAGGCTTTATCTTTTGCGTCGTAATAATTGGTCGTTCGGTATTTAATCAGTGGGGCTTTCAACTCGTCTTTTGGAAAGCTGAAATGTTTCGCCTTTGGGGTCATCAAGCTATCATTTGCACTGTATTTTCTGTAACCAAAAAATTCCAATAAAGAAAAAACTCCGTTGAGCAAGCCTTTTTCGCCCCCTCCACCGATGATCAGATTGTCCCCAATACGTTTAAAGACATAGGCCTCGTCTTCCATGCTCAACGAGCTCACCCCTGCTGCCTCAGCAAAATCTGTGTTACCCAAGTAAATGGCATTTTTTCCACCGTACTCCTGTTCATTAACGATAATTAGCTCTTGGGTTATTTTTGACAAAAATAGTTGCAATTGCTGTGCCGCTTCCTTTTCTTCGACAGTAGCCTGAAATGGCAACACCAAGCTGAAGCCAGTCTTCCCCTCAATCACCAATTGTTTTAGAAAATCTATTTCATTTGAGCAGGTATAATGAGAGAGGGTAAACATCCCTCCCATTGCCACAGTAGTGGTTTTTAAAAAATTAGATCGGGAAATTTTATTTTTTATAGGATACATATTATTTATTTTGGTTTTAAAAAAAAACTAAATTATCACACCAATATACTAATTATCAGGAGTGTATCTTGAATATTAGGGGAAATAATACTTGTCTAAATAAATTTAAAATATTAGGGCAACACTGAGGTTGATAAGTGGTTTGAATAGGGCTAATTACTGAGCGGATGGCATCGAGGACTGTAATTTGAATGAACAAAAAACGCTTGATGGTTCTATCAAATTCTTCGATCCAGAATGGAACGATTGGCTGGCAGAATATCAACATCTGGTGGAACCTATGTGGTTGAAGAATACCTGCCCTTTATTGAGCATATTTCAGGTTTACTTAGCCATAATTTTAAAATTAAGATATTTTTTGCGACCAATGATGCCATTGAGTAATTCAAAAGGAAGTTCTAGATTATTTTTTACTTCTAATGTTTTGATGTCTAAACTTTTTTCACTGTAGGGATCAATTTTGAAAACGGCTCCGTCTTCATGAAAGGTGTATGGCCCAGTATATCTAAGATGGAGGATGTTAGCTGAGTGATTTTTCAATACTATCTTTGCAACCGATTCATCATCACTATAGTTGAGAGAAGAAGCAGTAAGATTAGCTTTAATGACCTTTTTCAGGTGCTCTTCTTTTCCGATCATCATTTCTTTAAACCAAACGACTGTTTTTCCTTCAAAAAGAGCTTTTTTGACTGCTTCTTGACGTTTGTTTTCGGATAAGACAAAAGTCATGGGCCTGTGTCCTCCTTGAGGGATGTTATAGTCCCAAGCAGTCAGTTTATGGATGTCGGAGTTTCCAACCATGGTGAGTCCGTTTTCCAATGCAATTTCGATTGCTTCTTCAGAAAAACTGGTATGGTTGACTACTTCAATCCCATGAAGAAGCTTTCTATTAATGAGATCAACATGCATGGGATCGAGTCGTGCAATTCCATCCTTTCGCTGGCGCGTCCAATTAGGGTGGTTCCAGAATACAAACCCATTTTGACGATTCGCTTCTTCGATGCCTGCAACAGGATCATTGGGGAACAAAAGCTTGTTGGCATCTTCAATAAATACGGCATTAATATGTCCAGGAGGCATAGAGCGGGTAATTTCAGCCCCCCTGATGACCATTAATTTTGAATCTTTGGCTGCTCCCTCTGCGATGTCATGAGAACGGTTTCTATTGGGATTGGGGAGGTCTTCTTGGTGGGGTTGATATTCCAAATGGTCGGTAATAGATATGAGGTCAAGCTTTTCTTTTAGGGCCTCTTCCACTCTAATGTTAGGCCAAACAGAACCATCGGAAAATGTGGTGTGTATGTGAAGGTCTGTGCTTACAATGGACAATCCTTCAGGTGCCTTAAAAAATGATTCTTCTTGTGCAGCAACCCATAGGTGAAATAACGAAAGGAAAAGTAGCTTTTTCATAGTGTTGGTTATTTGATATTTAAATGTATTAAATATAATTAAAAATAAAAAACCCCTAGTTGGATTAGGAGATTAGGTTGTATACCCATTTCACCAGCAGATCCCCAAAAGCAAAATAGATTTATTTTTAAAGGCTGGGGTATTAAATTGAGAGTTTTAGGTTGGATTTTTTGGGGTTATATAAACCAATCAGGGACCTGTCTCTTATACACATCTGACGCTGCCGACGAATAGAG
>CAJXQS010000019.1:0-39320 GCA_913058385.1 uncultured Flavobacteriaceae bacterium
TTTTTTTAGATCTTCAGATACATTGAATTTATTCTTACTACCCTTGGGGCGACCTGTAGGTTTATGTCCTGGTGGAAACGGCATCTTTAACGTATTTTATATTTGGAATCAGTGTGTTATTTTCACTACGAGTGATTGCTTGGTTAGTTGCAAAAAACAGTTGGTTTAACTGGTTAGCTGTCACTAGCCTTTGGAACGAATGTCCTGTAAGCCTTAATGAAAGACTGACAGACTTGAATTTTAATCTATTATACTGCATTATCGGTATATTAAATAGCCATTAAAACAGATTGTCTTCTGATCTAAGTTCCGTTCTATCGAATAGACGAGATCTAACAAACCCACTCATAGTTTGACGATTTTGATTGGCTTTTTCTTTGATGTACTTTTTATCTTCTGGAGATAATGGAATTGAAATTTTGTCTTGGAAATTCATAATTTTTAATTTTTAGATTTATTAATAAAAAGATTGTAGTAAGTATTGATATAACGATCGTTTTTTCGAATGTGTTTGCTAATGTATCTGAGGGTTTCTTCTTTTCCACGTATAGGCTCAATATTGCCGATGTGTTTTTTCTTGAGGTTGATCGCTTTTGTAATTTTATCTGATAACTGATCTGGTTCTATTGGCTTGGAAGTGGCTATTGCAAGATGCACATGATTTGTTGGTGGTTGCTTATAGTCATCTTTTTCAATAGTTAAAAAAACTGCTTTGACTGATCGGCGATTAGCAATCATTTGACCCCAGAGAGCAGCCCATGTATCAGTTATAAGTGAGTAGTTCCTTATGAATGTGGTGTAATTCCAGTTGAACATATTTGCATATTCATTTGAAACTCGAAGTCTATTTTGATCTATAACTCCATCTCTAGATACTTTATTTGTGTTTTTCATTACTTAGAAGTTTTGTTGCTTAAATAAATTGTAGCGTAAACGATAGGCCTCCAGGTAACCAGATCCTAATTTTCAGATACTTACAATTAAAATTATTAACCCTACTATCGTTCGGGAATTGAGAGTACCTGTTTTTACAAATTCGTTATATAATATATATGCGCTGAGAAATATTTTTGGGTCATATTTTAACACTTATTTATTAACAAATAGCATTAATTGGATAAACCAAACCCTGTTTTGGGTTATATCTGGGTTTGTTTGAGTTAACTTTTGGTTGCTCAGTTTCCAGAAAAGAGAAAATATGGGAGTACCTCGAGGAAGAATTGAGGTGATAAAATCAATAAATTAGAAAATGAAATAGATAATAAAAGAAGGAATGCTAATCAAGCGATAGGATGTGGAGTTGTACTAGGTGGACATACTGCTATCAACTGCCTTATGGACTTGTAAAAACTAGCTAACTTTTAGCTCTACCATCCGTAAAACCATCTGTAAAAAAAGAAAGCCCCACTGTTAATAGGACTTTACAAGCTTTTGTGCGGTCTGGACGGGACTCGAACCCGCGACCCCCTGCGTGACAGGCAGGTATTCTAACCAACTGAACTACCAGACCTTATTGTTAGCGGATGCAAATATACACCCCATTTTGATATTGCCAAATTTAAAGCAAACAAAAAAAGGAGAAATTCGAATTTCTATAATACTGCATCAAGTGCGTCTGAATAAGCTTTCTTTGGAGCGACTCCTACTTGTCTTCCAACGAGCTCTCCTCCTTTGAAAACTAAAACAGTAGGAATGTTTCTAACGCCATATTTTGCTGCAAATTCTTGGTGTGCATCTACATCAAGTTTTCCAACAACTGCTTTGCCATCATAATCCTTGCTGATGTCCTCAATAATCGGACCCACCATACGACAAGGGCCACACCAGGCTGCCCAAAAATCGACCATTACGGGTAGTTCGGATTTCAAAACGATCTCATCAAAATTTGCATCAGTTATTTCTAGTGCCATTTTATTCTATTTTTAATTTAGTACAAAATTAGTCAATTTTAAATTGTTTTTTTTAATCTGCATCAAATTTACTTATGCAAAGATTAGAAAACTAAATCCCTATCAGTTGAGTTTGTAATGCCAAGAGTTACTTTCCAAATGATTTAAAAATTCAGTGGAAATATTCACCTTTTGCTTCCGGCTCGAGAGGGTTAATTTCACGGATTTTTCGGGATCGATAACATCAAAAAACAAAGGTTTATCACCACGGAATCCTTTTAACTCTTTTTTAAGCTTTTCAATTGCAGGTGGTTCCAGCGTTCGAATATCAAGTTGAAGGGTTATCTTTTTTGAATTATTATTGACCACATCCTGTAGCATTTCAAAATTCAAAAACTGCACCCTAGGTTCTCCTACCCTAGCTGTTTCTCTGCTTGTCCAGCCCTCACGAACATTTATTTTAAGTCGAATGAATAAATTCATCCCAATAAAGTGCTTAAATTTAAGGTACTCCTCACCAAAAATCTTAAACTCATATTGGTCTTTAAAGTCTTCCAAAACAAACTTTCCCCAACCTTTATTATTTTTTGATTCGAGGTGATCAATACTGTTTATAATCCCTCCAAAAAAGAGTGTTTTATTTACCAAAGGTCTTAAGTCCTTCAAGACACTCAGACGATTGGTGGTGAATAAATCCATTTCTTTTTTATAATCATCCAGAGGATGACCAGAAATATAAATTCCTACGACCTCTTTTTCTCTTTTTAATTTTTCTAAATTTTCCCATGGATCGCAGTAAGGAATTTTCAGCTCTTGATAAACTTCATCTGATTGACTTCCAAAAAGATTGGTTTGTGATGAATTTTTTGATTCTTGATATTTTGAACCAAATCGCATGACTTTTTCTAAAAAAGTAATTCCCTCACCATCTGGGTTAAAATATTGCGAACGGTGGGTCGGAGAAAAAGAATCGAATCCGCCCGCTAAAGCTAAATTTTCAAATGCTTTTTTGTTTGCTGCTCGCAGGTCAATCCGCTTGACAAGGTCGAAAATCGAATTATATTTTTGATCTTTTCTGTGTTCAATTATGGTATCTACCGCTCCTTTTCCTACACCTTTGATGGCCCCCATTCCAAACCGTATGGCATTCTCATCATTGACCGTAAACTTATAGAAAGACTCATTGACATCGGGCCCTAAAACGTTTAAGCCCATTCTGCGGCATTCCTCCATAAAGAAGGTTACCTGCTTGATGTCATTCATGTTGTTTGATAAAACGGCTGCCATATACTCGGCAGGGTAATGTGCTTTTAAATAAGCGGTCTGATAACCGATCCAAGCATAACATGTAGAGTGTGATTTGTTAAAGGCATAAGAAGCAAAGGCTTCCCAATCCTTCCAGATTTTCCCTAAAACTTCTCGTGGGTGATTGTTCGCCACACCACCCTCAATAAACTTAGGTTTTAATTTTTCCAATAGGGCAAAAATCTTTTTTCCCATTGCCTTTCTCAGTAAATCTGCATCACCTTTACTAAAGCCAGCCAATTTTTGAGACAACAACATCACCTGTTCTTGATAGACCGTAATCCCATAAGTTTCTTTCAAATACTCTTCCATTTCTGGAAGGTCATAAGTGATGGGTTCCTCTCCATTTTTTCGGTTTACAAAACTAGGAATGTATTCCAAAGGTCCTGGCCTATAAAGTGCATTCATAGCAATCAGATCAGCAAAAATATTAGGTTTTAAATCCTTGAGATACTTTTGCATTCCCACTGATTCATATTGAAAAATCCCAACTGTTTCTCCTTTCTGAAACAACGCATATGTCGCTTCGTCATCTAAAGGAAAATCATCAGGATTTAGGTCAACATTGTGCTTATATTTAACCAACTTGACCGTGTCCTTGATCAATGTCAAAGTCTTCAAACCCAAGAAGTCCATTTTCAACAAACCAGCTTCTTCAACGACGGAGTTGTCAAACTGAGTTACATAAAGATCCGAGTCTTTGGCTGTTGCGATAGGAACAAATTGGGTGATATCATCTGGAGTAATGATCACTCCACAAGCATGAGTCCCAGTGTTTCTAATTGACCCCTCCAGCACTTTTGCCTGTTGAAGGGTTTGTCCCGCAAGGTCGTCCCCTTTGAAAATTTCCTGAAGTTCTTTTACCTGACCAAACTCGTCAGACCTAACCTTTTCTCTTAGCGCACTATCATCAAGCCCAAAAACTGCAGCCAACTTGATGTTGGGAACCAGTTTTGCAATACGGTCTGCATCTCCCAATGAAAGATCCAATACCCTTGCCGTATCTCTTATGGAGGATTTGGCAGCCATCGTCCCATAAGTAATGATTTGTGCAACCTGGTTCGAACCGTATTTTTCAATAACATAATCCATTACGCGACCTCGACCTTCGTCATCAAAATCAATATCAATATCGGGCATACTCACACGATCTGGATTTAAGAAACGCTCAAAAAGCAAATCGTAAGCAATGGGATCCAAATTGGTTATTTTTAAACAATAGGCAACCACCGAACCTGCAGCTGACCCTCGGCCCGGACCAACAGAAACATCCATTGCCCTTGCGGCGGCAATCAAATCCTGAACAATTAAAAAATATCCTGGATAACCAGTGTTTGCAATAACCTTTAACTCAAAATCAATTCTCTCTTGAATCTCTGGAGTAATAATTTTGTAACGTTCTTTAGCTCCAATTTGCGTTAGATGACCCAAATAATCATTTTCAATTTTAATGGGATCAAGCGAGTGGCCGGTATCAAATTCGGGGGGGATCTCAAATTTTGGGAGCAATACTTCCCGTGCCAATTCATAAGATTCTACTTTATTAATCACCTCTTCAACATTGACAATCGCCTGAGGTAAATCTGAAAAAAGAGATTTCATCTCTTGTTGCGACTTAAAATAATACTCTTGATTGGGAAGTCCGAATCGATAGCCCCTCCCTCTTCCGATGGGAGTGGCTTGCTTTTCTCCTTCTTTTACGCACAATAAAATATCATGCGCATTGGCTTCTTCTTTTGTTGTATAATAGGAATTGTTTGTTGCGATTATCTTTACGTTGTGCTTTTTAGACAACTCCAAAAGCACCTTATTGGCTCGCTTTTCATCCTCCTGATTGTGACGCATCAGTTCGACGTATAAATCTTCTCCAAACTGTTGCTGCCACCACACAAGGGCCTCTTCTGCCTGACGGTCGCCTACATTCAGAATTTTAGAGGCTATTTCACCATATAAATTTCCTGTCAAAACAATCAGATCAGATTTATATTTTTCTACGATCGCTTTGTCAATCCTTGGAACATAATAAAAACCATCGGTGTAAGCGATGGAACTCATTTTAGAAATATTCTGATAGCCATTTTTGTTTTTGGCAATTAGCACCATTTGATAGCCATCATCCCTTCTGGATTTGTCCCGATGATTTTCGCAAACAAAAAACTCGCATCCCAAAATGGGTTTCAGTTTGTCTTTCCCCTCCTCTAACTCGGCGTTGTGTTTTTTAATGGCCTTGATGAAATGAAAAGCACCCATCATATTGGCATGATCGGTCAATGCTAAAGCGGGCATATTATCGGCCGCAGCAGCTTTGACAAGATCTGTAATTCTCGAGGTAGATTGTAAAATGGAGAACTGTGAATGGGTATGCAAATGCACAAAAGGGACTTCTTCTAAAACACCCAAGTCTACCGCTGGCTGAGGTGGAACTTCTTCCTTCATTTCAGCTTCTTTTGCCAATAGAGCTGAAGCTTCTTTAAGATTCACATGACGAAGTCCAATGCCTTTTACAGGCTCGGTCAATACTTCTTTAAAGTTCTCTAAAACGTCAACTCTTTCACTCAACGCCTTGGGTTGAACGTAACCCTTTCGAAACAATTCAAAAAAGCAACGTGCAGTTGCTTCAACATCAGCAGTCGCATTATGGGCTTCATCAAATCCTTTTTCAAAAAGATGTGCATGCAATTCGCTAAGTGTAGGTAATTTAAACTTACCTCCTCTTCCTCCTTTCAACTTACACAAAGTCGCAGTTTGCTCCGTACAAGTATCAATTATTTGAAAATCTTCGAGGGGGTTTTTCCCAGTTTGTCTGTAAAACTCAGCCCCCATAATATTGAGGTCAAACTTGACATTGTGTCCTCCTACAAATTCACATTTTGAAAGTGCTACTTGAAATTTCTCTAAAACAGTATTAAGTTTCAATCCTTCTTCAGCTGCCAAAGCAGAAGAAATTCCATGAATTTTTTCAGCATCATAAGGAATCGTATAACCCTCTGGATAAATCAGATAGTCCTCATGAGAAATACAGTTACCGTCTCCGTCATGCAATTGCCATGCGATTTGAATACAGCGTGGCCAATTTTCACCATCAGTTAAAGGAGCTTTCCAGTTTTTAGGTAAACCAGTGGTTTCAGTATCAAAAATTAAAAACATAAAGTATTTTAGAGATACTAATATAGTTTTAAAAACAGGCTTCTCCGAAAGATTTTTCTAGGAGTTATCAACGGATGTCTTTTTTTAAAACATCTCAAAAAATTAAAGAAATAAATTAAAATTAAACCTCTGCTATCTTTTTGATTTGATCAAGCATGGCTTTTAAACCATTTTCCGAATGACACTTTCCAGCTTCATTAGCAAACCCTTCCTGCTGCCATGTAAAGACGGTCTGACCATTGTTCTTCTGCTCCAGTTTATACGTAACTAAAGCATAATTTTCTAGTTGATCTTTTAATCCAGAAAAACTACTCCAATAATTATACTTAAGGATTTTGTTTTTTTCAACCTCCAAAACGTTTCCTTTGTCATGATAGGTCTGTCCCTCATAATTCCCCTGAAACGAAATGGGACTTCCCACATTCCAATCGGTAATTGTTTCTGTGCCAAAAAGATATATTTTTATTTTCTCGGGGTCGGTCAACACTTCCCACAAGCTTTCGGGACTTGCGTTTACTGTGACACTATGAGAAACAACGAGGTTCATTTGAAGCGTAGGTTGAGGAGATTTCACTGAGTTGAGATTTAAGGTTGAACCAAATTAATAAAAAAAATAAAATCTCCTTGAACAAAGAAATCATTTTGGGTTTCCTTTTCGTTAAAGAAGCACTTATCTTTGAAAAAAAAATACAATCGAACAACTGTTTGGTGTTTTAAGTAAAAGCAAAAATCAAGAAGCGTTTGAAGAGGCGCTTCTTTGTGAAACATGCACTTATGTGAAAGGTTTGGTTGGATCAGGATTGAGTTTTCGTCTGGCGACTGCTTTTAAAAAGTTAAAAAAAACCACTCTTTTAATTCTTGAGAATTCTGAACAAGCGGCCTATTACTTAAACGATATGGAAGGGCTCTTGAAGCCTACGGAAGTGCTTTATTTTCCTGCCAGTTATCGTCAAGCTTATAATCCAGAGGCCACGGATAATGCAAATGTTTTGTTGCGTTCTGAAGTTTTAAAAAAAATTAGTAATTCAAAAAAACCGCAACTCATCATCAGTTATCCTGATGCGATTTTTGAAAAAGTAATTTCTCAACAAACTTTAAAAAAGAAAACCCTTCAAGTGAATAAGGGCGATCTTTTAAATTTGGATTTTATCAACGAGACCTTGTTTGAATATGGATTTGATCGGGTCAACTTCGTCACCCAACCTGGGGAATTTTCAGTTAGAGGAGGAATTATTGATGTTTTTTCTTTTTCTCACCAACACCCCTATCGAATTGAGTTTTTCGGGGACGAGGTAGAAAGTTTGAGAAGTTTTGATGTCAACACACAGCTCTCCATTGGGATTCTTGATAAATTAGATTTATTGCCCAATACTTCTTTGATTTCCTTTACTGAAAAAAGAAAAACCTTAATCGAATCCTTGCCAAAGCAGAGTTCATTGATTATTGATCAGGTGGATCTTTGTTTGGACCGCATGGATTCATTGTTTAAAAAATCCATAAAAGAATTTGAAAAAGTTGAATCGGAAGTTCAATTCCCACCTGAAACCCTATTTACCCCAAAGGTTGCAATGTCAGAATTGCTTAAAAACAGGGGAATCATTATTCTCAGTAATTCCGAATATTTAAAACCCAACCGTACTTTATTAATCAAACAAAGCCCTCAACCTTCAATCAACAAACAGTTTGACCGTTTGATTGAAATTTTAAATGAAAATCATGAGCAAGGCTATTCAAATTGGATATTTTGCACCAGTGAGGCGCAACGCAAGCGCTTGAACGACATCTTTCAGGAGATGCAAATTACGGTGCATTACAAAACCGAGGTTTGTCCGCTTTATATTGGCTTTGAGGACTTAGACGCTAAGTTGGCCTGTTTTACGGACCATCAAATTTTTGGGCGGTACCACAAATACAACCTAAAATCAGCTGCTGCTAAGAAAGAAACTTTAACGCTTAAAGAACTTACCCACCTTAATGTTGGAGACTTTGTGACTCATATCGATCATGGTATCGGTAAATTTGGAGGGCTTAAAAAAATTGATGTTGAGGGAGTGCAACAAGAAGCCATTAAGTTGATCTATGGTGAAGGAGATATTCTGTATTTGAGTATTCATTCTTTGCATAAAATCGCAAAGTTTAATGGTAAAGATGGACATGCCCCCAAACTCTTTAAACTAGGTTCGAAAGCTTGGAAGGTCTTAAAGCAAAAAACAAAAAGTAAGGTTAAAGAAATTGCTTTTAACTTAATTCAACTCTATGCAAAACGTCGAAAAAAGATAGGGCATTCCTATCCTCCAGACAGTTATCTACAGCTAGAACTGGAAGCTTCTTTTCTGTTTGAAGACACTCCCGACCAAAGCAAATCAACGGCTGATGTGAAAAGCGATATGGAAAGCGAACGACCCATGGACCGACTGATCTGTGGTGATGTGGGATTTGGAAAAACTGAGGTTGCCATTCGGGCAGCATTTAAAGCAGCGGATGACAGCAAGCAAGTAGCCGTTTTGGTTCCGACAACAATCCTCGCCTTTCAACATTTTAATACTTTTTCAAAGCGTCTAAAAGAGCTCCCTGTTAAAGTTGATTACATCAATCGATTCCGTTCGGCTAAGGATCGGAAAAGAATTCTCAGTGAGCTGGAGGAAGGTAAAATTGATATTATTATTGGGACCCATCAGTTGGTCAATAAATCCGTTAAATTTAAAGATTTAGGACTTTTGATTGTGGATGAAGAACAAAAATTTGGAGTTGCTGTTAAAGAAAAACTAAGAGACATAAAAACAAATGTTGATGTCTTGACACTAACGGCGACCCCTATTCCGCGGACGCTTCAATTTAGTTTGATGGCGGCCAGAGACCTCTCCGTCATCGCTACGCCTCCACCCAACCGTTACCCCATTCAAAGTGAGATTGTTAGATTCAGTGAGACCTTGATAAGAGATGGTGTCATCTATGAAATGCAAAGAGGTGGACAAGTATTCTTCATTCACAACCGAGTAGAAAACATTCTGGAAGTGGCGGGATTGGTTCAGAGATTAATTCCCGATGCAAGAATTGCTGTGGGTCATGGACAGATGGACGGAAGTAAATTGGAAAAAACCTTGGTGGGTTTCATGGAAGGAAAATATGACATATTAATTGCAACGACCATCATCGAAAATGGGCTAGATGTTCCTAACGCCAACACGATATTTATCAATAATGCTCAAAGTTTTGGATTGAGTGACCTGCATCAAATGCGGGGAAGAGTTGGGAGAAGTAATAAAAAAGCCTTCTGTTATTTTATTACCCCTCCGCTCAGTGCAATGGCGACAGATGCCCAAAAAAGAATGAAAGCAATTGAACAGTTTTCTGAATTGGGTTCTGGAATTCAAATCGCGATGAAGGACCTTGAAATAAGAGGGGCGGGAGATATCCTAGGGGGAGAACAGAGTGGTTTTATTAATGAAATTGGCTTTGATACTTATCAAAAAATACTTGAAGAAGCCATTGATGAACTTAAGGAGAATGAATTTAAAGACTTGTTTCCAACAGATGAAGCGGGCAAAGAAAAAACCTACGTAAGAGAAGTTCAAATCGACACAGATATTGAGATTTTATTTCCCGATGAATACATCAATATTGTTAGCGAAAGGCTAACGCTCTACAACGAACTTAGTAAGATTAAAGAAGAGGAAAAACTTAAAGAATTTGAGAAAAATTTGGAGGATCGTTTTGGCGAAATACCACCACAAGGGATTGAATTGTTAAATACATTAAGATTGAAATGGTTGGCCTCTAAATTCGGTTTGGAACGTTTAATAATTAAACAAAACAAATGCATTGGATATTTTATATCTGATCAACAAAGTGATTTTTTCCAAACCCCTATTTTTGGTCATATTTTAAATGCTGTTCAATCTGATTCTCAATCGATGAGCATTAAAGAAAAACAGACTCGAAACGGATTGAGATTGTTGTTTGTTGTAGAAAACGTTTATTCTATAGAAAAACTACATCAAAAACTAGAGGCTATTCTTATGCCCCTAGAGTGATTTTAAATTTTTAATTACCTCAAAAGCAACATTGACCGATTCTTCATTCATCAAGATCGTAAACTCATTTGAGGTAGAAATAACTTCACTTATGTTAACACCCTCCCAAGACAAGCGTTGAAATATAAAATAATATATTCCTGGAATTTTGACGTTTTCCGTCGGAAGCTTTACTGTGATTGCAGATAGGTTTTTAAGCTTGTCAATACAGATTTCGTCCTTAAATATCTCTTCCACCAAATAAGAAATATTACTACTAACCACAATATTAGATTCACCAACTCCTCTTGAGGAAGTATAAAAAACATCATTTCTGTCCTTAATCTCTGTAAGAAATTTGGCTTGAGCAAGCAGCAGGGTATCAGTTAACTTAAAACAATAATCTGTCAATGCTGATCGGACAGTTATGTCTCCCAGGTTTTTTAAAACACTAACAATTCGATGTGTTGAAAGAAACTCTTCATTGTCAGAAATTCTTTTTAAAGCCATCACTATTGCGCCACTTCTGGCAGGTTTCTTTAAAGATTTCTCGATGTCTGGCTGGATTTGTCTGGCCAAAGAAGTCAGGTTAATAATACCCTGAGAGAGTGCTGAGGACAGATAGGGTTTTGTCTTAACGTATTCCGAAACTTGAGAAGCAATTGTTTTCAAAGTGATAAAATGTATTGTTATTAGAACACAAAATTAATAAAATAAAACAAATTGTTTAATTCACAACATTTCATTCGAAAGAATAGAATGCATTTTCAATGTGATTTTGAGTCCACTTCTGTTTTTCTACGACATAAGTGATCACATCAAACCTGACATCAAAATTAAGCTCTTTGGTTTGAATAAAATGATCCGCAGCCAAAACTAGGAGTTTGATTTTTTTTGAAGAAACAGCCTCTTCTGGATTTCCAAAAATGCTGGCTGATCGAGCTTTTACTTCCACTACTACAAGAATATTTTCTTTTAAAGCAATGATATCGATCTCTGCTTTCAAATAGCGATAGTTCCTTGCTAGGATTTTATATCCACTTTTCACAAGATATTTAACGGCGCGGTTTTCGGATTCAACTCCGAAATCGTAAGATTTACTCATGGGGCAAGTATTTGCCTTAAGATAAAATTAAATTCTCTTTAGGGCAATAAAATCATTATTTTTGCAAAAAAAACAGCATGTTACCAGTACCTAAAAGATATACGATAACTGCGGCGTTGCCTTACACCAATGGCCCGGTTCACATCGGTCACCTTGCGGGTGTTTATGTGCCTGCAGATATTTATGCCCGTTATCTGAGACTCAAAGAGAGAGACGTGGCTTTTATTTGTGGGAGTGACGAGCATGGAGTCGCAATTTCAATAAAAGCAAAGAAGGAAGGTAAGACACCTCAAGAGATAATCGATAAATATGACAAAGTTATCCGAGAAGCGTTTGATGAGTTTGGAATAACTTTTGATAATTATTCTAGAACTTCAAGGGCTATTCACCACGAAACTGCGGCTGAATTTTTTAAAAATCTTAACGACAAAAACGAATTCATAGTTCAAGAGACAAAACAGCTTTTTGATCCAGAAGCCAAGCAATTTCTTGCAGATCGTTTTGTGACTGGAACTTGTCCTGTCTGCCAAAATACAGAGGCTTATGGAGATCAATGTGAGTCGTGTGGAAGTTCTTTAAACGCTACTGATTTAATCAATCCCAAATCAACATTGTCTGGAAGTATTCCTGAATTTAAGAAAACAAAACACTGGTTTTTACCCCTAGACCAACATGAAGATTTTATAAAAGAATGGATTCTTAAAGGTCACAAAGCAGATTGGAAACCCAATGTTTATGGGCAAGTAAAGTCGTGGATTGACAATGGTCTTCAGCCCAGAGCAGTAACGCGTGACTTGGACTGGGGAATTCCTGTTCCTGATGCAGACGCAGCAGGAAAAGTGCTTTATGTTTGGTTTGATGCCCCCATTGGTTATATCTCTTCAACCAAAGAATGGGCAAAAAGTAAAAACATAGACTGGGAGCCTTATTGGAAATCTGAAGACACCCAATTGGTTCATTTCATAGGTAAAGACAATATTGTTTTTCATTGTATTATTTTCCCAATAATATTGAAAACCGCTGGGGGATTTATCTTACCCGAAAATGTTCCTGCCAATGAGTTTTTAAATTTGGAAGGGAATAAAATCTCAACTTCAAAAAACTGGGCTGTCTGGTTGCATGAATACCTTCAGGATTTTCCAGACAAACAAGATGTATTGCGGTATGTACTTACTGCAAATGCTCCTGAGACAAAAGACAACGATTTTACTTGGAAAGAATTTCAAACAAGAAATAACAGTGAATTGGTTGCTATTTTTGGGAACTTCATAAATCGCGTTATGGTCTTGACCCACAAGTATTATGAAGGAAAAGTTCCTGCTGCTGGAAATCTGAATGAAATGGATCAGGCTACCTTAAATATAATGATTGCTTTTCCTGAAAAGTTGGAGAACGCCATTGAAAAATATCATTTTAGAGAGTACAGCCAACAGTTAATGAATCTTGCCCGTCTGGGGAATAAATATTTGGCGGAACAAGAACCTTGGAAATTAATAAAAGAAGATCCTGAAAGAGTAAAAACCATTATGAATACTGCATTACAAATTGCAGCAAGTTTGGCAATATTATCTGAGCCATTGCTTCCGTTTACTTCAGGTAAATTAAAAAAAATGTTTAATTTCAGTCATTCTTGGAATGAAGTCAGCGGTAATGTCCTTGCAGAAAGCCACCAACTCAATAGTGCTGAACTCCTATTCGATAAAATTGAGGATGCTGAAATTGAAAAACAATTGGAAAAATTAAAGGCAAATAAAATGGAGGAATCAAGTAAGAATGTTAAAGCAAAAGAAAATATAAGTTTTGATGATTTTTCTAAATTAGACTTAAGAACAGGAACCATTATCACTGCAGAGAAAATGGCTAAAACAAAAAAACTCTTGGTCCTTAAAGTTGCCCTAGAAAATGAAGAAAGAACCATTGTTTCAGGAATTGCTGAAAGCTACAACGCCGAGGATGTAATCGGTAAAAAAGTCACAGTCTTGACCAACCTGGAGCCAAGAGAAATCAGAGGTGTTGAAAGCCAAGGGATGTTACTCATGGGAGAGGATAAGGACGGTCGTTTGATGTTTGTCTCACCTGAAGATCCAGATGCAGCAAACGGATTACCAATCAGCTAAGACTTCCTTTTGATTCCCATTGCATTTGATCCCATCTATGTTTTGCCATTGCCCGAGCGGCACCGGTTTCCAATGGAAAAGTATGACCTTTTACCAAAACAATTAATACATGAAGGAACCTGCGATGAAACTGATTTCTTCTCACCATCACCTGCAACTGACCTTGTGGTCAAAGCAATTCATGAGCCAGAATATGTAGATCGACTCAAAGCCATGGATTTAAGTGCTTCGGAAATAAGAAAAAACGGGTTTCCCATTTCAAATCAACTCGTAGATAGAGAATTTATCATTGCGGGGGGCACCATTGAGGGCTGTTTAAAAGCCTATGAAACTGGAATTGCGTTTAACATTGCGGGGGGTACCCATCACGCTTATCGCGATCATGGCGAAGCCTTTTGCCTGCTCAATGATCAAGCGATTGCAGCCCAATTTCTATTGGATCAAAAATTAGCCAATAAAATACTCATCATTGATCTTGATGTTCATCAAGGGAATGGAACCGCCAAAATCTTTGAAGTGGAGGATCGCGTTTTTACTTTCTCAATGCATGGTGAGAAAAACTACCCTTTTAAGAAAGAAAAAAGTGATTTGGACATTGCACTTGAAGATCAAACAACAGATGATACTTTTTTGAAAATATTAGAAAAAACATTACCTGATCTTATTCTAAAGACAAAACCTGATTTTATTTTTTACCTCTCAGGTGTAGATGTCTTGGCCACCGACCGGCTAGGAAGGTTAGGCATGACGCTCGAGGGTTGTAAAATAAGAGACCAAATTGTTTTAACATTGTGTGAAGAAAATAAAATTCCTGTACAATGTAGCATGGGTGGCGGCTATTCAAAAGAGATAAAACTCATCATTGAAGCCCACGCCAATACTTATCGGGTTGCACAAAATGTTTTTGGCTAATGCCAAGTCTGGCTTTTCATGTTAATTACAGCAATCACGATGTCTTTCCTGCTGAGTTGTCCAACCAATCTGTTTTTGTCTAATACAGGATAACGCCTTCTGCTGGATTTAGAAAACATTGATGCTGCTTCAAAAATGCTCAAAGAAGCGTCGATGGTGTCCACTGGAGAAGTCATAAAATGATTCACTGTTTTATCTAAAATGGGCATATTAAAATAACGGCTTTCTGAAATCTCTTTCATACAATCCGCTTCTGAAATAACCCCAATAAGATTTCCTGCAGTATCCACTACAGGGCCTCCAGATATTCGATGTTTAATAAACAGTTCCATCACATCATGAATACTTTGGTCTGGGCTAAACAAAATCAAGTTTCGACACATGATATCGGAGACCAAAATGTTTTTATTTTGGGCTTTTGGAGTTTTAGCACGCTCCCCTTGAAAACTCTTGACTGGCATACTTTTTGGTTTTTGTGTATTCTAAATATAGTGATTTTTATATTTCTATTTGATTTTGTGATAAATATTCGATAATGTTGCCAAATAATTAGGAATTAAACTCAATGGAAAAAATAGGAGTTTTGGGATGTGGTTGGTTAGGTCTGGCCTTCGCCAAAAAAGCGATTGAAAGAGGATATGGGGTCAACGCCACTACAACAACCCCATCGAAGAAACAAAAATTACAACTGACTCAAATAACTCCCTTCTTGCTTGAGGTTAACGAAAATGAAATAAATGGGGAGGATCTTTTTTTTAAAGACGTTTCAACACTTATCATTTCAATCCCACCAGGTTTGAGGAAGAACCCCAATCGGAATTTTGATAAGATCATTGGTCAAATTATTGCCAAAATCAAAGGTTTTAAAATCAAAAAAGTTGTCTTTTTAAGCAGTACTTCTGTTTATGGTTTTCAGGAAGAGGAAATTACCGAGGAAAGTCCAACATTGGGAGGGACAAACTCAGCAATTCAATTATTGATTAGCGAGAAAATGCTGCTAGAATCAGAAGAATTTGAAACTTGTGTGATCAGGTTGGGAGGGCTCATGGGGCCTAAAAGACATCCCGTTTACTCTTTAAGCCTTAAAAATAACCTCCCCAATCCAGATTCCCCTATCAATTTCATTCATCAAAGGGATGCAGTCGAAATTATACTTAAATTGATAGAAACTTGGCAACCCAACGAGATTTATAATGCAGTAACGCCTTTCCACCCTTCTAGAAAAAATTATTATAATGAGATGGCAAGTATTGCAAACATTAGCCCACCTGATTTCCAACCAGATGGTACTGTCAGAGGGGAGATCAGTTCCCAAAAAGTATTGGATAAAATAGATTTTACTTTTTTAGTGGATAACTTGTTAATATTAAATTAACCACTGATTGATTCTAAAGGGACTTAATCTCTATTTTAGAGTAAAAATAAATCATTGTCCAATAATACACTTTTTATTGCAACACTTGAACAGATTCTTACCAATCTTAAGAATTCTAAATTAGAGTATTTAAAGGCTTCTGACCGGCACAATGATTTAAATCATAAGCGATTTTTCAATCTTCAATCTACAGTTAGAAACCGGTATTTTCAGGATATTATTGTAGTATTAAGATCAAAAAAAGTGGAAATTGATGACCTAGTGATCAATCGATTGAACTTTGAACAAAGGTTGACCTCCTCGCTGGGGAAATCAAAATTGAATGTTTTTGAAAATTGTTTTCAATTGGACAAAAAGCTACTCGAATTGTATGAAAAAGCTTTGGACTTAGACGATTCTTTTGAGATTGTCAAAACTCATAAATTTAAAATTGAAGACATAATCGTTCAAAACAATCAGTTTTACGAAAATAAAGCGTTTACGCTAAATTCTTAACTCTCATCTAATTCTGAATCTTCGGGTTCTAATTTAATTTCCTTCTCATCACCGATACTTATCATCCTTTCTAATAGGATGTTATAATCTTTATAGAGCAATTTCAAAGCTTCATTAAGCTTCTCATTTTGATTGTTTGAAGCGTAGAAATAACATTTATTGATTTGGGTCTGTACGACTCTAATGCGGCTAAATATCGGCAAACTATTAAAGGGTTCGGGATGCGGAGACTTAAGCAGCAGAAAGGTTAGTTTCTGCAAACCTTTCAGGAAAACAACAATACCCTCTGGGTTGAGTTTTGAAATGTCTTCAATTGCGTCTTTAAACGCAATAAAATCTGGCCATTGATCAATTTTATTCTCAACTATAAACTCAGGCGTAAACTCAATAAACTTGACTACAATTTCAGGAGTATCGATCTTTAATGAATCTTGCTTAACACTTTCATCAACTTCAATTTTAGGCTGAATCTGCTTGCAAGAACCAAGGCTAAGAACAACAATAAAGAAAATTAAATATCGCATGATTTATCAAAAATAGTGAATTACAATCCTATGGTGGTTTGTTTGATTAATAATACGGTGAAAAATATGATTTGAAGTAAATATAAGTGATGTGGAAATCCACTTTCTACCTTAATTTTCAGAAAATGATATCCAAATTGGAGACAAAATGCTACTGCTCCCCAACCGACATAGTTTTGCAATGGTGCTTCTCCTCCCTCAAAAACCCAAAAATCGAGGCGTGGTGCTACTGGTTCTATCAAAAGATCTAAAAGAAGCATGAGACCAACTCCTATAATAATTCGCATGAATGTGTTTTCGTAAAACTGGTGGGCTATCGCCCCTGTTATGATCGTAAGCATTGCCCAATTGACTCCAATCATCAATGGAACTCCCAGCAACTTAACTCCCAATTGTTCTCCATATTGATAATTCCCAAAAATCCATCCAAGTTGAACCCCTAGGATTTCAGAAATCATACCGACTAAGAAAGCGATAAATACCATTGGAAAAAACCATTTATGTCCTTTCGAATTGAGAAGTAATAAAACAAAACTTATTAAAAGGTTTAATGGAGTCGCGGAGATGAACCAGTCAGAATTCCCATAAAGCATTCCAAGAATTCCACTGACATGAAACAACCAAATAGTTGCAATGGAGAGGTTTTCCTTAGTTAATTTAGTCGGTATCATCAGTTCCTTTAGGGATTAAATCGGTTGTGATTTTTGCAGACAATAAACAAAGTGGAATTCCTCCACCTGGATGAACACTGCCACCACAAAAATATAAATTTTTGATTTTGGAAGTGAAATTAGGATGCCTTAAAAAGGCTGCCATTTTATTATTACTTGAGCTTCCGTACAATGCCCCTCCATAGGAAGCTGTTTTTTCTTCAATCATTGGCGGTGTCAATTCCTGTTCCACCTCAATAAATTTTTCCAAATCAATTTTTAATATTTTATTCAATTTATGAATAACTCTTTTTCTTAATTCGGTGGTGATTGCATCCCAATCCTGGCCTTTGTCGGACGGGGTATTGATCATCACAAACCAGTTTTCGCACCCATCAGGCGCATCTTTTGGAACATCTTTTGAGGAAATATTAAGGTAAATCGTAAAGTCATCCGCTGGCTCATTTTTATTAAAAATAAAATCAAACTCATTTTTATAATCATTGGCAAAAAAGATATTGTGTAAGTCCAAATTTGGAAAAGAATGCTTAATTCCCCAATAAAAAATAACTGCCGAACTTGATCGTTCTTGTGACAGAACACGCTCGGGGGCTGGCTTGTTTTTGAGCAATTTTCGGTAGGTTGGATAAACATCCATGTTGGAAATAATGACATCGTAATTGATCTTGACATCATTCACCACAACCCCTGTTGCTCTTCCCTGATCCGTAATGATTTCCTCCACCTGTTCGCTGAAGTGAAATTTGACTCCCTGTCGTTTTGCCAGTTCATAAAGCGAGTGCGAGATTTGCTCCATTCCGCCTTCAGGAATAAAAGTTCCAAATTCCTGTTCGAGGTGTTGAACAAGGGTCATTATTCCAGGAGTTTTAAATGGACTTGAGCCATTATAAGTAGCATAGCGATCATACATCTGAATCAAATGTGGCTCTTTCAATTGCTTTGAATTGACACCGTGCAAAGTTTGATTGATTTCATAAAGGCTTAAACTAGACAAGGCCTTTAGGGTGTCTAAGTTTAAAAAAGTCTTGAGCTGATGGAGTGATTTTTCCAGAAAAAGTGGCGCTGTTAAATCAAATTTCTTTTTGGCTCGCGTTAAATATTTCTTTAATTGTTTGGTGTCAATGTCTAATTTTTCCTGAATCTCTTTAAAAAAAAGATCTTGATCGTCATAAGCGGTAATTTGCGTCTGATCCTCCCAAAAGTACTTGCATGCAATTTCTTTCTTTTTAAAATTAAAATAGTCCCGATGGTCTTCTTCAGACAGATCAAAAAGTTCTGTTACAAAGTCGGGCATCGTAAACAAGGAGGGACCAGCGTCAAATCGATACTTTCCCAACCTAAATGCACTGAGCTTTCCTCCGGGATAATCATTTGCTTCATAAATAGCAACTTGATATCCTTTTTTTGCCATTCTAATACTTGCGGCAATTCCAGCAATTCCTGCACCGATCACAACCGCTGTCTTCATTGAATATCTTCTATTTTTTTAAATCCTGTATCTGAGATTAAGTGAAATCTTGCGAAAAGATCTTCGCTATACCAGCCTTGAGATTTTGTTTTTTTTATAATCTCTGCATGTGCTTTCCCTTTATAAGCAAAGGTCTTAACCGCTTCCATGTTTTCCCAAAGACTCAAAGTCGCTTGCTGAACAAAAGGCCATTCGCCAATTCCCTTAAAAAAGGACACTCCTTTTGCATTTTCAATGGCAGCACTCGCAGCAGGTACTGCTTTCCAAAATGGTAACAAGCGATTCCATTTCAAAGTTGCACGAGTAATTACTGCGACGGGAGCCGTGGGATCAATATTTGGTTTTGTTTCTTTACTCAATTGAAAAGGATTTTGACCACTCCAAAGTCCATGACTGTGAATCGGATTAAGTTTTAATGTCCTGAAAACGTTTGCTTTTTTCATGTATTTTTTAATCACAGTACTTTTTGAATAAAAATCATTTGCTTCTTTTTCAGAATTCCATACTCCCAATAAAGCATAAGTGCCAAAGTCTGGCCAAAGACTAAAACCATTACCTCCTCCGGTTCCCATGAGCTTGAAGAACCTAAGGCCATTGACTTTTGACAAATGCATCGGCATCAGTCCCATTTGCTTAAAAGCCCAAAATTTATGGGAATTAAATTTAAAAAAAGTGACAGTGGTAAAACTGTCCATATGATATAGTTTTAGAATTAAAACTAAGGTAAAAAGAAAAGAAGAATATGGATTAAATAAATTGATGTTGTTTTAAAAAAAACCTGTTAAAAATTATTTACTTAAAAATATATCTCGATTGGGTATAAATAAACTTGCTGTACAATCTGAAATAATCAAAATTCCATACCTTTGAGAGATAACTATAATATTATGTCCATATTTTCTGTAGCAGTCGTAGTCATCATAACTACCGTAATTGTCCTATTGGTGATTTTCATTGACATGTCTAAAGATTAAATCAGGTGAAGTCTCCGATTTTATTTGATAAGTTTATCTATGTGTTGATTATCCTAAACATCGTTGCGATGATTATGGAATCGCATGTAAGCCTTCGTTTGGCCTATGGAAATGCATTTAGCATTTTTGAAGCCACTTCGATTTTTATTTTCTCCTTTGAATACCTCTACAGGGTTTTCATTGCTTTTAAAGATGATAAACTGAAAGGAGTCTCTAAATATGTTTTTAGTGTTTTTGGAATAATTGATTTGATTTCAATTTTGCCGTTTTACTTAAACACGTTTATAAAAGTAGATGGACGTTTTCTTAGAATTTTAAGGCTTTTCCGTTTGACTCGAATTTTCAAATTAGGAAGGGACAGCTCCTCATTAAAGCTTTTTACCAAAGCGTTGTCTTCGGTAAAAAACGAGCTAAAGTTTACCCTTTTTCTTTCTACCTTAATGATCTTGTTTTCTGCCTCAGCGATTTACTACTTAGAAAATGAAGCTCAACCCGAAAAGTTCTCAAGCATCTCAGAATCAATTTGGTGGGCAACCGTCTCCCTGGCAACCGTTGGGTATGGCGATGTCTATCCCATTACGATTGGTGGTAAAATATTTGCTTCTCTAATTTCTTTAATTGGAATCGGAATAGTGGCGATCCCAACAGGAATTATTAGCGCATCCTTTGTTGAAGAAATTCGATTGGTGCGAGAAGAAAAACCATCCTCAATTAAGCCCCTCAAGAAGTAATTGATTGTTTGATTACCATTTAAAATAAAGATATCTTTGCTAGGCTCATGAAAAGAAAAATCACCATCATTGGATCAGGGTTTTCCTCCCTATCTGCGGCTTGTTATCTGGCACAAGCTGGAAATCAAGTTACAATCTTCGAAAAAAATAGTAGTCCTGGGGGACGCGCAAGACAAATGCACCAAGACGGTTTTGTTTTCGACATTGGTCCCTCTTGGTATTGGATGCCCGATGTCTTTGAAAAGTTTTTCTCTGATTTTGGGAAAAAGCCAAGTGATTATTACCAGTTGGAGCGTCTTGATCCTGGCTACCAAGTCTATTTTGGAAAAGATGATTCTATGTTGATTGGAGATTCCTTAGAAAAAATTTATGCGGAATTTGAAAAGGTTGAAGCTGGAAGTGCTAAGAAGTTAAAACGGTTTATTGGAAAAGCCGCTCATAATTATAAAATCGCAATTGACGAGTTGGTTTATCGCCCTGGGATATCACCACTAGAGCTAGTAACTCCTGATACCATTAAAAAATTAGGGTACTTTTTTACTACCGTAAAACGAGAAGTCGTTAAGGAGTTTAAAAACCCCAAACTGGCACAAATACTTCAATTTCCTGTTTTGTTTCTAGGAGCAAAACCTTCCAACACACCTGCCTTTTATAATTTTATGAATTATGCAGATTTTGGATTAGGCACCTGGCACCCAAAAGAAGGGATGTACAGTATTGTGAAGGGAATGGTTGCACTTGCCGAAAGTCTTGGGGTTAAGATTGAGCTCAACAGTCCTATTGATTCTATTTTGGTTAAAAACAAGAAAACTTTTGGTGTAAAAATTAAAGGGAAAGAAATCTTATCTGATGTGGTTTTAAGTGGCGCCGACTATCACCACACCGAAACACTCCTCGAGCCCGAACACAGGGCTTACAGTGAGGCTTATTGGTCTAAGAAGGTGTTTGCTCCATCTTCATTATTGTTCTTTATTGGTTTGGATAAAAAGGTTAAAAACGTATCCCATCACACTTTATTTTTTGATGTGGATTTTGATGTACATGCCGAAAGTATTTATGATGATCCAAAATGGCCAAAAGAACCTCTGTTTTATGCTAATTTCCCTTCCAAAAGTGATGCTTCAATGGCACCAGAAGGAAAAGAAGGTTGTTTTTTATTGGTTCCCATTGCTCCAGGATTAGAAGACACAGAGGCCTTAAGAGAGGCATATTTCGAGATCGTATTTAAACGCTTAGAAGAACTCACTGGTCAAAGCTTAAGAAAAGATATTTTATTCAGAAAATCCTTTTGTGTTAATGATTTTAAATCTGAATATAACTCCTACAAGGGGAATGCCTATGGAATGGCAAATACGTTATTACAAACCGCTTTTTTAAGACCAAAACTTAAAAGTAAAAAAGTTGGGAATTTATTTTTCTCGGGTCAACTTACCGTTCCAGGCCCAGGAGTACCTCCGGCATTAATCTCTGGTAAATTGGTTGCGGGTTTAATAGAGAAAACTACCACCACCAATAGATAAATGTAAACTGGTCTTCCTTCACTTTAATCACGGAGTCGAGCCTTCTGATGTTATTTTGTAATGCACCATCATATTCCTCAAGCTGCTCAGCAATTTGACCCCAAAGCACCAGCCTTTTAAATAAGTTATACCTTAGGAATCGATCACTTTGAATGTATTTCCTGTTTTTAATCCAGAAGTCAACCTCATAGAGGTCAACCTGCTCTAACTCATAAATCCATTTATTTGCTACGCGAGCTTCAAATTGATCTACATAAACTTTTTCTTCTCGGTCGGTGTTTAAGATTAAATACTTTAAGTCAGTTCCATCATAAGTGTCGTTGACAAATCTCCCTACTTTTGAACCTAAGAATCGAAATGTTCCATCCAATTTAATCGACTCGTAAACGACACGAGGAGGATTAAAAGGGTTATAGTTGTTATAAAAAGACAAAGGGGAATAAGGCTCTTCATCTTCTGGGTCTAGAAGAATAAAAACGTTTTCATTGTCATCATCCCATTGATCGTAAAGCAATTTATATTGAGCAATGGTCCACTGATTTTCATATATATAATCTTCTGTATAGCTATGGATGTCTTGCATTTCATTCCTTAATCCGACCAAGTTGTCAATGTTCGACTCTCGATCTCCAAAGTCTTCTCCCTGACTTTCTACACCAAAAGAGACCAATACACCAAAAAATACAATCAAAAATTCAACAAATCCTTTTTTGATTCGATCATAGAAATCCTGAACTGAAAATCGATCTCCAAGCGTAATGATTCGCATGAACCAACTCAACTGTTTCTTATCTATTCCTTCTTCTTTCTTTTTCATAGAAGTTAATTGATTTTTAGATGAACTAAAGTTAGCATAAATCTACTGTGTTAATTTTTATGATTGAAATTTATTTTTTGGTCAAAGATCTCAAGAATGATCTCAAATAGAATTTTTTCAAAGTTGGATAGATTCGCCGCACAAATACCTTGAGACTCACTTGGATCACTTTTCTTAAATTTAATAGAGAATTTCATAAAATAGCTGGGTAAATTTCTAAATGAAATGATTCCTGCCTCGACAGTTTTATAACTACTGATGAATTCTGGATGCACATAAGAATACACTAAAATTTGAAACAAGTAAGCATAGTCTCTATTGCTCAAAAGCAAATCCCAGTCGGGAATTATTAGTTGATTTGGATTGACGCGACCCGTCTTATAATCTATAATTCTCAAAATTCCATTTAACTCATCAATGCGATCCACCACACCAATCAGTTTTACGGGTTGAGACACTCCTGGAATAGAGATTTCCTTTTCAAATTTTTTCTCCAAGTAGAGAACCTTTAGCTGGTCTCCCTGCTCTACGATTTTTTGCTCCGCGCTTAAAAGATCAATCACAGATTTTTGAAGTACTTCAAAAACGATATAATTACGACCTGTTCGCTTTTTATTTCCGTGGTAAATACTTTTATATTTCTCTTCCATCAAAGAAGGCAAACGCTCAAACATTAAATCAAAGTCTTCAACTGTTAATATTTTTCCGATAAAGGGGGTGTATAAATTCTCCACCACCTCATGCACCAAAGTTCCTTTATCCATATTGTTAATGGAATTCTCCATTTTTTGAGTTTCAGAAATCCCTAAAACCCTTTGATAATAGAACGCTAGAGGATCTCTCAAATACAACGAAAGAGAAGATGGCGAAAAACCCTTGACTGCAATGGCGTTAAGCTTATTCATTATTTCATCGTTCTTAACAACCGTCGAAATAGGAGTGGCGGGTGGCTGATAGTCCAATGTCAATTGTTGTTCAACAAGCTTGTGATTAGGCTGCTTTTCAAAAATAAGCTGATGTAAGAATCGACTCTTTTCACCAGCATTGAGACCATCGCTTTCTGTGTTGTAAAGCAAATACACGTTTTTTGCTCTTTGGAGTAATCGGTAGAAATGATAAGTATAAATAGCATCGTTTTCTACGAAAGTTGGAAGACCAAATTTTTTCTTTAAATCAAAAGGTAAAAAAGAAACTGACTTTTTTCCAGCTGGAAGTATTCCCTCATTCAGGTTAGTAATGATGATGTTATCAAAATCCAAAAGTCGGGTTTCAAGTAATCCCATAAACTGAATTCCCATGAGTGGTTCACCCACGAAATCAATTTTTTCAGACTTGGTTAACTCTTTGAAAATTAGTACCAATAATGAAATGCTTTTTACAAACGGATGCTTCTGATTGATCAAAATCATCTGATTAAAGTTTTGTTTAAACCGTTGGAAATAGGCAAGGTGTAACAATGCTTCTTCTCCTTTTTGGCTTTCTAAAAAGAGGATGAAATGTTCAGACAACTGCACCAGCCGATCAAGCATGTCAGCCACCGTAGTGAAGGGCTTAAAACAAATAGCACTTAAGGAAACCGAATCTTCTTTATCTAAGAAAAAAGATGGAGACACATAACTCAAATTCTTTTTTCGCAATTCAGAGAGTGTTCCTTGTATGTTAATTTTTTTAGATTCAAAAAGCGCATCGCACCAAGCGGTAGTGAAAAACGATTGTAAATTTTTAAAATAAAAACTACCCTTTGAAACATTGGAATGTAATTTTAAAAAAGTATCAAAAAAAGTTGCTGCAGTTGTTTCCTCTAGTGGATAGCCCATGGTTACATTCCATTTTTTCTGGGCAACTGAAAGAGAGGAAAGCGCAGGAATCAAAAGAGATTCATTACCCAATACAACGGCTGTTTTCTCATCACTCCCTTTTTCTTGGATACCTTCTGCCAATTGAGCTGCATACTTTGCTTGTGCAATATTTTTTGTCACTCCAACCAAGTTGATATTTTTAGGCTGGCAAAAGTTGTCTTTAAAAGTAGGTTTTTCTTTACCTCTTAGCAAACTCCATTCCTCATAATATTTCCGAATGAATTTTCCCGCAGAATGAATACCATCCTCAAAAAAGCAACGATCAATGTCCCAAATCACGCTGCCTGCCTCCTGAGAAACAAACTCTTGAATTATTTGAGATTCAGATTTATTTAAAGCATTAAAGCCTACAAAAAAATGTTGCTTTTCTGTCCCTTGAGTGTAGTGCTCTAAATTAGCGACTGCCTCTCTAAACAACATTCCCAACATTCCTTTTTGTTGATTGTATAGCTGATCATTCAGTCGTTCGTATAAAAGCGGGAGTCGTTTCCAAAAATTGAGATGATTTTTTATTAATGGAGTAGATGAATCTTCTTGAGCCCATTCTTGCATTTCGTGTAATGAAGCTTGATATTCAAAAAACACTTTGGTATCAACAAGATGTGCATCCATTTCGTTGAAATCAGCGAGCACAATTGAAGCCCAACCTAAAAAAGCATCAAAGCCATCTTGTTCCTTTTCGGGAGTATGTTTTTGATAGATCTCATAAAACTCGTATAACAAGTTGATGTGCGCAATTTTCTCTAATCCTGAAAGCTCCTCAACAAAACTTTCAATGCTAATAATTTCAGGAGCAAACTGAGGTTGATCAATTTGAGCCGCTAAGGCATTTTTTAAAAAAAGGGTTGCTCTTCGACTGGGTACAATGATTTTTATTTGCTCAAAGGAGTACTTTGAGGAAATGATTTCTTGTGCAACTTCGTCTAAAAAACTCTTCATTCTTTTAAATATTTTTTACCTCGATTTCATTGTCTATATAGACCAAATATTTCTTATAAACTTTGGTTTCAAAACGATTTAAAATTTCTTCATACTGACGCAATTGATCTTCATGCTTTGGTTGGTATTTGCCTGTTTTATAATCGATTATAATCCAACCTTCACTTGATTTAACAACCCGATCTGGTCTAACAAAAGAAGCATTTGGCACCAAAATATCTTGCTCATTAAAAACAATCACTCCCTTTTTAAAATAGGGCTCAAGCGCTGCATGCGAAGTAACTTTATGTAATAAATCATTATAATATTCTATCTCTTCACTTCTAAACAAACCTTTTTCTACAGCATTTAAAACCAAAGGCACTATGTCCTCTTCACTAACAATTTCTCCTAACAGATCATGAATCAAAAGCCCCCTACTCCTTGCCTGAGCGATCTCTTCATTTTCCCCAGCATAGATCTGAAACCAAAGGTGTTTTTGCCAATGGGTAGAGATTTTAAACTCTGGTAATAAGGCTGAAATTTTATCTTCTTCCTTTTCTCGCCCCTGAGTGATTTCTCCCCAACAAAAAGGGTTTTCTAAGGTTGGATTATGCCCTTGATTTTTTACAAAGTGATTGATTAAAGCAGAATAACTCTTGGTAGCTACTATGTTGTCTTTCTCAAGTGGACAGATCAGGTACAACTGAGAAACAGCTCGGGTTAATGCCACGTATAATGTGTTTAACGAGTCCATATGATCTTGCCTAATCTTCTCTTCATAAAACGACTCCCCTGATTGGCCTAGCAGTTTCAATTTAGATGAAAAATTAATCCTTCCCCACTCAAAATCATTTTCGTATTCCTCATCGATTGGATACCACATTTTATCATTCGAAGAAGTGGATAAATCTTCTTCAGCAAAAGGAATAACAACCACTGGAAATTCGAGACCTTTTGCTTTATGAATGGTTAAAATCTTTACAGCATTGATTCCTTCTGGGGTGGAAATGTTTACAGCGTTTCCTTTCTGTTCCCAGTAACTGAGATAACTCACAAAATCAGATTCATTTTTTAAAGAAAACTCAAAAATATTGTCTAAAAAAGCCGTGAGATGGGCGTCAATAGTTTCTGACATCCCAAAAGCCTCAATTGCATACTCGATGGCATCATAAAGTGAGTTTCTTCTGAAGACATCTAGATTAAACGAAGATTCAAAATCACTATTGATCGAATTGAAAAATTTATTTTTATCTCCGAAAAGATACTGTTGAAGTAGGTCGTGATAAGCCATTGGAGATTCCTTATCAATCCATAAAAACTCTAAAACTTCCTTACGCTGTTCTAATTCATCAGGGGCTATGGACAGCCGTAAAAGGGCAATTAAAAAAGTAACTTTTTTAGACTGTGATAAGGACAAAGATTCGGAGGAGACAAAAGGGATTCCATGCTCTTGAAGAATCTCGGCAATTACACTTGCTTGTTTCTTTTTCCGAACCAAAACTGCCATTTCCTCCCATAAAAAATCATTATTTTGGGCTTGCTGTAAACACCTGATGGTTTGTTGTTGATAAATCGGAATTGTATCCTCCTTTTTTCTTGTGTTTTCAATAAAAGTTATCTCAACATATCCCCCGTCTTTATTGTTTAACTTCTGTTGGGTCTGCTCAGAATACATAGATTTTTGTTGCGTATCTGTGACTTCTCCCCCCACAAAAGAGAAAAAATTATTATTAAACGTAACAACTGAATCACAACTCCGGTAGTTGGTGTCTAAGTTTTCAGTTTCAGAAGGGATTTGAAAAGGGGACTGTTGATCGAGTAAATTCAAAAACTGCTGATTGTCTCCCCCTCTCCAGCGATAGATCGCCTGTTTTGGATCTCCAACTAAAAGTAAAGAGCCCAGCTTTTGTTGGTCGTCTAGGCTTTCCAGTGCATTTGCTATTAATGGGATTAAATTTTGCCATTGCAATCGAGAGGTATCCTGAAACTCATCAATAAAATAATGTCGATATTTCTCTCCCAAGCGTTCATAAATATAAGGTACGGGTTGGTTGACTATTGTTTTGGCAATGATTTCATTAAATCGACCCAAAAGCATTCGTTGTTCAGAATTCTGAAAGTCTTCTAAGCCTTTTTCCAATTCATTGATCAATGAAACGGGAACCCAATACTTTATTAAATCCTTTAAAATCAATACCTTACCAACCTTGGGTTTGGCCTCAAAATACTTCTCAGTAAGTTGCGGCTGAATGCGATCTATAATTTCTTTTTTATTTTCGTCCAAAGTTTTCGCATACAATGCTTTTCCCTCTAGCAAATCTGCACTAAGCTTGTTAGTGTAGATGTCCTCATAAACACCATCGGAATGTTTTTTGAAATGATTATAAATGATCCCTTTTCTTAAAAAATCTTCCTTTTCAATTCCATTAGATTTGATGATTTCAAGGGCTTCTTTTCCTATTAAGATCAAATCTTTTTGCGTTGTTTTTAGCGCTACTTCAAATCGTTTTTTTTGCTCTGAAAAATCCTCTAAGCTCTTTTCTTTAAGGCTTATTAGAGGAAGACGATCGTTTTCGTTAAGCAATAATTTTGAAAAATCATAAAGATCTTTTCCAATATCCCAACTGCGTAATTCTTCTGTTTTTGAAAGACTGAAGGCAACCAAAATTTTTGTTAAATCTTTATCAACTCCTGCTTTTTCAAGAATACTTTCAGTCAATTCTTCCAATATTTGATCACTTTCAATCGCCACTTCAAAACTTGAAGGAATTTTCAAATCTCGAGCGAAAGTTCTAATGATTTTATGGGTAAAACTATCAAGGGTAATGACCTCAAAAGCTGCATATTCATGTAGGATTTTTTTTAAAACACGTCTTGATTTATCCTGTAAAATCTTTTCACTAAAATTAAGATCTTTGATCAACATTCGATGAATCGTAATGATTTTCTCATTATTTGGATCGCTCGAAAGGAAGAATAAGAAATTTAAAATCCTACCTTTCATCTCATTTACTGCCTTATTGGTAAACGTTAAGGCAAGCATTGACCTAAAGACATCGTCAGTTTCGGCCGAAAGTAACTTTTTTAAATACCGATAAACCAAAGAAAACGTTTTCCCTGATCCTGCTGCTGCATTTATTATTTGAAATGAACCCTGATTCACACTATTTATAAATTTCTTAAATTTAAGAGATTTCATTCGCATGCCTTACGATTTGAGGAAAAGAAATTTTATTTTTGTAACTAACTAAAAAAATTAATTATGGCTTTTGAATTACCAAAATTACCTTATGCACACGATGCGCTTGAGCCGCATGTTGATGCAAGAACAATGGAAATACACCATGGTAAACACCACAATGGATATACCACTAACCTAAACAACGCACTTGAAGGGTCTGGTATGGAAGGAAAAAGTATAGAAGATGTACTTAAAAACATGGACATGAACAATGGTGCCTTGAGAAACAATGCAGGTGGTTTTTACAACCATTCATTGTTTTGGGAGGTAATGAGTCCAAATGGAGGGGGAAAGCCTTCAGGAGCGCTTGCTGATGCAATTGAAGCGAGCTTTGGTTCTTTTGATGTTTTTAAAGATGCTTTTTCTAAAGCGGCTGCAACAAGATTCGGTTCTGGATGGGCGTGGCTATGTGTTCATGCAGGTGGAAAGGTTGAAGTATGCTCTTCTGCAAATCAAGACAATCCGATCATGCCGGGCATTGGTTGTGGCGGTACACCTATTCTTGGAATTGATGTGTGGGAACATGCTTATTATCTAAATTATCAAAACAGAAGACCTGACTACATTTCTGCATTCTTTAATGTAGTGAATTGGGATAAAGTGAGTGAGTTGTTTGAACAAAACAAATAAACTTCATTTTGAGTATTTGGGTTTATTGCAAATAAAAAGGGAGGATAAATCCTCCCTTTTTGCCCCAAATCTTACCATGAACTTAACCTACTTATGTTCTGGTTCTGTAAAAGTAGATTTTTGCCCTAGATCGTTGTTAAAAAACCGATTAAATACTTTTAATTCGGATGAAATGCTCGCGTTTCTAACTTCATATATATAGATGAATAATTTTTTAACATTTAAATAATCTATTTCAAGGGTTATTTTTAGTACGCTCTTCCAGCCTTACCTTCATAAAAATTCATGAAAGCACGATTCACTACTCGATTCCCTCCCGGGGTTGGATAGTCTCCAGAAAAATACCAATCCCCCAGATTGTGAGGGCATGCCTTATGGAGGCCGTCAATGGTTTGATAGATGACTTCAACTTCCGCTTTAATGATATCTCCTTTTAAAATGACCGCAATTTTGTCAGAAACTTCCTGATCGCTAAAAGGAGCATAAAGTGCTTTAACGTGATTCTTAACTTCTGTGATTGGCAAACCAATCGTTTGTTGACAATCTTTATAGATGGAATCGAGCGTATGAGTCAATGTTCCTCGGTCTTTGTGCAAGGCTAAGGCTGCCTTAAAGGCAATGAAATTATTGAGTTTTGCCATATCAATTCCGTAACAGTCCGGATACCTAATTTGAGGTGCACTCGACACAACAACTACTTTCTTAGGATTCAATCGATCCAGCATTTTAAGGATACTTTTTTCCAAAGTAGTTCCCCTCACAATACTGTCATCTATAATAACCAAATTGTCCGTTGGTTTTATAACACCATAAGTAACATCATAAACATGAGCGACCAAATCATCGCGACTTGCGTCTTCAGTAATAAAAGTCCTTAGCTTGACATCCTTGATCGCTATTTTCTCTATTCGTGGTCTAAGCGATAATATTTTATTTAATTCTGATTCCGTTAGCGATTCTTTATTTTTTATCGCTTCGATTAGGGATTGAACAATATTATCCTGAACTGCACCTAAAAGACCATAGAAGGAAGTTTCGGCTGTATTTGGAATAAACGAGAAAACGGTGTTTTCTAGGTCATTGTTAATTGATTTTTTTATTTGAGGGAACAATAGTCTTCCTAAATGTTTTCTCTCTTTATATATAGAGGCATCACTTCCTCTTGAAAAATAAATTCTTTCGAAAGAACAAGCCTTATAAGGAAGCGGTTCTAGTATTTTACTCACGGAAGTAACTCCTGACTTCTTCGTTAACAATGCATGTCCAGGCGGAAGCTCAATGATGGACTCGAATGGAACGTCAAATACGGTTTGAATAACCGGGCGCTCGGAAGCAACAACTACCACTTCATTATCTTCGTAATAGTAGGCAGGTCTGATTCCAGCAGGATCTCTAAGTACAAAAGAATCACCGTGTCCCAATAGACCAGCAATTGCATAGCCACCATCCCAACTTTTAGAGGCCTTTCGAAGAACTTTTTTCATGTTGAGCCTTTCCGCTATTTGAGGGGAAGCGTCTGCTTTTGTGTAGCCTTCTTTTTTTAGACTTTTATAAATCTTAGCAACCGCATCATCAAGAAAATGTCCTATTTTTTCCATCACAGTAATCGTATCGGCTTTCTCCTTAGGATGCTGACCCAAATCAACTAATGTCTCAAATAATTCGTTGACATTGGTAAGGTTAAAGTTTCCTGCTACAATAAGGTTCCGATGCATCCAATTGTTTTGTCTCAAAAACGGATGAACACTTTCAATACTATTTTTACCAAAAGTTCCATACCGAACATGACCGAGTAGCAATTCTCCTGCATAAGGCACTTCTTTTTTAAAAAGTGCAGTGTCTTCTAACAAGTCAGGAAATTCTTTCTGTGATTGGGAGATTCTTTTATTTATTTTTTTGAAAATATCCTGAATTGGCTGTTGGTTATTTGAACGCACCCTACTGATGTATCGCTCTCCAGGACTCACGTCGCGTTTTATACAAGCAAAACCAGCACCATCTTGTCCACGGTTGTGCTGCTTCTCCATCATCAAATACATTTTGTTGATGCCATACAAGGCAGTCCCATACTTTTCCTTGTAGTAACTAAGCGGCTTTTTTAAGTGGAGTAAGGCTATTCCACATTCGTGCTTTATGGCATCACTCATTTTTCGTTTATGGTTTTGATATTATTCAAGTTCAATTTCAAAGGTAGTTAATTCTTTAAAGGCTTTTAATCGGTCGCTCATCGCTTGATGCGAAACATTAACAAGGTTTTCTGTTCCAAATTTTTCTACGGTAAAAGAAGCCATTGCAGACCCATAGATGATCGCAGATTTCATATTAGAAAAAGAAATATCGCCTGTTTGAGTCAAATAGCCTGTAAATCCTCCAGCAAAGCTATCTCCAGCTCCAGTCGGATCAAAAACTTCTTCAAGAGGAAGTGCAGGAGCACAAAAAATCTCGTTATTATGAAAAAGTAAAGCACCATGTTCTCCTTTTTTAATGATCACATATTTTGGACCCATTTCATGGATTATTTGTGCTGCCTTAACTAAAGAATACTGATCGGTCAATTGACGTGCTTCTTCATCATTTATTGATATAACGTCAACCTTTGCAATTACTTTGTCTAGTGATTCTCTAGCATGATCCATCCAGAAATTCATGGTGTCCAAAACCACCAACTTAGGTTTGTTTTTTATTTGTGCTAGTGCTGCTAATTGAACATCCGGAGAAAGGTTTCCTAACATAACGATGTCTGGAGTTGATAAATGATCGGGAATCTTAGGATCAAAATTTTCTAAAACATTCAAACGCGTATCCAAAGTCGTTCTGGTGTTTAAATCGTTGTGGTATCTTCCACTCCAAAAGAAAGTTTCTCCTCCCGGGACAATTTCTACTCCAGAAACATCAATTCCTTTGTCTTTTAATAGTGCTAAATGTTCTTTTTCAAAATCTTCTCCCACGACCGATACAATGCCACAGTCTAAAGAAAAACGAGAAGCTGCAAGACCGATATAAGTGGCCGCCCCCCCTAAGATTTTATCTACCTTTCCAAAAGGCGTTTCAATAGCATCATAGGCCATGGTGCCAACTACCAATAATTTATACTTCATTAAGCAAAAATAATAAACTTATTAAGTGATGTCGATTTTTTAATCAAAGATTTATATAAGAGTTTTCAATAGTGTTTTTTACTGCTCTTTGGTTTTTAAGTTTTGTTCGAAAGCGCGATCCACAAGAAGGGTTTTTTGTTTTGCTGCATTAACTGCCAACCAATCACAGCGCTCATTTTGAGGATGGTCATTGTGACCCTTAATCCACTGAAAATCAACCTTGTGTTTTCGATGAATTTTTAAATAGCGTTTCCATAAATCGGGATTTTTCTTTCCCTTAAAACCTTTCTTCTCCCATCCGAAAACCCATTTTTTTTGAACAGAATCAATTACGTATTTCGAATCGGAACAGACCAACACTTCCATCGGTTGAAGTTTTAGGGTCTCTAATCCGACGATGACAGCCAAAAGTTCCATCCTATTGTTAGTCGTCATGCGATAACCTTCCGAAATTTCTTTTTTATAACTTTTACCCACCCATTCAATAATGGCCCCATAACCACCTGGGCCCGGATTTCCCAGAGAAGATCCGTCAGTATACAGGTGAATTTTATTGAACTTCATTGGTCTTTTAAAAGTTGGTGAACTACCTCGGGATAATGCATGTATTCTAACTGATGTACCTTGTTCGCAATGCTTTCGACCGTATCGGCTTTTGAAACTTCAACAGCTCTTTGAAAAATAATAGATCCCTCGTCATAGTTCTCATTTACATAATGTATAGTTATTCCTGTCTCGATATCCCCAGAGTCTAAAACACTTTGATGAACACGATCGCCATACATGCCTTTCCCACCATGCTTGGGAAGGAGCGCAGGATGAATATTGATTATTTTATTTGGAAAAGCGGTTATCATAGATTTTGGAATTTTTAATAAAAAACCGGCCAAAACAATTAAATCAGGGTTAATACTTTGAAGTTTATTTAATAATGAATCGTCTAAATATTCCTCTTTATTAAACACATAAAAAGGAACATTAAGGGACTTTGCGCGATCCAAAACCCCTGCTTTTTTGTTGTTCGTTAGGACAAGATCGGTCGTAATTCGATCAAAAGCAATGAAATATTCGATGATATTCTGGACATTTGAGCCCGATCCCGATGCAAAAAGGATGATTCTTTTAAGAGTTTTGTTTTTCATTTGCCTTCTAAGTGCCTTTAAATACTAACTTTAAGAATTAATTAAACATTCTTATCACAAAGAAAAGTTATATTTATTTCCCTTAATAGTGTTTTCATACAAAGTTTTTTATTTTTGTCCACAGTAATTTTAAACCAATTAATTATGTCTGATATTTCATCAAGAGTAAAAGCAATTATCGTTGACAAACTAGGTGTCGATGAGAATGAAGTTGTTACAGAAGCTAACTTCACAAATGACTTGGGTGCCGATTCACTGGATACAGTTGAACTCATAATGGAATTCGAAAAAGAATTTGACATTCAGATTCCGGATGACCAAGCTGAGAATATTGCCACTGTTGGGCAAGCGATTCAGTACATCGAGCAAGCAAAATAAAAATTGCTTAAATGGAACCAAGACGTGTAGTTGTTACCGGATTGGGAGCATTAACTCCTATTGGAAATACCCTTCCAGAATATTGGGAGGGTTTGATCTCTGGTACTAGTGGAGCTGCCCCGATTACCTATTTCGATGCCTCAAAATTCAAAACGCAGTTTGCGTGTGAATTGAAAGGCTTTGATCCCTTAAATTTCATGGATCGTAAGGAAGCGCGAAAAAATGATCGCTTCGCTCAATATGCTCTGGTGTCTACCCAAGAAGCCATTGAAGATTCAGGCCTAGATCTCGATAAGATTGATAAAGATCGTGTAGGAGTTATCTGGGGAGCCGGAATTGGAGGATTGGAGACTTTTCAAAACGAAGTCCTCAATTTTGCTAGTGGAGACGGTACTCCAAGGTTTAATCCCTTCTTTATTCCCAAGATGATTGCGGATATTGCTCCTGGATTGATTTCAATAAAATACGGATTTTGTGGTCCGAACTTCACAACGGTCTCGGCATGTGCTTCCTCAGCAAATGCAATGATTGATTCCCTAAATTACATTCGAATGGGCTATGCAGACATTATTGTCTCTGGTGGTTCTGAAGCGGGGGTAACAATGGCGGGTATCGGCGGGTTTAATGCCATGCATGCTTTGTCAACAAGAAATGATGACCCCAAAACAGCCTCTCGTCCTTTTGATAAAAATCGTGATGGTTTTGTCTTAGGCGAAGGATCTGGAACATTGATCCTTGAAGAGTATGAACACGCCAAAGCTAGAGGTGCAAAAATATATGCCGAACTTGCTGGAGGTGGACTTTCTGCCGATGCGCATCACATGACGGCTCCACATCCTGAGGGTACTGGAGCTAAAAAAGTGATGGCCAACTGTCTCAGGGATGCCAATCTAAAACCAGAAGATGTTGATGCAATCAACATGCATGGAACGTCGACTCCCTTGGGAGATTTGGCAGAAACCAGCGCCGTTATTTCTGTGTTTGGAAAACATGCTTACGACTTAAATATCAACTCAACAAAATCAATGACGGGACACTTATTGGGTGCTGCTGGTGCCGTTGAAGCCATTGCCTCTATTATGGCCATGAATCATGGTGTGGTTCCTCCAACAATTAACCACAGTACTGTTGATGAAAATTTAGATCAGAAAATCAACTATACGTTCGGTAAGGCTCAAAAAAGAACAGTAAATGTTGCGCTTTCGAATACTTTTGGATTTGGAGGTCACAATGCTTGTGTCATATTCAAAAAAATTATCTAAATTAGAATGTGAAGATTTTAAACCACATATTTAAATCCCAAACTTCTGAGGAAGGGGTTTTTTTCAATAGGTTAAAAAAAATCACATCGCTACGTCCGGTTAATCTAAAAATTTATCAAAAAGCATTTACACATCGTTCGATGCATGTTAAAGACGTACATGGCAACTATGTGAATTATGAGCGTCTAGAGTTTTTAGGTGATTCGATATTAAGCGTTGTTGTTTCAAAATTTTTATTTGATAAATTTCCTTCAGCTAAGGAAGGAGGGCTCACAAAGTACAGGGCCAAAATTGTAAGTAGAGAAAACCTGAATCAGATCGGCTTAAAGTTTAATCTTATAGATCTTTTAGCGCTAGAACAAAAAATAAATTTTGGTGAAAATATTCACGGGAATTTATTGGAAGCACTTATAGGTGCAGTGTTTATAGACAGGGGTTATTTGAAATGCCAGAATTTTATTTTAGATAAAATAATAGCAGATCATGTGGATGTGGAACAACTCGAACACAGCGTGTTGAGTTACAAAGGGTTGCTAATCGAATGGGGGCAAAAAAGAAAGAAGAAGGTGAAGTTTACCACCACTAGTGATGGAGGGTTAGATCCTGAAATCAATTACACTACTAGTGTTTTTATCAATGATGTGAATGTTGTTAAAGCAAGAGGTATTTCAAAAAAGAAAGCTGAGGAAAAAGCTGCTAAAAGAGCCTATTATGCTTTAAACTTAAAGCATTAAAGGGCATGAATAAAAAAAAGCTCTATACCCTAGATGAATTTGAAGAAGATGACTTTAGTCTTCTGGCAATTCACAGTTCCTTGGAAAATTATAAAATTGCTTTTTTATTAAACACCTACTGTGGCAGTCAATTTGTAATGTGTAAAGAGGACATTGAGCTACCGCTAAAAAATGCATTTTTTCAAAACTATGAATGGGATAATCCTAAAAAAGGCATTCATTGCAACCTGTTTTCTAATAAATTTACAAAATTGGGTGTTAACCCATCAAAGGGTGCTGGCTTATTTGACATTCCTGAAACAAAAAAGGTATATTTGCTCCCGGAACTTAAAAAAGTTGACTATTTCATTAAAATAAATTCAGGCATATCTGTTGAGGTGCTAAACAAACAAATTGAGTTAATTAGTGAAATTTCGATCTGTTATCCCCCAAAGACAAATAAAATAAACTTTCATCATACGTTAAATTTCGATTAATGAGCCAAAGAAAAAAAACTAAAATAGTAGCGACATTAGGTCCTGCTTCAGATTCTTTAGAAGTACTTGAACAAATGATCCTTAATGGGGTCGATGTCTTTAGAATTAATTTTTCTCATGCTGACTATGTAGATGTAGAAAAAAGGGTTAAAAACATTCGTGATCTTAATAAAAAACTCAATACGCACACTTCCATTTTAGGAGACCTTCAAGGACCTAAACTTAGAGTAGGCATAGTTGCCGAAGGAACTAGAGTTGCACCTGGAGACATTATCACCTTTTCTACTGAAGCTCCTTTTGAGGGAAATAAGGAAAAGGTCTACATGAATTATAAAAACTTCCCAAGAGACGTAAAAGCCGGGGAGCGGATTTTGTTGGACGATGGAAAGCTTATTTTTGAAATCCTAGAAACTGATCTTAAAACTTTGGTTAAGGCTAAAGTGATTCAGGGAGGGGCTTTAAAATCTAAGAAAGGTGTTAACCTGCCCAATACTGAGATTTCTTTACCCGCTCTTACTCCAAAAGACGTCGAAGATGCAGCGTTTGCAATTAAGCATAACTTTGATTGGATTGCTCTTTCTTTCGTAAGGAATAGTGAAGATCTTTTAGATCTTAAAAAAATAATTGAGAAACATACCGATGAAAAAATTCCAATCATTGCCAAAATAGAAAAGCCAGAAGGAATAAAAAATATCGATAAAATCATTTCACATTGCGATGGGTTGATGGTTGCCAGAGGAGATCTGGGTGTTGAAGTTCCTCCTGCTGAAGTTCCTTTGATACAAAAGGAGTTGGTGCGATTGGCTAAAAAAGCGAGAATCCCTGTCATTATCGCTACTCAGATGATGGAAAGTATGATCGATAGTATGACTGCAACTAGAGCAGAAGTAAATGATGTAGCAAATTCCGTAATGGATGGTGCTGATGCCGTAATGCTCTCTGGTGAGACCTCTGTTGGAGAATATCCTGTAGAAGTGATCAAAACCATAACATCAATCATAGAAAGCGTCGAACACTCTGATTTAATAATCGTTCCTCAAGAAGCACCTAAAATCAGAACCAATCGATTCATCACTAAATCTGTTTGTTTTCACGCAGCTCAAATTGCAAATGATGTACAAGCTAAGGCCATTTGTACTTTAACGAATAGTGGTTATACAGCCTATCAAATTTCAGCCTGTAGACCAAAATCACACGTATTGGTTTTTACTTCCAACATAAGAATTCTGACACAATTAAATTTACTTTGGGGAGTGAAAGCGTTTTTCTACGATAGTTTTGAAACTACCGATAAGACTGTAGAGCATATCAATGCGATTGCTGGGGAAAAAGGATATGTAGACAAGGGAGACCTTATTATAAACCTTACTGCAATGCCTATTATTGAAAAAGGGATGGTAAATACTTTACGTATTTCATCAATCTAAAAAGGCAGAGACAACTGAACCTTAAGTTTTTCTTCTTTTTTTTCTGTATTCAAATTGGATAAAGAAAGACCTAGCAGCCTGACAGAGTCTACTAATTTTTCTTGATATAAAAGTTCTTTGGCGTTGCTCAAAATCAAGCTCCTATCAGCAATATAATGCGGAAATGTTTTGCTTCTTGTTTGAACTGAAAAGTCACTAAACTTGATTTTAAGCGTTAGTGTCCTCCCTGCAAGTTTTTTAATCTTCAATCTCTTTTCTAGTTTGTTGGCGATGCGCTCCAGCTTTTCTTCCAAATAGACCTCACTGGTGAGGTTTTCTGTAAAGGTGTGTTCAGCGCCAAAAGACTTTGGCGTTCGAAAAGGAATCACTGGGCTGTCGTGAATTCCTCTGACGACATTGTAAAAATAAGTACCTGACTTTCCAAAATTATCATTCAGAAATTCTATTGATTTTGTCTTTAAACCCGCTCCATCAAAAATTCCCATCTGATACATCTTCAATCCAGTTTTCTTTCCCACGCCATAAAACTTTTTGACATCCAGCTTTTCTAAAAAAGGAAGCACTTCTTCTGGAGCTATTGTTTTTTGACCATTGGGTTTGTTCCAATCACTCGCGATTTTGGCTAAGAATTTATTAATTGATATCCCTGCGGAAGCATTTAAACCCGTTAACTTTTTTATGTCATATCTAATTTCTCTAGCCATTTGAGTTGCCGAAGTTCTCCCCATTTTGTTTTTGGTTACATCCAAATAAGCTTCGTCTAAAGAAAGAGGCTCGACCAAGTCTGTGTATTTATTAAAAACAGTTCTTATTTGCTTGGAAACTTCTTTATAGCGTTCAAAGTTCGGGGAGACAAAAATCAAATCTGGGCACAACTTTCTTGCCAAAGATCCATTCATTGCACTTCTAACCCCAAACTTACGTGCTTCATAGCTTGCTGCCGCAACAACACCTCTCTCCTCACCTCCTCCAACCGCAACAGGTTTGTTTTGCAATTCAGGTTGATCTAATTGTTCGACCGCCGCAAAAAATGCATCCATATCCTGTCTCTTATACACATCTCCGAGCCCACGAGACCTCTCTACATCT
>CAJXQS010000020.1:0-37374 GCA_913058385.1 uncultured Flavobacteriaceae bacterium
AGCGTCAGATGTGTATAAGAGACAGCAACTATAATTTGTTAATTTCTTCAGTGATTTTTCCCATAAAATCTTGGTCTGAAATAGTAAATTAGCAATTCTATGGATGAAATAATTGATCAAGCTTTACCAGAGGATTCCTCCAATGACTCATTGGTTAAAGTAACCGGCATGTACAAGGATTGGTTCTTGGATTATGCTTCATACGTAATCTTGGAAAGAGCCGTTCCAGCAATCAATGACGGTTTAAAACCCGTGCAGCGTCGTATTCTTCATTCCATGAAAGATCTTGACGATGGTCGCTATAATAAAGTAGCGAACATTGTTGGTCATACCATGCAATATCACCCCCACGGAGATGCCAGTATTGCTGATGCAATGGTGCAAGTAGGTCAAAAGGAGTTGATGATTGATGCACAAGGAAATTGGGGTAACATTTTAACTGGTGACCGAGCTGCCGCTTCAAGGTACATCGAAGCGCGGTTGTCCAAATTTGCTTTGGAGGTTGTTTTTAGTCCTAAAGTCACCAAATGGCAACTTTCCTATGACGGTAGAAAAAAAGAACCGGTTCATCTGCCAGTTAAATTCCCACTCTTATTGGCACAAGGTGCCGAAGGTATTGCGGTGGGACTTTCAACCAAAATTTTACCCCATAATTTTATTGAGTTAATCAATGCGTCAATTCAACACTTAAAAGGGAAAGGTTTTACCATTTATCCAGATTTTCAAACAGGTGGAATAATAGATGTACAAAATTACAATGATGGAAATCGAGGGGGTAAAATAAGAGCAAGAGCTAAAATCAGTCAGTTGGACAAGAGTACTTTGGTGATTAATGAAATCCCCTACGGAACAACGACGTCTGGGCTTATTGAAAACATCCTTAAGGCCAATGAGCGGGGAAAAATTAAGATCAAAAAAATTGAGGACAATACGGCGGCGGCTGTAGAAATATTGATTCATTTACCTTCTGACATTTCTCCCGATAAAACCATCGATGCACTTTATGCATTTACCGATTGTGAAAACTCAATTTCTCCTTTGGGTTGTGTCATTGTAGACAACAAACCTAATTTCATTGGAGTTAGCGAAATGCTTAGGCTATCGACAGATAATACGGTTGAATTGCTTAAAAAGGAACTAGAAGTTCAACTTGGAGAACTAGAAAGTCAATGGCATTATGCTTCTTTAGAGCGTATTTTTATTGAAAACAGAATTTATCGTGATATTGAGGAAGTTTCCACTTGGGAAGGGGTGCTTAAGGCTATCGATGATGGATTAAAACCTTTTACTAAAAAATTAAAACGTGCAGTCATAGAAGAAGATTTAGTTCGTTTGACTGAAATTAGAATTAAGAGGATTTCAAAGTTTGACATTGACAAGGCCCAACAAAAAATAGATGCCCTAGAGGCAGACATCGCTGAGGTTAAAAACAACTTAGAACACCTTATAGATTATGCCATTCGTTATTTCAAACATTTGATTAAAACCTATGGTGGCGGGAAAGAAAGGAAATCGGAAATAAGAATTTTTGATGAGGTGGATGCCAAAAAAGTAGTGGTGAGAAACCTTAAACTATACATTAATAAAGAAGAAGGGTTTATTGGTACTTCTCTTAAGAAAGATGAATATCTATGCGATTGCTCTGACATAGATGATATTATTGTATTTACTTCTAATTGTAAAATGCAAGTGGTTAAAGTTGACAGCAAGGTTTTTGTTGGAAAAGAAATCATTCATGCCGCGATCTTTAAAAAGAATGATACCCGCACGATTTACAATATGGTCTACAGGGATGGAGCAAAAGGAACCTCTTTTATAAAAAGATTTGCCGTTAAGGGAGTAACTAGGGACAAGGCCTATGATATGAGTCAAGGAACAGCTGGTTCAAAGGTGCTTTATTTTACAGCAAACCCAAATGGTGAGGCTGAAGTGGTAACGGTACTCCTCAGAAATGTTGGAAGTGTTAAAAAATTAAAATGGGATTTGGACTTTGCAGATCTTCAAATAAAAGGAAGGGCCGTAAAGGGAAATACCGTAAGTAAATATTCTATTCTTCGAATTGAGCTCAAAGAAAAGGGAGTTTCTACTTTGAAACCCAGAAACATTTGGTTTGATGAAACCATAAGGCGGCTAAATTTTGATGATCGCGGAACTCTTCTCGGTGCTTTCAAAGGGGAAGACAAGCTCCTGATCGTCAGTAAAGGAGGATCAGCAAGAGTTGTTGCACCCGAATTGAGCTTGCATTTTGATGATGACATGCTGCGATTAGAAAAATGGGTTCCTGAAAAACCACTAACAGCAGTTTATTTTGATTCAGAGAAAAGTCGCTATTTTATTAAACGTTTTCTAATCGAAAGTGAAAACAAAGAAGACGATTTCGTGAAACCCGAAGGAGAGTTGATTTTTTTCAATTCTGATTGGAGACCTGTTATAACCGTTGATTTTGTTAAACCAAAAGGAAAAGACCCGCTAACTCCTTTGGAGATAAATGCAGAAGAGTTTATCTCAGTCAAGGGATACAAAGCATTGGGAAATCAATTAACAGATAAGAAAGTCAAAGCCATAACTTTGAAAGAATTACTTCCCTATGACGATCAGCCGGAGGATATTAACGAAATTGAAGTTCAGAAAGAAGATGTTAATGCTAAGAATGAAATTACTCCTGAAGAGGATGAACAATCACAAATTAAACTTGATTTTTAAACTCACTTAATTTTTTTAATAGTGCCACGCTGTTTGTTCTTAGCGTCGCCCACCATTGAATATTCAAAAACATAAGCGTTTTTCTCCGTAGACAGAATCTTTATCTGAACAGGGCGCTTGTCTTGATTTGAAGTTGGATTAAGTTTTGTCAATATACATTCACAATCATTTACCCATCGAATAGCGGCTGAATCTATAACGCCTTCATAGGTCTCGATTTCAAGATTAGCAGTACGAAGAAAGTATGACGTCTTCATTTCATTATTGACAATAGTGGTAAACTCAAATGTTCCTTGATGAAAGGGCAAGCAATCGCGCTCCACTGAATAACAACAAATAAAAAAGAGAAATATTATAATCGAATAGCGCATTATTTTTTTAGCAAAAATAATTAAGTTTTTGGTTTAAAGCGTTCAAATGTTCCGTCTTCATAGAAATGAACTATTTCTTTCAGAGCAATTTCGCTTTTTGAGGTGATTGTTGGGCTGTTAATGATATTCTCTGTCAATGCCTCGCTTTTGGTTTTGTCCAACATTTCCCGATTAATCGGTTCTGATTTAAATAGATCAAGATCTTGAACCTCGCGGGGCAGGGAAGTGGTCGTTCCTAAAATTAGCCATTCTAAAGCAACTTCATCAAATGACTCATAAACCTTCATTAAAAAGTCAAGACTAGGTTTGTTCCTTCCTGAAAGAATGTGAGATATGGCAGATCGTTGTACTCCAATTTTTGTTGCAAATGAGGCTGCAGACAAGTTGTGATTTGCCATGATTTCCTCAAGTCTATTGATTACTTCAGAAGTGTTTAACATTGTAAACAAATTTAATTATACTGCAATTTAGCCATATTAAAGGACATGAACAAATAGCCTTCAATTCATTTTTATTTAAACTTTTAATCCATATATTCATCATAATGATTTGATAATCATATGATTAATCTCCATAATTTAAAAATAGGTTACACTTGTATACAAAATAGAGGTCAAAACAGTTCACTTTGTATAGAAATGTAAATTATAGTTGTTTATAATTGTAAACTTTGACTTGTTTACATTTGTATAAAAATTATAAGTGAATTTTATTGATCGTTATTTACCGCCCTCTAGATTCAATTCTGTTTTAGAGAGTTTACCTAAACAATTCAAATTATCAGTAATTGGAAAATCTGTTCTAGATCAACCCATTTATGGAATTAAAATAGGTTCTGGTAAGACAAAAGTATTGATGTGGTCACAAATGCATGGCAATGAATCGACAACGACCAAGGCCATTTATGATCTAATCCTTTCCTTAAACGATTCAGGAAGGTCAATTTCAGTTGAAGGGCTAACTCTTTATATTATACCGCAACTTAATCCTGACGGTGCTGAAGCCTACACACGATTAAATGCCAATGCGGTAGACCTCAACAGGGATGCGCTTGATCTCTCACAGCCAGAAAGTAAAGTTTTAAGAAAAGTGTATAAAGATTTTAAACCAGACTTCTGCTTTAACCTCCACGGACAAAGAACTATTTTTTCAGCAGGTAGAAAAGGGAAAACAGCTACGGTGTCATTTCTTGCCCCAGCTGCCGATCCAGAAAGGAGCGTCACTTCTGCTAGGAGAGAAGCAATGCAGGTCATCGCAGCAATGAGCAATCAATTGCAGCAAAGTATTCCTGATCAAATAGGTCGTTTTGATGATACTTTCAATCACAATTGCGTAGGGGATTACTTTTCTTGTGATGGAATTCCAACAATTTTGTTTGAAGCGGGTCATTATTCAAACGATTACAATCGAAATATTACTCGAAAATTCATTTTAGAAGCCCTTAAATGCGCCATTGATGTAATTCAAAATAAAACTTATTTGAATTTTTCCGTATCTGAGTATCTCAAAATACCTGAAAATCATCAGGATTACGTTGACATTTTATGCAAGAATGTAACAATAAAAGAGGGTACTAAAGTGTTTTATAATCAAGAAATGGCAGTCCAATTCATTGAGGAATTAGAAGGAGATAAAATTAAATTTCTACCGAGTTTCCATTCCTTCGGAGACCGGATTGAACTTTTGGCACATAAAACAATTGATTTTCGAAACAGTTCGAGCCCTTCAGTGTTTTACTTTTCGCAAGGCGAGAATATTGATAATGAGGGGTTTTGGCCTTTTCATTGATAATAAATCAACAATTTTACCGATTTGCCTATTAATAGTCAATATTTATGTTAAATTTGTCCTATAAATAAACCAAATGAATAAAGTAAAACTAGACGAGGTAGATCACCAAATCCTTGATATTCTAATTGATAATACACGAGTTCCTTTCACAGATATAGCAAAACGTTTGTTTATTTCTGCTGGAACAGTTCATGTTAGGGTAAAGAAAATGGAAGATGCTGGAATTATTAAAGGATCATCGCTTAATTTGGACTATGTTAAGTTAGGGTATTCTTTTATTGCTTATGTTGGTATTTTTCTTCAGAAAACCCAGCGTATCGCAGAAGTTTTGGTAGATTTGAATAAAATACCATTTGTCACTGTAGCCCACATCACAACAGGGAAATTCAACATTTTTTGTAAGGTAAGAGCTCATGACACTAAACATGCAAAAGATATCATTTTTATGATCGATGATATTGATGGTGTTTCAAGAACAGAAACGATGATTTCACTAGAGGAGAGCATCAATGACAAGAAAAGATTAATGCACCGAATTTTTAATGATCTATAATATACATAAACAAATCAATGGCTAGAAAACCTAAAATCGAGAGATTTAATGAACGTGTACTTTCTAAATTTCAAATTTACAATAGTCTTTTTCTAACCTTACCTTTTGATTCCATTCGTAACACTTCCGTTCTATTGCCTTTATTCGCGGATCATTGTAAAACGGGTTATGAACAAAATCTGAACCCGAAAGAGATAACAACTACTTTTTTCTCGCGCTACTTACCAGAATATGACAAAGAGAAACAAGTTGATCTCCTATTTCAATTCATTCAATTTATAGAACGCCAAGTTGTTCTGTTTGATGCCATAGAGGATTCTGCATTCGGTTATGTCAATAACATGCACGGTAGGGGGACGCTTCGTCACATCAAAGAAGAAGCAACAGCCAACAATAAAATGGACGCGTTAAAAGATTATTTAAACCGCTTTAAGGTTCGAATAGTTCTTACTGCACATCCAACTCAGTTTTATCCCGGAAGCGTTTTAGGAATTATAAATGACCTTTCAAGGGCCATTGACACGGATAAAACAGAAGAGGTCAAACTTTTACTTACTCAGTTAGGAAAAACAAGGTTTTATAAAAAAACCAAACCTTCTCCATTCGATGAAGCGATTAGCCTAATATGGTACCTTGAGAACGTTTTTTATCATTCTGCGAGTAAAATTTTCACTTACCTTCAAAGTCATGTTTTTGGCAAAGATCAATTGATTGACAATTCAATTTTTGATTTTGGATTTTGGCCAGGTGGAGACCGCGATGGTAATCCTTACGTTACTCCAGAAATAACACTAAAAACAGCACAAAGCCTAAGGTTTTCGATACTAAGAAACTACTTTAGAGAGCTTAGAAAAATCAAAAGAAAACTAACATTTGATAATCTAGAAGACAAAGTTGATGCCTTAGAGAATGATCTGTATGCAATGCTGTTTTCTAAAACCAAGCCACAGTATTTTACTCTTGAATATTTTCATGATAAGTTAGAAGAAATTCATCAAATAATTGTCAACCAATACGATGGTTTATATGAAAACCTAATCATTGACCTTAAGCATAAAGTTAAAATTTTTGGTTTTCACTTTGCTAGTTTGGACATTAGACAAGATTCAAGAGTTCATAAAACAGTTTTTGATGAGATTTTTACACATCCTGAAATTTCAAAATATGTTGAAAATTTCCCGACTAATTATTACGAATTAGATACAGAAGCGAGATATGATGTTCTCACTAAAGTAAAAGGAGACGTACCGGTTGATATTTTTGAGTCTACGATTACTAGAGAAACCCTCGGGAGTATTCGGGCGATGCGTGAAATTCAAGAGCTCAATGGAGAAAAAGGTTGCAACAGATACATTATCAGTAATTGTCAGTCACTCGAAAATATATTAGAGATTTTTGCCATTCATAAAATCTGCGATTGGGAACAACCAACAGTTGACATAATACCATTGTTTGAAACGATACCTGATTTGAATGTATGCGAAGATATAATGAGGTCTTTATATGAAAACTCGGTATACAGAAATCATCTTGAATCCAGAGCTAACAAACAAACTGTTATGCTAGGTTTCTCTGATGGAACCAAAGATGGAGGTTATTTTATGGCGAATTGGAGTATCTACAAAGCAAAAGAGGATTTAACACAGCTTTCAAAACAATATGGATTGAATGTTGCCTTTTTTGACGGCAGAGGAGGGCCACCAGCCCGTGGTGGTGGAAACACACACCAATTCTATGCATCGATGGGTAATAAGATCCAAGCCGATGACATTCAACTTACTGTTCAGGGGCAAACCATTAGTTCTAATTTTGGAACTGAAGATTCTTGTCAATATAATTTAGAGCAACTTTTAAGTTCTGGAATTCAAAATCAAGTTTTTAATTCCGAGCGAAGTAATCTCAACGATGACGACAGAGAAACTCTAACGATTCTTGCGAGTGAAAGTCATGATAAATATCAAAAATTCAAATCTCACCGTGATTTTCTCCCTTATCTAGAAGAAATAACCACGCTGCGTTATTATTCAAAAGCGAATATTGGAAGTCGTCCTTCCAAGAGAGGCTCGTCAAGTAAACTTGATTTTTCAGATTTAAGAGCAATTCCTTTTGTGGGAAGTTGGAGTCAATCCAAGCAGAATGTCCCTGGTTTCTTTGGGGTTGGAACGGCATTGAAATCATTTGAAGCTAATGGTGAATTTGAGCGTGTGACTCAATTGTATGAAAGATGTTCCTTCTTTAAAACGTTAATTGCAAACAGCATGATGAGTTTAACGAAATCATTTTTCGCTTTAACAGCTCACATGCAAAACGATCCGCGATTTGGTGAATTCTGGAATGTGATTCATGACGAATATCTTTTAACTAAAGAAATGATCATAAAGCTCACTGGCTTAAATGATCTTATGGAGAATGAGCAAACAGGTAAGGCTTCGATAAAAGTTAGAGAAGAAATCGTGCAACCGTTATTAACAATACAACAGTATGCGCTCATGACCATACAAGAGTCTAAAACCACAGGTGCTGTCTCTGAAGAGATGATTGCGCTTTATGAAAAAATGGTGACAAGATCTTTGTTTGGAAATATCAATGCAAGCAGAAACTCTGCTTAGTCGTTTTGATAATAATTAAAAGCATCTTCAAAATAGGAGTCCTCGATTTGAATATCAATCACAGGGATTCCTATTTTGCTTAATAAAACAAACTTCACTTTCCCGTGACTGTTTTTCTTGTCATATTTTAACAACGCAAGAATTTCTTGAATGTCCTCTTTAGAAAAATCAACTTTTGGGAATAGATTTAAGAAAACGCTTTTGATTTCATCAGCTTCAGAAGAACTGAGCTCACAAAGCTGCGTGGCCAAATAAGCTTCTAGTATCATGCCTACTGCTATGGCTTCTCCATGTAGGAGTGCTGTTTTATTTGAATCTGTCAGGAAGAAAGATTCGATTGCATGACCCAGTGTATGTCCAAAATTTAAAATCTTCCTTCTGCCCATTTCATAAGGATCCTCGGTTACCACCTCGTTTTTTATCATTACCGAGTGGTGTATGTGTGGTAGAATATTCTCTTCATCAAGACCTTTAAATTGAGATAATTCTCTAAAATAAGAAGCATCACAAATTAGACCATGTTTTAACATTTCAGAATAGCCACTTTTGTATTCGTTTTTTGGTAAGGTCTTTAAGAATTCAGAATCAACAATAACCAATTGGGGATTTACAATAACACCAATTTGATTTTTAAGCCCTCCCAAGTCAACACCTGTTTTTCCTCCAACCGAAGCGTCTACCATAGAAAGCAGGGTTGTGGGGATGTTCACAAAATCAATTCCTCTTTTAAAAGTCGATGCAACAAATCCGCCAAGATCTGTGACAACACCACCTCCCAAATTGATGAGCAAACTTTTTCTGTCTGCACCCATGTCGGATAGTTTCTGCCAAACAACACGACAAGTATCCAAATGCTTATTTATTTCATTGGCAGGTATTTCGATCACAGGGATTCCCTTCAAATCTTCAAAATGTTCAAGAAAATAGGGGAGGCAAAAGTCTTTCGTGTGATTATCAACTAGAATAAAAATTGTTGAATAGGATTTGCTTTCTAATAAATTATTAAGCGCAACATATCCGTTTTCTGAGAAAGTCACCTCGTAATTTGATCCCTTGATTGATTTTAAATTTTTGATCATGTTTACAAAAATAAGTTTTTATTTTAATAAATTAATTGGGTGAATATTATTCAGATAAATTCTTCCTTAATTGAATGATGTTAATCATTTCCTCACAATTCTCTAACTCAACATTAATGTTTTTACCTTCCCAATAACCAGTTAGGTAATAGGTTTTGCAACTGTCTTTTTCTCTGTCACTCTTGCCAAAATCAACACTGGCCATTTTTAAAAATGACTGAAATGCAATGGAATCAAAACTTGAAAACTCACTGCTACTGTGGCCTACGGATCCCCAAGATTTTTTTGAGATATTGCTTATTACACGATCATTAGGGCCATAATTACAACTTGTTTTTTTACCCTTCAAAACGAAAGACAGAAAAACCAATCCGACTGCAAACCCCATGAGATAATACCCAATTCTATAGATTAATTTCATTGTTATTTTTTTAATTCTAAAACTCTTTTATTGTCAGCTGCCAAAGAAATTTCAACAATATGAATGTTTTCCTGAGGTAGTAGCGATTCAATTTTCTCTCCCCATTCGATGAGGCATATCTGTCCGGAATCTAAATACTCCTCGACACCAATATCCATTGCTTCTTTCGCATCTTCCATGCGATAGAAATCAAAATGAAAAACACTGCCTTTTAAAGTACTTTTATATTGATTTATGATCGAAAAAGTGGGACTACTTATGTTGTCCACAACTCCCCATTCTAGGCAAAGTTGACGAATAAAGGTTGTTTTCCCAGCACCCAAATCCCCATTGAAACAGACAATCGGATGTATTAGTTTTTCGTTTAGAAGCACAACAGCCTTATTGATCTCTTTTAAACTAAATTCAATTTTCATGAAACAAATTTACGACTCTCTTGGCGTCATTACAACAAAGGGAACAATCATTTCTTCCATTGAAACCCCCCCGTGTTGAAAAGTGTTTCTGAAGTGAGTCGCGAAGTGATTAAAATTATTTTGAAAGACAAAGTATTGACTTCCTTTTGCAAAAATAAACTTACTATTCAAGTGCTCAGCGGGGAGCATGAATTCTTTAGGATTGGCAACTTCAATAATATCTTTTGAATTGTGACTAACGTTTCTCCCCGTTTTATAACGCAGGTTAGTGCCAGCATCTTTCGTAGAAATAATTTCGGTTGCTTGATCAACATTTATGGTTCCATGATCAGTCGTTATCGCAAGTTTAAATCCTAGTTTTTGTGATTTCTGAATAATATCAATTAGGGGCGAGTTTTCAAACCACGACAGCGTGAGAGAGCGAAAAGCCTTATTATCAGAAGCGAGTTCCTTAATAATATCCATTTCCGTCTTGGCATGAGAAATCATGTCAACGAAATTATAAACCACGACAAGCAGCCTGTCTTTACTATAGTTCTGAAGATATTTATGCAACTCTTTTCCTGCCTTTAGATTTGTTACTTTCACATAACTAAAGGGAATGTCTTTATTCAGCCGTGTTAGTTGGGCCTGAAGGAATTCAGATTCTTTAAGGTTTTTTCCCCCTTCTTTGTTTTCATTTACCCACAAATCTGGATGTTTTTCCTTCATTTCCAATGGAGTAAGTCCTGAAAAAAGAGCATTTCTACAGTAATGTGTTGCTGTGGGCAACAGGCTAAAATATGTAGTTTCCTCTTTCGCTACATAATAATTTTCTATGACTGGAGCGATCATTTTCCATTGGTCATATCTTAAATTATCAATCACTAGAAGTAATGTGGTGTCCTTTGTTCCAGGTAATATTTCAGGAAATAACCTTTCTTTAAAAAGTTGATGAGACATTGTTGGTCCCTCATCATTCATCATCCAGTTCTTATAATTTTGCGCTATAAATTTCGAAAATAAGTGATTGGCTTCTTTCATCTGCTCTTCAAAGATCTCAAGCATCCCATTGTCTTCGAGTGTTTGGAGTTCCATTTCCCAATAAGTCATCTTTAAATAAAATGCAGTCCAATCCTTAGCTGTTTCGATTTCATTTAATTCTAAACTGATTTTCCTAAACTCTTGCTGGTAGTTACTGATCGTTTTTTCGGCAATCAAGTTCTTGTGTTGAAATAATTTTTTAAGCGCCAAAAGAATTTGATGAGGATTAACGGGTTTAATCAAATAATCAGAAATCTTAGCGCCAATGGCTTCCTCCATGATTTGTTCCTCCTCATTCTTTGTAATCATGATAACAGGAAGATTGGGCAAAATGATTTTAAGCTCATTTAAAGTATCCAATCCACTCAACCCTGGCATGTTCTCATCCAGGAGCACTACGTCAAATGAGTTTTTTTTAATTAAAGACAAGGCATCTTGACCATTGTTGCAGGGAGTGGTCTGATAGCCTCTTTGTTCTAAGAAAAGAAAGTGAGATTTTAAAAGCTCAATTTCATCATCTACCCAAAGAATTTTAATTGATGTCATAATGTATATCTTTGCATTTTAGAAAAACAATTTTGAAAACAAAAAAGGTTACTTTTTTAAACGATCCAATCTACGGATTTATTAGCATCCAGTCGCCATTAATTTTTAAGGTAATTTCTCACCCATGGTTTCAGCGATTGAGAAGAATCTCTCAAATGGGACTATCTTCTTTGGTTTATCCTGGTGCACACCACACTCGTTTCGAACACGCATTGGGTGGAATGCACCTGATGCAAGAGGCGATTCGGGTTTTAAGAAAAAAAGAGGTTTTAATTTCTGACAAGGAAGCCGAATCTATGCAGCTCGCTATATTGTTGCACGACATAGGGCATGGCCCTTTTTCCCATACAACAGAAGCCACTTTGGCGGGCATAAAGTCTCATGAAGAAATTTCGCTCGACCTTATGAAAAACCTCAATGAGGAGTTGAAAGGAGCGTTGGATGTTGCCATCGCAATTTTCACCAATCAGTATCATAAAAAATTCATGCACCAATTGATCGTTGGCCAAATTGATTTGGACCGAATGGATTATCTTAAAAGAGATAGTTTTTATTCTGGGGCAACTGAGGGTAATATAAATTCGAAAAGAATCATCGAAATGATAACAGTAGTTGATGATCAGCTGGCGTTCGAAGAAAAATGTATTTATTCGATTGAAAAGTTTTTAATGGCCAGAAGATTGATGTATTGGCAAGTTTATCTTCACAAAACAAGTCTTTCTGCAGAATTCTTGCTTGTAAAAATTCTGGAGAGAGTTCGTCATTGTGTTGAAAATGGAATTCCGCCATCACTTTCGCCGGCACTGAGTTTTTTCATGTCACAAAAAATAAGTAAAAGTGATTTTTCGGGGGATGCACTAGAAAATTTTCTCTCTTTGGATGATTCTGATATTATTCAGGGCTTAAAAACATGGCAATACCATGATGATTTTATTTTAAGTAGAATGTCTAAAATGTTAATTGAAAGAAACTTGCTAAAAATTAAAATTCAAACAGACCCTTTTGATCCTTCTGAAGTTGATTTAAAGATTAAACAACTTAAGAATTTCAGCTTTAAGGAGTCTGATTATCAGAATTTTGTATTTACGGGATCCATATCAAATCAAACCTATGTGCCATTAGATAAAGAGATATTGATCTTATTAAAAAACGGGAAACTGACCAGTTTGCAAGAAGCAAATCCTTTTTTTAGTTCAAATGAGCTTTCACAAATACAAGTGAAATATTATTTATGCTATCCAAGGAATACTAATTTGAGTTAAATTTTATACTTTTGCCACAATGAAATTTACTGCACAACAAATCGCAGTTCAATTGGAAGGTACAGTAGATGGTGATCCCAATGCTGAAGTATACCAGCTTTCTAAAATTGAAGATGCACAGAAAGGTTCTCTGACTTTTCTCTCAAATCCTAAGTACACCCCCTTTATATATAAGACAAAAGCTTCTGTAACCATCGTTAACGATGACTTTATTGCTGAAAGCCATTTGAAAACGACCTTGGTTCGAGTTAACAATGCTTATGACTCTTTTACAGTTCTCTTAGACTATTACAACAAAGTTAAAGTAGGTGAAAAAGGAATTGCTATATCCGCTGAAATTGATGAGTCTGTTATTCTTGGAAAAGACTGCTATGTTGGATCCATGACTTGTATTGAATCAGACACTGTAATTGCTGATAACGTGAAAATATTTCCTCAGGTATTCATCGGTTCAAATGTGAGTATTGGAAAAGGCACGATTGTTTTTCCTGGAGCAAGAATATTAGATGACACGATTATTGGGCAAGACTGTGTCATTCACAGTGGTGTTGTTATAGGAGCAGACGGCTTTGGCTTTGTGCCTCAAGAGAATGGAGCCTACAAAAAAATTCCACAAACTGGAATCGTCGTTCTAGGAGACAATGTAGATGTTGGAGCTAATTCCACGATAGACAGAGCAACCCTAGGGGTTACCTCTATCGGTAATGGTGTTAAACTAGACAATCAAATTCAAATTGCTCACAATGTTGAATTAGGGGAAAATACTGTTATCGCTGCTCAGTCGGGTATCGCAGGCTCCACAAAAATCGGAAAAAACTGCGTGATTGGTGGCCAAGCTGGACTTGCGGGGCACATCACAGTAGGTGACAATGTTAAAATACAAGGGCAATCAGGTGTGATCAGTAGTGTCAAAGACAATATGATCATTCAAGGAACACCTGCTTTCTCCTACAATGCATATAACAAATCTTATGTTTGTTTCAAAAACCTCCCTGATTTTGCTAAAGAAGTAAATCAAATTAAAAAAAAACTTGACCTATGAATAACTCAATTGCACTTCAGAAAACCTTATTAAAAGAGGTTGAACTGAACGGTGTAGGATTACACACTGGAAAACAAGTTAAATTAAAATTTGTTCCTGCACCCGTCAACACTGGTTTTGTGTTTGTCAGAACCGATGTAACTCCAAATGTGAAAATTCCGGCTGACATTCAATATGTGATTAATACAGACCGAGGAACCAACCTTCAAAAGGACAATTATAAAATACAAACTTCCGAACATGTACTTGCAGCACTTGTTGGTATGGGCGTTGACAATTGCTTTATAGAACTAGATGAATCCGAGTCTCCAATTATGGATGGTTCTTCTAAGTTTTTTGTAGAGGCTATTGAAAGTGCAGGAGTTGTCGAACAAAATGAAAGACGATGCGAATATGTCGTTACAGAAATAATTTCATACCGTGATGAAGAAACGGGCAGTGAAATTACACTGATCCCATCCGATACATTTCAAGTAACAACCATGGTTGATTTCCAGACAAAAGTTTTGGGAACTCAGAATGCCTCTTTGGATAATATTACTGATTTTAAAAATGAAATCGCTCCTGCTCGTACTTTTAGCTTTCTACATGAGTTAGAAATGCTTTTGGAAAATGGGCTTATCAAAGGGGGAGATCTAAACAATGCAATTGTTTATGTCGACAAACCGCTTTCAGAAAGCAATATGGAGCGCCTTAAAGAAGCTTTTGGAAAGGAGAAAATATCTGTAAGTCCAAACGGAATTTTAGACAACTTAAGTCTGCACTATTCAAACGAAGCCGCACGTCATAAACTGCTTGACGTTATTGGAGATCTAGCACTTGTTGGGGTATCCATTAAAGGAAAAGTAATCGCAATAAAACCAGGGCATAAAGTAAATGCTGAGTTTTCTAAAAAACTATCGCATATTATTAAACAAGAAAGAAGGCACAACGTCCCAAAAATCGACCTGAATTCTGAGCCACTTTTAGACGTTAACGATATTATAAAAATACTACCACACAGGCCACCATTTCTATTAGTAGATAAAATATTTGAGCTTTCTAAAACCCACGTAGTCGGTTTGAAGAATGTGACAATGAATGAACCTTTCTTTGCAGGTCATTTTCCCGGTGCCCCCGTAATGCCAGGTGTGCTTCAGATAGAAGCGATGGCGCAAGCGGGTGGAGTGTTATTATTAAATACAGTTCCAGATCCTGAAAATTATTTAACATTTTTCATGAAAATGGACAATGTAAAGTTCAAAAGACCCGTAAAGCCTGGTGATACACTCATATTTAAACTAGAATTAATCTCACCCATCCGAAGAGGAATTTGCCACATGCGAGGGTCTATTTTCGCAAATGGAAACTTGATGACAGAGGGAGAGCTGATGGCACAGATTATTAAACGTAAAGATTAAATGAAACAACCATTATCCTACATACACCCCCAAGCTAAGGTTGCTATAAATGTAGTAATCGAACCCTTTACAACAATCGATAAAAATGTTGAAATAGGCGAGGGGACTTGGATTGGATCTAATGTCACCATCATGGAAGGTGCAAGGATTGGAAAGAATTGTAGTATTTTTCCAGGTGCAGTAATCGCTGCAGTTCCTCAAGATTTGAAATTTGAAGGGGAAGACACTTTGGCTGAAATTGGAGACAACACAACCATAAGGGAGTGTGTAACCATCAACAGAGGTACTTCGGATCGTCAAAAAACAAAAATTGGTAAAAACTGTTTGATTATGGCTTACTGTCATGTTGCGCATGACTGTTTTATTGGAGATTACTGTATTTTCTCAAACAACAGCACCCTTGCGGGGCATGTAACCATAGGAGATTATGTCATTCTTGCAGGTCTAGTGGCAGTACACCAGTTTTGTACAATCGGTGACCATGCATTCATTGCTGGTGGATCTTTGGTTAGAAAAGATGTTCCTCCCTACGTTAAAGCAGCAAGAGAGCCATTATCCTATGTTGGAATCAATTCAGTTGGATTAAGAAGACGTGGATTTACATCAGAAAAAATCGCTGAAATCCAGAATATTTATAGAATTCTTTATCAAAAGAAATTCAATAACAGTCAAGCTTCAGGAATAATCGAAGCCGAAATGGTTGCGACACCAGAGCGCGATGAAATAATCCAATTCATTAGTAGTTCACAAAGAGGTATTATGAAAGGTTATTTCCAAAAAAACTAAACTATTATGGCATCAGCATCAGACATTCGTAAAGGACTTTGTATAAAATACAATAATGATATTTTTAAAATTATCGAATTTCTTCATGTTAAACCAGGGAAAGGACCCGCTTTCGTTAGAACAAAGCTCAAAAGCGTCACTACAGGTAGAGTCATCGACAATACTTTCTCTGCAGGAAATAAGATTGAAGACATACGCGTAGAAACCTCAAAATTCCAATTTTTATATTCTGAAGGTGAGGACTTTAATTTCATGAATGTAGGAGACTACAATCAAATATCATTAGATAAAAACATCTTGGACTACCCAGACTTGTTGAAAGAAGGCGAGTTGGTTAGCATCTCTATTAATACAGAAGATGGACTGCCGCTTTCTGTAGACATGCCTGCGAGTGTTGTTTTAGAAGTAACACACACAGAACCTGGAGTAAAAGGCAATACGGCAACCAATGCAACCAAGCCTGCTACGGTGGAAACTGGAGCGCAAATCAATGTGCCCCTCTTTATAAACGAGGGAGATAAAATCAAAATTGATACTGAAAAAGGGAATTATCAAGAACGTGTTAAAGAATAACTCCTTCTTAACTTAAGTCTTCTATAAATTCCATATTTTTACCTTAATAATAAATCCACAGAATGAGCGTATTAGTTAATAAAAACTCTAAAATAATAGTACAAGGTTTTACAGGCGGTGAGGGGACATTTCACGCCACCCAGATGATTGAATACGGAACAAATGTTGTTGGCGGAGTAACCCCTGGCAAAGGAGGGCAAACGCACCTCGAAAAGCCCGTCTTTAATTCAGTAGTAGAAGCTGTAGAAAAAGTAAATGCTGACACTTCCATCATATTTGTCCCACCCGCTTTTGCTGCGGACGCAATCATGGAGGCTGCGGATGCAGGGATCAAAGTGATTATAACAATTACAGAAGGAATTCCTGTGAATGACATGACCAAAGTTGCTTCTTATATTAAAAATAAAGATTGTACTCTTATTGGCCCTAATTGTCCTGGGATTATCACTCCAGAGGAGGCAAAGGTAGGTATCATGCCTGGTTTTGTGTTTAAAAAGGGAAATGTTGGAATTATTTCAAAATCAGGAACACTAACTTATGAAGCTGCCGATCAAGTTGTTCGCCAGGGATTAGGAATTACAACTGCTGTAGGTATTGGTGGAGATCCAATTATTGGAACAACCACCAGAGACGCCGTGAAACTTTTCATGGAAGATCCTGAAACCGAATGCATTGTCATGATCGGTGAGATAGGAGGACAGTTGGAAGCCGATGCTGCGCATTGGGTTAAAGAAAATGGAAATCAGAAACCCGTTGTAGGATTTATAGCTGGTGAAACAGCACCTAAAGGAAGAACCATGGGTCATGCTGGAGCTATTGTCGGTGGAAAAGATGACACGGCAGAAGCAAAAAAAGAAATTATGAGGTCTTGTGGAATCCATGTGGTAGATTCTCCTGCAGACATAGGTAAAAAAGTACTCGAAGTTTTATCTTAGCTATGATTAAATTATTAGAAAATAAAACAGCCATAATTACTGGAGCAACAAGAGGTATCGGCCGTTCAATTGCATTAGCTTTCGCAAAACATGGATGTAATGTCGCTTTTACTTACAACAGTTCTACAACTGCTGCAACTGATTTGGAAAAAGAGTTGACCGCTATAGGTGTTAAAGCAAAATCCTATCAGAGCAATGCAGGTGATTATGATCAATCGCAAAAACTAGTTGAACAAGTCATAAAAGATTTTGAAAACGTTGATATATTGATAAACAATGCAGGAATCACCAAAGACAATTTACTAATGAGAATTGGTGAAGCTGACTTTGATGAAGTAATTGAAGTAAACCTCAAATCCGTTTTTAACATGACCAAGGCCATTCAACGAACCTTTCTTAAACAAAGAAGTGGTTCACTGATACATATGAGTTCGGTGGTCGGGTTAAAAGGAAATGCGGGTCAATCTAACTATGCTGCTTCAAAAGCAGGAATTATTGGATTCTCTAAAGCAATTGCTTTGGAGTTAGGCTCAAGAAACATAAGGAGCAATGTCATTGCCCCTGGATTTATCGAAACCGAAATGACCGATAAACTCCCTGAAGAAGTTGTTCAGGGATGGAGAGATGGAATTCCACTTAAAAGAGGTGGAAAACCTGATGATGTTGCCAATGCTTGCGTATTCCTTGCTTCTGATATGTCAGATTACATAACAGGACAGGTCTTGCAGGTCGATGGTGGAATGCTAACTTAAATTAATTTTAAATCTATATCATGAATAAATTACCAAAAATTGGACTGCCAATAATCTTATTGGTTTTTGTACTAATAATCTTTGTCTCTAAATCTTCTATCAACATCGGTTATGGGGAAGCAGGAGTGCTTTTCAAAACCTTTAGTGGAGGTGTAGATACGGAAAATCCACCAATAGGGGAAGGATTTCACATTATAGCGCCTTGGAACAAGGTTTACGTTTATAATGTAAAACAACAAGAGGTTTTTGAAAGTAAAATGCAGGTTTTGTCTTCAAATGGTCTAGAAATTAGCCTAGACATTTCTGTGCTTTATCAGCCTAAGATTTCAGAATTAGGACTTTTACACAAAACCAAAGGAGAAAATTACCTAAACATTATTATCATTCCTCAAATTCGTGCGGTTGCTAGAAGTGTTGTAGGTCGTTACACGCCAGAGCAATTGTATTCTACCAAAAGAGATGCGATTCAAAATGAAATTTTTGAAGAAACTAAAAAAGTAGTCGAAAACCAACACGTTCAGTTGAATGCTGTTTTGGTTAGAGACGTTACTTTACCTATTGCAATTCGTGAAGCAATCGAACGTAAACTGAATCAAGAGCAAGAAGCTTTGGAATATGAGTTTAGAATTGAAAAAGCAACGCAAGAGGCTGAGAAACAAAGAATTGAATCTGAAGGAAAGGCAGAAGCCAACCGTATTTTGAATGCTTCCTTGTCAAGGTTGATTCTACAAGAAAAAGGAATTGAAGCGACACTTAAACTTTCACAATCACCAAATTCCAAAGTGATTGTCATCGGGGGTGGCGAAGGAGGATTACCAATAATTCTTGGGAATCAATAATTAGACTTTTTTCAATTTCAAAAAAAATATTATATTTGCACCATGCAAAACATAAAATTACATACACATCAATTTTCAATCGCTCAAGTGAGGTGAGAAAGTTGTGTATTAACAATATTTTTAAAACCCGTTTGAGCACCAAGCGGGTTTTTTTTTAAATAAAATTTGATAAAATGATTAAAATTGCGATTCAAAAATCAGGGAGGCTTAACATTGATTCTTTAGAGATTCTCAAGAAATGCGGGATCTCCATAGACAATGGTAAAGATCAACTCAAGGCTGCGGCAAGAAATTTTCCGTTAGAAGTGTTGTATCTGCGAAATGGTGATATCCCACAATACCTCAGGGATGGGGTCGTTGATCTTGCGATTATTGGTGAGAATTTGATTCATGAGAAAGGAAAAGGAATCGAAACGATCGAGCGTTTGGGTTTTTCTAAATGCAGGGTAAGTATTGCACTCCCTAAGGAAGTTGAATTTAATAACATCAAACAATTGGACGGAAAACGCATTGCAACTTCATATCCAAATACGGTAAAACACTTTTTTGAAGAAAATGGAATTGCTGCGGACATCCACATCATTAATGGATCGGTAGAAATTGCTCCAAACATTGGATTGGCTGACGCGATTTGCGATATCGTTTCCAGTGGGAGCACTTTGTTTAAAAACAATCTCAAAGAGGTTGTTAAAATAATGGAATCAGAAGCCGTTTTGGTTCAGGCACCCAATTTGTCTTCTGAAAAGAATGAATTGATTGAAAAACTTCGTTTTCGTTTAAGAGCTGTGCTTAGGGCCAAAAAATCGAAATATATTTTGCTCAATGCACCCAATGATAAAATTAAACAAATAAGTAATATTTTACCTGTGCTCAAAAGCCCAACGGTATTGCCTTTGTCACAAAAAGGGTGGTCTTCATTACATTCCGTTATAGATGAAGGTTCTTTTTGGGATGTCATTGACGCTTTAAAAGATGCAGGAGCAGAGGATATATTGGTATGTCCTATTGAAAAAATGGTACTGTAATGAAACAATATCGCAACCCAATCAGGTCGGATTGGAAAAAATTAACCGCACGTGCCGCTGCTAGCTATGCTTCATTAGAACCCTTGGCCAAAGAGGTTTTTGAAAACGTAAGGCTTAATGGAGATGCGTCATTGTCTGCCTATACCTTAAAATTTGATGGTGTTTCTTTGGATTCTTTTCAGGTGAGTCCGAAGGAAACAGCAGCGGCAGAATCGCGTGTGCCACAAAGCCTAAAAAATGCCATTGAAATCGCTAGAAACAATATTCTAGCATTTCACAAAGCACAAAAAACAACAACCGTAAAAGTTGAAACACAAGCAGGAGTATATTGTTGGCAAAAAAAAACACCCATTGAAAAAGTAGGACTTTACATACCAGGAGGGTCGGCACCTTTGTTTTCTACTGTTCTGATGTTGGCTACGCCTGCAAATATTGCAGGCTGTGAAGAGATTGTATTGTGTTCGCCCCCAGATAAAAACGGAAACCTTCCCGATGTGATACTCTATACCGCCAAACGCTGTGGCGTAACCAAAATTTTTAAAGTAGGAGGAATGCAAGCCATTGCTGCAATGACTTTTGGAACAATAACCATTCCTCAAGTAGACAAGATATTTGGCCCAGGGAATCAATATGTGACCGTAGCCAAACAATTGGCAACACAATATCATGTAGCGATTGACATGCCAGCAGGCCCCAGTGAATTGATGGTAGTCGCAGATGAAACTGCCGATCCATCTTTTATTGCTTCTGACTTATTGTCTCAAGCCGAACATGGGCCAGACAGTCAGGTGCTGCTGATCACAACTTCCAAAGCCATTGCAGAGGAAACTCAAAAAGCAGTGCTTTTACAGCTGGAAAATCTAGACAGAAAGGACATCGCCCAAAAAGCATTAGACAACTCAAAAATCATTGTCTTTAATGACGACCAAACGGCGCTTGATTTTGCCAACCAATATGGTGCGGAGCACTTAATTGTTTGTGTTAAAGAAGAAGAAAAATTTATTGAGGGAATAAAAAGTGCTGGTTCTGTCTTTATCGGGAATTATACCCCAGAAAGTGCTGGAGATTATGCCTCGGGAACCAATCATACTTTGCCTACAAATGGCTATGTACGTCAATACAGTGGTGTGAACTTGGATAGTTTTTTAAAGGCAATTACTTATCAGAAAATAACCAAAGAAGGTTTGATGAACCTTGGTCCTGCGATTGAAGAGATGGCAGCCGCCGAAGGACTTCAAGCACACAAAAATGCCGTAACACTCCGGCTTAAATCAATGAAGTGATGAAAGGATTAGATTTAAAAAAACTGGTACGACCTTTGGTGCTTAAGATTGCACCTTATCGATCAGCAAGAGACGAATTTGAAGATTTTGAGGCTCAAAATATTTTTTTGGATGCCAATGAAAATCCTTTTGAAAATGGCTACAATCGCTACCCTGACCCACAACAACGTAAGTTAAAGCGCAAATTGGCAGAAATCAAAAGCGTTTATGCAGATCAGATTTTATTGGGCAACGGCAGCGATGAAGTGCTGGATTTAATCTTTCGTGCGTTCTGCGAACCCTCACAAGACGAAGTGATGCTATTGCCGCCTACCTATGGCATGTATGAAGTACTTGCAAAATTGAACGACATCAACATTCAAGAAGTTCCTTTAAACGAGGAATTTCAATTGGATATTAAAGCCATAAAAGCAAGGGTGAGCACTAAAACAAAAATCATTTTTGTTTGTAGCCCCAATAACCCTTCAGGGAATGCTTTGCCTTTAAATGAAATTGAAAGTCTTTTTGATTTTTTCGATGGATTGGTTGTGCTTGATGAAGCTTATGTGGACTTTTCAGAACGAGAAGGCGGTTTGTCCGTTTTAAATAAATTCCCAAGACTGATTGTCTGTCAAACGCTCTCTAAGGCCTATGGTTTGGCTGGAATACGCTTGGGCATGTGTTTTGCTGATGCAACAATCATCTCTGTTTTAAACACCATTAAACCACCTTATAATATCAATGTCCTGACACAAAGTGTTGCTTTTGATGGATTAGAGGATGCTCCGGCCATTGAACAACAAATTCAATTAATTGTTTCAGAGCGAATAAGAATGGCCACTGCCTTTTCAACATTTAAGTTTGTAAAAAAAGTGTTTAAAAGTGATGCCAATTTCCTTTTAATAAAAGTCGATGATGCCAACAAACGCTACGATGCGCTTGTAAAACAAGGGGTTGTGGTTAGGAATCGATCCAAGCTTCACAATTGTGAAAGCACTTTAAGAATTACGATAGGAACCCCAGAAGAAAATAATAAACTAATAAGCATTTGTAAAAACTTAGATCAATGAAAAAAGTATTATTTATCGATCGCGATGGTACGCTAACATTAGAACCAAATGATTTTCAGTTGGATTCATTTGATAAATTGATTTTTTATCCGAATGTCTTCCAATACCTTTCCAAAATCGCAAAAGAATTGGATTATGAATTGGTTATAGTAACCAATCAGGATGGTTTGGGAACTTCTAGTTTTCCCGAAAACACCTTTTGGCCTGTTCATAATTTTATATTGCAAAGTTTTGAGAATGAAGGAGTCGTTTTTGATCAAGTTTTTATTGACAAGTCCTTTCCTAAAGACAAGCAACCGACCAGAAAGCCTGGCACTGAGCTGCTAAAATCATACATTGACAACCCGGCCTATGACCTTGAAAACTCCTACGTGATTGGAGACCGCTTGACGGACATGGAGTTGGCCAAAAATCTAGGTTGTAAAGGAATTTTGATCGATACCGATACGGAAAGAGGAGCCACCGAAGTGACAGATGCAGCGTTGGATGCAGTCATTGTTCTTAAAACACAACTTTGGGAGGAAATCTACCAACGACTGTTATTAAAAGACCGAAAAGTAACCTTAACCCGAAACACAAAAGAAACAAAAATAGCAATTGCCTTAAACCTTGATGGTTCGGGGCAAAGCACCATAGACACTGGTATTGCTTTTTTTGATCACATGTTAGATCAATTGGCACGTCACGGACAAATGGACATTAGTATCCAAACAAAAGGAGATCTAGAAGTCGATGAGCACCACACCATTGAGGACACCGCCATTGCTTTGGGGGAAACCTTTGCATTGGCCTTGGGTAATAAACTGGGAATTGAACGTTATGGCTTCACCCTGCCTATGGATGATGCCTTGGCACAAGTTGCCATAGATTTTGGAGGGCGGAATTGGTTGGTTTGGGAAGCTGAGTTCAAAAGAGAAATGATTGGTAAAATGCCAACAGAAATGTTCTTTCACTTTTTCAAATCCTTTGCTGATGGTGCCAAAGCCAATATAAATATAAAAGCAGAAGGAGACAATGAACACCACAAGATAGAGGTGATTTTTAAGGCCTTTGCAAAAGCAATCAAAGTAGCAGTTAAGCGAGATTCGAGTAAAATGATCTTGCCTTCTACAAAAGGAATGTTATAAATGAAAACAGTTATTATAGATTATGGTGCTGGTAATGTAAAAAGCCTGCAATTTGCTTTAGAACGATTGGGAGTAGCCGCGCTATTGACCAAAGTTCCAGAGGAAATACTCGCTGCTGACAAAATCATCTTCCCCGGACAAGGGGAAGCAAAAAGCGCCATGGCCAAGCTCAAAGAAAACGAATTGGATCTTTTATTAAAGGATTTAAAACAGCCTGTATTGGGAATTTGTCTCGGCATGCAATTGTTTTGTTCACATTCTCAAGAAGGGGACACCGAGGGTTTAGGGATTGTTTCTTCAGAAGTTGTGCGTTTTCCAATTACGGTCAAAGTACCTCAAATGGGATGGAACCTGGTACAACACAATCAAGAAGGATTGTTTGAAGGAATTTCAAAGGAATCTTATATGTATCTTGTTCATAGTTATTATGTTCCATTGATAAATGAAACTATTGCTCGAAGTGAATATTCCACACTATATAGCGTTGCAATTCAAAAAGATAACTTCTATGGCGTTCAGTTTCATCCAGAAAAAAGTGGGAAACCGGGAAACCGTTTGTTGGAAAACTTTTTAAAACTATAATTTATGAGAATCATTCCAGCGATTGACATCATTGATGGGAAATGCGTCCGACTTTCAAAAGGAGATTACTCTACCAAAATTGAATATGGAGCCTTCCCTTTGGAAATTGCCAAATCGTTTGAAGCCCATGGCATTGAACATTTGCATTTGGTAGATTTGGATGGGGCAAAGGCTAAAAAGATCATCAATCACAAGGTTTTGGAATCAATCACAAGCCATACCCGCCTGAAGGTCGACTTTGGGGGAGGAGTAAAGACCGTAGAAGATTTACACATCGCCTTTGAATCTGGGGCCAAGCAAGTCACTGGAGGAAGCATAGCGGTTAAGGATCCTGCGCTTTTTAAACAATGGATCAAACAATACGGAGCTGATAAAATCATATTGGGTGCGGATGTAAATAACGAAAAGATCGCGGTAAGTGGCTGGCTGGAGACCTCTACCATGGATTTAATGCCCTTTTTAGCCGATTACCTAAACGAAGGGGCGCAATACGTGATTTGCACTGACATCAGCAAAGATGGAATGTTAGCAGGTCCCTCATTTGATTTGTATGAAAAAATATTAAACAAATATGATCTCAATTTAATAGCCTCGGGCGGTATCTCTGATTACGATGAATTGGGGCGTTTGGCCGAAATGGGCTGTGAAGGCACCATCATTGGAAAAGCCATTTATGAAAACAGAATTACGCTCAAACAATTAGAGCAATATATTTTAAACAATTAAAATGTTAACCAAAAGAATCATTCCTTGTCTCGACATCAAAGACGGTCGCACAGTCAAGGGAATCAATTTTGTCAACCTCAGAGATGCCGGAGATCCGGTCGAATTGGCAACCCGTTATACCCAAGAAGGTGCAGATGAACTTGTATTTTTGGACATTTCGGCGACCGAACAAAAACGCAAAACCCTTGCTGCTTTGGTACTTCGAGTGGCAAAAGCCCTTGACATCCCCTTCACTGTCGGTGGTGGGATAAGCAGCGTTAAGGACGCGCGCTTGCTATTGCTTAATGGCGCTGATAAGGTTTCGATTAATTCCGCTGCTGTGAAACGCCCGGAACTGATCAACGAACTGGCGGCAGCATTTGGAAACCAATGTGTTGTGGTTGCGGTGGATGCCAAGCAAATTGAAGGTAAATGGATCGTGCATTTGGTTGGTGGAAAAGTACCCACCAAAATCGATCTTTTTGATTGGGTCAAAGAAGTAGAGATGCGTGGTGCTGGTGAAATCTTGTTCACCTCAATGGATCATGATGGTACTAAAAATGGTTTTGCCAACGAAGCTTTAGCGAAAATCAGCAACAGCATCAACATCCCGATCATCGCCTCTGGAGGTGCAGGAGAAATTCAGCATTTTATTGATACCTTTACGGAAGGAAAAGCGGATGCTGCACTGGCTGCAAGTGTTTTTCACTTTGGTGAAATCTCTATTCCTGCGCTTAAAAATGAATTAATTAAAGAAAAAATAGCAATACGCCCAGCATGATAAATCCTGATTTTAATAAAGACCCCAACGGCCTGATTCCCGCAATTGTTCAAGACGTTCAAACCCGAAAAGTATTGATGTTAGGGTATATGAATGCCGCCGCATTGGCCGCAACCGAGAGTTCGGGCAAGGTTACTTTTTTTAGTAGAAGTAAAAATCGCCTTTGGACAAAAGGGGAGGAGAGTGGTAATTTTCTTATGCTTGAGTCGGTTGCGATAGATTGCGACCTGGACACTTTATTGGTCTATGCTAAACCCATGGGGCCCACTTGTCACACGGGTACTGACAGTTGTTGGGGGGAAGAAAATACTGCGGATTATGGATTTCTATCCGAATTGGAAGCGGTGATTCAAGACCGAAAAGAAAACCCAGATGACGCCAGTTATGTCAATTCTTTATTTAAAAAAGGAATTAATAAAATCGCTCAAAAAGTTGGTGAAGAAGCCGTCGAGACCGTAATCGAAGCCAAAGATGACAACGACGAATTGTTTCTTTCGGAATCCGCAGATTTACTTTTTCACTATTTAATTTTATTAAAGGCCAAAGGTTTTGGCTTGGCCGACGTGGTGAAGGTACTCGAGAATCGTAAGAAATAAACATTAAAAATTATGACAAAGATAAATTCCGATATTTTTTCATTTTTTAAAGAACTGGACCAAAACAACAACCGCGTTTGGTTTGAGGCAAATAAAAAGCATTTCAAATCTCTTGAGGCAGAAATGAAAGTCTTTAGTGCGCAATTGGAAACCGAAATGAACACTTTTGATCGAATCGAAAAGACTAAAATTTTTAGAATCTATCGTGATGTTCGTTTTTCAAAAGATAAAACCCCTTACAAAACACATTTTGGCGTATCCTTTCACCGAGAAAAACCAGCCTTGAGAGGGGGCTATTACCTTCACATCAAGCCAGGGGATAGTTTCCTCGCCACTGGTTTTTGGAACCCCAGCAAAGAAGATCTTTTTCGCATCCGAAAGGAACTTGAAGTCGATGCCACTGAATTCAGAGCGGTAATTGCTGACTCAAAGCTTACAAAATCATGGGGAAAATTGACCGGAGATGTCCTAAAAGTAGCGCCCAAAGGATTTTCAAAAGAACACAAAGACATTGACCTTTTACGTCAAAAGCAATATTTGTTCCTTCACAAGTATACTGACTCAGAAGTTTTGTCTGAGGGATTTTTAAAAGATGTTGCGCAACGTTTTAATGCCATCCGTCCATTTTTTGACCTGATGAGCAGCGTGCTCACCACCGATCTCAACGGTATAAGTCTTTTGGAAGACTAGGCCTGCGATTCTGTAGACAATACAAAACTGTCAAAAACAGGCGTGTCTCCATTTTTGACCACTCCTTTAAGCAAATCACCCGAGGTAATGCCCGTAGCAGAGAAATAAGCTATCGGCCCTTTCACCAAATCGTCAAGGGTTAGGACTTCCTCCAAATTTGCATTTTCGGCGCTTAAAAGGGCTAATTCTGATTTAAACTGTGGTGCACGTTTTCCGATAAATCCACCGCCCAAGGCTTTGATGGCACAAGCGGTCAACACGCCCTCTGGTGTTCCACCGACTCCCATCATGATGTCAATGTCTGTGTTGGGCAAGGCAGCGCGCAGTCCTCCCAAAACATCTCCTTCAGGATAAAGGGCCGCTTGTGCTCCTGCAGCGTTAATCTCCGCTTTTAGCTGCTCGTGTCGGGGCTTGTCCAGCACAAAGACCCGAAGTGCAGTGATGGGTTTGTCTAATGCCAATGCCACCGCAGCCAAATTTTCTGCTGTGGATTTGTTGATGTCAATGGCGTGTTTTGCTTTTTTTCCCACAATGATTTTTTGCATAAAAAAAGAAGCCCCCGGATCCCAAAGGGTTCCTTGGGGAGCCAATCCCATTACACAAATGGCATTGGGCAGATCAGCTGCCAGCAGAGCTGTTCCTTCAACCGGATCAACTGCAATGTCTAGTTTTGGTCCGTTTCCTGTCCCCACTTTCTCACCATTAAATAGCATGGGTGCTTTGTCTTTTTCTCCTTCTCCAATGATGACTGTTCCTTGAAAGTCTATCGCATTCAACGCCAAACGAAGGGCATCAACTGCAGCTTTGTCTCCCGCTTCTTTGTCTCCTTTGCCGATAAAATCAGTTGCTGCCAATGCTCCGGCTTCTGTGGCATGCTGAAAGGCTTTTAGTAAATCCTGCATTTAGTCTGTTTTTTTTAACCTATTAAGCTTTTTTTAAAATAGTTGTGATTGATCCTTAAAGCGTTTGATCAACATACTTATTATGCGTTTGTTTAGGGCAGGGGCGTTTTCCAAGTAGGCGTGGTATTCTGTCAGCGTAAAGTGCCCAATGACCATGCCCATCAGGGAATTGCGAAGCTTTTGATCTTTGTTGAGCGCGTTTTCGATGTAGGCCAACTTTTTTTCTAAACTTAAATTATAAAACACCCCTTTCCATTTGTCAATGTAATTGTGAAAAGCAACCACAAGCAAAGGGTTTTGGAGTTTTAATATTGGTCGAAGGGTGTTGTTTTGAAAACGTTCTTCTGCACCCGTAGCCTCAAAAGTCTGATGTTTTTTGATTTCTGGACGTATGCGAAGCAAATCGTTGTGTCGATCGTTCATGGAACTAATTTTATTGCTAAATTACAATGGTTGGTCCTGAAAGAAGAACAGATAGTTGGGGATTTTTAACGATCTTGTTAACAGTTTTGACTCTTAATCTTTAATTCTCAAAGAATCGGCGGGCAGCAAAGCCTTGTTTATTGTCCCAACAATACTTTTTTGACCATTTCTGTTTCTTGCATGGGAAAGACATGTCCTTTTCCTACCACCCTGTGTAGGGTGAATTGGGTATTTGAAAAATGTTTTTGCGCAAAAGCGACATTGGGCGCATAGGGAACGAGTTTATCTTTACTGCCATGCAGCATGAGGACCGGTACTTGAATGTTTTTCCATTGGCCGACAAGAGGACGCAAGGCCGCAGCATGAAAGCGTTTTTCTATTTGCGCTACCCTAAACGAAAGGGGAACCATCCATTCTGTTAATTTCCACTCCGCCAATTTTCCCAAAGCGAAGTAACGTTCCGCCTCCGGATCGAGTGCCGGAGCAAGCATTACTACTGCTGCGACGATCTCTGGGGCTTCCAGTGCCATTTTGGCGGCGATAGGCCCTCCATAGGACCACCCGATGAGTATTCCTGGTAATTCTTTGCTGGAGCATTGCTTTAGTTGCGGAATAAGGCTCCCAGCTTGTTGTGCGATGTCTGGATGGGCACAACCAAATTCTGAATAGCCATAGCCCAAACGATCAAAACTGATCAGGTTGGCCTTTGTGTTTAGCAGACTATCCGTGAGATAGGCGTCAAAATTATCGCTCGAACCGGGCGCGCCATGCACGAAATATAGGGTTGGAAGTGATGCATCATAGGGTTTTGAGTGGATGTGCCGCAAGCGAAGCCCCTCGAAGGCTTCATAATGAACTTGGGCTTGCAATCCTTTTTTAGCGAAATGCTGAATCACTTTTGAGTCAGAAGTCCTAAACGTAGCCAAGGTGCCACAAGCGATGGTTTGAGCATAAACGTCTGCAAATCCTTTGGCTGTAATATCGTGAATCAGAATTTGCTTGAAAGCCAACATTTGCTCTTTCAACGTACTGTTTTCTTGATTTTCATCATCACTGTTCAACGACTTTTCAATCACATCAGAAAGAAGGCGGGCTTTGCCCGCCATCATTTCTGCTAATTTTTTGGAACTTTTTATCGTTTGTCCTACGTGAACACAAAAATCTTTAATCAGATTTACAAATCTTTCAAAATTTTGAGGTAGGGCAACAATTCCGTTTTCTGTTAGTTCTGCAATGGCGATTTTGGTAACAAATTCACCGTCATTGTACAAATGAAAATCAATATAATCTGTAAAGATTAGATTGTCTAATGATGCTTTGTATCGGTCAAATTGTTCTTTGTTGACCGATTTCTTTTTTCCTTCAAGGTCTTTGTCGCCAATGTCTTTTGCTTCAATAAATCCAACAGGGATATCTTTTTTCGTCAAAATGTAGTCAGGTGCTCCACAAGTCTGCCTTTTGGGTTCGTTGGTGGCTCTAACTTCAGGAACTAAAGTTTCTAAAAGATGTGATAAATATCCGCGATAGGTGTGCTCAGTCGCATTCCCTTGTTGGAACAGCGTATTGATTCTGAGGATATAATGGTGTAGGTTTTTGTTTGCGTTCTGAGACTGCATAGGTTTGGGGAGTAATAAAATAAAAACCCCAAATTAATTGAACAGATAGCAGCTTTTTTATAGGTTAAGTATATTTTAAATTGATTTGGGGTCAACTGTTTCACTAAAATACAAAAAAGCGCTAAAACGCAATCCTACTCGAGCAGATTTTTTGTAAATCGGTATTGGCAAGCGTGGCGATAAGCGATTAACTTTTCTTCTTCAAAAAACTTAGTTTTGGGAGAATTATCAGACCTTCAAATGGACTTATGCGAGCTGGACTACTCGTCTTTCTTGTTCACCGTTTGACTGAAAAAGGTAGGCGGTTCAGAGCAAATAACAAATTTAGGATTTATTTCTTCATCTCAACACCTTCTATATCGACTGTGCGTCAAGGAAAAATTTTGATATATTGGACATTTTTTTTTAATTTTACTCTTATGGAAACAATTTTTGATTTCAATCCGACCAAACAAGAGTTGTTCAAAATTCTAAGTTTGGAAACTGCAACCAAAGAATGGTATCTGGACATGTATGATCCCAATCTTTTTTCGTTGCACTTGTGTTCTTTATTTTACATTAGAAAAGACGAAAAGAATCTCAACTTTTGGCTTGATAAGCTTGACAATTTATCTAAGATTGACTTTTACAGGACTGTCAATCATCCTTAAAATTATACACTTTTCATTAGCTGAATTCCTTACAACTTTCTCTGGGTTATTCACTTTTTTAGATTAAAAAAAGTTGATCATTAAATCTTGTCTTGTTAATCCTCAGGTAAAAATACAATTTGAAATCAATTCACAACTGTACATTGATTATTAAAGAAAAACCATGTGTCAACGCCAAATTTTCAACCCCGTAATGAAGCCATCAGAGCCTGTGTAGACAAGCTCTTGGCTACCCATCCGTATTGGAAGTAAGTGATTGATGATTCAAATGTTAAACTTTTGGTGGACGAGCAGAGAATTGCTACTTTAGGGAAAGGAAAGTCGGTTAGTACAGCCAAAGCCTATCCATTAAAAGGCATTCTTGAACACCCAGAATTTGAGCAATATTACCCTGATTTAGCAAATAAAATAAAAGTTGAGTTTTATGAGTCCCAAAACAAAAACAAAGGAGGGAGTATCCAAAACCACTCAGACGGCACCTACACCAACCGAATCAACGAAAAATTTCGAGAAAAGGATAGTGACAGATTATTTTTACTCACCCACGAAACCCAACATGTCATCCAAGGAAAGGATAGAGGATTTAGATCGTTTCCTAAAAAAGATAATGCCCTAGGAGGAATATCATCATCGTATCTTTACAAACTTCTAAAAGAGGAAAGCTAAAGATTTATCGAGAGGGTAGCGATAAGGAAATAAAGTATCGCCATTTACCAGACGCTAAACTGATGCGTTGGGCCTGGAAATTATACGAATTAGGAACAGAAAAAAGAGTTCCCCCTCAGTTCGTATATAACAGGGTTAGAAGCACTCGACGTTACTCCCGTAGCGTTTTTTGCTGATGGATTTGAAAATATAGACCAGATAACAAAGAATTCGTCTATACGGGTAATGCCAGTTAATGTATGTTGTAGGTTCTACCTTTAACTGATTTCTTCCTCGTTCTCGTTCTCGTTCTCGATACATTTTTTGCAAGCAAAAAACACTCGAACTGACAAATCAGGAAGCGCATGCACCTGCAAGCAAAAAACACGCGAACTGACTTATCCTAAAGCATGTCACATCAAGTGATTGCACGGAACGTACAATTGTATCGAGATGCATGTCACTTCGAGTGTTTTCCGAAGGAAAATGTATCGAGAAGTATCGAGAAGCAACCTACAATCAATTTTTTAATATTGATCAGGTTCTCTGCTGCTATGTCGAATTCTTAGAATTCTAACTTGGGTAGCTTTCACTTGATAAGCAACACGGAAATGAAAGCGTACAAAGGCCCTATAACTTCCGTCATTCTTTGTTTTTAACGGATCTAATTCGTAAATCTCAGGATGTAAGGCTAATTTTCTGACTTCCTCAAGGAGGGTATTCCTTACTTTTTTTTGCGGCTGTAGGCGACTTTTCTCTAAGGTAAAAATAAGCTTCTTTTACTTGATGCAAGGCTTCTTTATCCCAAACAATAGTTTTTTCATTACCACTCATTTGCAATTTTTTCTACTTCCTCCTCCGTAAAAAAAATGCCTGATTCGATTCGAGAATTTGCAGCTTCCAAAGCTTTGTTGTACTCCTTTAAAGTTGTTTTAGGGCGGGTCATTTGATCCAAAAAGGCTTCTAGCTGTTCAAAAACAGGAGCTTCGATTGTTGAAACTTTTTCAATAAATGCCGTTTTTCTTGTTTTTAAATCCATAATACACTTTTTAGGTTCTGTAACGAAAATAGTAAAAAATCATCTGATATGTAGGAGAGAGTGGGTTTAAATGCTCTTTGTGCTTGTCTTCTTCCTCGTTCTCGTTCTCGATACATTTTTTGCAAGCAAAAAACACTCGAACTGAAAATCAAGCAAAAAACACTCGAACTGACGACTAACTAAAAAACAGGCGAACTGACAAATCCTAAAGCTTGTCACATCGAGTGATTGCACGGAACGTGCAATTGTATCGAGATGCATGTCACATCGAGTGGTTTTATCGCTAATGGAAAAATCTACAATTCAACGAATAGAGAGGGGTTTAATGAATTGTACGATCAATACTTTATTAAGGTTGGCAAACGCCTTAGGGGTTTCGATTGGTTCATTATTTGATTTTAATGACCCAACAGACGAAGTTTTTAAATCGGATTAGAATCTTATTGGGAATTTTTATAATACAATTCAGCCGTACCCCATAAAATAAACATTATACTACTTTTCATTTTTAGTTTTTCACTTTAAAACGCTCTTTAAACAAAAATCCCCAGTTTACCTATCATAGTCCAGAATAAACCTGTAGTTTCGCCGCTGGTTAAAAAGCGAGCATGAAACGAATCAATCAGTACAAGAAGTTATTTGGTGTAGTCAACGAGATCGACCTCAAAATTCTAAAAAAGAGTTACCGCAATTTGTTAAAAGAATGGCATCCTGATAAATTTCAAGAAGGAGACCCTAAGCGGGAAGACGCTGAAACACAAAGCAAGCTCATCATTGACGGCTATCATTTTTTAGTAAGCATCGCACCAGAAACACTGGCTACAAATCTTGAAGTCTATACTGAAACCATTACAAATTCGGGCATCGCGGATTACATCCACAAGGGTTTACTCTTAGAAATCACTTTTTTAGACGGTTCAACTTACGAATATTTTGGGGTGACCAAACCCATTTACATCAAGATGGTCAACTCCAACAAATTGAATCGTTTTGCGAAACGAAATATCTATCCCAACCACCTGTATAGAAAATCAAAGCGTAGCTTACAAGAAGCTTAACACAGCATTTTTGGCGGGTTCAATTGTTTAAAATGAATTAGCATTCCAATTTACACGCTTCTCAGATTCCGTATGGTTATCTTTGCACAAAACCATTTTATGTCAAAACCGTTTTCTGATTTAGGAATCTTCCCCGCATTACAACAAGGCCTTGCTGATTTGAATATTACGGTACCCACGGACATTCAAAAAAAAACCCTTCCGGTGGTGCTCAACCAAACAGAAGATGTTGTGGCTTTGGCTAAAACAGGAACAGGTAAAACCGCTGCTTTTGGATTGCCGTTGTTGCAATTGATCGATAGTGAAAATACAGAAATTCAGGGAGTGATACTGGCACCAACCCGAGAATTGGGACAACAGATCCATGCCAATTTAATGGCGTATGCGGCGCACGTTCCAGAAATTTCTATCGCAGCAGTCTGCGGTGGAATTCCCATAAAACCTCAAATAGAACGCTTGACAAGCCCCACACATATTGTTGTCGCCACTCCGGGGCGTTTGGTCGATTTAATCGGGCGAGGAGCAATAAACATCAAAAATCTAACGTATTTGGTGTTGGATGAAGCCGATGAAATGGTGAGCGCTTTTAAAGAGGATTTGGATCGTATCATAGAAGAAATTCCTAAAAAACGCAGAACCCTCTTGTTTACTGCCACCCTTTCGGGAGCGATAAAACAATTGGTTCAAAACTATATGTCAAAGTATGTCGTGCAGCTTGAAGCCGACATGGAAACCTTGGGACATCAAGGGATTGATCACCATTATATGGTGGTCGCACCCATCGAAAAGCTAGATGTTTTAATGCATTTTTTAAATGCTAGAGCAGGGCAGCGGGGTGTAATTTTCTGTAAAACAAAAGCAGCGGTCAATAAACTCGGAAAAAACTTAGCTATCAATAAATTTTCATCGGGTTCAATTCATGGGAGTTTAACCCAGGGCATTCGGGATAGAATCATGGGGCAGTTTAGAGAAGGACATATCGATATTTTGGTCGCCACAGATCTGGCCGCCCGTGGAATTGACGTAAAAGAAATCTCCTATGTGGTGAACTATCACTTGCCCGATACCTATGACACTTATGTTCACCGAAGCGGACGAACCGCAAGGGCAGGAGCAAAGGGCTTTTCGCTGTCGATACTCCAAGAAGAAGAGGTGAATGATATAGGCAATTTTGAAAAAGAATTGGGCATAAAATTTAAAGAACTCAAAAAGGGAGATGCACAGAGCATTGAAGAAAATAAGAGTTTGTTGTGGGCAAAGAAAATATTTAAAACCAAACCCAACCGTACCATTTCATATAAATTCAGACAGCAGGTAAGTACTGTTTTTCATCATTTGACCAAAGAAGAACTAATCGACAAACTATTGGCGAATTATTTAATGAATACGGGGACGACGCTTCCAAAAGAAACGCCTACAAAAAAGCATAAAAAGAACTAATTATTATGGCAAACAATATCAAAGAACAACAGGATATTTTAAATAAGTTGAATATCCACGTCTTGAATCCCATGCAAGAGGAGGCAATTGCTGCCATACAATCGACAACCAATACCATCTTGTTGTCCCCCACCGGAACGGGGAAAACATTGGCTTTTTTATTGCCCATTATCAAAACATTAGATCCCGATTCTAAGGAAGTTCAAGCCTTGATTATCGTTCCTTCTCGGGAACTGGCCATACAAATCGAGCAGGTGGTGCGCAGCATGGGCTCTGGATTTAAAGTCAACGCGGTCTATGGCGGGCGCCCCATGTCAAAAGATAAGATTGAAATCAAGCATGTGCCAGCAATTTTAATAGGAACTCCCGGTCGGATAGCAGATCATTTTAGCAATGATCGGTTTTCTAAAAAAAGTATTAAAGCATTAATTCTAGATGAGTTTGACAAATCGCTCGAAGATGGTTTTGAGTCGGAAATGAAAGGTATCATCAACCAGTTGCCCCACATCAACAAACGGGTTTTAACTTCTGCAACACAAAGTGTGAAAATTCCAGACTTTGTTCGTCTGGATCAACCCAAAACAATCAACTATTTACAAGAAAATGTGGTTTCTAAATTGGAGGTTAAAACGGTGCTTTCTACCTCAAAGAGTAAATTACCTGCGCTCTTGGATTTAATCGAATACCTCGGGAATCAAAACGGAATTGTGTTTTGTAACTTAAGAAGCAGCATCGATCAGGTGAGTGGTTTTTTGGAAAGAAACAACATTAATTACAGTTGTTTTTCTGGGGGAATGGAGCAAAAAGACAGAGAACGTGCACTGATAAAATTCCGAAATGGCACCAATCCTATTTTAATCGCTACGGATTTAGCATCAAGAGGGCTCGATATTCCAGAATTAAAATTTATCATCCATTATGAAATGCCGCGTGCCGAAGAAGAGTTTACCCACCGAAATGGAAGGGCAGCAAGAGTGGACGCTAAAGGAACTGCCTATTTAATAAAAGGGGATAAAGAAGAATTACCCGAATACATTGACAATCCCAATGTTGTTAATATTTCCAAAAAAGCAATTAGAAAACCCCAATTCTGGGAAACCTTGTTTATTTCTGGTGGAAGAAAAGATAAAATCTCCAAAGGCGACATTGCTGGACTCTTTTTTAAACAAGGGAAAATCAATAAAGACCAATTGGGAACGATTGAGTTAAAACAAGATTGTGCCTTTGTTGCGGTGCCTAAGGCGATTGCCGAAGACTTGGTGGCGGAATTAAACAATTCACGACTCAAAAAGAAAAAAGTTCGGGTAACGGTTTTATAGAGACGAATCAAACCACCACACTACAATCCGACTCTTCTTGTTGCCCAAATCCATCGGGATAATTTGATGGTTCGCTTTTGCTTTTTTAAGTTGTTTTTCAATGGCGGCAAGACTGTCCGCTTTTGAGACAAGGGAAGAGAATACTTTTACTTGGGATTTAAAACCTAAACTTTCTTTGATTAATCTTTTAATAAAAAGAGGTTCTCCGCCATTGCACCAAAGTTCGTTGGCTTGTCCCTCAAAGTTCAACAAGTAAGTGTTCTGATCCGATGGGCTACCTAAATTGTTGTGCTTTTTAAGCGATCCTTTGAGTGCTTCGTCTTTAGAACTGTGAAAAGGCGGGTTACAAACCGAAAAATCAAACTGTTCTTTTGGCTGAATGATATTTTTGAAAAGGAAACTCTTGTTTTCTTGGTGACGTATTTCGATCTTATCTTTTAATGTGTTTGTCAGTAGCATGTTTTCGCTTGCGGTTTTCACGGCAACTGCATCACTTTCAGCACCGATCATCGACCAGTTAAAGTGTTTTACACCCAATATGCAATAAATGCCATTGGCACCAGCGCCGATGTCTAGCCCTCTCAATTGTGCTGCTTTATCCGCCTTGAATTTTTCTGAAATAAAATCTCTCAAATGTAATAGATATTCCAAGCGACCGGGGACAGGCGGGATGAGGTAGCCTTTTGGTAAATGATAATCGCCTAGCTTATAATCTGCCAATAACATTGCCTTATTTAACTCATATACCGCGTCTGAAACAGTAAAATCGATTGTTTGTTGACCCGAAGGGTTTAAAACGATGTGTTCTTGTAGGGGGGAATGCGCATTGGCCAACCTTTTAAGGTCATAACGTCCAGCGTAAGGGTTTTGTGCATGCATGGCCGCAAAGGTATCGGATTTAGGCACAAAATCGAATTTTTATGTTTTAGATTAAAATCAATTTGGATAAAGATTTACTCCACTGGGTCTTAAAAACACAGCTAAGTATGGAAATAATCATCAAAACAATTAAAATCGCAAAAGTGATTAAAGGTCTTCCTGCAAGGTTTTTCTTCGCCTCCAAAAAGTAGAAATCCTATCTAGATAAGAAACAAAGGCCCAAAAATAATTTCAAAAACAGTCCTTATTAGATTTTGATCAACTTTAGTGGGTCAATCGGCTTCTACTCAAATTTATCGTTTAGGAAAATCTATCAGGGCATTATTGCTGATAGGGATAAAAATATTTTTCTAAAATATATTGAGGTTGGTGTCGATCAGGGGTTTGTTTTAGGTCTCGGTAGTCATAGGCTTTCTCCTGTATCGTTTTGGGATATAAGTTCATGGTGTCCTTGGTTTGGTCGT
>CAJXQS010000021.1:0-34968 GCA_913058385.1 uncultured Flavobacteriaceae bacterium
CCTCTCTATTCGTCGGCAGCGTCAGATGTGTATAAGAGACAGGACTAAAAAACAATACTCCATCAAAATGACTTTTAATTACATGAGGCTGTGGCAAGGTGTTGTATAATATTATTGGTGTGATTTTTATGTCGTTCGTCGATAAAATATGTTCTAAATCGGGTAATCTTCCACCAGCACAAAAAAATGAAAAATGATGATTTTTATTGTTTTTTGATATAAAATCAGCCAATTCTGATGATTTATTAGCGATTTTTATCACTTTTTTACCATTTTTAGCCAAAAGTGCTTTTGTTTTTTTACCCACACAGAAAAAAACCTTGTCTTCAAGAATAGTTCTGATTTTTTCGTTTTTAAAAGCAATATTAACTGCATTTTGACTCGTGAAAATAACGTTTTTGGCTACTTGCCCAACCGCCACATCACTTGTCGGACGAACTTCAATAAATGCCTTTTCAACGACACTGAATTGGTTAAGAACTAATCGTTCTTTGAAGAAATGAGATATTATTTTTGTGGATAACAAACGCATATTAACGGTTGTTTTTTATTTCCTCCATGATTGCTTTACCGCCTCGAGACAGTAACTCATCGACTGTGGATTTTGCTAATTCGGCAATAGAATCAAGGTTGACTGACTTTTCTGTGGTCACCGCTTGCATACCGTCAGTGGAAAACAATCCCGCTTTAAAGGTGATTTTTTCCCCTTCAAACTTTGCAATTGCCCCTATGGGGGCGGTACAACCCCCCTCGAGAATATTTAAAAAACTTCTTTCAATACCCACACAGATCGATGTTGTTTCACAATGGATGTTTTTAAAGAGTGCCTTAATCTCCAAGTCTTCTTCTCTGCAAACAACAGCAATTGCACCCTGGGCAGGAGCCGGAATCATCCAATCTAAAACTTGATAATCATTTCCCAAAAGCTCCATTCTTTCAAGGCCAGCCTTTGCGAAAATCGCTCCATGCCAATCGGATTGATTTAACTTTTCTATGCGTGTCTGAACATTACCCCTGAGGTTTTCAACCTTATAACCAGGATACTTATTTAACCATTGGGCCTTTCTTCTAAGGCTCCCGGTTCCAATGGTCGGGTTTGAATTCTGATTATTGGCATCTGTTTTTTTTAACAAAACATCCGAGACACTTCCTCGGGTTAGGACGGCTGCAATTATAATTCCTTTTGGAAGTTGCGTGGGTACATCTTTTAGGCTGTGAACAGCAATGTCAATTCTGTTTTGTAATAGTGCGGCATCTAAGGTTTTAGTGAAAACTCCTTGAACTCCCATGGCGTAAAGTGGCTTTACAAGATCTGTGTCCCCATCACTTTTAATCTTAATCAGCGTAGAAGAAGCTCCCTCTTTTTCAAGAGAATTAGCGACATTTTGAGACTGCCAAAGCGCCAACTGACTTTCACGGGTTCCTATTCGAAGTATTTTATTAAGCATCAATTTCGGAATCCAATTGATATAAATCCTGAAGCATTGACAAGGTTTCGTCGGCTTTAGAAGGATTCTCTTTAAGATAACTAGCAACTCGCCCTGCTAGTCTATTTACAGTTTGAGAAAAATCATCTTGATCAGGTAAGTCTTGTGACTGCCCATATAATAATTTATTTTTTAAGGCCTTGAGCGTGGGCGCAAATTTGCGGTGCTCAATCCACTGGAGAAATTCAGTCCTAACCTCGCTAAGAATTTGCTCAGCAATGGGAACTATCTTTTCTCTTTTCACGAGTGTTGCATTGGTCATTTGAGACAACTCGTCCAAATTAATTAAGGTAACTGACTCCATTAATTTTACCTTAGGATCAACGTTGGAAGGCATTGAAAGATCTAGAATTAATAGGGGTTTTTCTGAATTAATTAGTTCAGGAGTTACAGAAAAATAATCGGCGCTAGTGGCGACAATAATAATGTCTGTTTTCTTAATTTCATCCTTTAAATGATCAAATTTTTTATATATAAGATTAAATTTTCCTGCAATTTTTTGAGCACTCTCTTCGGTTCTATTAATCAAAACGACATGTTCGTTTTGTGTGTGTTTAATTAGATTTTCACAAGTATTTCTACCTATTTTTCCGGTTCCAAAAAGCAAAATGTTTTTATGAGAAACCTCGTCAACGTTTTCTAATATGTAATGAACTGAGGCAAAAGAAACAGAAGTAGCTCCCGTTGAAATCTCGGTTTCGGTTTTAATTCGTTTGCTGGACTGAATGACCGAGTTCACCAATCGCTCAGAAAAACCATTGACCATTTTATGTTTTTTAGAAAAATAAAAACTTTTCTTAAGTTGTCCAATGATTTCAAAATCTCCCAAAATTTGACTTTCCAACCCACAACCGACACGAAAAACATGGTTAATTGCTTCCTTGCCCTCCAAAACGTATCCCTTTTCTCTAAAACATTCCAAATCGCCCTCAGAAAATTCACATAAATAAGAAATTAGCAAATTAGGATCCGAAATTATACCATAAATTTCGGTGCGATTACAAGTGGAATTAACCATTAATTCAGTTAATCCATCTGCTTTGGCCTTTTCCAATAAAAGTTTGGTTTGTTCTTTGTTTAACGTAAACTTCCCACGGGTCAGTAAATCCGCGTTTTTATAACAAAGTCCCACAACAAAATATTGGATGCCGTTTTTCAAGAGTTTTTTTGTATTTCGTTACACAAAAATAAAACGAGGATCTTCTAAAAAACAACGCTAGAAGGACTAATTATAACCCCTTAGGTTTTTTAGTCAATTTATTATTGAAATTCCTTTAAATATAATATTTTTGAAATAGATTAGCAACTACAAATTAGATTGTTTCTAAATAAGGTGGCTGATAAAAACAACGACAAAAGTACAATGGAAACTACTGAAATAGAAAATGGGTTTTACATTTCACGTTATTGGAATGAGAGTCTTCAAAATGAGACGTATGAGAAAGAAGTGAGTAAAGAATTTATTCAATTTCACTTTTGTCAAAAAGGAGAAGGGGTTTTTCTGTTCAACGAGGGAAACTATAGTTTTCCAGTTCAAGGGAAAAACGTAATCGTTTTGTATAATCCCATACAAGCACTTCCCATAAATCTAGATTTACACCCAGACTCCTCGATGGTCAGCCTTGTAATCTCTATTAAAAAATTTCATGGTCTTTTTTCAGAAAATTCCGATGAAATTCACTTTTTGAATCCAGAAAATAACTCAAAAAAATATTATGATACCCGTTCATTTAGCCCAGCCATGAGCGTGGTGTTAAGCCAAATTTTAGAACCTAAAATTCACGACAGCATGAAGTCGTTATATTTTAAGGGCAAGGTGTATGAATTATTGAGTCTGTTTTTTAACAAGAATGAAGACACCAATATAGAGCAATGTCCTTTTTTGGTAGACGAAGAGAATGTTAGAAAAATAAGAAAAGCCAAAGAAATTATTTTGGCTCAAATGTCAGAACCACCAACATTACAAGAGCTTTCCTCGGAGATTGGATTGAATATAAAAAAACTTAAAGAAGGGTTTAAACAAATTTATGGTGAAACGGTTTACGGCTATTTGCTTGATCACAAAATGAATGAAGCCAGAAGAATGTTGAATGCCAAGCAACACAACATCAATGAGATCAGTCTTAGACTAGGATACAGCACTTCAAGTCATTTCATCTCTGCTTTTAAAAAGAAATTTGGGACCACACCAAAAAAATATTTAATGTCTGTATCTTCGTAAAAAATATTGAATGAAAGGAGTTTTAATGATCAATCTGGGCTCTCCGGACAGTCCAGAAAAGAAAGATGTAAGAAAATATTTAGGAGAGTTTCTAATGGATGAGCGGGTGATAGATTTGCCCAAAGCGTTTAGAACCTTTTTGGTAAAAGGGATTATTTTAAATACCCGTCCAAAGCAATCCGCAAAAGCTTATAAAAAAATATGGTGGAAGGAGGGTTCTCCACTTATTGTTTTGTCTCAGAGACTTCAAGAAGCCATCCAAAAACAAGTTGCTGTTCCTGTTGAATTGGCCATGCGTTATGGATCACTGCCAATCGAAAATGGAATAAAAAAGTTAGTTGATCAAGGCGTGGATGAGATCATGTTGATCCCGCTTTATCCTCAGTTTGCGATGGCAACCACAGAGACCATCGTTGTGCTTGCTGAAAAAATTAGAAATGAAAAATATCCTGATCTGTCCCTCACAATTCTCCCTCCTTTTTATAATCATCCAGACTACATTAGGGTCTTGGCGGATAGCATTCAAGAAGACTTAAAAGGAAAGGATTGGGAGCATTTATTGTTTTCCTACCACGGAATTCCTGAGCGACATATCCGCAAATCAGACATTACTAAGTCTCATTGCAAAATCGATAAAAGTTGTTGTCAAACCAAGTCAGATGCGCATCAATATTGTTACCGACATCAATGTAAAGAAACCACGCGACAGGTGGCCGAGTATTTAGAACTTAAGGAGGGGACTTTCTCCACAAGCTTTCAATCGAGACTGGGCGTTGACCCCTGGCTTCAACCCTATACAGATCAAACCGTTGCCCGTTTTGCTAAAAATGGAATGAAAAATTTAGCGATTGCCACCCCTGCTTTTGTGTCAGATTGTTTAGAAACACTCGAGGAGATTGGGATGGAGGCTGCAGAAGATTTTGAAGAAAAAGGAGGCGAAAAGCTTCATGTCATTCCCTGTATTAACGACAGACCTGCTTGGGTGAAAGTCCTGAGCAGATGGATCGATGAATGGGCGCTTGCCGAAATCGAAGGCTAAAATGAAAAAAGGTTCTGCCTTATTTGGCACCCAACCCATTCCAAAGTTATTAATCACTCAAGCATTTCCTGCTTCTATTGGTATTCTTATAATGTCGTTAAATGTTTTAATTGACACCATTTTTGTTGGACAATGGATTGGCTCCAATGCAATTGCTGCAATCAACGTCGTGCTCCCAGTTTCTTTTTTTATTGCTGCGCTGGGGATGGCAATTGGACTGGGAGGAGGCTCAATCATTTCCCGCTCGTTAGGGGTTAAGAATTTGGCAAAAGCAACCAAAACTTTTGGAAATCAAATCATTCTTACACTTTTTTTCACAGTCAGTTTCGTGATCTTTGGCTTGTGGTTTGTAGATTCAATCATCCCCTTGTTTGGAGGAAAAGGCCCGCTTTTTGAACCCGCTAAAATTTATTATAAAATTCTTCTCTATGGGGCTCCAATATTGGGATATTGTATGATGGGTAACAACGTAATTAGGGCAGAGGGTAAACCAAAGTATGCAATGTATGCCATGATGCTTCCCTCGGTTTCCAACTTAATTTTAGATTATGTTTTTATTTATGTTTTGGATTACGGAATGGCTGGAGCTGCTTGGGCGACCACTTTGTCTTATGGCGTTTGTGCACTTTATATATTTAACTTTTTTAGTTCTAAGAAATCAGAGCTTCATATAAAAATGAGTGACTTTAAACTTAATTTAAAAATTACACAAGAAATTGGAGCACTGGGATTTGTAACTCTTGCTCGACAAGGAGTTTTGAGTATTTCAATCTTACTTGTCAATAACCTCCTCTACAATCTAGGTGGCGCTTCTGTTGTCGCAATTTATGCAATTATTAGCCGATTACTAATGTTTTCATTGTTCCCCGTGCTGGGAATTACACAGGGCTTTATTCCCATTGCAGGATTTAACTTTGGTGCAAAAAACAAAGACCGTGTTCAAAAAGTAATTCGGACGGCATTAATCTATTCTACCTCATTGGCTACGCTGATTTTTATCTTAATAAACATCTTTTCGGAATCCATCGGAAGGGTTTTTACAGAAGATCCATTGGTATTATCTCAAGCACCCTCGGCAATCCGTTGGGTTTTTGCAGCTACTCCCATCGTTGGAATTCAACTGATCGGTGCAGCCTATTATCAGGCCATCGGAAAAGCACTTCCCGCATTATTATTAACCTTGACACGTCAGGGGTTTTTCTTCATTCCACTGCTCTATATTTTTCCGAAATTCATGGGGATTAATGGGGTCTGGCTTGCCTTTCCCGTTGCAGAGTTCTTAGCGGCTTTGGTCACAGGATGCTTCTTGTTATTTGAAGTAAAAAAATATTTAAAATCTACTTAATTTGATCCCTCAGCAAAACCTCCCATTCATTGAATATGTTTTTGTAATTTGTGTCACTATAAAGCGCCAGTGGAATTATGGAGTATTACAATTACATTAAATCATTACACTTAATTTTTATAATAACCTGGTTTGCGGGTTTATTTTACCAACCTCGGCTTTTCATCTACCACATTGAAGCCTCAAAAAAAGAGTCTCCTGAAAAGGAAATTTTAGAAAAACAGCTCAAACTAATGGCGCGACGGTTATGGTACATCATCACTTGGCCTTCTGCAATTCTAGCAACTACGTTTGCTGTATGGTTGCTGATTCTTATGCCAAGCTGGCTTTCTCAATCGTGGATGCTCATCAAACTCGGGTTTGTTTTATTGTTGATTTTATATCATTTCAAAACGCATCAAATGTTTTTACAGCTACAAAAAGACGTCATAAATTATTCTTCAGTTTTCATGAGGTTATGGAATGAAGGGGCAACACTGTTTTTGTTCGCCATTGTCTTTTTGGCGATTTTAAAAAGCAGTATCCACTGGGTATTTGCATTTGGAGGAATAATAGGTCTTATCGTTTTTCTTGCATTGGGAATTAAATTATATAAAAAATATAGATCTAAAAATTAATTGAAGAATCGTTAATCAAATGGCACCTTTATTAAGACAGATATCATTAAGAACCCAGATTTTCATTTCGATGATTCTTCTTGTATTTATTGCTTGTCTTTTGATTCTTGGAGCGACTTTTTTTCAATACAAGAATGAGTCCAAGGATTATAACCTGTTCAGACTTAACCGAAAGGAAAATCAGTTAAGGAGTCAAATCAATTATTTGGTCGACAAAAACAGTTTGATCAACAAACCTAACCCTATTTGGTCCGAATTTGAAAATGATTTTAGCGCAATAATAAAAATTCATAAAGTAAATTTTTCACTATTTGATCTTGAAGGAAAACCATTATTTACCTCGTTTTTACCCTTAAAGATCATCGCAAATAATTATACCCTCAAACAAGAGCTCATTGAGAAAATACAGAATAGTTTTGAGGGGAGATTCTTAGAGCAGAATAATGATGAAATTGGCAAGTTTCAGTCTTCTTATAGTCTCTTAAAAGACAAAAATGGCAAGCCATTCGCGCTGTTGTTTTTCCCCTACTTTGAGGACGTTTCTTTTTCAGAAAACGAATTGAGTACTTTTTTGCAAAGTCTCTATCAGATCTATCTTTTGATGCTGGTCTTTGCTATTATATTAGCTTATTTTATTTCAAGATACATCTCGCGTTCTTTGGAAACGATACGTATGAAAATCGACCAAACGGGCTTGTTAAAACAAAATGAAAAAATACATCTTAAAAACGCGACAAGAGAGATTTCGAGTTTGATCAATTCTTACAATAAAATGATTGATGACATCGAAAGCAGTGCCAAACTATTGGCTAAAAATCAAAGGGAACAAGCGTGGCAAGAGATGGCAAAACAAGTGGCTCACGAGATAAAAAACCCATTGACTCCAATGCGTTTAACCGTTCAAAGCTTTCAAAGAAAATTTTCAGAAAAGGACACGGATAATACGAGTAAAATTGAAGCGTTTTCTCAAATCTTGATAGAACAAATTGACACGATGAGTAATGTTGCAAATGCTTTTTCGGACTTTGCGACCCTACCCGTTCCTAAATTGGTGAGTTCAGATTTGGTTGAGGTTACAAGAAGATCTTTAGAAATTTTTGAGAAAAACAAGATCAACTTTAAAACTTCTAAGCCCATTGTGATGGTTAAGTTAGATCGAACACAATGGATCAGAGTGATCACCAATTTAATTCAAAATGCCCTCCAGGCGGTACCCCAAGGAAAGAAAGCTAAAATTAAGGTGAAAATAGAAGTTCTTAACACCGAAGTTAAAATCCATTTTACTGATAATGGAAATGGAATTCCTATTTCAATACAAAAAAAGGTGTTTGAACCCAAGTTTACGACAAAGAGCAAAGGCATGGGATTGGGACTTGGTATTGTGAAAAACATCATCGATTCGCATGGTGGGAAAATTGATTATAAAACAGGAGAAAAAGGAACCACTTTTTCAATAACATTAAATTTATAAAGCTTGGAACACTCAATGACGTTGGTAGAAATTCAGGATGGTATTGCTTGGTTGAAAATAAATAGAGAAGAAAAGCTAAATGCACTTAACAAAGCCCTTTTGTCTGAATTGAATGAACGGTTTACATCTTTTAAGACAGATCCTAACGTTAAAGTAATTGTACTAACAGGAAGTGGAAGCAAAGCTTTTGTGGCAGGCGCTGACATTACTGAGTTTTCGTCTTTTAACAAATTAGAGGGGCGCGAATTGTCACAGCATGGTAACGAAAAGGTCTTTGACTTTATAGAAAAATTAGGCAAACCTGTTATCGCTGCCATCAATGGATATGCCCTTGGAGGAGGGTTAGAACTCGCCCTGTCATGTCAGATTAGAATTGCTGCGACTCATTCAAAAATGGGGCTTCCAGAAGTCTCCTTAGGGATTATCCCAGGATATGGTGGCACCCAGAGACTGCCCCGATTGATTGGAAAAGGAAATGCTATGGAAATGATTTTAACAGGTAAAATGATCAACGCAAAACGTGCGCTGGAATTGGGCTTGGTAACCCATGTTGTCGCCGGAGAAGAGCTGTTGTCCAAAGCTGCTTCAATTGCTGGAAACCTACTTAAAAACTCACCAAATGCACTTAATAACGCCATTGCCGCGGTTAATGCTTCAGATCAAACAACTGCAGGTTTTGATGTAGAAATGGATCAGTTTTCAAATTGTTTTGGTACGGAAGAATTTAAGGAGGGAGTTCAAGCTTTTCTAGAAAAAAGAAAACCAAATTTTTAGTTTACTACCACTCCAGAGTGAACTATTTTCTCGATTTTATCAATCAAATCATTTACTTCGTACCGATCTTCTAAGGTGATTATCGGATGCAACTCAAAAGTCAGCTTTACCCCTATTGGCAATGGAAAGTATTTATACTTAGCTAACTTCCATGAATTGTTAATACTGACAGGAACGACATGTGCATCAGGCATGTTTTCAATTAAAGTCATCAACCCCTTTCTTTGAAATTTTCTCGGATTGCCGTCCCTACTCCTAGTCCCTTCAGGAAAAATGACAGCAGACCATTTTTCTCGATTCACTTTTTGAGCAAAAGTCTTTATTTTATTAATCGATTCTACGGGCTTTTTACGATCAATCAAAACAGACCCTCCATTTCTTAAATTAAAAGAAACACTAAGGATTCCCCTACCGAGTTCCATTTTACTTATAAATTTCGGATGGTATTTTCTTAAATACCAAATTATTGGGGGAATGTCATAGGTGCTCTGATGGTTAGCAACAAAAATAAGGGGGCTATCTTTGGGCAACTCCTGCTTGTTTACAACCTCAAATCTTGTTCCCAAAAGATTAAGGCTTTTTAACAACAAAAAGTTAAGGAAATCAACTGAATTTTTATGGGAATTATAGCCTAAAAATTTTAGGGATAATACCTGAATTGGATGAAAAACAAGTAATAAGACGCCAAAGATTAAATAGAATATTACCGTGAAGAAGTATAAAATGATTTTTTTCACGATAATGAAATTTCTCTAGGATTCTAGATTAAGAAGTTTGCTTTTTAGGAACAAAACTCGTCATAAGCTTCCTTGAGATTTTCCGATATCATTTCTGCCGGACGACCTTCGATGTGATGACGTTCTACCATGTGTACCAATTCGCCATCTTTAAACAAAGCAACACTGGGTGAAGAAGGTGGAAAAGGAATCATCTTGCTACGAGCTGTGTCCGTAGCATCTCTGTCCACTCCTGCAAAAACAGTAACCAAATGGTCTGGTGTTTTGTCATTGGTGAGAGAAAATCTAACTCCTGGACGGGCATTCGCAGCGGCACATCCACAAACAGAATTAACCACGACAAGTGTTGTTCCTGATCTGGATAATGCAGATTCGACATCTTGAGCAGACAATAAATCTTCAAACCCAATCATTGTCAACTCCTCTTTCATCGGTTTTACAATTTCTTCTGGATACATAGCTATTTTTTTTTCAAATATAGAAAAAACTCCTGTTTTTAGACCTATCTAAAAGCCAATCTTTTAAAGACATTTGTATCTTTGTTGTTCTAAAAATTCGTTCCAAATGATCAAATGGCTGGCAGCTTTTCTTGGGTATTCTTTTTTAAGGTTTCCAGGAGCAATATTGGGGTTTTTTATCGGAAGTTTTATTGAGCTGCTCAGTAAGGGCTCCATCAAGATTACCTCATTAAATGGGTCTATTAAACCTGAAAAATTTGAGCTAAATCTTCTCGCTTTATCTGCGCTAATCATCAAGGCTGATGGTAAAATTCAGGAAAAAGAGTTGACCTTTGTTCGCAATTTTTTCATCACTCAATACGGTAAAGAAAAAGCCGATTCAATATTTAAGACTTTCAATGCGCAGATAAAACAAGAAACGCAACATCTCGATCAATTGGCTCAGGTTTTTGTGCAAAAAACGCAATACGAAACCCGACTTCAGATTCTTCATTTCTTGTTCGGAATTGCCAATGCTGATGGAAGTATTTCTAGTTCCGAATTGTATAAATTAGCTCAAATCGCTGCCGCATTAAAGCTGCGTCAACCGGATGTGGATAGTATTAAAGCAATGTTCATTAAAAATGCGGACAATGCATATAAAATTCTGGAAGTTCAACCCACTGCCACAGTGGATGAGGTGAAAAGTGCTTACAGAAAAATGGTCAAAAAATACCATCCAGACAAATTGAGAAGTAGTGACCCTGCGATGGTTAAGGGAGCAGAAGAAAAATTTAGAGCGGTTCGGAAGGCTTATGAAATAATCATGGAAAAGCGTAAATAAAAAACAATAATTATGGATACTTTTTGGTTTTATTTAAATCTGGGTTTTAATCATGTTACTGACTGGAATGGTTTGGATCACTTTTATTTCCTAATTGCTTTGAGTTTACCTTTTCAGTTCAAGGATTGGAAAAAACTACTGCTTTGGGTGAGTTTGTTTACGCTTGGACACTCTGTTTCATTGATAGGATCTTATTTCGGTTGGATTAAAGTTGAAGGAAGTTGGGTAGAATTTTTAATTCCAATTACAATCGGATTGACTTGTTTGTCCATACTTTTTAATAAAAAACATTCCTTTTCGGCTGGATGGAAATTCAACGGAATTACTTTGTTTTTTGGAATCATTCACGGGCTTGGTTTTGCTAAATATTTTTCCCAGATTGTTTTTGATGATGATGCGATATTGGCACTATTAGAATTTGCGCTTGGGGTTGAGTTTGCACAATTAATGATCGTAATCATCATGATTGCAATTAATTTTATCGCCCTTAAAGTTCTAAAGTTTAATTCACAAAAATGGCTGTGGGTCATCGCAGCGATGGTATTGTCAGAAGCCATTCGGATGACTTTAAATAATGTCCCATTTTAAATTATTTTTCAACTTTCATTTAAAAAATCTTTATATTCGTCTAAATGCCTTTAGAAAAACAAAAAAAATACGACTCTGCCTATTTAAAAATGGCGAATACTTGGGGAGAGCTTTCCTACTGTGAAAGAAAAAAAGTAGGGGCATTGATCGTAAAAGACCGCATGATCATTTCTGATGGATATAACGGAACTCCCACAGGTTTTGAAAATGTTTGTGAAGATGAGGAACACTTCACCAAATGGTATGTGCTTCATGCAGAAGCCAATGCAATTTTAAAAGTTGCTGCCTCCACCCAGTCTTGTGTTGGCGCAACATTATATATCACACTCTCTCCCTGTAAAGAATGTAGTAAGTTAATCCACCAGTCAGGAATAAAAAGAGTGGTCTATGCCAAAGCATATAAAGACATTTCAGGGTTAGCGTTTTTAGATAAGGCGGGGGTAATTCTTACCCACCTTCCTTTTGAATGAGTAAATCTGTCGTCTCGACGAAATGAATATGAAAAAAAACGACCTCTACCTATTCGCCATCGTGCTGTTGTCAATTGGCATTGGATATTTAGTCGGAAGCAAAGAGATTCCTACGCAATTCAATCCTTTTAGATCTCTCAATACTGAACGCTTAGATCGACTCCTTGAGTACATTTCTAATGATTATGTTGACGAGATAAACACCGATAGTTTGGTCGGTAAAGTCATCGAAGATATTGTTAATAAATTAGATCCGCATTCTGTCTATATTCCTGCTTCTCAAAGACAGTCTATTGCCGAAAACATGCAAGGGAATTTTGAAGGAATTGGGGTAAGTTTCTTTATGGTTAGAGACACTGTTTCAATTTTAAGAGTGCTTGAAGGAGGACCCAGTGAAGCAGCAGGAATACTAGCGGGAGATAAAATTTTAATTGCAGACAATGACACTTTATATCAAAAAAACTATGCTTCCGAGCGTATCATAAAAATATTGAAAGGCCCTTCGGACACTCAAGTAGCATTGACAATTTTTCGAAAGTCTAAAAATGAAACCTTAAAGATCGACCTTAAAAGAGGTAAAGTTCCACTGAGAAGCGTTGAGTCATATTACATGTTGGCGGATAACATTGGCTACATAAAAATCAATCGGTTTTCTCAAACGACTTATGAAGAATTTGAGTCCGCTACAAAAAGCTTGATGGCGAGTGGAATGACAAAAATGATTTTGGATTTAAGAGACAATCCTGGAGGTTATCTCTCGGCGGCAAGAGAAATTTCTGACACCTTTTTAGACAAAGATCAGACCATCGTAATCACCCAAACCAACAAAGGAAAAGAAGAGCGATCGTTTGCCACGGGCTTGGGTATTTTTAAGGAAGGAGACTTGGTGGTTCTGACCAACGGTCAGTCCGCATCGGCAAGTGAAATTGTTGCTGGTGCAATTCAGGACAATGACAGAGGATGGGTGGTTGGAAGAAGAACTTTTGGAAAAGGGCTGGTCCAGCAACAAATGCCGCTGGGAGGTGGAGATGCCATCAGGCTGACTATCGCTCGCTACTTTACCCCCACTGGAAGATCGATTCAAAAGCCTTATGGGCGCGATCATGAAGCTTATTATAACGATTTAAACCAGCGTATTGAAAACGGTGAAATGGCTGACGAAAATAAAATACCTATTGCTGATAGCCTTGCATTTAAGACCCCTAAAGGAAGAACAGTCTATGGTGGCGGCGGAATCGTTCCCGACGTTTATATTTCAAATAATAAGTCTGAGGAAGAGCAATGGAATGCCTATGTATTAAAGTCAAGTTTGGTGAACAACTTTGTATTTAATGAGCTGGACAAGGATCGGGGGAAATATGAAAACCTAAGTGAAGACGATCTTATAAATGGGAAAATTATTGATGAACGGGAATGGTACGAAGGGCTTAAAGAACACCTAGAGAAAAACGGAATGCAACTCAATAATGCCGACAAAAGTATTGCGATCAACTCCATCAAAGCCTATATTGGATTACAGCTTTTTGGTGACAATGCCTACAATAGAATCAATAACCAAGATGATGAGTTCATAAAACAAGCAGTTCAGTCTCTAGATCGACTGGGACTCACTATTGATTTTTGATTTTCTCTGATATTTTTTTTGAAATTCTTAAAATTAATAACAGTAGAAACGCACTCAAAGAAGCGACTACGCCAATCACGGCGACCATGCTTTTTCCTTCAAAAGGGAGTTCCCAATCGATTTGAAATAAATTGAAGCCTGCCATAATTAGGGCGATAACCATAAATATTTGTAATAGTATTTTCATAAAACTAAATTTTAATAAAATTAATATCCAACGATTTTTCCAACATTCGTGGCGAAAAGTTTAACAGCAATTGCAAGAAGAATAATCCCAAATACTTTTCGAATAATACTGATTCCCGTTTTACCCAATATCTTTTGTAATTTCCCTGATGTTTTTAAAATTATATATACAATCAAAATATTGATCACAATGGCAGCAATAATATTGATCATTTCATATTCCGCACGAAGTGACAATAATGAAGTCATCGTTCCAGCTCCAGCAATGATTGGAAAAGCCAAGGGAACAACTGAGGCAACTTCAGGTGGCTCTTCTGTAAATAGTGTAATCCCTAAAATCATCTCCAGCGCCATAAATAAAATAACGAGAGATCCCGCAACGGAAAATGAATTTACATCAAGACCAATAAGTGACAAAATCTGTTCCCCAATAAACAAAAAAGCAATCATTATGAGGGCCGATACCAGTGAGGCTTTTTCTGACTGAATGTGTCCTGCTTTTTCTCTTAAGCTTATGATTATAGGAATACTCCCTATAATATCAATTACAGCAAACAAAACCATACTTGCAGTAAGAACTTCTTTAAGTATAAACATTGGGTTAACTTTTTACAAATGTAATTCAGTTTAAAATTAATAGTAGCAATAAATTATTTTAAATTTGCTTAGAACTTTTTCATTTAATTATTTATCGATTATGTTTCAAATAGAAAAGACAATTGTTTCGGAAGAAATAATAACAGAGGATTTTGTCTGTAACTTAAGTGCATGTAAGGGAGCGTGTTGTGTGGAGGGAGAAGCAGGCGCACCCCTTGAAACCAGTGAGACAAAACTGCTTGAAAAGGATTACGATGCAATAGCGCCTTTTTTAAATGAAGCAGGGAAAAAGTCTATTGAAATAAATGGAAAGTTCGTAAAAGGTAGTGACGGTGATTGGGAAACTCCACTGGTAAATGACAAAGAATGTTCCTATGTTGTTTTTACCTCAAATGGAGGGACGCAATGTGGTATTGAAAACGCATATAAAGCAGGAAAAATTAATTGGAAAAAACCAATTTCATGTCATTTATACCCCGTTAGGGTAAGATCCTATTCTGAGTTCAGTGCTGTAAATTATCATCAATGGCATATCTGTAGTTCCGCCTGTGAATTGGGAGCTTCTTTGAAGGTTCCGGTTTACAAATTTGCCAAGGAAGCATTAATTAGAAAATTTGGGGAAAAATGGTATCAAGAATTAGAAGAAACCGCAAATGATTTAAAAAAACGAGCTTTGTAGGCTGAATGGGGCGTTCAAAGGTTTTTTAGTTTTAAAGTGCTGATTTTCAGTTAATTAATAAGGTCGGTTTTAATCAGTTTTTTGAAAAAAAAGGACATTTTGTTAAAAACTTACCTTGTTTGTGGAAAAGTATGTCTTTCTTTTTCGATAACATTTTAGAATCTTTGTTGTAGTAAATAAGTTAATCATAAAATAATAAAGAAAATAAAATGGCAGCCATCGAACCTATCCTCCAACAGAATGAAAACAGATTTGTAATATTCCCTATTCAACACCATGATATTTGGGAATGGTACAAGAAAATGGAGGCTAGTTTTTGGACAGCAGAAGAAATTGACTTACATCAAGATTTAACGGACTGGAACAGTAAGTTAAACGAAGATGAAAAATATTTTATTAAGCATATTTTAGCTTTTTTCGCTGCTTCTGATGGAATTGTCAACGAAAATCTTGCTGAAAACTTTGTCAACGAAGTACAATATTCGGAAGCCAAATTTTTCTATGGTTTTCAAATTATGATGGAGAATATTCATTCAGAGACCTATTCACTTTTAATTGATACTTACGTCAAAGACGAGGAAGAGAAAAATAATTTATTTAGAGCCATTGAGGTTTTTCCTGCAATTAAAAAGAAAGCAGATTGGGCTCTGAAATGGATTGATTCGGACTCGTTTGCTGAAAGATTGATTGCATTTGCTGCGGTAGAAGGTATCTTTTTCTCTGGTGCATTTTGCTCAATTTATTGGTTGAAAAAAAGAGGCCTAATGCCTGGCTTAACTTTTTCAAATGAATTGATCTCTCGAGATGAGGGAGTGCACTGTGATTTTGCAGTTCATCTTCACAACGAACACTTGGTGAACAAAGTCCCCAAGGAACGAATCGAAGAAATACTTTTGGATGCATTAAGAATAGAGCGTGAATTTATTACCGAGTCGTTGCCCGCAAGTTTAATTGGCATGAATGCCAAACTGATGACTCAATACTTAGAATTTGTAACAGACCGTCTCCTTCTTCAATTGGGTTGCGAGAAAAAGCATAACGTCACAAATCCTTTTGATTTTATGGACATGATCTCGCTGCAGGGTAAAACTAACTTTTTTGAAAAACGTGTTTCTGAATACCAGAAAGCTGGCGTTTTAAATAACGAAGCAGAAAACCCCCAATTTACGACTGACGCAGATTTCTAGCCCCTAAATCTAATGCACTAATTGTTTAAAGATCTCCAATAGGGTAGCTAAGAGGTCGACTAATTAAAATTTTAAAAATAAGATATGTTTGTAGTAAAGAGAGACGGCCACACTGAACCCATAATGTTTGATAAGATTACTGCACGTATTCGAAAACTTAATTATGGTTTAAATCCCTTAGTAGATCCTGTAAGAGTAGCGATGCGGGTTATCGAGGGGCTTTATGACGGTGTTACCACCTCGGAGCTAGATAATCTTGCCGCTGAAATCGCAGCGACAATGACCACCTCTCATCCAGATTATGCACAATTGGCAGCCAGAATCTCCGTTTCGAATTTACACAAAAACACCAAGAAGTCTTTTTCATCTACGATGAAAGACCTCTATGAATATGTCAACCCAAGAACAGGTAAAAAAGCACCCTTACTGTCTGATGAAGTTTATAAAATTATTTCTGAAAATGCAGAAAAAATTGATTCTAGCATCATTTACAACAGGGATTTTGGCTATGATTTCTTTGGATTTAAAACACTAGAAAGATCCTACTTGCTTAAGCTCAATGGACAAATCGTCGAGCGTCCACAACACATGCTCATGCGGGTTTCTATCGGAATTCACATGAATGATTTGGAATCAGCATTTGAAACTTATGAATTGATGTCCAAGCGTTTTTTCACGCATGCGACGCCTACGCTTTTCAACTCCGGTACTCCAAAACCACAAATGTCATCTTGCTTCCTGTTGGCAATGAAAGACGACAGTATTGATGGAATTTATGACACATTAAAACAGACCGCCAAGATTTCTCAATCTGCAGGTGGCATAGGGCTTTCTATTCACAACGTACGCGCCACTGGCTCCTATATTTCTGGTACCAACGGAACTTCAAACGGAATTGTACCAATGCTGAGAGTTTTTAACGACACAGCCCGTTATGTTGATCAAGGAGGAGGAAAAAGAAAAGGCTCGTTTGCCATTTATGTTGAACCATGGCATGCAGATATCTTTGCGTTTTTGGAATTGAAAAAAAATCACGGGAAAGAAGAAATGCGAGCCAGAGACCTTTTCTATGCGATGTGGCTTTCGGACCTTTTCATGAAGCGTGTTGAAGAAAACACGACATGGACACTGATGTGCCCGAACGAGTGTCCAGGACTTTATAGCTGTCATGGTGAAGAATTCGAAAAACTCTACACCAAATATGAGCGCGAAGGAAAAGGAAGAAAAACCATTAAAGCAAGAGAGCTTTGGGATAAAATATTAGAATCTCAAATAGAGACTGGCACGCCTTACATGCTCTACAAAGATTCTGCGAATAGAAAATCAAATCAAAAAAATCTCGGTACCATTCGTTCCTCAAACCTTTGTACTGAAATAATGGAGTACACCTCTGAAGACGAAGTTGCCGTTTGTAACTTGGCCTCAATTGCGCTACCGATGTTTATAAAAGATGGTGCCTTTGATCACGAAGAATTATTCAGGGTAACAAAAACAGTGACAAAAAATCTTAACCGGGTTATAGACCGGAACTATTATCCTGTCATAGAAGCTGAGAACTCAAACCTTAGACACAGACCCATAGGGCTTGGTGTTCAAGGTTTGGCGGATGCTTTTATAAAATTAAGACTTCCTTTTACAAGTGAAGAGGCCAAAAAGCTGAACCAAGAAATTTTCGAAACCCTATATTTTGCAGCGGTTACTGCATCAGCAGAAGAAGCTAAAATAGATGGGCCTTATAAAACTTACAAAGGTTCTCCAATGTCAAAAGGAGAGTTCCAACACAACATGTGGGGCGTGAAAGACGACGAACTTAGCGGCAGATGGGATTGGAAAGCATTAAAAGCTGAGGTCAAAAAACATGGAGTACGTAACTCTTTACTTGTTGCACCGATGCCAACGGCTTCAACCTCACAGATTTTAGGAAACAACGAATGTTTCGAGCCTTATACTTCCAACATATATACCCGAAGAGTGCTTTCAGGAGAATTTATTGTAGTTAACAAGCACCTCTTAGAAGACCTGGTTAATTTAGGATTGTGGAACGAGGATATGAAGCAAGAGTTGATGCAAGCCAATGGATCTATTCAAAACATTGAAGGGATCCCCAGTGACATCAAAGAACTTTATAAAACCGTATGGGAGATGAGCATGAAAGACATCATTGACATGTCTCGTCACAGAGGATATTTTATTGATCAATCTCAATCTTTAAACCTCTTTATGGAGGGAGCAACTATGGCAAAACTTACTTCTATGCACTTCTATGCATGGAAATCTGGATTAAAAACAGGAATGTATTATCTGAGAACTAAGTCCGCAGTTGATGCAATAAAGTTTACTTTGAATGTAGCAAAAACAAAAGTAAGTGAACCTGCTACTGCAGCAACGGTTACAGCAGTATCTCCTGCTCCCGGTGCTCAGCCACAGGCAACGGCTGTCGAACCGCTAACTCCTCAAGAACTAAAGCAAATGCTCGAGCAGTCAAAGTCCAATGAAGACGACGATTGTTTGATGTGCGGTTCTTAAAATTTTAAAAAGTGTTTACTTTCAAATCCTTTTCTTAATTAGAAAAGGATTTTTTTATTCTATAATATGCTTAAAAACAAACACTTAACCCTTCAATGTTAACTTAATGTTATGTGAATGCTGGTTTAATGTAAATTAATTGTTAAATTTACTCAAACATCGGGTAAAACATTTGACATGAAAAGTCTTTATATATTAATTTTCGCGCTATCTCTCTCCGTAAATGCTCAGGGAAACATAAAAACTGAATTTGTTAATTCAGGGAATAATCTTGTGAAAGTTATCTCTTATCATGAAGACGGATCAATTGCTCAAACTGGATATCTTAAAGACAATAAACTGCACGGAGAATGGGCGAGTTTCGATATGGACGGAAACAAACTTTCATTAGGCACCTACAACATGGGGGAGAAAAATGGAAAATGGTTTTTTTGGAGCAATGCCAACCTCACTGAAGTAGACTTTAAAGATAATGTCGTTATTGATACTGTCAATTGGGAGAACAAAAACTTGTTAGCCAATAACAACTTATAAAGTAGCTTTTACCTTCTGCAACTTATAAAAATTCATTTATTAGACTTGACTAAACCTTTGGCCCCCACCCACAAAGGTCAAGTAAAACATTTTATCCAAATCGCCCTAACAGAAAAGCTGTTGGACTACAAATTATTTATTTTTTTGTAAGAATTATAGAACTCCTCTATTAAACTGATCTTGATTTTATATATATCCTTAGACTTTAAAAGTATATTAAAATATAAAGTTGTGTTTTTTGGACTGGTTTCTATATTTCTTGTAAGCTCTATTTGTGAATTTATTTTTTCTTGAATCTTAGCTTTAAGTTCATCTTTTCTATTTAAAATTAATTCAATATCTAAAATGGAATTATTATCAAAAGTTTCCATTGAATTTTTAAAAATAGATTTGGTGAAATCATGAATTTCTTTCAAATCTCTCATCTGAGATAATTTAAGTTTTAGGTGATCATTGTCGATGTGTTTGTAGCTTTTTGAAATTATATAACCAAGATCACTCACTAAATCCTCAATGTGACTTAATAAAACAATATAAAAGTTACTCGCAGAAAAACTTTGCTCATCTAAGTTTTTAATAAAATAGAACATGTTTTCACGCAAATCCTCTACTTCACTTTCGAGTCTTTTGATGTTCTTTTTTCCTTTTTTAAGGATTTTTATATCATGCTTAGACAAACCTTCCAATAAAATGCTATAAATAACATCTACTCGTTTAAAGAACTTAATGATATTTCCTGAGCTTTCATCCATAACACCGATCATGGAATTACTTTCTGCTTTAAGGATCTTGTCCTTATCTACTTCAGTTTCTTCATTTCTATGTTTTATAAAATTTTTCCCGATAATTAAAAGGATGATAAACAAAATAATAGAAATTGCTTGAATACCACCTACATGAATTAATAAGGCGATTATACCCGAGACAAAGAATGCAGTAATCGCGGTTAAAAACCAACCCATAATAACATTTATTACTCCAGAAACTCGATAAACCGCACTATCTCTTCCCCATGCTTTGTCAGCAAGTGAAGTTCCCATTGCAACCATGAAAGTGACATAGGTAGTAGAAAGCGGTAGTTTATAGGAAGTTGCAATCGAGATTAAAATTGCGGCAACTGTTAAATTTACTGAAGCCCTCAACATGTCAAAAGAAGGCGCATTAGAATTGTTAAAACTCTTATTCTGATTACTTGACTCTATAAACTGCAATTCTATTCTTTTCCGTGTTTTTTTTGGTAAAAGACTAGTCAATGCATCAGATATTGATTGAAAAAACTTTACGATTAATTTAGAAAACAACGAGGGCTGAAATCTCTCTTTGACATTGCCTTGGCTTGATAAATCTAAACTGGTTTTCAAAACTTTTCTAGATTTGGTTGAAAGCCATAAGGTAAGTACCATGATAAACCCTGAAAGCACCAAGAAAACGGTGGGAGTAGGCACTTTTGATGACAACATCCCCATACTAAATTCAGAGGCTGCCGATCCGGAGGAAACCCATAGCTCATAGGCCTGATATGCAGCGATGGGAACCCCTATGAAATTTACGAGGTCATTTCCTGCAAATGCTAGAGCAAGTGCAAAAGTCCCTACACCAATAATTAATTTATAGATATTAACTTTTAAAAAATGAATTAATGAATAAGAAAAACCAAACCAAAAAATAAAATTAATGATGGTTACTTTTAAAACTTCAAACTCAATGAAGTCTTTTATTTTTATTCCTCCAATAATGTCAAGTTTTAAGTCAGCGTAAGGGGTACCCTTAATTCCTTTCATTAAAATAAAATAGGTAATTGCTGACAAAGCAATTCCAGCAAAAAGGGCACTAACCCAGTTTGCTTTTTTCTCAAACTCATACGTTAAAAATAATCTTGATAGCCATTGTACCGTTGCTCCAATTGTAAGTGCAACTACAACGGACAAAACGATACCTGAGATTATTTGCAATGCCTTACTGGTGTTTATATAATTCACTAAGTCATAAAAATCTCCTGAAGTAGAACTGATTTTTATGAGTGATATAAAAACAGCTGCTCCTAATAATTCGAATACTATAGACACCGTTGTTGATGTTGGCATCCCTATTGAATTAAAAAAATCTAATAATAAAATATCCGTTAACATTACTGCAGTAAAAATTAACATGATTTCATCAAAATAAAACTCACCGGGATTAAAAATTCCTTTCCTTGCAACCTCCATTAAGCCACTCGAAAACAGTGCCCCAAGCGCAACCCCTGAACCTGCTAAAATCATTATGGTCTTAAACGAGATGGCTTTAGAACCAACTGCTGAACTTAAAAAATTTACTGCGTCATTGCTGACCCCAACTATTAAATCACCACAAGCCAAAATTGCTAGAATAATTACTAAGATCAAGTAGGAGTTTTCCATTATATATATTTTTAAAAATGTAATTCGAATTGTAAACGGTAGAAAATTTTATTGTCTGAAAATTTTGAGTCTTCGAGTGATAAATCTGATTGAATTTTTAAATTATGTTTTTTGAAATATTTAGAAGCCCCAAATGTATATTGGGTAATGTCATTATTAGAGGTGACAAGTTTATCAAAATGCACATTGGTAAACCTTCCTGTAAACGAAAAGTTTGAGGGTAAAACATATCCTGCTTGTAAACTAATTGCAGAACCTACACTTACAATATCTCCTGTTAGGCTGTTATCACTATTTTTAGCTAATTCATCCTCTGCATTTCTATCGGCATATTCACCCATAAATGAGAAGCCTTTATATTTAAAATGAGCGTTTAAAAATAATGTAGTAATGTCTGTTTCAAAAAGCCCGTAATCCGTTTCCATATACGAACCCATATTACTCCTTGTTTTAACAGCATTGTTATTGTAATCATATGAAATACCGACAAGTAACTTGGGAGATTCTTCTCTGTTTAGATCGTCACCTTCATATTCGCTATTGTTTGTGAAATTTCCAAATGGAAGTAGGTCCAGTCTTCCGGTATATTGGTGACCACCAATATTTCCTTTAGAAACATTTCTTCCTTCTCCTTGAGATATTGAAAAGTTTTCTTTTACAATAATTTTTTTATTAATAATAAATTGATGTTTTAATTGTAGACCGTAATCTCTATCAATAGTGAATTTACTATTTAACAATGATCTGTCAACTAAAGCTAGTCTTGAGGAGGAAATAAGTCTTTCTAAATTTCCTGGGAGCTTACCTTGGCCAAATTGTATGCTCCAGTTATCATTAAATTTCCAATTAACAATCGCGTCTAATATAATCCTTGGAGCGTCTGAAGTGTAGTTTGATCCTCCAGAAATGTCACTATTTGAAAGGGCTAATTCAATCTTATAGGTAAGGTTTGGGTGATAAGCAGATCCTTTAAATTTGAACCGAGATCTTCGAATCAATGAGTTGGATTCAGGTCCACCATATGAATCATTATCCTCTTGCCAGGTCGTAGAAGTTAAATACTGAACTCTTGCGGATAAATTCATAGTCCAAGTGCTGTCTACTCCGGATATATTCAATATTCCTTTTCCGAATTTAGGAGCTGTTACTTGCTGGGCTTCAACAATAATTGGCATTAAAATAATAATATAAGAAACAGTTTTTATTAAAATTTTAAACATACAACTGATAATTTAAAAAACAAAAATGTTACTAAATTATCAATTGAATGTTTCCTTAAGGTTAAGCTTTTGACAACTTATCCACCTTTATTTGGCCCATCCCGCTGACCAATCAGGCATGGTTGCTCCGTTTCCTGCTCCCGTTGCCGTAGTGGTTAGCGAAATATTCGCGTAGCTCGAGAAATCAAAATCAGGTGACAAAGAAGCCCTATCCGTAGCGCCAGTCAAATTTGTTATTTTCAAATCGCCATTTGTCAACCTTGCCTGTGCGTCCGAATCTGTGCTCTTTACTTTGATTACCTCATCTTCTAGGACGCTTACGAAAAAGTTGTTGATTGTAAAATTTCCACCACCTTCTTTAAAATAAAGCGCTCCCTCAGTTACCGGACCTACAACAGAGATATTAGATAGTGTTACAGTCGTGACCGGAGTTGCATTTCCATCAGACCCGTTATTAGAACCTTCTATCCCAGCTTTTGCACCACCCGAAATATACCAGTAACTCCCTGATCCAGTCCATCCGTCGGCAAAATCAATTGAATCGTCTTGACTTCCCGTTGAGATTAAATAGTTTCCCACAACCGTTCCACCAAAAAATTCAATTCCATCATCTCCTCCTTCGTAGGATTGAACATACTCGAATGTTGTCCCTGATCCTACTCCAAATAAAGAAATACCGTTAAATTCTTTTTCAGAATTATACGCTGCACCTGAATATTCAACTCTTAAATATTGAATCGATCCCGAGTTATCGTCTAAAATCGTCCCACCGTAAGTTAGGTCTCCAACTTCAGAAGTAGCCGTTGCTCCAACATTGGTGGGTGCTTTTCCACAGATTACCAAACCACCCCAATCACTAGCAGCCGGAGAATCAAATCCAGAAGTCATTACGACTGGACTAGTAGCCGTTCCATTTATATTAATTTTTCCACCTTGTGCTACTGCAATGTATGAGCTTGTGCCACCAATTGCTTTGATCAATGTACCAGCAGGGATGTTAAGTGTACCTCCATCTTTTATAATAAATGAAGAGGTTAATAAATATTCTGTCGATGGATTAAGCGTTACTTCGGTGTCAATTTCACCTTCTAGGTTGGCTTTGGTTGAAGCAGCGGCTCCATCCAAACCTACAGTCCATCCAGCAGTCCAGCTTGGAGCGGCAGCTCCGTTTCCAGCACCACTTGTAGCACCTTCACCTAACCATGAAGCATCGCCTACATAGTCTGTTTTTAGTAAATCTCCTGAAGCTACATCGGCGAATTGAAATTTAGAAATACTTAACTCTCCGGCAGCCAATCTGGTGTTTGATTCAACATCATTGACTTTTACTTTAACACCAAGTGCAACGTTACTTGCATAAAAATTGTCGATTGTAAATTGACCTCCGCCTTCTTTGAAATAGAGTGCTCCTTCGCTCACAGGGCCTACTACGGTGATATTACTTAGGGTTGTTTTAGTAACTGGAGTTGCATCTCCATTAGCGCCGTTATTAGAGCCTTCTATGCCTGCTTTAGCACCTCCCGAAATGTACCAGTAACTTCCCGAGCCGTTCCAGCCATCTGCAAAATCGATAGAATCATCTTGACTATTTACAGAAACAAGATAGGTTCCGTTAACAGTTCCTCCAAAAAACTCGATACCGTCATCGCCACCTTCATAAGATTGAACATACTTAAAAGTTGTTCCTGCGCCAACACCAAATAAGGAAATACCATTAAACTCTTTTTCAGAATTGTAAGTAGCGCCAGAATATTCAACTCTTAGATATTGAATTGATCCCGAACTGTCATTTTCATCAGATCCACCGTAAGTCAGCTCTCCAACTTCAGAAGTAGCCGTTGCTCCAACATTGGTGGGTGCTTTTCCACAAATCACCAATCCGCCCCAATCACTTGCCTCTGGGCTCGCAGCGCCGGAAGTCATAACCACCGGACTAGTTAGCGTTCCATTGATGTTTATTTTTCCGCCTTGAGCAACAGCAATATAAGCGCTTGTTCCTCCAGTTGCTTTGATCACAACCCCTGCGTCAATTGTCAATGTTATTCCATCAGGAACAATGTAAGCTCCTGTTAATTCATAAGAATTCGTTTTTGACAACTGTGTGTCCATTGATAAGGTTCCAGACAGTGAAGTCACGCATGCCGAACAAGAACCACCACAATCCACATCAATCTCGTCGCCATTCTTAATCCCATCGGAGCAGGTGGCGTTGGTTGTTAAGTCAGAATCTAAAGTTACAGCATCATCGTCTGAGGTACATGATGCTGTGATCAGAAGTAATAATAGGTGAAAATAATTTTTCATGAGTTAGGTTTTATTTTTTAACAAATTAAAGCAGTATTCACGGTTAAAAAGTTAATTAAACATTATGCTAACGTGATGATTTTAAAGCTTTATGGTTAATTAAATGTTATATCGTTTAAGTTTCATTTTTAGAAAGTATAATTTAGTCCCGCACTTACTGTTATCCCTTTCTTGTAGGATAAAAGTGTTACTTCTTGAACTTCCTGAACCCTTTCAATACTGGGATCAAGCAAGTTTCTGGCTGATAGACTCACACCAAATCCTTTCCCAATTTTAGATTTTAGAACAATATTTAGTGTAGCAAACCCTTTGTCAACAAAGTTCCCTTTTCCCTCCGTACCAAAAGCTGAAATTTGGTCGGAAAAGTAATTAAACAACAAACTTCCTTGAATGTTTTTATCTCTAGTAAACTCATAAAGATAAGTAGCGTCAAAATTGAAAAGTATATCCGAAGCACCAGAAAGCCTATCAGTTGTCTCAGAAAAATCTACACTTAAAGGGTAGCCTGCAGCTGCTGTTTCGTTCAACACCTTGCTTGCATCAAGGTCTTGCTCACTGTTCAGGTAAGAAAAATTTACAGCGACACTAAGCATCTTGTCAAGCAGCTCCTCTTCCGTTTCCCGTTGTGTTCTAAAAAGAATTTTCTTTGCCTCTATTTCAAGACCAAAAGCAACCGCTTGATTTCCAGAATTGACATAACTTATATCATTTGAAGCAGAGTTTATTGCCGCAGAATTGATAGGGTTTTTGATTATTTTCCCGAAAAGACCAAAAGAGATCAATTCGCTATTTGAAGGAAAAAATTCCCATTTTAAATCAACATTATAATCGGTTGACGCATATAACGTTGGGTTTCCTATATAAACTTGCGTAACCTCTTCAAACTGGAAGGGGGCGCGTTCTTTGGTTTGGGGTAATGTATAAGTCTTGCTCAATGAAAGTCTCAAGTTTTGTTTTTCATTTAACTTATGTAAAGCCATGAGAGAAGGTAAAAACTCAAATTTATCTATTGACAATTCTCCTCCATTGGGTTTTAAAGCTGTTATCCATTCAATTTTTTGATGAATAGACTCCCCTCTTAGTCCAATAAGAATTGAGGTTTTAGGGTTAAAGCTGTATTTAAAAGAAACATAGCCCGCATGTATGTTTTGATCTCCACCATAGGTTTGCGGTTCCAACACGTTTACCTGACCTAGTTTCCCTCTAAAAGTCCTAATCTCATAGAACCCTTGATCAAAATTGGCTTGATTAAAATAGTTATCCAACGCATATGCATTTGCCACTAAAGGTTGGTTTACAAAAGCGCCACTTCTTCTTTTGATAGGCGCAAAGTTAAATTGAATTGCATCGAAGTCATACTTCTTTTGTTTTCCATTATAACCCAAACTAATCTTAGATTGGAACTCACCGTCTTCATTTTCACCAAAATTAAAATCCACATTAAAATTAGCTGCCATTTCATCTTCTTCTAAATGCTGATAATACCTGTGGTTGTCTCCGGCATTCAGGGTGTTTTTGAAAGAAAGTGGCCCTGTTGGATTGTCCCAGTCATCTGGAGTGATGGTGGTTTGTCTTCTGTCTGGAATGTTATTGTCTACTTGATTATAGCTTATCCCAACATTGACATCTATTTGTTCATTTACCTCCCAATCCATAAGGAATTGATTTACCAAAAGTGTGGTTCGATCAAAAACAGAACGTTGAACGATCCCTCCACCTTCTGGCGCATAGTCGAAAACATCGATCGTTCCGTTGTATTCTTGTTGGTTCTGAGTAGAGGAGTTAATCATCAAAGTGTTCAACTTAAATTTGAAATCCCCTGCCCTGTATCCTACATTTAACATTCCTGTTGTGTTGGTTTCGTATTGAAACTTCTTAAAGTCAAAATCTTTAAACACAAGACCAGAAGTATTTACACTCCCTCGCGAAACCCCTTCGGAATAATTAAACTTACTGTCAAAATTACCAACCGCAAAAATGGAAAGGCTATTACTATCACCAAGTTTTAAAATTTTATTAAAACTTAGCCCCATGTTAGTATTAATGGGTAGGGCTCCACCAAAAGCAACCTTTTTATTAAAACTAGTATCAAAATTATTATTCGCGAGTGGGTTACTTGGATAAGTGGTGTCATAAAATCCCAAATTGTTTGGGCCTTGACCGAGATGAAATTCATCTAAACCATTGACCTCAGAATTAACCCCTCCTCCTAAATTAAAGCTAAAAGTTTGAGTGCCTTTATTTTCAATAGACTTAATGTCTACGCTTGCTCCTGCAAAATTACCATAGTGTTTCGCTTCAAAAACTTTGTCAATACTGATGGATTTTACAATATCACTGGTAAACAATTCAAGGTTTATGTTCTTTCTGGAGGGATTGTTAGAGGGCAATGGAAGTCCATTATAAAGTGTAATGTTATATCGATCGCCCAAGCCGCGGACAAAAATTGTTCCCGATCCTTCTTGTTTAACAACGCCAGTGGTCTTCACAACTGCAGCTGCAACATCGCTTAATCCTTTTTTAGAAATTTCTTCTGCGCCAATCTCTTGTTTCATCACCATTGCATTTTTTTGCCCGATCAAAAGCGCTACTTCAGAATCTCTTTTTGCAACAGTTGTCACTATAACTTCTTGTAGAGAATTTGCAACAGGTCCTAAAGCAACTTTAACGTTCGTCGCTTTCCCAACTAGAACTTCAACGGCAATGGTTTGGGATTCATAACCTAGAAAGCTTATCGATATGTTATAGTTTCCCACAGGAATATCTTGAAGCTCAAATAAACCATCAAAATCAGAAGTTGTCCCCGTTGATGTCCCATCTATTAATATATTTGCAAAAGGAAGTGGCTGTTCGCTCATGTCCTTATCGAGGATGGTTCCGACTATTGAGCCATAATTTTGGGCTTGAATCGAAAAAGAAAATAAAATAGTCGCTAAAAAAGAATAGTAAAGCTTCATTGTTTTTTTTGCAAAAAACCTCATTTTAGCAATATATTAAGGGATAATAATATTATTAAAAGGTTAACTTAACATTAAGTCAATTGAACTGGAAAAACTTACTTTCATTAGAACGCTTAGGCGATAAAAACAAACGCCCAAGAAGAGCGCAGGACGACACCCGTTTGGGCTTTGAAGTTGATTATGATCGCATCATCTTTTCGAGTGCCTTTAGGAGCCTACAGGACAAAACCCAAGTCATTCCCTTTTCAAAGACTGACTTTGTTCACACCCGACTTACGCACAGTTTGGAGGTTTCCGTTGTGGGCAGAAGTCTCGGACGGATGGCGGGAAAACAAATTTTAGAAAAATATCCTGAACTTAAATCCCTCGGTTATCAAATCAATGATTTTGGTGCTATCGTTGGAGCTGCTGCCATTTGTCATGATATCGGAAACCCCCCTTTTGGTCACAGTGGTGAAGAAGCAATTGGACATTATTTTACACACGGAAAAGGTGCAAAATTTAAAAGCCAACTTTCCGATAAACAGTACCAAGACCTCTGTACTTTTGAGGGCAATGCGAACGGGTTTAAAATACTCACTCAAAATGCGCCGGGAACTCCGGGAGGTTTAAGATTAAGTTACGCCACACTTGGTGCGTTTATAAAATATCCAAAAGCAAGTTTACCCTTCCGACCTAGCGACCATGTTGCGCAAAAAAAATACGGTTATTTTCAAGCCCAAGAATCTTTTTTTAATGAATTGACGCTTCATTTGGGGACCAACGATCCCCATGAAATTAATCGACATCCACTCGCCTATTTGGTTGAAGCCGCAGATGACATTTGCTATACGATTATCGATTTTGAAGATGGGATCCATTTGGGTTGGATTGACGAAGATTACGCTCTAGAATACTTGATCAATTTGGTTCGAGACAGTATTGATACTAAAAAATATGCACAACTCAAACATCGGTCTCAACGGTTAAGTTATTTGCGAGCCCTCGCAATTAATAGCTTAATTCAGGATGCTGTTCGAATTTTTATTGAAAATGAATCGGCCATACTGAACGGTAGTTTTCCCTTTGCATTGTTAGAGAAAAGTAAATACAAAGCTCAAATTTCGGACATTATCAATTTAAGCATCAAAAAAATATACCGCTCTGACGAAGTAGTACAAAAAGAAATTTTAGGATACAAAGCCATTTCCTCTCTGTTAGAAGCCTTTGTTAGTGCAGGGGCAAATGCCTTTGAGAACAAAGCCAACAGCTATGACAAGCTCATCCTTCAACTCCTCCCAGAAGATTTTTTACTTCCCGCGGAAAGTCTTTATGAAACCCTTCTCAATGCGACTTGCTATATTGCCAGTTTAACCGATGGTAAAGCCTTATTATTGGCTGAAAAAGTTGGTTCCAAATAATTATAAATTAAGTTATCATTTAAAAATATGATTTTACGTGGGGTGGTTTTAATGTTTGTATTTGTTTTAATAGAATGGTACGCCTTTCAAGTTATTAGAACTTTAACCCAAAACAAGTGGGCTTTAGGACTTTATTGGGCCTCAGTCGTTTTAATTTTTGGGAATTCATTTTGGCATTTTTTTACGCTTGACAGGTCCGTTGGGTACTCCCACGCGATTTCACTTAGTATTGGATTTTTTATCTCTCTTTTTGCTTTTCAATTGGTCTTAGTACTGTTTCTTCTTTTAGAAGATTTGGTTCGAATTCCTCAAGGGCTATTTCAATATTTAAAATCTAAAACAACAGAAAACAATACGTTTCTCCCCAATCGTCGAAAATTCATTTCCCAAATCGCTTTAGGCTTGGGAGCCATTCCCCTTGCTTCACTGCTCTATGGTATGTTTAAGGGTAAATATAATTACAAAGTGCTGAGTTATACCTTAGAATATGAAGACCTCCCAGAGGCTTTTGAAGGATTTACCATCACTCAGATTTCGGATTTACATTGCGGAAGTTTCGACAATCCTGAAAAGGTTGCTTATGGCGTTGAGTTGATCAATAATCAAAAGTCTGATCTTCTGTTGTTTACTGGAGACTTGGTAAATAACAGGTCTGAAGAGGCTAGACCTTGGATTGGCCTATTTTCAAAAATAGAGGCCTCTTATGGAAAGTATTCAATCTTAGGAAATCACGACTATGGGGATTATGCTCAATGGGATAGCGAACAGGCCAAAGACAAAAATATGAAGGACCTCTTTGAAATTCATAAAGAAATGGGGTTTGATTTGTTATTAAACGAAAATCGAATTCTTAAAAAGGGGGAGGATGAAATATCCCTAATTGGCGTTGAAAATTGGGGTACAGGTAGATTTAAAAAAGCAGGAGATTTGAAGAAATCTGTTGAAAACATTGATTCCAAAGATTTTAAAATTTTAATGACCCACGACCCCTCTCACTGGGAAGCCGAAGTTCTGCCACATCCTTTTCCCTTTCAGCTTACTCTCAGTGGACACACCCATGGAATGCAATTTGGAATTGAAATCCCTGGCTGGATAAAATGGAGCCCTTCAAAATGGCGATACAAACAATGGGCCGGGATTTATGAAAAACAAAAACAGAGGCTCAACGTAAATAGAGGATTTGGTTTTTTGGCCTATCCTGGACGGGTCGGTATTTGGCCCGAGATCACCGTTATTACCCTGAAAAAGAAGAATGTATTGATATAATCATAAAAAAAGCTACTTTTGTCGTATCAAACCCTGAAATTGTTAATCAATGTCAAAATTTGGAGAACTTCTAGACGACAATCAACCTTTGTTATTGGTTTTTTTTAATAATGAAATTGATGAATCCGAATCTTTACATCCAGTGCTCAAAGATGTTGCAGCAGCAATAGGAGATAAAGGAAAAGTTATTAAGATTGACGCAGATCAAAACGAAAAGCTATCCGAAGCGCTTCGTATTCGAGTATTGCCGACCCTTATCATTTATAAATTAGGCGAAATGGTTTGGCGTCAAAGTGGAGGACAAGATGCAAATACCCTCATCGCATTGATGCAAAACCATCTCAATTAAGCGGTTTCATCATCACTTTTATATTCCTAATTAAATTTCTCTATTACTTCGTCAAATCCTAATTGGAGTGAATCACTGTAAGATTTTTCGTCGTATGATTTCGAAATATTAATTAACTCCTGATAATCGAGAACTTCATTTTTAATACGATCCAATACTGGCATTTTGTTCTTTTTAGCATAGCCTGCAATCGCCTCAAATCGCTCTTGGTATTGAGGGACAATGGTTTCGATTAGTGCTCGTGCTTTTTGAGTTTCTTCTGCGATATAATAACCTTCAACAAATAAGGCCAAAGAAGTATAATAGTCATATTCCCCATAAAGGAAAACAAAAGGAGTAATTGATTTTACAAATAAATCCAATTCTGTTTTTAATAAAACCTTATCCTCATTCACTAAGATTGCCTCTACCATGGTTCGGTAACGCTCAATTTCTGTAATCACATTCTCTCCCATCATGTATTGCTCGTTGACCGTTAGTGAGGAAAAATATTCTAACTCATCGCGATACTTAAAACTGATTCGGGAAGCTAGTTTTTGAGCAGATTGGCTTTCGCCTAATTTGTAATAGGCATCAACAAATGGAACCATCAGGCTGTAGTAACCAAAATAGTCCAGCGGCATTTTTTCTATGGCCAAATCTATGACGTTTTTGGCTTTTTCTGTCTTACCTTCTTCCAGAAGTTGTTCGGCCAAACGCGCCATATTGCTTCTAAAGGAAATACTGTTTTTTCTTGTTTCTGGATCATGATAAATTTCTGGACTGCTAGAATTCCCCCAACTCCACTGCATGACAATGTCATACATTAAATCCGAGTCCAAACGGCCCATCATGTAGGGGTTGTTTGGGTTTAATGGAGTTCTGATGGGAACCAATTTATAAACCAGACCTTCCAATTGTAAATACTCCTTCATCCAAATGTATTCTGAGGGGGAATAGCTCCCGCCTGTGAAATAAATTGGTCTTTCCCAGTTGTTATTTGCCAAGATATCCAACATCATCAGTTGGTTTTTCGTAATACCCGATTCCGGTAAATCAATATCAATATACGGAACGATCAAATCTGCGTCCTCTGGCTTTACAATGCCACTTTTCAAAACATTCTCCTTGTTGACCTGAACCCTGATCTTATTGGTAGGATAAAAAATCATCTCTTGAGTATTGACTGGCAATCTGCTGGGGTCCTCCCCAGCCTGAAGTAACAAACTCTTGTATTTGGTTCTGGGGTTGTCACTCGACACCCAATTGACAAAGTCCTTAATATCCCACCTAACTGAATCAATAATGGATTCGTGTTTGATATAATCACGAATTCCGTAAGCATAAAGCGAATGAGTCATTTGTGAGGGAATGGGATCACTATCATAGGTTTTTCTTTTCATTTGATCGATGTACCAATCTGTTGCCAAAAGGCTGGTATTGATTGTTCGAACATCGGTTCGATAGCCCTCAATCTCCTGTGCATACCATAAGGCAAAAGTATCATTATCTCCAATCGTAAAAATCATCGCACCCACATCTTCCTGAATGGATTGCAGATAGGATTTAGCCATTGATTGGGCGGTATAACGATCTGATCTGTCGTGATCGTCCCAGTTTTGATAAGCCATCAACAAGGGGACAGCTAGTAAACAAATTCCAACCACCGCAGGTTGAATGAATTTTGGTGCTTTTAAATTTTTTAATTTATAAACCAATGCATAGGCACCCATTCCGATCCAGATACAAAAGACATAGAACGATCCGACCAAAGCATAGTCGCGTTCGCGAGGTTCAAAAGGACGCTCGTTTAGATAAACTTTTAGCGCCAACCCAGTAAAAAGAAAAAAGAGCAATAATACCCAAAATCGCTTGGGGTCTTGTTGGTAGAGAAAAAACAAACCGATTAAGCCCAATATTAAGGGTAAGAAAAAGTAAGTATTTCTTGCTTTGTTGTTTAAGGCATCTTCAGAAAGTTCGGATTGATTTCCCAATCGAATGCTGTCAATAAAATCAATTCCACTGATCCAATTCCCATCCAAAATATTATATGTACCTGCTTTGTCATTTTGTCTCCCTGTGAAGTTCCACATAAAATAACGCCAGTACATGTACCCCATTTGATATTCAAAAAGATACTGAAGAGAACTCCAAAAACTAGGTTTTTCAATGTCGAGGTAGGGTGCAAGCGTTTTATAAAATTGATGGTAGTCGTCCCCTGTCAGCTGGCCTTCTCTTATCTCATCTCTAAAATCATTTACACGACTCACCAACATCTCATTGCCTCGATAGGAAGGTGAAATGGAGAACTCAAGTGGTTTGGTAAAGTTGATGTAATTGCCTGCATGCTCTGAACTCCAAAGTCTTGGTAAAAATCCACGGTGCTTTGCATTCGAATTGATCCTTGCATTTTCCCAGTGATTTACTATAACGTATTTCCCCGTTTTTAAGTCTCGCTCATATTTTGGTTTGTCATCAAAATAAGGTTCCGTGTCGTCTTGTCCCGCATATGCGTCTGAAAACAAGGGCCCATAAAATAAATGAGTTTCCGGGTATTGTTCTAAGTTATAATAGGCCAACAAAGAGCGAGCATCGGAAGGGGAATTCTCATTAATTACCGTGTTGGCATTTGCCCTTATGGGGATCATCAACCAAGAAGAAAATCCAATTAATAAAAATAACACGCACAGGATACCCGTGTTAAAATCAATCCATTTTTTCTGACGGGTTAATTTTAAGGTATAATAAAAGAAAAACACAAAACACAAGCCGGCAATGATGGTTCCGCTGTTAAAGGGCAGTCCTATTTTATTGACAAAATACACTTCGGCATTTCCAAAAAACGCAAGTGTTAATGGCAAGAGTAGTTTAAATATAAAAAGAAGAATGGCAACAGAAACCAAATTAGCAATGACAAAGCCTTTAAGATCAACTTCTTTATTGTTTTTAAAATAATAAATCATTCCCAAGGCAGGGATCGTCAGCAATCCCATAAAGTGAACTCCAAAAGAGAGTCCAATTACAAAAGCAATCAACAAAAGCCATCGATCTCCTCGTGGCGTATTCATTTCTTGTTCCCAGCGCAATCCGAGCCAAAAAAGCAAGGACAGGATAAAAGTTGCCATGGCATAGACCTCCGCCTCAACGGCATTGAACCAAAAACTATCTGAAAAACAAAAAGCCAAAGTTCCCACAGTCGCGCTTCCAAAGAAACTCAGACGTGAAAAAAGATTGTCTAATGATGCAAATGCGGGTAATTTTTTTAAAAGTATCGTTAAAGTCCAAAAAAGAAAAAGTATGCTAAAAGCACTTGAAAAAACAGACATGTAGTTGACCATCAGTGCAACATTTTCAGGAGTGCTCGCAAAAAGAGCAAAAAATGCGCCCATCATTTGAAAAAATGGAGCTCCTGGAGGATGGCCTACTTGAAGCTTAGCCGAAGTGGCGATGTATTCCCCCGCATCCCAAAAACTTGCGGTCGGTTCTACCGTACTCCCAAAAGTGATCAGGGCAATTGTAAAAACAGCCCAACCAAAACTGCGATTCCATAGTTTATATCCTTTTTCTGACATGCTTTTTTTTTGTTTTACGAATGTATGAATTAATAGAAAAACCCTTCTTTTTTTATTTAACATTAAATGTCAGAATTTAAAAAGATTTATTTGGCTATAAAAAACTTTAACGTAAATTTGCCAAACTTTCTAATGGCCTATGGTGTAACTGGCAAC
>CAJXQS010000022.1:0-31392 GCA_913058385.1 uncultured Flavobacteriaceae bacterium
TTGCGATAGGCTTCTTGGTCCCTCTTGACTTTAGATTGTGTGGTCCCAATGGCTGCAAAAACCACCTGGCTGTTTTTAATAATTTTTGAAATAGATTGAGGGTTAGAAAAGTCAATAACATGTGACTCGATTTTTTTGTTAATTATAGAAAAAGGAGCCCTTGTGACTACATTTACTTTACCACAATCAGCGTCATTTAATAGAATTTATAATAGGGAACTCCCTATCATCCCCGTAGCGCCAAAAACAGTTACTTCTTTTAATTTCATCGTATTTGTTTAATTATTTATGAAAATTAAATTACTACAATTTAAGCGTATTTAAATTTCTAGGTGGTTTTCATGACAGTGAAAATAGTTGGTAAAGTCAGGTCATTATTTTAAGTTTGAAGGTATTAAAGATTTATCTTGATTCATGAAAAAAATTGATGTGGTTTGTTTGTTGTCTATGACATTAATTTTTGTCAATACAGGATGCCTATATTCTCAAAGTATTTATCCTCCTAAAATTGAAAGTGACACCAGCCTTGTTTATAAAAAAGTTAATGAATTGAATCTTAAGTTATGGATTTTTAATCCTCCACAATCTATAAAAAATGATCCCAGGCCTGCCATTGTTTTTTTCTTTGGGGGAGGCTGGAAAGGGGGAAATCCAAACCAATTTCTTGAACATTGTAAGTATTTAAGTGCTCGAGGAATGGTTGCAATATTAGCAGATTATAGGGTCTCTTCTAGAAACAATACAACTGCGGTTTATGCAGTAAAGGATGCGAAATCAGCCATCAGATGGGTGAGAAAAAATGCTGATGCTTTGGGGGTAATTCCCGATAAAATTGTAGCAAGTGGTGGTTCTGCGGGAGGGCATTTAGCTGCGGCAACTGGGACAATTCCAATGCACGATGAGGTAACTGAAGATAAAAATGTGAGCTCTAGACCCAACGCCATGATTTTATTTAATCCTGTTGTGATTTTATACCCCTTTGAAAAGATAAGCTCTTCATGGGAAAAAAAGAATTACACTTTAACAAAATTAGGTGTTGCTCCTGAATTCCTATCTCCTTATAACTTTATAGATGAAAACACCCCTCCTACAATAATTTTTCACGGGAAAGCTGACACCACTGTTGATTATAAAACAGTTTTGAAGTTTGATTCGAAAATGAAAACATATAGGAATGAATGCGTTACACACCTCTACGAAGGAGAAAAACATGGCTTTTTTAATCACAATAGAAATGCCGAGAATGGAGCTTATGATGCTAGCATGATTAAAGTTGACTCATTTCTTGTGGTGAATGGTTTTCTCGAAAAGCATAAAAATTAAAATTTTATAAGTAATCACTTACTGTTAAATTAATATCAAAAAAGCTGCATTACTCCTGTTTTAAGGCGTTTAACGATGTCATAAGTCATAATTATAAGTGCTTACTTACACCCTCGGGTCTTTTAATATTAAATCCAGGTGTGGTGGTTTTTTTAATCATAAACCCTGGTTCTTGTTTTTTCTTTTTAAAAATTTAGGGGAGTTGCTTTACATAAAAACAAATGCCTGTTTTTAAGTCCCAATGGTTGTGAAATTTAGTTCAGGTTTAAAAAAATTAAATTGTAATTTACGAACTAATTAAAACCACAACCCGTTAATGTCTGTTAATCTATTGAAATTTTCTGCTTTATTATTATTGGCCTTGGTCTCGTGTTCGAACCCCCAAGGGGAGAACAAAGAAGTTCCGTTACCTAAATTGCCGAAAAACTATGTGGCGAACTATACAACTCAAGAAATCACTGTCGATGGGAAAGATAATGAGCAAGTATGGAAAGACAATGCTTGGACCGAACCCTTTATTGACATTGAAGGGGTGAAAATTCCGAGGTTTGAGACCCGAATGAAAATGCTATGGGATGATAAAAATCTTTATTTTTTTACGAAATTAAAAGAACCACACATTTGGGGAGATCTTAAACAGCGGGATACCGTGATTTTTTATAACAATGATTTTGAGATTTTTATTGATCCTGATGGGGACACCCACAATTATATGGAAATCGAAGTCAATGCCTTAAATACTGTTTGGGATTTGTTTTTAACCAAGCCCTATCGGAACCATCCTGTGGTTTTAAATCAGTGGGATGTCAAAGGTTTTCAATCGAATGTTAATGTCTCAGGGACAATAAACGACGCCTCGGATATCGATCAGTTTTGGACTGTAGAGATTGCGATTCCTTGGGAATCATTGCTCGAAGCGACGAATGAGAAGCAACCTCCAGAAGGTGAAACTTGGCGTTTAAATTTTTCTAGAGTTGAATGGGATTACGAATTAGTAAACAATAAATATTATCGAAAAAAAGATCCACAAGGAAAGTTTTTACCAGAGTACAATTGGGTGTGGAGTCCACAAGAAGTGATCAACATGCATGAACCTGAAAGGTGGGGTTTTGTTCATTTCAATAAAAAATCGGCGAACAAAAACATCCCACAGTTTGAATATCCCGAAGATGCACAACTTGTTTTATGGATGTATGAGCATTATAGAAAAGTTTTGCGTTCCTCTGGAGATAAAACAGACCTTAAGGTGAAGTTTCCGATTAAAGAATCCCATCAAGGAAATGATTTAATTATGGAACAAATCATAAATCCAAAAGGCTATCTGTTAAAAACTAAAAGTCAAAAAACTGGCATCACCTATTTTATCAATCAAGAGGGGAAACTAATTGTGGGAGAATTTTAAAAAGTAAACTCAGTAAATAATTTTATCACTCGGAATGGCGTCCACTTTGTAATTCCCAAACTCGAAAACACCTTTTAATTTTTGCGGTATATTCTCGGAATTATAATCCATTGAGTCTTTTTGAAATAAAAACACATCCGTCAAAGCGGGAAAAGAAAATAAAGTTGGGAGAATTTTAAAATCGAAATTGGAATTGGTCAGATTAATTTGTTTTAAGTGAAGCAACCCTGACAGTTGACCGATTCCTTTTCCAGTAATCTCGGTATTGTCTAACTTAAGCACCGTTAAATGTTGGAACTTTACAAGTGAGCTAAAAACACTATCTGTTATTTTTGTTTTACCTAAATCTAGATAAACAATGTGATCCTTTATTGGAAGTAACGAATCCAAAAATTGATCTTCAAAAAGAGACATGTTGACGCAAGAAACTTCTAAAAAAGCAGCAGTTTTAAATATTGGAGCAATATTAATTCCTAAATCTTTTAAGTTTTCTACTACCTCAGTATTCGCAGGAGGAATTTCAATTTTAGGGTAAATTCCCATAGTATTTTTTGGAAAAAAACTACTAAAAATACTTCGCTCCAAACCTAGGTCCTTGATGACTTTTTTTTCATCTGCGCCCAACTCAATCCATCGGCTAATTACTTTAATTTCTGCTTTGGTTAGCTGTGTTTTTGCCTTTGGGGGCATGTGCATTTCGTCCTCCAACGGAAGATGAATGTATTTCCAAATTAGACTTTTTCTTGGGACCTCAAAATTGATCACCTCGCCGCTTTCTCCCCCTGCAACAATTCCTTCATAATCATTTAAAAGTAATTCTCCCTTTGATTTTTTCTGGTTGTGACAACTCACGCACTTAAGGTCTAAAATGGGCTGAACAACACCGCCATATAGTGGTAATTCGCGGAAGGTGTCAGGGTTTAATTCAAACGAAACCGCAGGGGTTTCCATTCCCAAAGCGTTCTTTAAACCTTGGGGGAGAGGTTCGATTAAGTGATCTGATCCATGGGTGAGATTGCCCCCTAAGTGTCCCGTAAGTATTAAAACAAATAACAAGCTGAAGGCTAATAATTTTTCTGGGATTCTTTTAAAAAATGCAAAGTCAATAAGATGAAAATAATACGCAAAAGAAAGGCATGTTGTAAGAATTCCAAAAATCAAATGCCATTGAATATCACGCCATTGATAGCCCTCTTGGTCGTATTGAACCAATCCTGTTATTAAGGCAAGCAGGGTGCTTAGGGCGCCCCATAAGAAGGCGAACTTAAGTATTCCCAGATGCTTTTTTTCTTTCCGGTCATAAAAAGTCATCATCAGGCCAAGTAATAAAAAACCAATTGGAAGGTGAACGATTAAAGGGTGAAATCTACCGAGAAGTGTTACCAATGAATCTATCAAATGCTTGTTGTTTTTTTAATTTTTATTAAATGCTTAAGAGATATAGAAAACTATTTTATCAATTTAAAAAGGATTATGCTAGAATTTCTTGGATCACATTGCCCGCAACATCAGTAAGTCGAAAAGGTCGTCCCTGATAATCATAGGTGAATTGTTCGTGATCAAACCCAAGTAAATGAAGAATCGTTGCTTGAATATCATGAACTGAAACGCGTCCTTCAACTCCAGAAAACCCAATTTCGTCCGTTGCCCCATGAAGGGCTCCTTTTTTAATTCCCCCGCCAGCCATCCACATGGTGAAAGCATCGCCGTGATGGTCGCGTCCTTTAAATTTATTTGTTTTTCCCTCTCGGGTTTCTTGCATTGGCGTCCTTCCAAATTCACCTCCCCAGACAATCAGCGTTTCGTCTAAAAGCCCTCTTTGTTTTAAGTCCAAAAGAAGTGCCGTAATTGGACGATCAATTTCACGGCATTTATTGCGTAAGCCCAAATCCACAGAAGTGTTGTGATTCGTCCCATGGGTGTCCCAGCCCCAGTCATAAAGCTGAACAAAACGAACGCCTTCCTCAACCATTTTTCTTGCCAAAAGACAATTGTTTGCGAAGGATTCTTCCCCTGGTTTGACACCATACATTTCTTTGATAGATTCTGGCTCGCTGTTAATGTCCATCACTTCGGGTACCGCAATTTGCATCCGGTAAGCCATTTCATATTGATTGATTCTGGACAAAACCTCAGGATCTTCATGTTTTATAAACTCTTGATGATTGATCGAATTTATGGCGGAGACAATATCTTTTTTTAAACCTCTAGAAACGCCTTTGGGATCTTTAAGGTAGAGCACTGGATCTCCCTTCGATCGGCATTGAACTCCTTGATATACAGAAGGTAAAAAACCATTTCCCCAGACACTTTTACCCGCATCAGGTGTCCCTCCCGAGCTGAGCACTACAAAACCGGGTAAATTTTGGTTTTCAGTTCCCAATCCGTAGGTCGCCCAAGATCCTAAACTTGGTCGTCCAAAACGAGCACTTCCAGTATGCATCAGGAGCTGTGCTGGACCATGATTGAATTGGTCGGTATGGACTGCCTTTAAAAAAGCGACATCATCGATTACTTTTTTAAAATGGGGTAAATATTCAGAAATCCAATTTCCAGATTCCCCCGCTTGAGAAAAGGAAGCTTGTGGTCCTAGCATGGTGGGTTCGCCGCGTATAAAAGCAAACTTTTTCCCTTCCAAAAGAGATTTTGGACACTTTTGATTGTGTAATTTTTGTAGTTCCGGTTTGTAATCAAACATCTCTAATTGAGAAGGCGCACCAACCATATGCAAGTAAATCACACTCTTCACTTTTGGAGCAAAAGGAGGAGCAAGCGGAGCCAAAGGGTTGAGTGTCCTGTCTGCGGTACTGTAGTTGTTTTTGGGAATAGAATTGGGACTGCAAGATTGTAAAAAGCTTCCCAATGCCAATCCGCCAATCCCCAAAGTACAGTCTTTCAGAAAATGTCTTCTGCTGTTGACTTGCGCATTTCTCAACAGTTGTTCTTGTATTAATTTTTTATAGTTATCCATAATCAAGCGTGGGTCAAAAATTCATCTAAATTCATAATCGCATTCGCGACCAAAGTGAGTGCTGCCAATCTTTTGTCAGTAATTTCTTTAAGGTCTAAAAATCCATCAAGTGCGGCGGGGTCTTCTTCATATTCGGTAATTGCAGCATCATAAAGATCTTTTAAGACCTCGAGTTTTTGAGCATTAATTTTTTTAAAAGTCGCTTTGTTATACATCATTTTTATGGCGTCTTCTATTGAATTTTGCTCCAAATGAGTTTTTGCAAAATTCATCGCAGCTTCCAAATAGACCGGATCGTTTAAGGTAACCAAGGCCTGGAGCGGAGTATTGGTAGGGAGTCTTCTCACCGAGCAAACCTCTCTGCTTCCTGCATCAAAAGTCATGAAAGAAGGATAGGGACTTGTTCTTTTAAAATAAGTGTAAACCGCTCTTCTGTAACGATCTTCTCCTTTACTTACTTTCCAAAGGTCTCCCATATAGGCATGTCCCCAAATACCTTCTGGTTGAGGTGGCATTACACCAGGACCATGCATTTTTTTTGACAATAGGCCTGAAACAGCCAAAGTTTGATCTCTAATTTCTTCAGCACTCATTCTAAGCTTAGGCCCGCGTGCATAATATTCGTTTTTGGGATCAATTTGTTGTTTTTCTTTATTGATTTTTGAACTCTGTCTGTAGGTTCCAGAAAGCACTATGGATCTCATGAGACTTTTCAACTTCCAGTCTTGAGATTCAATAAAATTTACCGCCATCCAATCCAATAAAGCGGGGTGTGATGGGGGTTCTGATTGGGTTCCCATGTCCTCGATTGTACTCACGATACCCCGACCAAAAAGTTGATACCAAACCCTGTTAATTAGCGTTCTGGCAGTTAAGGGGTTTTCCTCACTGACAATCCATTTGGCCAACCCCAATCTGTTTTTCTCCCATTCATTGTCCCAATTGTTTAGAAATTCGGGAGTGCCTGCTGTGACCTCTTCCCCTTTGGAAGTCCAATCTCCTCTGTCGAAAACATGCGTACTTCGCTGCATGTGCTTGGGGTTTTCGATCATAATAGGGGTTAAAGTTTCAGGGTTGTTAATTAGTTCGAGAAGTTCTTTTTCAATTTTATTATACCCTATTTCCCCTTTACCAGGAAGTTCAGGGACAAAGGCAAACCATAGAATTTTACTCCCCGTTCTTAGGGGGGTAATCGCATCGTTTTTAGATTCGATATACAAATCTATGGTTCCGTTTACTGGCTTGAATGGAACTTTCGCAATGGTCCATTTGCTTTTCTTGGCAGGAAATTTAGCTAAGACTTCTCCCTTAGCACTTCCATTGCGAATGGTGATTTCCGTTCCCCTTGGGCTGGCGGTATAATAAAAGTATAAATTCGTATTTCCCTGGGTATTGACATTTCTGAGATAGGCGGAGCCATTGTTTCGAAGTGCGAGATATTTTGAATCGGAAAGCTCTCCATTAACAAAGTCTTTACAATTGTGCAATTGGTATTTGGGTTCTAAATACTGAAAGAATTTATCTAAATCCTCGATGGTTTTTTTGTCCCCATATTGAGCACTCCATTCCAAAATGGACGCGATCCTTTTTGTGTTTTCATCAGAATAAATTCTAAAATTTGGCGCTTCGTCGGGGGTGTCTTCATCTCTGGAATTATTAAAAAATGCCATTAATTGATAATATTCATTTTGCTTAATGGGATCATAGGGGTGACTGTGACATTGGACGCAACTTATGGTCGTGCTTTGCCATACATCAAAAGTGGTATTAACACGATCGATCACAGAGGCGACTCTAAACTCCTCATCTTCTGTTCCTCCTTCGTCGTTGCTCATGGTATTGCGATGAAAGGCGGTAGCAATCAATTGATCCGCACTAGGGTTGGGCAGCAAGTCTCCTGCCAATTGTTCAATAGAAAATGCGTTGTAGGGCATGTCATCATTGAGGGCGCGAATAACCCAATCGCGGTATTGCCATATGGAACGGCCAGCATCTTTTTCATAACCTTTGGTGTCGGCATAACGGGCCAAATCGAGCCACCAGCTTGCCCATTTCTCGCCATAGCCATTAGAATGTAAAAGGCTGTCAACGAGATTTTCATAACTTATTTTACTAGAAATAAAAGCATCAAAAAGAGGCCGCGCAGGGGGAAGTCCTGTCAAATCAAATGCTACGCGTCTTGCCAAAATTTCTTTATCAGCGATCTGGTTGGGAGATAATTTTAGTTCTTCCATTCGGGCTGCAACAAAGTAGTCGATGGGTTGTCTTAAAAAACCTAACTCCTCAAATTCGTCTGCAACCTCGGGCAATGTCTCTTTTTTGGGAACAGTATATGCCCAATGCGCTCCCCATTCTGCCCCTTGATCTATCCAGCGCGTAAGTATGTCAATTTCTTCTTTTGATAGCGGTTCTTTTTGGTAAGGCATTCGCTGCTCGGGATCCGTCTCATGTAGTTTTTGGATCAAAAGACTTTTTTTTGCATTGCCAGGGAGAATAACAGGCATTCCTGATTCGGTGACTGACATCGCTTCTTCTTGAAATAGAAAGCTCAATCCTGCGTTTTTTTTAACGCCCCCGTGACAGGAGATACAACGCTTGTTGAGGATTGGTTTTACCTGTGTACTGAAGTCTACTTTTTCTTCAGGTTTTAAACCAAAAAAAATGAAAATCAGTAAAATCAGTAAGGATCCACTAATAATCTTTGAGAAAGTATTCTTTTTCATAAATGAAAATCATTTTTAAAACTAATGGGAATGAAATTACAATTAATTTTTTAAACGTATAAGGAGTTGTTTTACAATCAAATAAGATCGGATGCTATTGTTAAAAATTGATTAACGTTTCTGTTGGCATAGGCCCAGTAGATCAACACAAATTGTATGGGTAATCTGATCCAAAGGTTATGAGCGATACCCCATCCCCAGTTTGGGGCCCAACGATGTATACTGCTATTAAAAAACAATTAAAATCGACTAAGTTCAAGTAAATACGGAAAAAAAATGAATGCCAATCCTATCCCTTGAGACACAAAAAAATGACTCACCAATGCTCCCAAGATTATTGAGTAGATTTTAAGCTTTTACAGTTTTGACTTTGAATGCTCCTAGATTACTATAGTCTGCCTTCCAATGACATAGGTATGAAACAAAAGCTATGGATAATAGAAGTGCAATCAACATCAAAGCACCGCCCGGGAGCACTTGTCGCTGACGGATTACTTTTGAATCGGTTTGTGCAGGTTTTTCCTTTTTTGCAATTCCATTAACTTCTCACACAAAAATACGAATTCAATTGCAAAACAAGGGTATTTAAAATCTATTGATTCTTAGCAAATCTTAGTGTGAATTACATTATGTTTCAAATCCATGAAACAAAAAACCCGATATGAAATCGGGTTTTTTAAAACTAAGATAAATTTTGAATCTATTTTAAATCAAAACGATCTGCATTCATGATTTTATTCCATGCCTGGATAAAATCGGATACGAATTTATCATTGTTATCGTCCTGTGCATAGACCTCAGCAATAGCTCTTAGTTCAGAGTTGGAACCGAAAACAAGATCTGTTCTTGAAGCGGTTCTGACTTCTGCACCTGTGTTACGATCTTTGGCTACATAACTATTGTAACCCGTAGAACTCCATTCCACATCCATCGCGAGTAAGGTCTTAAACCAGGAATTACTTAACTGTCCATCGGTCCAAACTCCCTCGCCTGTGTGAGAAATTTTCATTGCACGCATTCCTCCCACGAGCACTGTCATTTCTGCAGGGGTGAGTCCTAACAACTGGGCTTTGTCAAGAAGGATTTCTTCTGGACTTACAGCAAACTCTTTTTCAGAGTAGTTTCTGAAACCACATGCTTTGGGTTTTAAAAGATCGAATGAATCTATATCAGTGCTTTCTTGAGTGGCATCACCACGACCTGTATTAACGGCTACTTTTTGACCACTTGCTTTTTCAATTCCTACAGCACCTGCTGTAACGATCACATCTGCAACACTAGTGTTGTGTTCCTTTGCAATTTGCTCATATAGACCTAGAACTTTTGCAAGCTTTTCGGGTTGGTTGACTTCCCAATCTTTTTGAGGTGCAAGGCGGATACGAGCTCCATTGGCACCACCGCGATTGTCTGATCCCCGGAAAGTGCTGGCACTTGCCCAAGCGGTGTTTACCATTTCTTGGATACTGAGACCAGAATTGGAAAGTGCCTCACGTAAATTTTGTTCTTCAGCAGGAGTTAAAATTTTTCCCGCAGGAGTTGGATCTTGCCAGATGTATTCTACATTTTTATAATCTCCAGTGATATAATTGGTTTTTGGGCCCATATCGCGGTGTAAAAGTTTAAACCAGGCACGAGCAAAAGTTTCTCCAAATTCCTCTGGGTTTACTAAAAAGCGTTCACAAATGGCTTTGTAATGTGGGTCTGCCTTTAGGGACATATCTGCTGTGGTCATCATGGGAAGTACTTTTTCGTCGCTTCTGTCCACTTGAGGAACCATATCTTCTACTGCACAGTCTATCGGATGCCATTGCCAAGCTCCAGCGGGACTTTTTTTACATTCCCATTCATACTTGAAGAGAAGTTCTAAATAGCCCATATCCCATTGAATTGGGTTTGTTGTCCAAGGACCTTCTATACCACTAGTGATTGTATCTACACCTAGTCCAGAAGCGTGTTTATTTTTCCAGCCCAACCCCATCTGTTCCATAGGAGCTCCTTCAGGCTCTGCACCTACCAAAGCAGCATCTCCTGCACCGTGTGCTTTACCGAAAGTATGTCCTCCTGCGGTAAGTGCTACTGTTTCTTCGTCATTCATTGCCATACGTTTGAAGGTTTCACGAACATCCTGAGCGGAAAGTGCTGGGTCAGGATTTCCGTTGGGACCTTCAGGGTTGACATAGATCAACCCCATTTGTACTGCAGCGAGGGGATTTTCAAGAGATTGACGAGTGTCTCCATAACGATTGTCACCAAGCCACTCGTCTTCTGCTCCCCAATAAATATCTTTTTCAGGTTGCCAAATATCTTCTCTTCCCATCACTGTTCCGTGGTTGGGGCCTCCCATGTCTTCAATGGCTACATTTCCTACTAGAACAAGTAAGTCTGCCCAAGAGAGTTTATTTCCATACTTTTCTTTAATGGGCCAAAGCAAACGACGCGCTTTATCTAAATTTCCATTATCAGGCCAAGAATTAAGCGGAGCAAATCGTTGTGCTCCTGTTGCAGCACCACCTCGACCATCTCCTGTTCGATAGGTTCCCGCTGCGTGCCAAGTCATTCTGATGAAAAAAGGACCGTAGTGACCATAATCTGCAGGCCACCAATCTTGGGAGTCTTTTAACATGACTTTGATGTCTTTTTTTACAGCTTCAAGATCCAGTTTTTTTACTTCTTTCTTGTAGTCCAACTCGGGTAGTGGGTTGCTTCGATCACTGTGTTGGCGTAATATATCTATGTTTAGATGGTTTGGCCACCAGTCTTTGTTTTGAGTACCTAGGTTAGGTGTGGTGGTCGATCCGTGAAAAGGACATTTACTTTCGCTCATAATATTTTATTTTTTTTCTAAATTAGGAAACCTAAATCAAGTTTTGGGATTTTTTAATTTATAATTTCTTATGAATTAATAAGTTTTTCTTATTGAAGGTAAACTTAAGTTGCATATGAAAAATAGTTGTTTAAGAGCTCAATGAATGAAAATTTATATATTAGAAGTCATTGTCAAACTGAAAAGTCCAAAGAAAAAGATTGATTTTAAATCTAATAAATGGACATTCTATTTCCTTGACCAAAAAGAAATAGGCGTTAAAAAAATTAAAGAAACTGTATAATGAAAAAAGCAATTTTACTATTTACCATTTTATTATCAATTCTAAGCAGTTGTAAAAAAGATGATAATAAAAATCCAGAGGAATGTTACTCAAATACAAATGCACAGACTATAGTTCATGACGGTCTCAACAGAGAATATGTGTTGTATATACCAAACGCTTATGATGGAACATCTTCTGTTCCACTTATGCTGAATTTTCATGGGTTTAGTGGTAGTGCAAGTGATTATATGCAAGAAGCAGATATGCGCTCATTGGCAGAAGCTGACACTTTTATTTTAATCTATCCTCAAGGTAGTTGTTTAGATGGTTTATCTCATTGGAACGCTTGTCCATTAGGAGGAGACAATAAAAGTAATGCTGATGATTTTGGATTTATTGAATCCATGATAACTGAAATCTCATCTCAGTATAATGTAGATATGGAGAGAATTTATGCTGCTGGATACTCAAATGGAGGCATGATGGCGTATGGACTTGCGAACTATAAAAGTGATTTAATTGCTGCGGTAGCATCTGTTTCGGGAGTTATGTTAGATTGTACTGGACCTACCAGTCATCCTATGCCGGTAATACATCTTCATGGAACTTCTGATGGCGTTCTCCCCTATAATGGGAGTAGTGACTATAACTCTACCCAAAGTACGTTGGACCATTGGAATAATTTTAATAATACAGTTTTAACCCCAACCGTAACAAGTGACAACAATATTGAACATTATGTTTATGATCAAGGAGATAGCTTAGTTTCTGTTGAGCATTACAAATATATTGGAGGAGACCATATTTGGTTTAGCGCAACTTTTCAAGGTCAGAACACATCTGAATTGGTTTGGAATTTTGTGTCACGATATGACATAAATGGATTGAGATAAGGAATAAAAGTGCATAACATTGTGTATAAGTAATAGCGGTTTAAGTGATAAAACGAAAGTATGAACATAAAACAAAGGTTAGTACAAAACTAAAAGGTTAGTGAGTAGAAATCCGCTACTACTCTTACACTAGATCGTCAGACTGCGCAAAAACCCATGATTTAACAATTCTTTTTTTGTTTAAAACAGTAGTTTTCTGTATCTTGTAAGTGCCTCAAAATCAACACCTATGCATCATATCGATCAAGAAATTGATAGATTCCAACTCTCCATGATGGATTTAGAATCTATGGTAGATCAAAACTCTTATGTACGACTGGTAGATCTGTTTGTCCATAGTCTTCTACTTAAAGAATTAAGGAGCGTATTGAATTTATCATCACAAATCAAGGTATTTATCGCTGATTTAAAGGGTTATATTGAAGAAAAACGGATACAATCACAGTGCTTTTTTAAGAGAAAGCAACGGTTTAGAAATGCTGTAAATCGTTATAATATATTAATCTTTAACTAAAATGAGGCTTATTGCGAAGTCTCCCGTTGTAGTGCATTACAGAAAATCAACTTGGATTTTAAAAAATAAAATGAAAAAAGCCATTATTATTGGAGGAACTTCTGGAATTGGAAGAGGTTTGGCTGAAATACTTATTGATAACAATTGGACTGTTGGAATCACTGGACGTAGAACAGAATTATTAAACGAAATAAAAGAAAATTCTAAAAATCGTATTTTAGTTCAAGAGCACGATATAACAGAAATAAACAATTCAGACGAAAAAATGGAATCGCTTTTTAGCCAACTGAAAGTAGTTGATTTAGTCATCGTTTCCTCTGGAGTTTCTGAATTGAATCAAGAATTGGACTGGTAGATTGAAAATAAAGTAATCAAAACTAATGTCAACGGCATTGCCAAAGTCTATGAATTTATGTTTTCAAAGTTAAAAAAGAAAGGTCATGGGCATCTCGTTGGAATTTCATCTATCGCCTCTTTAAGAGGTAATCGATATTGTCCTTCTTATAGTGCGTCGAAAGCATTTCAAGCAAATTATCTTGAAGCCTTGAGATGTATTGCTAAAAATGAAAAATTAAACCTAAAAATTACTGATGTCCAACCCGGTCTTGTTGACACACCCATGGCCAAAGGTGAGGGGCTTTTTTGGGGAGCCCCCGTAAAAAAAGCTTCCAACCAAATCTATTCGGCAATTTTAAAACAGAAAAAAAAGTTTACATAACCAAAAGATGGCGATTAATCGCTTGGATTATGAAAATTGCGCCAAGTTGGGTATTAGAAAAAATGTAAAATGCCCTTCAAAATAGCCCATAAAACACTGCTGTTAATCACTAAATAGAAAGGTTTCTGCTTATTTTACAAGGCCACCAAATTTTTATAATTTAGCTGTGAAGAGATTTAAGGTGAAAATAAAAATTCGGAGGGTGTTTGTTCCGAAAAAATAACGTCTTTTTTCAGGCATCATTTCACACACTAACCAATAAAAACTATCAAAAGTGAGTATTAGCGGATTTACAATGGTACGAAATGCTACGAAGTATTATTTTCCAATAAAGGAATCAATTTTATCCATATTACCCCTAGTTGATGAATTTATTGTGGCGTTGGGAGATTGTGATTCAGACGATAAAACACGAGAGGAAATTGAATCCATCAATTCCGATAAAATCAAAATAATTGACAGAGTTTGGTCCGAACGAGATTTCATTGATGGGAAAGTTTTTGCCAACGAAACAACATTCGCCATGAGCCAATGTAAGGGAGATTGGTGCTTCTATTTACAAGCTGATGAGGTAATTCACGAAAAAGACCATCCGATGATTGTAGCGGCTTGTACTGACAATTTAGCAAATAAAAATATTGATGGTTTCCTATTTAATTATCATCACTTTTTTGGTGATTATGAGCATTATTTACCGGTTCATGGTTGGTATAAAGATGAAATCAGGATCGTCAGGAATAATGCCGAGATTTACTCTTATAAAGATGCTCAATCGTTTAGAAAAAAAGCGGATGAGAAACTAAACGTACTTGAAGTTAATGCAACAGTATATCATTACGGATGGGTTCGTCCTCCCCACCTGATGCAATCAAAAAAGAAAGAACAAGATTCAATACACCACGGGAGGGATAAAATTAATGAAGAATACAAGTCTAGGCCGGATACTTTCAATTACGGTGCTATGGATAAAATCCCTGTTTTCAATGCAAGTCATCCAAAAGTAATGAAGGGTTTTCGGGCTAAGATAAGTTGGATTGATCAATTGAATTATTCTAAAAAGGCTAAGCTCAATAGGGATAAAATGAAACACGAAAAGTTTAAATATCAGTTATTAACTTTTCTTGAAAATACATTTAATGGTGGAAAGGATTTTTGGGGCTATTCTAATTGGAATAAAGCAACGACTTCTGTCAAAAAATAAATGCCATTGTGGCGGGGATCTATTCAAGAAATTTTGTGCATTGAAACTTTTGCAATATTTGAATAAAAAAGTTTTAAAGAATGAAAACATTCAAACCAAATTTCACGCTATATTCAATAATGTTAGATTCTTAAAAAAGAATGAAAACCTTTTTAATGCAACCTCAACTATATACAAACACTGTATAAAAAAATAATATGCTCTGGCATGTTTACTAAAGTCCTCACAGATTTTCTGTTCGGTTTGTATTCACTAAATTAGAGGCTTAAATACACGACATACCCAATACAAGTTTTGGGGGAAAATTGAAAAAAATGAATTACGAGGAAAACCCTAAAAGTATTAAGTATCATGTTAAGAAATATCTACACAAAAACAAAGGGAGGTTTCTCAATAAATCTGTCATAGATTTTCCTGCTGGAAATGGCGTTACTACAAAAACCTTAAAAGAAATTGGAGCGAATCCATTGCCGTTAGATCTATTCCCTGAATATTTTAATATCGAAGGATTAGATTGTAAAAGGGCAAATATTTCGGAAGGTCTTCCTGTTGAAGATGCTTGTTCAGATTATTTAATCTGTCAAGAAGGTATAGAACATTTCTCAGATCAATTGGCTTCTTTTAAAGAATTTAATCGTGTTATAAAAAAAGGTGGAGGGCTTATTGTTACAACTCCTAATTACTCCAACCTAAGAGCTAAAATGAGCTACCTTCTTTCAGAAAGTGAGCGATTTAATTCAATTATTGCTCCCAACGAATTAGATAGTATTTGGATGTCTAAAGAAGACATCACGGATGAAATATATTATGGTCACATTTTTTTGATTGGCATTTTAAAACTTCGTTGCTTTGCAAAATTAAGTGGCTTTAAAATAAAACACATTCAGCCAACACGACTGAGGACAACATCTTTGTTTTTACTTCTACTCTTCTACCCTTTCATTCTGATATCAAATTGGATTACGTACAGAAAGAGACTCAGAAAAAATAAAGACTTTGATGACGTCACAAAACGAGAGGTTTACCATGAAATTTATAAGCTATCTATAAATCCAAAAATCTTAGTAGATGGACATCTTTTTGTAGAATTTGAAAAAGAAAAAGAATTAAGTGAAATCGCTAGAGACCTAAAAAGCAATCATAAAGAATTTGGAGTCACTTAACGAACTTTGCCTAAAGAAAACCATTAAAACAAGTTTTGAAGGTTTTTCGATTTGGGGTATCTTTGGGAAATACAGCATCCCCTTTAATCAAAACCCAAATGTTGTTCTTAATTTAAATTGGATTAATTCGTTTATTAATGGATAAAGAAAATGTTCCTCATAAAGAACAACCCAACAACCCATTGCACGGGGTGAAGTTGATAACCATTTTAGAAGTATTGGTGGAACGTCATGGATGGGAAAAATTAGCGCTAAAAGTTAATGTCAATTGTTTTAAAAAAGATGCTTCAATAAAATCTAGTCTTAAATTTTTAAGAAAAACACAGTGGGCTAGAGATAAAGTTGAACAGCTTTATCTTAATTTAAAAAATTAAAATATTTAATTAAACTGAAAATTTTCTTTATCCTCTCCGTCTTTTTTACAATTACAATATTGGGCTGTTAAAACAGCGCGTTTTATGAAAATGTGGAGGCACAACTTCCGCCATTAAGTACGGGCAATATGAAAATCAAAAGCACTTTTATCATCGGACAATGAGAACACTTGAAGAAGTTTACCTGCACCAAGTAAACGTGGGCTTGGGGCACTGAATGAGCAGTGAAGATAAAGTGGCATTACCTTGGATGAAAAACAATAAACGTAATCCTAGTCCGCAGAAAATCTTTTGGTATCAAGATGACCTTCATCCTACAAGTTTTTATTGGATCTTTGTTCCGGTGAAAAATTATTTCCCGGAGTAGGTGTTTTTATAAATTTTAAGCTTTAAAATTGTAATCTAATTATGATTTACTAACTTGAATCATTAATTCATTGATTATGAAATGGTTCAAAACAATAACTTTTACTCAAAACTTTTTATTTCTTCTGCTATTGACCTCAATCGCTTGCGAAAAACCAACTGACTATAAAGTCAAGCACTTGGTTATTATTGGAGTGGATGCCATGAGTCCTAATGGTATTCTAAACTCAAAAACGCCGGTGATGGATGAGATGATGGCCAAAGGCGCCTATACCTTAAATGCACGGGGGGTGCTTCCGACTTCAAGTAGTACCAATTGGGCTTCGATGGTTTCGGGTTCGGGACCTGAACAGCATGGGGTGACCTCCAACGGTTGGGAGAAAGACGATTTTACTTTACCTCCAGTCCTAACAGGCTTAGAAGACATATATCCGACAATTTTTGGTGTAGCACGCCAACAAAGACCTGACATGGAGATGGGGGCGATTTATACTTGGAAAGGCTTTGTGCGTTTAATTGAACGAAGTGCGCTCAACTATGATGTCAATCAAAAAACAGATGCGTTAACCCTTGAAAAAACAGTAAGCTACCTAAAGGAAAAAAAACCAAATTTCTTATTCATTCATTTTGATGATGTCGATCATGTTGGTCACAGTATGGGACATAAAACCCCTGCTTTTTACGATGCGGTTGCTCACATTGATCAACAAATTGGACAAATCATTCAAGCGACAAAAGATGCGGGAATTTTTGATGAAACTGCTTTTATCGTTTCAGCCGATCATGGTGGTATTGGTTATGGTCATGGAGGAGAAACCCTCGATGAAATTGAAATTCCATTTATAGTTTATGGAAAAGGGATTAAAGAAGGTTACCTGATTAAGGATAAAGTTTACACCTATGACAATGCCGCTACTGCCGCAAAATTACTTGGGGTGACTCCTCCCCAAGCATGGATTGGAAGACCTGTTGTCTCTGCTTTTAAGGGCACTCCGGAAAATGACTTGTCAGACCAAAAGGTTGTTATTCCGTCCCCTATAATTTACCCAAAACCAAATTTATATGCCTCGGCTGGCGGTTTGTATGTCGACCAGCCGGCTGAAGTTCAAATCGATGTAAATGGTGATGCTGAAATAAGATATACTACGGATGGGTCCTTACCCAATCGGAATTCAAAATTGTATCAAGGGAAGTTTAATTTAAATGAAACCGCTATTGTTTCAGCAAAAGCATTCAGTGGAGAAGATCAGGAAAGTGATGTTTCAAGAGCCTATTTCAGAATGGTAAAAAAATCCAGCAATAATGGCATCCGATTTAAATATTATGAAAGTAAAAAAGAATTGGACTTTTTACCTAGTTTTCATGAAATGAAACCGGTAAAATCTGGATTAACCTATGAGTTTCGGGTCGACAGTATCAATGAAGTAAAATATCAATTTGGGATTCGATATAGCTCACATATTCAAATTGAAAAAGAAGGTGAATATCGTTTTTATTTAAACTCGGATGACGGCAGTAGGTTGTATATCAATGATGAGATGATCGTTGACAATGACGGAGGACATGGCCCCCTAGAAAGAGTGGGAAATGTGGAACTAAAGCCTGGACTTCATAAAATAATGGTTGATTATCACAATCAAAATGGAGGCGGTTGGTTAGATGCTTTTTACAAAGGCCCTGGGATTCCTAAACAGATAATCCCTGCCAATAAATTGTTCCTAAAATAATTCTATTGTTTTAAGATTTAAAAATGAAAAATCTATCTCTGATCGCATTGTTCACCATTTTTTTAAGTCCTAGTGTTGGCTTTGGACAGACCATTTTGCCGCTCTGGCCTGATGGAGTTCCCAATCAAAATCCATCTGAGGAAGTCGAAAATAAAATGTATCGAGACATTCTAAGGATTTCAAATGTTCAAAACCCGACACTTGAAGTATTCCTACCTTCCAAAAAAACCGCCACAGGTCAGGCGGTGGTTATTTGTCCTGGGGGTGGCTATTCGATTCTTGCTTATGATTGGGAGGGTATCGATATTGCAAAATGGTATAACGCACAAGGAATAGCAGCCGTTGTCTTAAAATACCGTCTGCCAAAGTCAAGCACACTCATCCAACCAGAAATTGCGCCTTTGCAGGATGCCCAAAAGGCGATTCGCTTGGTTCGACATCATGCTAAAAAATGGAATATTGACCCTGGTCAAGTTGGGGTTATGGGCTTTTCTGCAGGGGGTCATTTGGCCTCAACTCTTGGTACACATTACGATGAAAATGTGCTAGGAGATTCAAAAGATCCAATTGATTCTTTGAGTGCTCGTCCTGATTTTATGGTTTTAATTTATCCTGTTATCACTTTTGATAAAAAGCATTATCACGGTGGGTCTAAAAACAACTTAATCGGGAAAAATGCATCTCAAAAATTGATCGATCATTATTCGAATGATTTACAAGTAAGCTCTCAAACGCCAAAAACTTTCTTGTTGCATGCAACAGATGACAAAGCAGTCCCCGTAGCGAACAGCCTTTTATTTTATCAAGCCCTTGAGAGAAATGGAGTCCCTGTGGAAATGCATATCTATCCTGAAGGAGGTCACGGTTTTGGTCTCGGAATAGGTCGCGGACATTTACAACAATGGCCCGACCGCTTAAAACAATGGCTCAACCACATTAAGGTGGGTCAGTGACAACTTTATTTACAATGATCGCACTTTAGATCGACTTACATTCGTGTTTGATAGGTATACAGCTCGTAGTATCTTCCTTCTGCAGCAATCAGCTCTTCATGCTTGCCACGTTCTACGATATCGCCTTCTTCAACAACCAAGATTTGATCGGCTTTCTGAATGGTGCTGAGTCGGTGGGCAATCACAAAAGTGGTTCTATCTTGCATCAAAACAGACAAACTCTTTTGAATAAATGCTTCACTCTGGGTGTCTAAATTGGAAGTCGCCTCGTCTAAAATTACAATTTTGGGTCTCGCCAATAATGCACGAGCGATAGAAATACGCTGGCGTTGTCCTCCCGATAATTTTACCCCACGTTCTCCAATGAGGGTGTCTAAGCCATCGTCAAATCGGTCGGTAAACTCGTTGACATAGGCACCTTCAACAGCCGTTAAGAGTTCTTTTTCAGTGGCATCTGGCCGTGGAAAAAGAATGTTTTCTCGAATGGTTCCTTCATATAAAAAATCGTCTTGTAACACTACGCCCAATTGGCTTCTAAAGCTTCTTAGATCTACTTTTGACAAATCAACGCCATCAATTAAAACCTGCCCGGAAGTTGGGTTTAAAAAAGCAGTGGCCAAACCAGCAATGGTAGATTTACCAGAACCAGAAGATCCAACCAAGGCAGTAACACTTCCCTTGGGTGCTTCAAATGAAATGTCGTGGAGCACTTCGGTTTTGTCGTCATAACTAAACGAAATATTTTTAAAAGAAACATTCCCTTCGATTTTCGCTAAGGCTAAAGTTCGGGTTTCGAGATCGTTTTCTTCGGGGATGGCCATTAATTCTTGTGTTCGATCCAGTCCAGCAAAAGCTTCGGTGAGCTGACTTCCAATATTACTCATCTGAACGATGGGAGCAATCATAAAGCCGAGGAAGAGTGTAAAGGACACAAATTCCCCATAGGTCATGGTGTTTTTCATAATGAAATAACCTCCCATTCCCATGATTCCAGCGGATGCCAATCCCAGTAAAAAGGTTGAAGAACTGGTCATGAATGCAGTGGCGGTTAAACTCTTTTTTACATTTTGAAAAAGTTCATCTACACCTTTTTCAAAAACGTGTTGTTCTTGTGTTTCTGCATTAAATCCTTTGATGACCCGAATCCCATTTAGGGTTTCGGTTAGCCTTCCAGTTACTTCTGCATTAATTTTCCCACGGGCTCTGAAAATCGGACGAATGTATCCAAATGCTTTGAGCGCAATTAGGGCAAATATGAGAACAGGAACCAGAACAAACAAGGTCATTTGCGCATTGATTCGAATCAAAATTACGAGTGAAATGATGGCAGTAATACTTCCTCCGATCAATTGTACCAAGCCGGTACCAACCAAATTCCGGACCCCTTCCACATCGGTCATTACTCTGGAGACCAAGGCCCCAGATTTATTGTTATCAAAAAAACTCACGGGAAGTTTGAGTAATTTTTGTTGCACCCTCGCACGGAGAACAGAAATCAAATGTTGTGCTTCGACACTTAAGATTCGAGTCAATGAAAAGGAACTGATGGATTGAAATAATAAGGCTGTACAAACCACGATCAACAACAAGGTCAAGGCCTCGGTGTCTTTAGAAGGGATGACTTCGTCAATTAAGGTTTTGCTGGCATAGGGAAGCACCAAGCCCGATAAACTTCGCACAAGTATTAGGAAAAGTCCAAAAGAAACGATTTTTCTTCTGGGCCAAATAAACTCTTTAAACGCCCAACGAAAGGAAACTTTATTTTTACTCATAGCTTGATTTAAGTTGTAAAATTAAGGGAAAACATTTGACTTCGAATCTTTCGCTCTAAGTCTTTTAATTTGATTTCTTAAAAGCTGATTTATAGTTATTTGCTGAAGGTTTTTTTATTGAACAATAAAGTAATCCTATTGAGGCAGTTCTTTCGTAAGTTTATGTCCTATAAAATACCATACCATGAACGAAGAAGACAAAAACAAAATTAAAGCCTATAGCAAGCAAACTCCTTTGTATTTAAGCAGAAGGAAATTTGATAGTGAGGGTGTGCTAACTGAGGTAAAATGTCCTGGTTGCAAGTCGTTTAAAAGTGTTAAGGACTATGCTAAGAATAAAGTACAGATAGACGGAATAGAAATTAAGTGCAAACTTTGTAAAGCTAAAAAATAAAATCAGACACCTCTAAGTATGTTAAGGAGGCGTTTTTATCTCTTGTAAAATGGAAGAAAAAAAAGACAAAAACAAAAAAACCAACTTAGGTGGATCTTATAAATTTAAGATTGCCAAAAAATACAGTAAGCCCAAAACCAAGGGGGATAAACACGCAAACAGAAGAAAGAAAAAATAAACGATCTGTTTTTAAGAATTCTTTAAAATTAAAAGAAGTATCCGTTTTGTGAACACCTACTTACAGTCGAAAAGAAAAACAAAAACGCAAGGAAAAACTTTTCCTTAGGTCCAAACACAGGCTTATCTCATCTGTGTTTTCAAAACTTTTTCTTTTCTTTGTCAAGAATAACAATTTATATTTTACAGCAATGGAGCGACAAGAATTAATAGATGAGTTTCTTTTGGATTTCAAACCAAAACCAGATCAAAGTTGGAAAAGCTGTTATTTTTTTGCACATCATTTAAAAAAGAAACACAACATTGATGTGGAACTGCTGGAGGGTATTTCTAAAATTGAGGGCGTTGATCATTGGGTCGTCAGGTTTAATAATATCGACGAAGACATCCACGCCAAAGCAATGGGATCAGCACCAGATTCTATCGAGAATCCTGAAATGGTTTGGAGCTTAGAAGCGTTTGAAAAAGACAACTTTTAAGCTTAATGTTAATTTCTTAAGCACCTTACGATTCTCTTCTGCGACTTACTAAACTGCCTGATATTTAAATCTATTTTACCCTCCCCCCAGAAATTACTTGACTTGTTAAATAGACCTGAGTGTTTTTATGACTTTTTACAGTTTATAAAAAGTTATTTACCATAAAAAATGACTTGTAGATCTATAATTTTAACACTGTTAACACCTTATCTTTTATTTTCTCAAGGCCAAAAAAACAACTATTTTACTGGTGTTTCAGAGCCAAAATGGAATGAAAGAGAAGGGTCGGACAATGGTATTAAAGGAGTTTCATTGGGGGTGCTGTTTCAGGGGCAGACCAAATACCCTAGCGCCTATTATGGCCCCAGAGTTGATGGGTTATTCAACGACGGAGCTTATCATTTTATAATAGATGTTTATTATAAAAAATATATTATTGGCTTTCAGTTGACAGATGAGTTTCTTTATCTACAAAAGTTTGATGACAATGGTGCCGCATGGAAACCCAGAGGGTTTAATGGGAGCTTTTCCTCCCTCACAAGATCTTATTGGTTTACTTTAGGGTATAATATTTTTGGTAATCTTAATGTAAAATTAGGAATTGGCTTTAGAAACGGTCCAAAGGAATCATTGACCAATAAAAAGTTTACGGCCACTCAAGTCGCTGAAAATTTTGACTTTTTAAACCCCTCGAATGTTATAAATACTTTAAAAAACTTAGAGGAATTTAGTGAAATAGATTATTCCTTATCCATTACCTATCCTATAAAAGTTTATGGCAAATTTGGACTTGTGCACGAGCTTGGATATACCATTAAACACGGAGGATTGTTAACGGGAATTAGCGTAATTTATAGATGAAAAGTATGAAGAGATTATTAGCCCTTTTTGTTTTGTTAATATTGAATGGTTGTTTTACTCATGATTCACCAGAAATTAAAATTTACTTTGAAAATAACACCTGTATATGCCCTCAAGCAAAAGTAGGAGATATTGAAGTAATCGAAGGAATCACTTATGTGGTGGTTGATAATTCAACTGTAACGATGGAAATTAATTCTGGTAATGTAAATTTATGTACAACTTTAGTGACGGATATGACTGAGCTATTTAAAGACAATGTTTCTTTTAATTCGGAGATTGGTTTTTGGGACACTTCTAATGTAACCTTTATGTATGCTATGTTTAAAAACTCAAACAGTTTTAATCAATACATTGGGGATTGGGATATTTCTAAAGTGATAAATACCGCAGGAGTGTTTGATGGTGCAGCAGCTTTCAATCAAGACATTGGAGATTGGGATATGTCAAATGTAATCTATACACACGATATGTTTAAAGGGGCAACTTCTTTTAACCAAGACATAGGCAGTTGGGATACTTCACAAGTAAAAATTATGGCCGGCATGTTTAGTGGGGCTGCTGCTTTCAATCAAAACATCGGCAGCTGGGATACTTCTATGGTTACAAATGGTAGGGGTGTTTTTGAAAACGCAGACACCTTCAATCAAGACATAAGTCGCTGGGATATTTCTAAAATGACTGATATCAGTAATATGTTTGAAAATACAACAGCTTTCAATCAAGACATTGGAAATTGGGATACCTCCAAAGTGATTAAAATGAGACGGACGTTTAGAGGTTCAACTACTTTTAATCAAGACCTCACTCGATGGTGCGTTACAAGTATTACGGCTGAGCCACATCAGTTCTCGTTGAATGCCCCGCTAGAAGGAAAAAACAAGCCAGTTTGAGGTACTTGTCTTTAGACATTTAAACCCTAAGCCCTATTGACAGTCCATTACCCTTTCCAAGTGCCTCCGTAACGATAATCTTCGTTGTCCTTTCTCACTTCAATAACGCAGTCGTTGCAAAGAAAAACCCATTCTTTGATTGGTTTGTATTGCACGCGATACATCAGCCGATAGGCTTTAGCACATTTTTCACATTCTTTTTTTGCCATTAATCCTTTAATTCAATATTTAAACACCTTTTAACTTTTTCTTTAGATCGTAGCGATGTCGACTTGCTCTATTTTTTGGGAATAATAATTTCTTCTCGGGAATTAATAAAACTACTAATATTGAAATATTGTGTCTGATTGATTTTCGAATATTAACGGTCATTAAACCTAATCCATAAAGATTCCATTCATCGAGTACGAAGAACCTAAAAATCTTTCATTAATCTTAATTAAAATAAGGATTTTGTTTAAAATAAGAATTGTTTTTGTTTTATTTGAGGTTTAACTACTATAAAATCTAAAATAATGAATTTAATTTTAAAAATTTCAATGAATAATTTCGTTGAATGGAAGAATGCCTTTGATTCACATAAGGAAAGGGCTGAAATTTGTGACGATGCCAAAACAGTAGTTGGGCAAGTTAACGATCAAAGCTGTATTGTAATGCTCTATGATGTTGACATGGAGGGAATGCAAAAACTGATGAGCTCAGAATTTATGATAAATCTAAATGAGGAGATGAATATTAAAAATGAAGAAATGAATTCTTTTGAGGCATTCCCTATGTGATTGTTTTAAATGCAAAAAACAAAATCCTTTAATGCACTATAGGGAAAGGGGGGTTAAGCGTTGATTAACATACAATTATTTTTATACCCTGTCGCAAGGAGCACTATTTGATTTTTATGCATCCAACTATTAATATGGCCATAGGAAAAAATAGTGTTTTTTTCATCATTCTTTTTTCATGATTGCCCTCAAGGCTGCGCTATACGCATTGACGTTCTGGGTTTTTGTGATTCGGTTAGTATAAGGCAAGTTCGGTAGTAAAATTGTTGCACTTTGAGGTTTGCTCTGAGCCAAATTAAAAATTTAGTGGTGTTTGTTTAAGTGACAAAATGACAATTATACTGAAAAAATGACTGTTAGGGAGGCAATTTTAATAACATCTGCTGGATAAAATTCAGTAAATCCATTTTGGCATTTTTTTTGTTTTTTTTGAAGTCGAAATCAATGGAGATTTCAAATTTGAAATAATGTTTAATTTAAAATTTTGTAATTATGAGCAATTTAGCAAGTGTTCCTAAAAAAGGAAGTTTAGTGAACAGTAATTCAAATCAAAACTTCCCAACTTTATCAAATTGGTTAGATGATATATTTAATCGTGACCTAATACCTTCAGTATTTACCTCAAACTTTAATACTGGAATTACTTTGCCAAAAGTTAACATCAAAGAAACCGCTAATGATTTTGCAGTAGAAATGGCAGTTCCAGGTCTTAAGAAATCAGATTTCCAAATTGACATTGACAATCAAGTATTATCAATCTCGACAGAGACAAAGGAAGACAATGAACACAAAGAAGAAAATTATACTCGTAGAGAGTTTGGTTACTCTTCTTTCAAAAGAACCTTTACTCTTCCTGAAAGTGTAAATGCTGATAAAATTAATGCAAGTTATAACGAAGGCATTTTGAGTATTCTCTTACCGAAAAAAGAAGAGGCAAAACAAAAGCCAGCTAGAAGCATTAAGATTTCATAATCGATTTACTTAAATTTTTGATTGATAAGTAAAGTATATAGTAGGGGACCGAGAAATCGGTCTCCTAACTATATTCTTAATAATGTTTAATCCTTAAAATTTAAAGCGATGAAAAAATATGTTTTATTATTCATGATTGGTATGTTAAGCGTGAGTTGCAACAGTCAAAATAAAGATCTAAAAAATAAGGAAAGCGAAGAAAAATCAGTTAAAGAACCAAAGGGCTCTTGGAAAGTAGATAAAGAATTTGACGAAAATGGAAATTTAATTAGGTATGATAGTATTTATTCTTGGTCTTCCGATGAAAAATACGACAATCTATCATTTTTAGAGCGGGATAGTTTGATGCAATCTTTTAAATCAAGATTTTTCACCAATTTTTCGGTATTTGAAAACCGAGAGTTTGAAGATGTTTTTTCTAAAGACTCACTTTTTAGTAAACATTTCTTTAATGATGATTTTTTTGAAAGTGATTTTGGTTCAGACTTTATGGATATTGACAAAATATGGCAACAGATGAATGCAAGACAGAAAAAATTTTTAGAAAAATATCGTTCAAAATTTATTAAACCCGAAGACGAAAACTAAATAGTTTTCGTCTTTTTTTTGAGAGTTCGTTTGTTATTGCATTCGCCACAATGCGAGACTACGCAATAGTCCCGTTTCAGTTAAATATTAATACATAAAAGCACTCCTAAGACGTTGTTTTCTTTCAAAATAATTCTTTAAATCAGCTTCAAACACCTCGGTTTGTGAGGATAAATTTTAATTATTTAAGAAGAAGAATTTGGACATACAGATCTACCATAGGTTCTAAGTCCATCATGGAGCTTTGTTAGCTATCCCTTTCTTGATCAATAGGATGCATAGGTATTGGTTTTGAAGCGTTTACATAATACAGAACGCTATTTTTTTAAGTGCCGTTGAATGATATTTATTTTATGTAGTTTGACAGTTCAGTTTATGAAAATTAGGACGCTTTATTTAATTTTTACAAGACTATAATTGTTTTGATTTTTTCCAGCGAAAAGGAAAGCTCCAATGGAAGAATTTAAAGCAAAAACCTCATTTTTTACACGAACACTGTTCGTTGGATTTAAAGCTATTTCGGTATTCTTAGCTGTTATTTTTCCTGTTACCCAGTCATCTTCAGTCTCTATTAGTTTTAATGCTCCTTTAGTCATTTTTCCCTCTTCAATCTCAAAAGCTTGGGTAATTAAAATTTGATTATTATTTATAATAGTTATCCCATCTGCTCCGATAATATTTTCGTCCAATTGTATTTTACTTATCTGTTTTGTAAGTAAATCAATTTTAAATAATATGCCCTTACTCATTTGAATAGCAATTAAATAACCCTTTGGATGATAAGTAATTCCGTTAAGGTTCCAGTCGTCTCCGCCAAATCTTTTGTCTTTTAAGAAAACAGAAGATTCATTTGTTTGTCCATCAATCTTATAAATAATTGGTCTGTGGCTATCTGTTACGTATACATTTCCTTTCGCATCAAGCGTTAGTCCATTTGCGTAACATTTTACCTCATCACTAAGATTGGTGAAGTCTACATATTCTACTCTTTTTTTAGTCATTAAATCATAAACCAATACGCCTGCTATTTTTCGAGCAGTTGTTTCATTTGATTTTTCTGAAACGCCCGCATCTCCATTAGCAACATATAAATAATTTTTTTTTGCATTTATTGCTATGGCGGCAGGGCTTATCAAGTTTTTCATCTTGGAACAATATAGATACCTCACTTTTACTATCTAAACCATAAATAGCTCCTTTGAAATAGGAGCTTAAAAGAAAAGTGTTTGATTTTTCATAAAAGGCAATCCCTTCAGGGAATAAATCCTCTGATTCAAAAGTTATTAATAAATAATTATTTAAGGAATTTAAGTTAAACTCTTGGTTTCCTTTGCAAGAAAATAGGAGTATTAAAATAATTGGTAGTAGGAATAATTTGTTTCTCATTTTCGTTTTTTTAAGATAAATTCAATACGGTCCTTAATTCTTTAAGAAGAAGAATTTGGGCAAATAGATCTACCATAGATTTTAAATCCATCATAGCGCATTGTAATCTATAAATTTGATGCAAGAGGTGTTGATTTTAAGGCGTTTACAAGATATATAAAACTACTGTTTTTAACAAAAACAGTGCCGTTAAATCATCAGTTTTTGCGCAATCTGACAGGTCGGTGTGTCCATAATACTAGTTCTTTACCTTTGAATTTCAGTGGTGGCTCCTCCGGTTTCGTTAACTCTATCCTACCCCTATGAGGAATTTATCCTTAGGCCAGACAGCTCATCTTCAGTGAGTCAAACTAATATTTATTGACGCTTGTCCCATGGCTTTCTGAGGCGAAACAATACTGCCCGTTTTCTTATAGCCTTCTATTGCTCCAGAGTGACGGTAGGTGAAATTAAAGATGGTTTTAGAGTTGTTGTCTCGTTAACCTTGTTTTAGGTTATTGCTTTTAATCATGATATTGCAGTGTTTAAATTGTTCGTTAACAACAGATTATGCAAGTTAATAAAGGGAAATAGATTGATAAGTTATAGAGAATTATTATATTAACGTGTTAATTAAAATTTAATGAAACGTAGAACATTTATAAAGGAAACAACAACCGTATTTTCAGGACTTGGGCTTTCGGCCATTTCCTGTGATCAAACACAAATAAAAAAAGCTGAAAAGCCTTTTGAGGTATACGTTACTATGGATCAAGAAAAAGTGTCTTTTTATAGTGATGTTATTAAAGAAAAAATAAAAGTAATCCATATTGCAGATACACATTTGTATATGGACGATGAGAGGGGTATACCTTTTCTAAATTATAGCAATCGGATGGCGAAGGCTTACAACCAAACCACACATTTCAAAACAAGAGAAAAAACAAATCCTAAAAAGTCCTTTGAGGAAGCACTCACATTTGCTAAAGAATTAAATGCAGACGTTATTGCATTAGTTGGTGATATTTTCAGTTTTCCCTCTGAACTTGGAATTGAATGGGTACAATCCAAACTAAAAGCTATTGGTATTCCCTACATTTATATTGCAGGAAATCACGATTGGCATTATGAGGGAATGAAAGGTAAATTAACGTCACTTCGTGATAAATGGATAGAAAAAAGATTAAAGCCCTTATATCAAGGAAACAATCCTTTGATGGCAGCATATGATATAAAAGGAATTAGATTTTTAGCCATTGATAATTCAACATATGAAATAAATGAGGAGCAATTGAATTTTTTTTCAGAGCAGGTTGCGTCTGGATTACCCCTTGTTTTATTGGTTCACATTCCAATGTACGCCCCCGGAAAGAAAATTTCTTTTGGTTGTGGAAATCCATTTTGGGGAGCAACAACAGATCGTAATTTTGAATTAGAAAGACGTCCTAAATGGCCAGAAAATGGTCATACTAAAACAACATTTGAATTTTATAAAAAAGTTTTTGATTCCTCCAATGTAATGGGAATTTTTGCTGGACATATACATCGAAATTCTATTGAAATTATTAAAGGAAAACCTCAAATAGTTTCAGATGACAACGCCAATGGAGCATATCTTGATATTGATTTTATGCCGTTGGAAGAAAAGTATAAAACTAAAACTTAGACCTATCTTCTTCAGTAAGTTCAAATAGCCTTGCAATACTTTACAGGAGTATTTCTTTGTCTTTATCAATAATCTGTTGATTTAATTTACTCTTATTATTCATATTAAGTTCATTGAGTATGTGAATATCACTCTCTTTTGTGGTTTTGATTAAATCAGATGATCTGCCTGGATATTAAAACTTAAACTTCAAAAAGATTTCTGTTCCGCTTGTGGTGATTGCCGCAGATCCACTGGGCGTTCCAAAGTCATAGGCGTAAGCTGCTGTGAGTCCAAACTTGGTTTTTACAATCAGAAGTACATTAGCATAACCTGTGCTTTAAAAAACAGTTTTGTAAATTGTATGGATAAATTAAATATATGAAAAAGCTGATATTGTTATTTTTAGGTTTAATACTAATTTCTTGTGGTGGTGGAGGTGATGAAGATGTAACACCTGTTCAAGTTACTCCAGAGCCAGTTGTTGTTCAAAAATTCACTCTAACAGTGTCTGCTGCAGAAGGAGGTTCGGTAAATACTTCAGGGGGTAGCTTTACCTCAGGAGCATCAGTTAATTTAACAGCTACTGCGCAAAATGGATATGTTTTTAGTGGTTGGTCAGGAGATTCTACCTCTAATGAAAATTCAATATCAATTACAGTAAATAGTGATATATCAATCTCAGCAACATTTGAATCATTTCTACTTTCGTGTAACACCCCTTTTTATCCTGAAAAACCTAGTCCAGACTATTCAGAAAATAATTATGAATATTATTCATATGGATGGCAAACAAATCAAGGAATGAGCAAAATATGTTTAAATAGCTATGCCGGAGTTTCAGAAGAATCAATATTCTTAATTAATGAGGTCTTGACATCTGCATCAAATAGGTTAGGGCAATTATTACCGATTAATATTACAGCTTATTACAATGGAATTTCTGACCTGGATTTGGTCATGAACAATTGGGATGCATTAAAGATGACAAATGGTGGCTTTGACCCGGGAGATTATACAGCAGCAGCAGGTGTAGATATTGAAAATATTCACAATGGAGGTCAAGGTGAATTAGCTCAAGGTATCTATGAAAACTTAGTTAGCGGAAGAAAAACTATTTATCACGAATTTTTTCATATTTATCAAAACTCACATAAGTTATATTTTGAGGAGACCAACAACTTTGGATGGAACTATTCTAGAATTACAGAAGGAAGAGATAATCTAGACTTTGTTGGTTTAGTTGGTCCAGTATGGATAGAAGAAGGCGGAGCAGAATTTGCAGGTATATCTTTATCTGCTCAAAATAACTGGATAGATTCTAATCAAGCATTTATTGATTATCTTGATGAGGCAAGAAATGTTATAATTGATGCAGCTTCAAGAAATGATATTGTTAGTTTAAAAGACTATGAAAATGGTAAGAATATTGGCCGATTAGAGTCCACTAATAATCCAACAGGTGTTTCAAGACAATTTGCTTATCAATACTCCGCTGGTTCTTTAGCTCATTTATATCTATTAAAAACACAAAGGTCATCTTTAGTAGACATGGTGGAGAATTATTACATTGATTTGGCCGAACTTGAAAGAGAAAATATTGGAGAAGGATATGTTTACTCTTTTGAAAAGAGTTTTGGAATAAGTTTAGAAGAATTTTATTTAGAATTTGATGAGTTTATGCTTGGGACAAGAGATGAGCAATTAACAATCTTAGGGCTTAACTAAATCAATAGCCTTACAATGCACTTTACCTTAGTCAAAACAGATGAGGTTAAAGGAGTGCCTTTATTTTGGAGTAGCGGTTGCTTTTAAACCCTCGCATTGATAGACAGAAATGGCAAACAAATAATATGGGCGCATAGAGAAAAAAAGATGGCTTTTTTAATCTTAAGTGTAAAGGATTATTTTCATAGTGCTAACAGTTATTATTTAAACATAATAAATATTTTAAACTTAGGTTAGAGAGGGATTAAAGGATAGCAGGGATTAGGCTATATACCCATTTCACCAGCGTATCCCCAAAAGGAAAATAGACTTATTTTGAAGG
>CAJXQS010000023.1:0-30952 GCA_913058385.1 uncultured Flavobacteriaceae bacterium
TTACCCGTCGACAGATTAGCAATCTGCTCCATTACCACTCTGGCACCTCTCCTAAACTTTTAGGAAATGCAAATGTAATTGTTCCTCAATTAGAAAACAATACTTTTTTTGATTTAAGAAAGAAATTATTCTGGATAGGCTACCCGAAGATGGTATACATTAATCAATTTTTTTGACAACACCTTTTTAACAGTCTCAATTTCAGCTAAAGTGATGTTACAATCATTGAACTGTTTTTCTTCAACCTGCTTGTTAACAATTGATTCGACAAAGTTTTGGATCTTATCAATCGTAGGTTCTTTTAAGCTCTTAGAGGCTGCTTCTACCGCATCTGACATCATCAAAATTGCAGTTTCTTTTGAAAAAGGTCGTGGTCCTGGGTAGCTGTATAATTTATTATCAGGGATTTCTCCAGATATTTCTTCTGCCTTTTTATAAAAATAATAAACTTTTGAAGTACCATGATGGGTTCGGATAAAATCAATAATACGCTCGGGGATTTTATTTTTTTTAGCAATTACAATTCCGTTTGTAACATGATCAATTATAATCTTGGCACTTTCTGCTGGAGATAATTCTTCGTGAGGAGAAATTCGGCTTGCTTGGTTTTCAGAAAAATAGGTGGGAGCATTCATTTTCCCAATGTCATGGTACAAAGCTCCCACTCTTACAAGTAAGGAATTCGCCCCAATTTCATTTGCAGCTGTTTCAGCCAAATTGGCAACTTGCAGGGAATGATGAAATGTTCCGGGAGCACGATCAGAAAGTTCTTTTAATAAGGGTGAATTCGTGTCAGAAAGTTCCAGCAAAGAAACATCTGAAACCAGTCCAAATATTTTTTCATAAAGATAAATAAGTGGCTGCGCGAAAAGTGTTAAAAGTCCATTAAGAAAAAACAACCCAATTATTGTCAATTCAATTTCCGAAACGCCTCCTTCATGTATAATGGTAAAAGCAATGTATCCTATGAGATAAACAAAGACAATCCTTCCAACAGTGATAAATAAGTTTGCCCTGTTTTGAAGTTGGGTTACAGACTGAATGGTAACAATTCCGGCAATGATTTGAAGAAAGACAAATTCAAAACTATTGGGAACAATAAATCCTAGGGTTAGAATAGTAATTACATGGGCAAAGAGTCCCAAACGAGGATCAAAAAACGTTTTTAAAATAAGAGGTAAAATACAAATTGGAACTGCATACAGGAAATTGACTTCATAATTAACCATGAATGTCGTAAGGGCAATCATACCGACCACATTCAAGAAAATAAAAGTCATTTTTTTATTGTTGTCGAAAACCGATGGTCGATAGTTGGAAAGGAATAAAAATAGTGCCAAAAAAGTGAGACCAATAAGAATGGAATAACCAAAAATAATCCAATAATAATTGGCATCACTCCAAAGTTTAGAACTGTATTCGTTTTTAAGAGAAAGTAGAGTTTGAAATTTTTCGCCTTCAACTACTTCACCCTTAGAAATTACAATTGCATTCTGAACAACAATTCCCCTTGATGCTGAAACATCTCCTAAAGCTGAAGCCAAACTATTGTTGGTAAACTTTTCGTCTAAACTGATATTGGGTTGGACGATTTCAAAAAACAAATTATAATATTGATCTACCGATGCTTTATAAAGACTATCAATGGCCATCGAAACTACTTTACTTCTTAAATCTTCGATACGTGAAAATTGATCAACAGTAACGGTGGATTCCTGATTCTGTTTAATCAGATAAACAAAACTGCTCCCTTTATGATCATAGGCTACAGGGAAAACTCCAACTTTATAAATTTCATTTAAAATTTCATAACCATAGTCATATAAAACCTTATAATTTGGATTAGAAGCAGGCAGGTTAAAGAAGTTTGAGAATTGAGTTTGATAGGACCTTTTCACCTGATCAAAAACCTCAGGAGTTGCACGGTAGTATTTTTTTTGGAAATTGATGATTTCCTGCTTTTCTCTTTCTAGATCTTCGTTTGATTTTAAAATAGAAAAATCAAAAGGAGCATAAAGCGTTGGATATTGCCATGGTTTCCCTTTTTGAAATTCGTATTTAAACTGTCCCCCTTTGGGAAACAAATAGAGCGTCAAAAATCCACACCCAATAAGCAAAATAACTTTGTAGAGCATGGCTCGGTTTAAAACAATAAAGCGCCAAAATTTCTTCAATTCATTGAATTTTACAATCAAATTTAATCAAAACATATTCTTAATGCATTATTTTAAAAATGTATTTCCATAGGATTGCAATCAATTTGATTATTTTTGTTTAATTAACACCATGTCTCTAAGCAATTTTTGCTTTTTTATAAACTATAAAACTTGGAATACGGTATCTGCCATTTGGGGATTATCCCCTTGAGAAACGAGAACAATCATAGAAGTGAAATGGTTTCTCAGCTCCTCTATGGAGACTGTTACAAAATCATCGAAAAGAGAAAATCGTGGTATAAGATCCGAATGCATTGGGATGGCTATGAAGGTTGGATTCCGAGCAATCAAATTTATCAAATTGAAAAGGAAATTTATTCTAAAATTACAGCTTCAACGCCACAAATATCAACGGATCTGATCAACTATATTACCGACGAAAACGATTTGATGTTTCCAATAATCTTGGGGAGTAATTTAAGTGGTGCTAAAACAATAAACCATGTTTTTGAAGGTAAAACTCAAGCGGGTAAGAAAGGCAAAGAATGGTTGATTAAAACTGCTTACATGTACCTCAATGCTCCTTATTTGTGGGGAGGACGTTCTCCCATGGGAATTGATTGTTCGGGTTTTACGCAAATGGTCTATAAAATTAATGGAACTCCTTTGAAAAGAGATGCTTCTCAGCAAGCCCAGGAGGGCGAAACATTGAGTTTTATTGAAGAAAGCGAAGCAGGTGATCTTGCTTTTTTCGATGACAAGGAGGGGAAAATTACCCATGTGGGTTTGTTACTTGAAAACCATAACATTATCCATGCGCATGGAACGGTTCGAATCGACCAAATCGATCAAACAGGTATTTTTAATTCTGAAACGCAAACCCATTCCCACAAACTTCGAATGATTAAAAAAATGATATAAAAAAACCTCCCTAGTGGAGGTTTATTTATATGGGGATAAAAACGTATTAACCTTCGAGTAGGGCTTTCATTTTTTTAAATCCGTCTGTGTCACCAAGCGTCCCATAAATATTCATTAAGGTCTTAACGGCATCTTCATTTTTGTTAAGATTAATCAATTTTTCAAGAATCGGAACACATTCTTTGTATACTTCTTCTCTCTCAATCTTATAAGCGTCATATTTGGCGTTGTCGGCACGAGAATTACCAAGACTGTTCATTTTATCAACAATTTCTGTTTCTCCTTCTAGAATTAAGGCCACTAGATTTAGATAAGAATTCTCCGAAGATGGATCTATTTCGATTGCCTTTTCATAATAAGAACGCGCTGCAGCCTTATCACCCAAGTCTGCAGTAACCACAGCAAGATTATAATAGAGACTTCCATTTTCAGGATCATGAGCAATCGCCTCGTTCATCAAAGTCTTAAACTTCTCCTTGTCGTCCAATTGAATGTACAAATTGGCCTCTGTGAGGATTAAATTAATATCATTCGGATTGGCCGAACGAGCTTCTTTAACGGCTTCAATTGCCTTTTCATTGTCTCCCTGTTGGGCATAAATCAATGCAATGTTTTTAACAATTTCAGGAAACTTTGATTCAGTTTTTTCTATTTTAAAGTCTTTATAATCCTTGGACTTCTTGTAAAGGTTGTATTCCGTTTCTGAGACTTCAATGGGAGTATCCTTATCCGCTTCAGTCACAAAATATTTGGTAACAACACCGGTATATCCAATTGATTTTAATTTAAAGTAATACTCAAGTGCGACATCATAATCTGAATTGTTAACCGCACTTGAAGCTGCAAAATAAAGGTAATCAGCATTGGCTTCTGGATCAATCGTGTAAGCCATGTATAGCTTGCGAGCAGAGTTTTTAAAATCACCCTTTTCATTGTCATCAATTGCACTATTGACAATGGCTGAAGAAAGCAAGTTCATTTGATTTGCAACATCGTTCTTAAGCGATGAGATGTCTTTTAACGAAAGTAACAAATCATAGGCCTGTGTATAATCTTCGTTGTGTTGTGCAATTTTAGCCCTAAGGAAATCATAAGAAGGTTTTACCTTTTGATCGGCAGTTTCTAAAACTGATTTAAAATCTGTTAAAAGTTTTTCTGCGCCAGTTATGTCACCAGCTTCATATAATTTCTGAGCTTTTCTAAGTTCCTTTTTCTGAGAAAAAGAAAAGTTAAAGATTAAAAGAAATAATAAAAGTGTAATTTTTTTCATTTGGATCAATTATAATTTATTCTTATTTATTTTAAATTAAATGTTTTATTACAAATATACTATTCAATTATAGTGCCATTTTCAACATCAATGTCCGAAACATCCTCCACTTCCTCGTCATCTTTCATTGTTTTGGCAACAGCTGCGATGGAATCATTGCCTTTAATATTAATCAATTTGACTCCTTGAGTGGCGCGTCCCATAACCCTTAGATCAGAAACCGCCATACGAATTGCGATTCCAGATTTATTGATAATCATCAAATCATCAAGGTCAGTAACACTTTTTAACGTCACCAAAGCGCCTGTTTTTTCTGTAACTGAAATGGTTTTAACACCCTTCCCTCCTCGATTGGTCGTTCGATAATCATCCAAACTAGATCTTTTACCAAAACCATTTTCAGAAACTACAAGAATATTAGCATCCATATCATTTACGGCAACCATTCCTACAACTTCATCTTGTTCGTTGGCCAAAGTAATTCCTCTAACTCCCGAAGCACTTCTTCCCATCGGACGGGTTTTGCTTTCCTCAAAACGAATGGCTTTTCCTGATTTGACTGCAAGTAAAATCTGACTGTTTCCATTGGTCAGTCTGGCTTCTAGCAATTCATCACCGTCTTTAATGGTAATTCCATTGATACCATTGGCCCTTGGGCGAGAATATTTTTCCAGACTGGTTTTCTTAACCTGTCCTTTTTTGGTCGCCATGATAACATAATGGCTGTTAATATACTCTTCATCTTTAAGATCTTGCGTACAAATGAAAGCCTTGACGCGATCATCTTGCTCAATATTGATCAGGTTTTGTATTGCTCTTCCTTTTGTGGTTCTTGATCCTTCTGGAATTTCATAGACCCGCATCCAAAAACATTTTCCTTTTTGAGTGAAAAAGAGCATGTATTGGTGGTTGGTTCCAACAAAAAGATATTCTAAGAAATCTTCATTTCTGGTAGTGGTTGCTTTTTGACCTACTCCACCTCTATTTTGAGTTTTATATTCCGACAGAGCTGTTCGCTTAATGTATCCTGCATGAGAAATAGTAATTACTACTTTTTCATCAGGAATCATGTCTTCAATACTAAAGTTCCCTCCAGCATATTCGATTTTAGAACGGCGTTCATCACCATATTTTTCTCTAACCTCTGCTAATTCCGTCTTAATAATGTTCATTCGACGCTCTTTGTTGTCTAAAATGTCTTTTAGATCAGCAATCGTCTTTAATAATGCATCATATTCCGTTCTTAGTTTGTCTTGTTCAAGACCCGTTAGTTGTCGCAAGCGCATCTCAACAATGGCTTTAGCTTGTATTTCAGTGAGCTTAAACTGGGCAATTAATTTCTCTCGCGCTTCTTCAGCATTTGAAGAGGATCTTATTAACGCAATTACTTCGTCAATGTGGTCCGAAGCAATAATTAAGCCCTCGAGAATGTGAGCTCTCTCCTCAGCTTTTTTAAGTTCATATTTCGTTCTTCTTACAACTACTTCGTGACGATGCTCAACAAAATGATGAATCATCTCCTTTAAGTTCAACAATTGAGGTCTTCCTTTAACTAATGCAATATTATTAACACTAAAAGAAGATTGTAAAGAAGTATATTTGTATAATTTATTAAGGACAATATTTGGAATTGCATCGCGCTTGAGTACATAAACGATTCGCATTCCTTTTCGATCAGATTCATCACGAATATTGCTAATGCCCTCAATTTTTTTATCATTGACCATCTCAGCAGTTTTCCGAATCATTTCTGCTTTATTGACTTGATAAGGAATTTCTGTAACCACGATACATTCGCGATCTCTAACCATTTCAATGTTAGCATTGGCGCGCATCACAACCCTACCCCGCCCAGTATGAAATGCTTCTTTAACCCCTTCATAGCCATAGATGGTACCTCCCGTTGGGAAATCTGGAGCTTTGATGGTCTGAATAAGCTCATCAATGGTTATGTCCTTGTTTTCTATGTATTGTATTGTTCCATCAACAACTTCTGTGAGATTGTGAGGAGGCATGTTAGTCGCCATTCCGACAGCAATTCCCGAAGCCCCGTTGATCAAAAGATTAGGAACTCGAGTTGGGAGCACTTTGGGTTCTTTTAAAGTGTCATCAAAATTCAGCTGGTGATCAACAGTATCTTTATCGATGTCTGCCAATAAATCTTCTGACATCTTCCGCATACGTGCCTCCGTGTAACGCATTGCAGCCGGACTGTCTCCATCAACAGAGCCAAAGTTCCCTTGACCGTCGACCAACAAATAACGCAAGCTCCACTCTTGTGCCATACGCACCATGGCATCGTAGACTGAAGTATCGCCGTGGGGGTGATACTTCCCTAATACTTCCCCAACAATACGTGCTGATTTTTTGTATGCTGTATTCGAACGAATGCCCAATTCATGCATTCCGAACAAAACCCTGCGATGAACTGGTTTTAAACCATCACGGACATCGGGTAATGCACGTGACACAATGACAGACATTGAATAATCAATGTATGCCGATTTCATTTCATCTTCTATATTTATTGGAATTAATTTTTCTCCCTCTGCCATTTTTTTTTATTAAACGTGTAATAGCTAAAATATGCCAATACAAGGAATTTGATGCATTTTCATCAATTTTTTTTTAGGAATTTATCAACAGCATAATCTTAATATTTATTATGATATTTTAGAAAAGTCCTTTTGATAAATCAATAATTTTTTGTCTATTAGCTAGTGAACTTGGATTTGGAACATTTTTTGATGTACTTAAATATATAATGTTAATGATATGGATGATAATTTCTCGCCACGCGTCAAGGATGTAATTTCTTACAGCAAAGAAGAGGCCCTCAGATTGGGGCACAATTTCATTGGCACAGAGCACCTTATGTTAGGGATTTTAAGAGATGGTGCAGGTAAAGCTGTTTCCATATTAAAATCAATTGAGGTTGATTTAGATGAATTGAGAAAAAAAGTAGAAATTCTCAACCCTGCAGTTATTGAAAATGCTTCTATGTTGAATGATAAGAAAAACCTTCATTTGACCCGACAAGCTGAGCGTGCACTCAAAACAACCTTCTTAGAAGCAAAATTATTTCAAAGTGACTTGATTAACACAGTTCATTTATTATTGTGCATTTTGCGTAATGAAAATGACCCAACGACCAAATTACTCTTGAAACTTAATATTGATTATGATTTAATTAAGGAGGAATTCAAATTATTGCTCGCCAATGATGATCAAAACTATATAGACCTTCCCACCTCTTCTTCTTTTCCAGAGGAAAAAGATGATGAAAATGAGTCTGGGAAAGAAAATCCTTTTGTACCCACTGCAGAGTCTCGTGGGAATGTAAAATCCAAAACCCCTGTTCTTGATAATTTTGGAAGGGACATCACCGCCTTGGCAGAAAAAGACAAACTTGACCCAGTTATTGGTCGAGAAAAAGAAATTGAACGTGTCTCTCAAATTTTAAGTAGACGTAAGAAAAATAATCCTTTGTTGATCGGTGAGCCCGGTGTCGGTAAATCTGCAATCGCAGAAGGATTGGCACTCAGAATTATTCAGAAAAAAGTTTCTCGTGTGCTTTATGGTAAACGTGTTGTTTCTCTCGACTTGGCGAGTCTTGTGGCTGGAACAAAATATCGTGGCCAATTTGAAGAGCGCATGAAGGCAGTGATGAATGAGTTAGAAAAAAACGAAGACATCATTTTATTTATCGATGAAATTCACACCATCGTTGGTGCTGGAGGTGCAACTGGAAGTTTAGACGCTTCAAATATGTTTAAACCTGCGCTGGCAAGAGGTGAAATTCAATGTATCGGTGCAACAACACTAGACGAATACCGACAAAACATTGAAAAAGATGGTGCATTGGAAAGGCGTTTTCAAAAGGTACTTGTTGAACAAACTACTGTAGATGAAACGTTAGAAATCCTAAAAAACATCAAGGATAAATATGAAAACCATCATAATGTATTCTATAACGACGAGGCTTTAAAAGCTTGTGCCGAACTGACCGATCGTTACATGACCGATCGTTACCTTCCGGACAAAGCCATCGACGCACTGGATGAAGCAGGATCTCGGGTTCATATAAATAACATGAATGTTCCGGATGAGATCATTCAACTCGAAGAAGAGCTCGAAAAAGTTAAAGATTTAAAAAATTCTGTTGTTAAGAAACAAAAATACGAAGAGGCTGCAAAACTTCGTGATGATGAAAAACGCGTTGAAAGAACCCTCCTAGAGGCTCAAGAACGATGGCAAGAGGACTCTAAATTGAATCGGGTTACAGTAAATGAAAATCACATTGCCGATGTCGTCTCAATGATGACCAACATCCCTGTGAATAAAATCATCAAAAGTGAGAAAAACATGCTTGCTCACTTGGCTGAAACCATAAGCAAGAAATTGGTAGGACAAAAAACAGCCGTTGAAAAAGTCGTTAAGGCAATTCAAAGAAACCGTGCTGGACTAAAAGATCCTGACAGACCTATTGGATCCTTCATATTCCTTGGACAAACTGGAGTAGGAAAGACACAATTGGCTAAGATTTTGGCCAAAGAAATTTTTGATTCTGAGGAAAACTTGATTCGAATAGACATGAGCGAATACATGGAGAAATTCGCGATTTCAAGACTGATCGGAGCACCTCCAGGATACGTAGGTTACGAAGAAGGTGGACAGTTGAGTGAAAAAGTAAGAAGAAGACCTTACTCAGTGATTCTGCTTGATGAAGTAGAGAAAGCGCATCCAGATGTATTTAACATGATGCTTCAAGTTCTTGATGATGGATTCTTAACGGACAGTTTAGGTAGGAAAATTAATTTTCAAAACACCATCATTATCATGACCTCTAATATTGGAGCAAGACAGGTTAAGGATTTTGGAAGCGGTGTCGGTTTTGAAACCGCAACAATTAAAGCACAATCTACAGAAATAGAAAAAAGTGTCATTGAAGGCGCATTGAAAAAAACTTTTGCTCCTGAATTTTTAAACCGTATTGATGATATCGTAATTTTCAATTCTCTTGAGAAGGAAAACATTGGTGAAATTGTTGAGATTGAATTAGAAAAATTATTTAATCGTGTCACCAAGCTCGGATACAATCTAACACTAACGAAAGAAGCCAAGGCTTTTATTTGTGACAAAGGATTTGATAAAAAGTACGGCGCACGTCCGCTAAACAGAGCCATTCAGAAATACATTGAAGATCTTTTGGCAGAACAAGTTGTCTCGAACAAAATCAAAGAAGGCGATGCTATTCTTCTAGATTATGTCAAGGATGCCGAAACTCTTTCTATTACTTTAAATACAAAAGAAGTCAAAAAATAAGTTCTTTTTTAGATTGAAAAACAAAAGCTACTCTATAAATATGGGTAGCTTTTTTTTTTTAAATAGTATCTTAATTCAATCAAAACATAAAATTATTGCCGAAATAATTTTAAACCTGACTGTTTTGTAATATTTTTGTGCAGATGTTATCAAACAAAAAACATACCATTCAAAATAACTGCACCACACTTGGATCCAAGTTTGTGGCTCATTTTTTAATGGCTACTACAGTTGCGACAACCCCTTTGGGGGAAAATCATAACATATAACCATTTGTCTTCGAATCTTTGATTTACAATCAAACAATTTCAGCCACTTTAAAATCAATCAACAATGCTATATTTATGGCTTGTTATATAAGAAATAAATCATGAAAGTTTTAAAATTTGGGGGAACCTCAGTAGCTAATTCAAAAAGCCTTTCAAAAGTCATAGAAATTCTCAAGAGCCAGAGTGAACCGATCGTAGTTGTCGTTTCAGCCTTAGGCGGGATTACCGACCTTCTTCTTGGTATGTTACAACTTGCTTTGGAAAGAAAAGAAAACTTCAAAGACAACCTCGATGAAATTGAAAAGCGTCACCTAGAACCCATCAAAGCATGCATTCCGATTCAGAATCAAAGCGGGATCATTAGTTTTTTAAAAAATCATCTTAATGAACTCGAGTCGCGTCTGGATGCAATCTTTCTTTTAGAAGAGGTAACCGTAAAAAATAATGCTACCATTGCATCCTATGGTGAAATATTGTCCAGCGCTATCATTCAGGAAATATTCAAATACAATGGGGTTGCATCTGTTCTTAAAGATGCAAGGGAACTCATTCAAACAGAATCGAGCAACAACAGAGACATTGTCAGTGAAGCGGTAAGTATAAAAAAAATAACAGCATATTTTAAAGAAAATCAATCTAAAGTTGTTTTGGTTCCTGGTTTTATTTCAAGCAATGCTTCGGGAGAAACCACCACTTTGGGAAGAGGAGGTTCGGATTATTCTGCTGCGATTATTGCCAATGCACTGGAAGCAAAGGTATTGGAGATTTGGACTGATGTAAGCGGAATGTATACCGCGCATCCAAAGATTGTGACCCAAGCAAAACCCATTAAAAAGTTAAGTTATTACGAGGCCATGGAACTTTCCCATTTTGGAGCTAAGGTCATCTACCCTCCTACACTCCAACCTTTAGTTGAAAAAAACATACCAATAGTCATCAAAAACACCTTCGCCCCTGAGGACGAGGGAACGTTGATAGACGGCAATGCAAGTTCTGAAAATGGTGAAATCGTAAAAGGAATCAGTCATATTGACAATGTTGCATTACTTAATTTAGAAGGTAGTGGAATGATAGGCATCACAGGGTTTTCCAAGCGTCTGTTCGAAGCACTCTCTGATGAAGACATAAATATTATTATGATTACCCAAGCTTCCTCTGAGCATTCCATATGCCTTGGTGTAAGATCAGAAGATGCCCTAAGCGCAAAAGAAGCAATAGATCAAAAGTTTGAGTTTGAAATTTCTTTAAAAAAAGTTGCTCCTGTCAAAATCGAAATGGACATGGTGAACATTGCCGTAGTAGGCGAGAAAATGAAAGATCATCAAGGGATTAGTGGTAAATTGTTTAGCAGCTTGGGAACCAACAATATTAACATTAGAGCTATTGCTCAAGGGGCTTCTGAAAGAAATATTTCTATTATCATTGATAAGAAAAATGTAGCGAAAGCGATCAACACTTTACACGAAAGTTTCTTTGAAGCTCAAGTAAAAGAACTCAACCTTTTTGTCACAGGTGTTGGAAATGTGGGAAGTAAACTTTTGGAACAAATTGACAAGCAAACTGGTTATTTAATTGAGAATTTAAGACTTAAAATCAGAGTGATTGCAATTTCGAATTCAAGAAAAATGTTACTTAATGACGAGTCAATCTCTTTGAAGGATTGGAAGTCTCAGTTGGATAAAAGTAATATTAAATCCGATAGAGATGCCTTTTTTAAACATGCTAAAAAACTAAACTTAAGGAACAGTATTTTTATAGACAACACAGCCAATGAGGTCATTGCAAATGAATATGCCCGTTACCTTAATAACAGTATTGGGATTGTTACTTGTAATAAAATTGCAGCAGCCGACGAACTCAGTAACTACAAGAATCTCAAGAAAATTTCTAGAAAATATGGAAGTCCGTTCTTGTTCGAAACGAATGTTGGTGCTGGATTACCGATCATTGACACCCTTAACAATTTGATTGCCTCTGGGGATCAAATCATTAAGATTCAGGCGGTGCTTTCAGGAAGTTTAAACTTTGTATTTAATAATTTCAAGAAGGGAAGTTCTTTTCATGACGTGGTTTTGGAAGCTCAAAAAGAAGGATATACAGAACCTGATCCTAAAATTGATCTAAGTGGTATTGATGTTGCAAGAAAAATTTTAATATTGGCTCGAGAAAGCGGATTATCCATAGAACTCGACGAAATTCAAAATGAATCTTTTTTACCACAGGAGTGTTTGGACACAAAGAACAATGAGGAGTTTTTTGAATCACTAAAAAAACATAGCGGTCACTTTGACAAGTTAGTCGAGGATGCTGATAAAAACAATGCGAAGTTAAAATATGTCGCCCAACTTGAGGGAGGTAAAGCAAAAGTTGGTGTTCAGCAGGTAAAAGAAGGACACGATTTTTATAACTTAGAAGGAAGTGATAATATTATTTTATTCTATACAAATCGTTATAAAGACCAACCTTTAATCGTTAAGGGAGCTGGTGCTGGTGCAGATGTTACGGCCTCAGGAATCTTTGCGGACATCATCAGAATTGGAAAACAATAGTTATGAAAAGTGTTAAACTCTTTACACCCGCTAGTGTTGCAAATGTCTCCTGTGGATTTGACGTCCTGGGGTTTTGTTTAGATCCTGTCGGAGATGACATGATCATTAGGAAATCTGCTGAAAAAGGAATTCGGATTACCAAAATCACTGGACAAGATTTACCGCTTGACGTTCATCAAAATGTTGCTGGAGTTGCAGCTATGGCTTTGTTAGAAGCACATCCTTCCGAATATGGTTTTGAAATTGAAATTAATAAACGTATTAAAGCGGGAAGTGGAATTGGAAGCAGTGCCGCAAGTTCGGCAGGAGCAGTCTTCGGGATTAATCACTTATTGGGTTCTCCCTACACCAAGCATGAATTAATAAATTTTGCCATGCAAGGAGAAAAACTTGCAAGTGGTTCTGCGCATGCTGACAATGTGTCTCCTGTCCTGTTAGGAGGATTTACCTTGGTTAGAAGCATCGCTCCTATGGATGTTATAAAATTGCCAACGCCCAAGGAATTGGTAGCTGTTATCATTCATCCTAAAATTGAATTAAAAACAAGCCATGCGCGAGCAATATTAAAAAAAACAGTCACTTTAAAAAGCGCCATTCAACAATGGGGCAATCTTGGGGCTTTAGTTAGTGGACTATACAGTGATGATTATGATTTAATCTCTAGGAGTTTGGTCGATGAAATTATCGAACCTTATCGTGCAATGTTGATCCCTGAGTTTGCGAAACTTAAGGAAGCCTCTATGAACGCAGGTGCGTTGGGATGTGGTATTTCGGGATCAGGTCCATCAGTATACGCCCTAACCAAAGGATTTGAAAATGCAGAAAATGTGGGACTAGCGATGAGAAAAGTCATGCAAAAGTTAGGCATAGATTTTGAAGTACATGTTTCTAAGATTAATGAAGAAGGAATTAAAATTCTATCTGAAGAATGAAATACTATAGTTTAAATCATAACTCTAAACCTACTCTTTTTCAAGACGCAGTTAAAAGAGGTTTAGCTCCCGATCGAGGACTCTATTTTCCAGAAACGATCACAAAACTTCCCAATACTTTTTTTGAGGAAATTGAAGACATGAGCATTACTGAAATGGCCTACAAAGTCATTAAGCCGTATATTGGAAATCAGATTAAAAAAGAAAAGCTTCTAGAAATTATTGAGGAAACTTTAGATTTTGACTTTCCTATAATTGAGATTACAGAAAACATCGCTTCGCTTGAGCTTTTCCAGGGCCCCACACTGGCTTTTAAAGATGTCGGCGCAAGGTTCATGGCGAGATGCTTAGGTCATTTTACCGAAAATACGAATGAAAAAATAACGGTATTGGTCGCCACTTCTGGAGACACTGGAGGTGCCGTAGCCAATGGTTTTTATGATGTTGAAGGAATTAACGTTGTAATACTTTATCCCAAAGGAAAAGTAAGTGACATTCAAGAAAAACAACTGACTACCCTAGGGGAAAATATCACTGCACTAGAAGTAGATGGTGTTTTTGATGATTGTCAGGACATGGTTAAAACTGCTTTTCTTGATGCAACAATTAATGAAAAAATCCAACTCACTTCCGCGAATTCAATTAATGTAGCACGTTGGTTGCCTCAAATGTTTTATTTTTTTATTGCCTACAGAAAATTGAAACACTTAAACAAAGATCTTGTGTTTTCTATTCCTAGTGGAAATTTTGGAAATATCTGTGCCGGTATGATGGCTCAGAAAATGGGGCTTCCCATCAAGCATTTCATTGCGAGTACTAACGTCAATGATACTGTTCCTAGTTACTTAGAAACTGGTGCTTATGAACCAAAACCAACTATTCCTACCCTATCGAATGCCATGGATGTCTCTGATCCAAGTAATTTTATACGAATTCAAAAAATATTTAATAATGATATTTTTAAATTAAAGAAAAAACTTTCAGGTTATAGGTATACAGATTCTGAAACAAAAAAAGCGCTTAAAGAGATTTATGAAATTAATGGATATGTAGCCGACCCACATGGAGCAATTGGTTATATGGGACTCAAAGAGTATTTCGAAAACAATGAAGGTGACTTCTATGGTGTTTTTCTAGAGACTGCTCATCCTGTTAAATTCATGGATACTGTCAAAAAGGCGCTTAAAATTGATATTGAAATCCCAGAAAGATTGAAAGAAACCCTTACGAGAGACAAAATGAGTATTCCGATCAAAGATTTTTCTGACTTAAAAGAATATTTACTTAGATAAACTCTCAGCTGAAGGGAGATTAAAATCATCTAAAGGGCTTTTTTGCTGAATTATTTTTTCAATTTCCTCCCACTTTCTAGGGGCAAAACTGGAAAGGTTTTTAGGTCCCTTTTCTGTTATCAAAATATCATCCTCTATTCTTATGCCTATATTCCACCATTTTGGGTCGCAAGGACTGCCCTCAGGAATATAAATCCCAGGTTCAACAGTAATGATCATGTCAGCCGCTAAAAGACCATAATTTCCAGGATCGTGAACATCTAAACCTATGTGATGACTCACTCCGTGGGGAAAGTATTTTTTGACTTCAGATGTGGTTTCTATAATTCCTAACTCAATCAAACCCAATGCAATCGTATCGAAACAGGCCTTATAGATGTCAACAAATGAATTTCCAATTACAGCTGCCTGAATCCCTTTTTCTTGTGATGCATAGACAATTTCATACAACAAACGTTGGTCGGGTGTAAAGGTTCCTGAAGAGGGAATGGTTCGGGTAACATCGGCTGTGTATCCGCTCAACTCTGCGCCCAAGTCCATTAAAACCAATTCATTGTTAAGTTCAAACTTATTGTTTTCAATATAATGTAATACACAAGCATTTCCTCCTGCACCCACGATGGAGGGATAACCTTGATCGGCAGCTCCATATTTTCGATATACAAACTCATGAATCCCCTGAATTTCCCGTTCGCTCATTCCGGGGTGGATTGCCTTCATTACTTCCACCTGACCTACGGCTGAAAAAAAGGCAGCCTTCCGTATCAATTCAATTTCCTCTTCGGTCTTAATTTCTCTTAAACCCTTCATAATTTGAGGCAATTTTTCTAAATCAAAGTTATAGTCCTTGATGGCAAATGCGGTTTTCTGTCTTATCTCATTGAGGACATCCAAATGAGAAGATTCGAAAAAATCTTTTAGAATTTGATCCTTTATCAATGTAGGATCGCGTATCACAAGTCCTTGAATTTCAGTTCTCAATGAATCAGCAGAGGATTCCTTAACATTTTTAATTTTCTGATATAATACATATTTCTTTCTATCATAAATTTCAGGAAAATTGATCTTTTCTTTAAAGATTTTTTTTAAATCATAAAGGTCATAAGGGTCTGTGGGATTATCACGCTCGTCATTTTTAAATTCAAAAAGTAAAACTTCATCAAAAACAGAAAAAACAGGGGTTTTTCTTGAAAAATTATCTCGGATATCGACCCGATCAAAACCCATTGACAAGGCTTCTTGGGGCGTGGTATATTTTCCGTTCCACATTTCGTCGACAGGATCTGGGGAGCGGACAAATATTTTATTATAAAAGATCCCCTGATCATCTCTTTGTGCTTCTTTATAAATCAGCAGTACTGCGTGCGGTTCTTTCCAGCCTGTTAAATAATAAAAATTAGGATCTTGATGATAAACATAATTGACATCATTGGCTCGGTTCCTGATCGGAGCGCTAAAAAGAACAGCCACACTTGCTTCGGGCAGTTCTTTTCTAAATTCGTCTCTTTTGGATTTAAAAAAGTCTAGAGACAGATCAGTTACTTGTCCCATAATGATTAAGGGATAGCTCAAAAGAAGAATAAAAAAATATTTATTCATTTTACCTTTAATAAGTTCCTTTATTTCGAATAAAGAATGGTGTGACTTAATTTTTAAATGTAATACTTTTGTTTAAAATTACAGGATGAAAAAAACACCATTTTTTGATAGGCACAACCAACTTGGTGCAAAGATGGCTGAATTTGGCGGTTATCAAATGCCCATCCAATATACTGGTGTAAAACAAGAGCATTTGACAGTAAGAAATGGTGTCGGCGTTTTCGACGTCTCCCACATGGGAGAATTTATTGTTGAAGGAGAAAATGCATTAACTTTTTTGCAATACATCTGTAGCAATGATCTCAACAAACTGACTCCTGGAAAAGCACAATACAACTATTTCCCAAACGACAAGGGGGGAATTGTTGATGACTTGATTGTTTATCAATTGGAATCAGAAAAATATCTTCTCGTGGTAAATGCCTCCAACATTGACAAAGATTGGCAATGGGTTATGGCAAGAAATGAGGATTTTGATGCGGAAATTTATAATGTCTCAGATCAGATGGCACAACTTGCAATTCAGGGGCCAAAAGCCATAGCTGCCATGCAATGTCTTACTTCTTTTGACCTCATTAGTCTTTCTAATTATTCACACGTCACTGCTGATTTTGCAGATTGTGAGGGTGTTTTAATCGCTACGACAGGTTATACAGGTGCTGGCGGTATTGAAATTTATTTTAAACAATCGCAAGCCATAAAAATATGGACTGCCGTTATGGATGCTGGAAGGTCTTTTAACATTCAGCCCATCGGATTGGCTGCGAGAGATACCTTAAGGTTGGAAATGGGTTATTGTCTTTATGGTAACGAAATCAATGACAACCGCTCCCCTATTAGTGCGGGTTTGGGATGGATTACCAAAACAGAAACTGATTTTTTAAATGCTAAGCTTCATCAAAAAGCAATTGATGAAGGGACTCCCGAAAAGTTGGTGGGTTTTGAAATTGAAACTCGAGGAATCCCAAGAACGGGTTATTTGATTTTTGATAAAAACCAGCATCCCATCGGTCAGGTTACCTCAGGAACACAATCGCCTTCGCTTAATAAAGGAATTGGTATGGGCTATGTAAAATCCCCTAATGATCGGCTTGGGGAAACGATATTGATTAAAATACGGGATAAATTTCTTCCAGCCAAAGTGGTGAAAACGCCTTTTTACAAATCTAAATAACCAGTTTTTTGAAAAGAATTTTGATTTTAGGGGCCAGTGGATTCATTGGGAATGCACTTTATAAAGAATTAAACTCTTATTATGACACCTTTGGAACCTACTTCAACACCAGAGGTTATAAAGACAATCGTCATTTCTTTCAATTTGATGTTAATGAAGGTGGGCTCGAAACCATCATCAAAGAAGTAAAACCAAAACTTATTATTTCTGCATTGCGGGGACCATTTGAGGCTTTGCTAGAAACCCACGAAATGTTGATTGATTTAATTAAAAGATCGGACTGTCGTTTGATTTTTTTGTCCTCTGCCAATGTCTTTGATACTTTTGAACATTTCCCCTCCTATGAATATGACAAAACTCTTTCGGAAAGTATCTACGGCCGTTTTAAAATCCGAATAGAGAATGATTTGATGCGCCTACCGGCATCTAAATATGTACTGGCAAGGTTACCCATGGTTTTTGGCAGCCAATGTCCCAGAATGGAAGAATTGGACCTTACTGTCCAACAGAATCAAGCCATTGAGGTTTTCCCCAATACCATCATCAATGTAAACAATGATGTAAAACTCTCTCAACAAATTCATTTCATTATCAACCAAAAGCTGACAGGAATTTTTCACTTGGGAAGTACCGACTTGATTAACCATTATGAATTTATTAAAACTTTAACGGCGCGACGTTACTTAAAAACGCCTGTTTTTAAACAGGTCTTTACCAGCAACCAAATGCGTTATTTGGCGGTGTTGACCAAAGAAAACAAGCTTCCTACCAACCTGAATTTTTCCTACACTGAAGTTCTGGAGGACCTGACAATGTCGAGAAAGAATTTTATGTAGTTCCTATATGTTTATATATTTGTAACCAATAAAATAACAGACCATGGGAAGAGCCTTTGAATTTAGAAAAGCACGAAAAATGAAACGCTGGTCTGCAATGGCCAAAACTTTCACCCGAATTGGGAAGGACATTGTGATGGCGGTTAAAGACGGAGGGCCTGATCCTGAAAACAATGCGCGATTGCGAGCTGTGATTCAGAATGCCAAGTCTGCCAACATGCCCAAAGATAATGTTGAGCGGGCCATCAAGAAGGCTTCGGACAAAAATACTGAAAATTATAAGGAAGTACTCTTTGAAGGTTATGCGCCGCACGGAATTGCCATCTTGGTCGAAACCGCTACGGACAACAACAACCGAACTGTGGCCAACGTGAGAAGCTATTTTAATAAAAACAATGGCAATTTGGGAACTTCAGGCTCTGTTGAGTTTATGTTCGACCGTAGCTGTAACTTTAGGATCCCTGCAGAAGGGATTGATGTAGAAGAAATTGAATTGGAGTTTATCGACTTTGGTGTAGAAGAAGTTTTTGAAGATGAAGATGGAATTTTACTCTATGCCCCCTTTGAGAACTTTGGTGCCATACAAAAGGAATTAGAAAATAGATCCCTTGAGATTCTCTCCTCAGGATTTGAACGAATTCCACAGATCACCAAACAACTTTCAACAGAGCAACAAGAGGATGTAATAAAATTAATTGAAAAAATCGAAGAGGACGAGGATGTGCAAAATGTTTACCATGCGCTTGACATACAAGAGGAGCCCTAGGATAATGTTTCTTTTCTGGAATGAAGATCTAACCCCTTTTAAGGGGTTTCTTTTTGTCATAAATTTTTAGTGTAATTATGAAATATTGATGACTCAGAATAAGTTTATAAAATGCTACAATCTATGAGAATCTTCTTCTCTCTTAAAAGAGAATATTAAGTGAAGTTTATAAAATTAAAAAGAATTAAATTTACACAATCATGTCTCAACTCAGATTAATTTAAAGTTTTGACGAACCGTTAAATGGATGTAACACAATATGAATAAGATAAGTGCTGTAATAATTACAAAAAATGAGCAACAAAACATTCGAAGATGCCTCAATTCATTAGTGGATGTTGTTGATGAAATTATTGTAGTGGATTCCTATTCAACGGACGATACAGAAAAAATATGTAATGACTTTGATGTTGAGTTTATAAAAAAAGAATTTGAAGACTACTCCAATTCTAAGAATTATGGAAACTCCATGGCCAAGCATTCTTTTATCCTATCCCTTGATGCCGATGAGGCAATATCTGAAGAATTAAAAGAATCCTTAGCGCTTGTGAAATCTAATCTTAAACAAGATGGCTACTCCTTCAACAGAAGAACTAATTATTGTGGGCAATGGATCTATCATTGCGGTTGGTACCCAGATGTTAAGCTTAGGTTATTCAGAAAGTCTAAAGCAAAATGGGAGGGAAAAATTCATGAAACTTTGCAAGTTTCAAGTGATAAAAAAGCACATTTAAAAGGGGATATATTACATTATTCTTATCCAAATTTAAGTCGCCATGCAGAAAAAATGGATTTGTTTACTGAAATGGCTGCAAGGGATCTCTTTGAAAAGAAAAAGAAAGTATCTACCCTAAAATTAATTGTTGCGCCAATGTTTGAGTTTTTTAAAAAATACATTTTATACAGGGGGTTTTTGGATGGCTATTATGGTTTTATTATTTCGATAATGTCATCCTATTACAAGTTCTTCAAGTACTCCAAATTAAAAAACTTATGGATCAAACACAATACACTCAGTAGCAACAAATAATTGTTTTATACTTCCGAAAACACTTTATAAAATCAGAATTTTGATATTTTTGGAGCAGAGACAGTTGACTAATATTTACAACCCTTTAATATTAAAACTGCTGAATCTGGAACAATTGTCATAACTTCCTACAGACCTAAAATGGACTTTGTTTAAACAAACAACTGAAAATAAAGGATGAGAATGCGCTGTTAAACCTATAAAAAATTGAGCTCTCCGTCCATTTTATTAAGAAATCATGAAGCCCGCTTTCCTAGGACTATCTTTTTGTATTAAATTTATTATTCCAAATTCTACTACTGCTATGACAAACCTGACCATCAAATATTTATTGGAGTAATTAGATTGGAAAAGTAAAATGTTTCTTAGAAATATGCTTATAAAAAATGGAACCCCATAATAAGGGGTATTCAACAGTTTAATAATTAAAAACGGAATTTAAAATAAAAAAATTTAACTTATTGAGAATTATTGGTTTATTATTAATTGTCACCTCTTGTTCATGTAATGATGATGACGCAGCTGAAAAGGAAATGACAAATTACAGTGAATTAATCATTGGAGAATGGAATTATACCTCACAATTACTCAATGGAAATGATACCTCATTTGATGATGAGTGCCAAAAAGATTTTGAATATGCAATATACTCAGTAAATGGTGTATTTAACCAGACAGAATTTGAAAATCGATTTGGAAATGGTTGTGAACAAGTTGATTCTTCAACTGGAACTTGGAAAATTGAAAACTCAACAATCACATTAACTGTTGAGGGAGATACAGCATCAGGAACTATTTTATCTGTAAATGAGACTAAAATGAGTATACAATGGAATATTGATTATGATGAAGATGGTAGTGTGGATGTTTTTATTCAAAATTTCAACAAAAGAAATTAAATTTTTAAACATAACATTTATAAGAAGTACTATTAAAATAAAAGTCGGAATAAGCTGAAAAGAGACTTTAAACTAGAGTAAGATTTAATTTTAATTAACAAAATGATTAAAAAATCAATAAAATGATGACAGTTTTATTTGCTACAGCATTACTATTATCTTCCTGTTATTCTTACACAAGTGTCGTGGATAACGGCGCTCAGGGAAACCAACAAATAACTCAATGGAATCATTATTTACAAAGCGGACTTGCGCCTGTTGGTGTTTCTGATTCAAAGCAAATGGCCGATGGAGCAGAAAACTATAGTGTCTTCACGAGCTTATCTTTTGTTAACGGATTGGTTTCTGCATTAACTTTTGGACTTTATTCACCTACAACAACAGTTACAAAATAGTTATTTATTTCAAATGGATAGGGTGTTAAAAATGACACCTTATCCTAAATTATATGAAGAAAATTGCTCATTACATCTCATTCGTTATTTCGATCTTATTACTTGTAAATATTTTCAAAATAATGAACCTTGGCATTAAGCAACTTTCCGAATTCGAATATGGTTATTTGGTTGGAAAAAAATTTTTATTTCTTGTTTTTGTTCTTGTTTTTTATAGAACAAGAAAACAAAATATAAAATCTTGACTTTTTCTAAAAGTTAACCTGACAATAATTAATTGTTGTCAAATTCCGTAAAAATCCTCCATTAATTTAATTTACTACGATCCAAAAATAAATCAACCGAAGGAAGGTGTATTCATATGATGTGTATTGGGGGTTTTGACAATAAAACCATTGGTTTTTCAAAATGGAAGAGTTCGCCAAGGGAAGGGAGTTAATCCGTAAATCAAAAATTCATCGAGAAATATATATCTCTGATTTTAGAAAAGTACCCAAGAAAAACTCAAAACTATTTTACGCTTTCAATTAGAAAACTAAAAAAAAAGATTGAGAGATTTATAAACTTAGGACAACAATTTGTCTGCAAAATAATTCAACATACTTTCAACTTCATCGACTTCATTTTTCTCTACAGAAATATCTGTCAGTCTCGGCAAGTGTTTTGCGAAAAAAATATGATTATTAGACATCTCAAACAAGTTGGTTGCGAGCGAAAATGGATATTTAAATGCTGGGTTAATCTCACTTATAACATTGGACACTGATTCTGCCAAGTCCTTGTAACTTTTAAAAAAACCTTTTGAATTTTCATTGTCAACTTCTTTTGTGTGGTAGGTCTTGTTTCCCTCCGAAATCACAATCCTATGCAATTTACTTTCATTCACATAAGTAACACTCGGGTTTTCTTTGGAGGCGTAAACAAAAGAATGGATAACTATTTTAAGCTTTTTTTTAGGATCTTCAACATTGATTGTATTAATCCCAATCAAGTAACTCACCCATTCCCAATACCAGTTTACCAAAAAAAGAAGCAGCAAATGTTTGTTTTCAAAATAGCGATAAATAGAAGCTTCAGTCGAATTTATTTCTTCCGCTAACTTTTTAAAAGTAAACGATTCAAAACCAAACTTATCAATTAACAGAATGCTGTGCTTGATGATGTTTCTGCCAAGCTTAGAATCTTGAGGCTCTTTTAAATACAAACCATTATTCAATGATATTTTTATTTCAATGCTCATTAAAATTGAGTAATTAAATTGAGAGAAATTAAATTTTAATTCCATTTCAAATATAATGAAGTTTAACAATTTTTTATAATAGTAATACTATTATTTTAGAAAGTATTGTTATATTTGTTAGTGACTTAATACTGAATCATATCTAAAATTTGATAATTAATATTCGATGGAAAAAACAAACGCTATTTTCAATTTTAAACATCTAAAAGGAGACCTGTTTGGTGGTATTACTGCTGGTATTGTTGCATTACCCTTGGCATTAGCATTTGGTGTGAGTTCTGGTTTAGGTCCAAGTGCTGGACTTTATGGTGCTATATTCGTTAGTTTTTTTGCTGCATTATTTGGCGGAACTAGCACTCAAATTTCTGGACCAACAGCTCCAATGACCGCCGTAAGTATGGTTGTCATTGCCGGTATTGTTGCAAGTTTCGAAGGAGATATCTCCTCGGCATTGCCCGCTATTTTAACCGTTTTTCTTTTGGCCGGTTTGATGCAAGTTGGATTGGGGTTAATTGGCTTGGGAAAGTACATTAAGTATATTCCCTACCCTGTTGTGTCAGGTTTTATGACAGCGATTGGAGTAATAATTTTGGTTACTCAAATACTTCCTGTGGTTGGCTATTACCCAAAAGAAGATGTTGCATTTGTAGAAGATTTTAAACCCTATGCAGAGGAGGTTATTTTAGATAATATTCTGAAAGAAGAAGCTGGAGAAGGTATTTTGGTTTTAGAAGACTTTAATCAAACCATCGGACGAGCAAAAAATATTACGGAAGAACAAATCCTTAAAGAATCACAAACGTTGGCCAGTAATGAGGCCTCTGGAGTTTTAGGTACGCTCAAAGTACTTCCAAGAGCATTGAATAATATCAACTGGCTAGAATTACTTTTGGCCTTAGGTACAATCGCCATCATTTATGGTTTTAAGTACGTTACGAAAAAAATACCTAGCACATTGGTTGCACTGGTAGTCATGTCTGGAATTGCGATAGGTTTTGGACTTAATTATCGTCCAATTGAAGAAATACCTAGTGGTTTACCAATACCAAATTTTGGAATTTTTCAAGATTTTAATTTATCGAGTATTACACCATATATTTTTACGGCATTGACTTTGGCACTCTTGGGAGCTATTGATTCTCTGCTTACCTCCGTTGTTGCGGACAACATGACGAAAACAAAGCACAAGCCCAATAAAGAATTGATTGGGCAGGGAATCGGAAATAGTATCGGTGCACTTTTTGGTGGAATTCCTGGTGCAGGTGCTACCATAAGAACTGTTGTCAACATTAACGCTGGTGGAAAAACGAGATTATCTGGTATGACTGCCGGGGTGATGCTTCTTCTAATTTTATTAGCCTTTAGTTACATTGCCTCTCAAATTCCAGCTGCTGTTTTGGCAGGGATTCTAATTACTGTAGGAATTGGGGTTATGGATTACAAAGGGCTAAAAGCAATTCCTTACATGCCGCGTCCGGAAGTGTTCATCATGATCGTTGTTTTGGTTTTATCTTCGGTCTGGAACTTGGTTTATGCAGTGGGAATAGGATTGATAATCGCCTCACTGATGTTCATGAAAAAGATTGGGGATCTAACAGCCATGCATTCTGTCGTAACCCCGCTGAACAAAGAAAAAGCATGGTCTGATGAAACTAATTTTCCTGAAAACTTAAAAGAGGAAGTCTTTATTAAGCACATAAATGGACCTTTATTTTTCGGATCTACGAGTGATTTTCAGCAATTGATGAAGCAAATTCCAGAGACCGCTTCGACCATAATAATTCGAATGGGGAAGATGACCTACATTGACCAGTCTGGTCTCTATGCACTAGAAGATGCTTTGGCTGAACTCTGTGGGCAGGGTAAGAAAATAGTTTTGGTGGATGTTTTAGAACAGCCTAAATACCTATTAGAACGTATTGATATTATTCCAGATTTAGTTCCTAAAGACCAAATATTTAACAACTTTGATGAAAGTTTGGTTTGGATTAAAGAAAATGTAAAAGATATTTATTAAACAAATCGTTATGAAAGCACAAACAAAAGAAACGCAAACAAGCATGACCGCAGTGAAGTCATTGCAAGAGTTGAAAGAAGGTAATAAAAGATTCCAAGCAAATCAAAAGGCAGATAGAAACCTGAAGGAACAAGTTGCTGACACCAGTGGTGGACAATATCCATTCGCAACGATCTTGAGTTGTATCGATTCGAGAGTATCATCAGAATTGATTTTTGATCAAGGTATTGGGGACATATTTAGCGCTCGTATTGCCGGAAACTTTGTAAATGATGATATTTTAGGTAGTATGGAGTTTGCCTGTAAATTGGCTGGCACCAAACTTATCGTTGTCCTTGGCCACACCGCATGTGGAGCCGTTAAAGGTGCCTGTGACGACGCTAAACTAGGAAAGCTTACTGGAATGCTAGAAAAGATTAAACCTGCAGTAAATTCGGTTTCCGAACCTGTAGATCCTAATTTAAGAAATTCCTCTAATATCGAATTCGTGAATAAGGTTGCTGAAAAGAATGTTCACTTAACAATTGACAAAATCAAAGCAGACAGTGAAGTACTCGCAGCGATGGTGAAAAACAACGAAATCAAGATTGTTGGTGGTATGTACGATATTCAGTCAGGAGCCGTAACTTTTTATGAATAGCATTTCATGACAAAAAATAAATCTATGAATTTTATAGTAAGGGGAATATTAATTTTAGGTTTATTACTCCCCTCTTTAAACCAAGCACAAGAGAGTAATCTCGGGAATTGGTTGATTTATATTGGAAATAAAAAACTCAATGAAAAATGGAATTTGCACCATGAGATCCAATACAGAAATTATGATGCTATCGGAGATCTTGAGCAATTGTTATTAAGAACGGGTTTAGGCTATAGCTTTAAAGAAAATAAAAGAAACATTCTGTTGGGTTATGGTTACATCTCCTCAGAGAATTATGTGGACGAGACTACTGATAAAAAAACGGTAAATGAACATCGAATTTTTCAACAATACACCTCCAAGCAAACCGTTGGTAAGTTAAATCTGAGTCACCGATATCGCTTTGAGCAACGGTTTGTCGAAAGTGATTTCAAAATGCGGCTGCGCTATTTTTTAGGTCTAAAAATCCCCATAAAAATTAAAGAAAAAAACAACTACTATTTTTCGGCATACAATGAGGTTTTTTTAAACACAAAATCTACGCTATATGACCGTAATAGACTTTATGGTGGCGTTGGATACAATATAAATAAAGGCTTAAGGTTAGAATTGGGTTATATGAATCAATTCTTCAAGAATGGTAATCGAGATCAAGTCAATCTCTTTTGTTTTTATAGTTTTTAAACTTTAGCCTGAAAGCTGTTAACTTTTATTGTTTTTTTAACGACCCAACAAAACCCACTGGTATCGATTAACAAAACATGATTAAAATTGAATCGGTCAACATAAAAGAGAACGCAGCGTAAGCAGATGAATATTAAAGTGATCTTTTTTCATTGGCACTAAATTTAGCATCATTTTAAAGGGTTTCCGCTTATTCTAAATTAATCTGGATTTATCTAATACCTTCAGAAAATTCAGATGTTTTCAAAAATAATGCTGACTTTTAGTTTAGTTTATTAGGAAAATATTAATAAATTCCCCAAATGGTTTTCGATTCAGTTTGTCTCATATCTAAATGGCTGACAATTCCACTACATAAACAAAAAGATTAAAAAAAATATATAATTTTAAATAAGTGCTTCGTTATACAATCACAATCTTTTATCCCATATTATTCTAGTTCAAACCGTTTTATAATATTCTAAGGAAAACCATGTTTATAAACAGAAGCATTCGATTTATACTTAAAATATATTTGCTTGCATTGTCTGTTTTTTCTGTGTTCAGAATAATGTTATTTCTTTCTGAATTTGATCGAATAGATGAAAAGGAAGTCGCTATTCTAACGATTTTCAAATCCTTCATAATGGGAGTTAGATTTGATATTGTTATTTCGGGATATATTCTTATTCTTCCCACATTGATCTTCTTAACATTAGAGCTTATCGGTTTTAAATCCAAATCCATAAAACAGTTTTTCTTTTATTGGATATACATTTTATTTACAATTGCTTTTACTGTGTCCACTGCTGACATCCCCTATTTCAATCAGTTCTATGATCGATTTTCGGTAGGTGCCTTTGAGTGGATGGAGAGTTATAAGATTGTTATATCTATGATTTTTCAAGAGCCGAAATATTTTCTTTTCATAATTCCTTTCATCTTACTTGAAATCGTTTTCTATATTTTGCTGAAAAAGATATTTGAACAGGAAAATGAAACTCAGAAAATAAATTTTTTCTTAAACACATTTGTGTCTTTAATATTTTTGGCCATCGTTTTTTTGGGAATAAGAGGACGTATAGAAGAAAAATCTCCAATTCGAATAGGAACCGCCTATTTTTCAAATAATTCTTTTCTTAATAAACTTGGATTAAACCCCAGTTTCACACTCATACGAAGTTATCTGGACAGTAAAGATAAAGACAATCGTGTGGTGAAGTTTATGGATGACAAACTCGCAATAGAAATGGTGCAAAAGAATCTGGGTATTACAAAAACTCAATACAATTCACCAATCGCAAGGGAGGTTCAACCCGATACACTTTTAAGCGCACAACCCAATGTTGTCTTAATTATAATGGAAAGCATGAGTGCTGCGAAAATGAAAAGACACGGATCAACAGAAGAGCTAACTCCATTTTTAGATAGTTTGTCTCACAATTCAATCTATTTTGAAAATATTTATACTGCTGGCAAACATACTTTTAATGGGATTTTTAGTACGCTATTTTCTTTTCCTGCTTTGTACCGCCAACATTCAATGAAAACTAATAATCAATACGACGGCATCAGTACTTCGCTTTTAAAAAATGGATATTCAACAACATATTTCACTACACATGACAGTCAATTTGATAACATTGAGGGGTTTCTTAGGTCAAATAATTTTCAGAATGTTATAAGCCAATCTGATTACCCTGCCTCTGAAGTGAAAACAACCCTTGGTGTTCCTGATGATTTTATGTTTAGGTTTTCGATCCCTAAAATCAATGAACTTTCGGAAAGGGAAAATCCATTTTTTGTCACCTTCATGACGACCAGTGATCATAGTCCTTTTTATGTACCAGAATATTTTCAGCCCAAAGCCAAAGCCATTGAATCTCAAATTGTTCAATATGCAGACTGGTCTTTACAACAGTTTATACAATTGGCTTCAAAAGAAGCATGGTTTAATAATACTATATTTGTTTTTGTAGCAGACCATGGCGCAGCAATAGATGCGAAATATGATATCTCTTTAAATTATTTTCATACGCCTTTAATTATTTATGCGCCAGAAATTTTTAAGGGGAATCAAGTACATCAAAAAATTGGTAGCCAAATAGATGTTTATCCAACCGTTATGGGGCTTATTAAGCAAAAATATGTAAACAACACATTGGGGATTGACTTATTAAATGAAGAGAGAAAGTTCACCATAATCAATGATGATGATAAAGTAGGAATTCTTGATACTGATTATCTTTGTATTATGAAAAATAATGGTGCAAAACTAGAATTGTATAAATACAAAGAACAAGATAAATCCAATTATTTTGATCAAGAGCAAGAGAAAGCGCTTGAAATGGCTGATTATGCAAAATCTAATATGCAAGTGCATCAAATAATGATTTCAGAAGGGAGAACAACATTAAAAGACGAAAAGTAAAAGCTATTAACTTTTCTTTTTTTAATCTATTCCTAATATATTTCAGTACAACGCACTAATTCTAGAGCTAAACTCAAGCGAACAGTGCTGTATAAAAACCTATGAAAGAGTTGAAAAACATCAGGTTATGTCTCGCTTATTGTACCAATTTTCATCTACTTTCTTAAAGAGTTTTATTTGTTGTAAATTCCTCATTTAAAATTCTATATCTACCTTGATATTCAGAATTCTATTTAACTAAAATTGATTCAAAATGAAGAAAATATTTATTCTTGTAATTATTTCTAGCCTATCATTCAATTCGTGTACGTCTGACAACGCCTCAACTATTCTTGAATTAAGAACTGCTTTCTTTAAAATGAGCATTGACAACAAAGGATCAATTATTGATTTTACTAATTTAAAAAACAACAAAAATCACCTTTCAAAAGATACCTTAACTAGTTTAATGTCTTTAAGAATAAATAACGTGGTGAAAAATCCCAGATCCGCGCGCGTAAAAAACGATAGTATTTTTCTTACCTACAATGAGAAATTTGAGGCCATCTTGAAAATGACACAAAAAGATTCGCACCTCACTTTTGAATTATTATCCCTAACAAACCACGAATCTGTTGATTTAATTCTCTGGGGGCCTTACCCTACAACAATTAATAAAATTATTGGAGAAACTGTTGGGGTGGTTCGTGGAGAAGATTATGCTATCGGCATACAGTCGTTAAATATCAAAACACTCGGCGGTTATCCATGGAACGAGAGTGACCGAATGCCTGCCTTTGATATTTTTCATGAAGAAAACCCAAACAACATGAATCCCAATTCCGATGGAAGTGTTTTGTATCGAATTGAAGCGGCGAAACCTACCAAAACAGGCAGTAGCTTACAGGCCTATTGCCGAAACAGAAATAATGATAGGATTATTCAAGATTTTAAGCACGAAAAGATTGTTGCCCCTGCTTATGACGATGGCGGTATAATTGGTTCTAAAATCGCACTTTTTGGATGTCCGGTAGAACAAGCGCTAGAAACCCTTGCTGAAATTGAAATCACTGAAGGACTTCCACATCCAATCATAAACGAACAATGGGGTAAAATAGCCCCCGAAGCAAATGCAGCCTACATAATCACAAACTTTAACGAAGATAATGTTGATGATGCGATTGATTTAACCAAAAGAGCTGGATTAAAGTATTTATATCACTATGGGAAAACCTTTGAAAATTGGGGGCATTTTGAATTGTATAAAGGCGAATTTCCTAGTGGGAGGAAAGGATTAAAAGAGTGCGTTGAAAAAGCAAAATCTCAGGGGGTTATGATTGGAACCCACTTTCTTTCAAACTTCATTACCCCTAACGATCCCTACGTCACTCCTATTCCCGACAAACGATTAGCCAAAGTTGGAAGTTCGGTTATTGTGAATCCTATCAATGCAAAAGAAACTGAGATAACAATTCAATCGCCTGTTTTCTTTAACCAAATGGAGAATAATAGCATGAAAACTGTTATGATCGGAAATGAATTGATAAGGTATGCTAAGGTTTCGAGTCATGCACCATGGAAATTGTTGGATTGTCAACGAGGAGCTTTTAATACTGTAGCTTCTGCGCATAATGCAGAAAGAGAAATCTCGAAGTTACTCGATCATGCATACAAAGTTTTTTTAACGAATACAGAATTGACAATTGAAATGTCAGAGACGATGGCATCAATTTATAATGAAACCGGATTACGTCAAATTTCATTTGATGGATTGGAAGGCAATCGATCCACTGGACTGGGTACCTATGGAGAGTCTTTGATGCCCTATGTTTGGTATAATAATTTGTCTGAAGAATTGAAGTCCCATCTGATTATTGACGCCAGTCGCACCACCCATTTTTTCTGGCACATTTATTCCAGAATGAACTGGGGAGAACCATGGTATGGAAGCTTTAGGGAGAGTCAAACGGAGTACCGATTCAAGAACCAAGCTTATTTTAAGAGAAACTTTATGCCTGGGATGCTTGGCTGGTTCAAAATGACTTCTGAAACCAGTGTTGAGGACATTGAGTGGCTTTTGGCAAAATCAGCAGCTTACGATGCGGGTTATGCCTTTGTGGCAAACTTAGAAACAATTGAAAATAATGGGAACTCACCCGAAATTTTAGAACTTATTGGAGCTTGGGAAAAACTTAGAATTCAACGGGCATTCTCTGAGGAACAAAAGAAAGTAATGTTGGACTCTAATAAAGAATTTTCTCTGAAAGAGATCGACAGTAACTCTTGGAGTTTATCTCATTTAAACACTAAAATTTTCAAACACGAACATAAAACTAAACAGCCGGGAGAGCCGCTATATTCAACTTTCAAATTTAATAATATCGGGAAGGAACAAGCGTTTAGTTTTATAATTACCGCAGTTGATTCAGACATAAGTTCCATTACTTTAGAAATAAATAATTATAAAAAAATCAAACTAGCTGTTGTTTTAAAAAAAGGACAAAAAATTAAATATGCTCTTGGAAATCTGTCTCTTATACACATCTGACGCTGCCGACGAATAGAGAGG
>CAJXQS010000024.1:0-27735 GCA_913058385.1 uncultured Flavobacteriaceae bacterium
TCTCGTGGGCTCGGAGATGTGTATAAGAGACAGGCATTATATTACACTTATTATAAATCCTTAAATAAAATTAATTTCGATAAAATTTACAAACCAATATTTAATAATTAAATAATAATAAAACTATGGAAGGATATAACCCACAGTATTTAAAATGGAAAGGTGGTGAAAGCGTTGGATATGATTGGATTGATTGTTTAAATTTCATTCTTATTGCAAATGCAGAAGTAACTGATGGTTTACTTACACCGGAAGAAATGAAAAAAATTCAATCAATTAGTGAAATTACTTTTGCTCACTGGGTAGGAGATGGTATGCCATATGCTTCGGATGAACCCGATAAAAAATTAAAAACTGCACATGATTGGTATTTTTCGATTATCGATAAAACCCCTGAAGATCAAATTAATGTTAAAGTACAAGAGGAAATGATAACAGTTGTAAAGTTTTTAAAATCTCAAGATTGGTTTAATCCAACGTTTGCAAATTCAATAATTTCTTGGTTAGTTGAAGTTGCACAAGCCGATGGAAATATTATTGCTAATGAAAAAGGAAGTATAAATAGTTTAGCTGAATTTTTTGGTGTTGACAAACCTTTTGCGTAAAAACTTCTTTATTACTTGTTTTTTTTAAATTAATAAAAAATCAAATTCAAATGTTAGTAACAAAATTTATTATAGAAAACGATTTAGAAGGTTCATTAGAAAAATTATTGGGATAAGGCGATTGCATCGCCAAAAGAAGAAATTGTGCTGCAACTTTTAATAATAGAGGGAGCAAAAGCTTTACAGAGATGTAGGGCTTTTTTTATGCCTTGATATTACCTCAAATTTGTAAAAAAACACGTTCACTGCCACTTTACTGGCAGTAAATAGACAGTTAATCATATATCTTTATTAAAGGTTTTTTAACAATTCATATTCATTTGCTCTTACCCAATAAAATCCGTAGGCATTTTTAGCAATTAGAAAAACCTTACGCTCTTAAATTATTAATTTCCCCTTAACTGTCCATTTTATACCCCAAGGATGATTTAGTAATCAGTGTTAATTCACTAGCATTGGCAGCTTATCCACCCCATATCAGATTTTATATAACAACAATTTTTACAAGTATTGGAGGGAAATCAGGACAGTATTTTTCTGTTATCAGTGCACTTAAAAGCTCTTATCCTTGCAATCCACTCCCCCAAAAATGAAACAAACTAATGATAAAGTGTCTAAAGACTTGCCACTTTTTCTTGATTAGATTAAGTTATTTTAATAAGATTATTAAACATATATTTAGGCTTGTTAATATAAACACTATGTATGAAAAATTTATTACTATTACTGGCTCTAGTTACCCTTGTTAATTGTACTAAAGAAAAAATTGTAATTGAAGAAAAAATTGTAACTGAAGAAGTCCTAGTTACCAATGACTATAACCTAATTGCTATCGCTGGGGAAGGTGGTGCGATTACTAAATCTGCAGCAAGCGAAACAAGCGTTACACTTACTGCTAGTGCTTACGTGGGATATGGTTTTACAGGATGGTCTTCAGGATCTACCGATAATCCTTTAACCCTAAATGTTGGTTCAGACCAAACCAATACTGCAAATTTTGTGAAACTAGATATATATTTAGCAGAAAATGGCGTCACAATAAAGTGTCCAGATGCTAATGTGGGAGATACAGGCACTGTTGGTGTTAAAGAATATACCGTAGTTAATGAAGCCCAGCTTAGAGATATGATTTCTAAAGATGAAGATGTTACTTGTGTTTGTACTTCTAAAGTTACAAGTATGACTTATCTGTTTCAAGCAGTTGGTTTCGTCACAAACTATTTATTTACTGGTAATTCAGAGGATAGTAACTTCAATCAAGAAATTGGAAGTTGGGATACTTCTAACGTGACTGATATGACTGGGCTGTTTGCTAATGCAAAAGCGTTTGATAAAGACATAGGTTACTGGAATACTTCTAATGTTACTAGTATGATTTTTGTGTTTAAATCTGCCAAATTATTTAATCAAGACAATAGGAGGATGGAAAACTTCAGCAGTGACTTCTATGGAGCAAATGTTTAATAGTGCCTCAGCATTTAATCATAATATAGGGAATTGGAATACTGCAAAAGTTACTAATATGCAGTTAATGTTTTGGAATGCTTCAGCATTTAACGGAGATATAAGCTCTTGGAATACCTCAGCAGTAACTCGTATGGATAATATGTTTAATAGAGCCTCAGTATTTGATCAAGATATAAGCTCTTGGAATACTGAAGCAGTGACTACTATGGAGCAAATGTTTTTAGGTGCCTCAACATTTAATCAAAATATAGGCTCTTGGAATACTGCAAAAGTTACTAATATGTTTCAAATGTTTTCGTCGACAACAGCATTCAATGGGGATATAGGTTCTTGGAATACTGCAGCAGTCACCAGAATGGGTGGGATGTTTTCTTATACCACATCATTTAATCAAGATCTATCAAGTTGGTGTGTCCAAAATAATTTTGATTCAGAACCATATTTTTTTAAATCAGGCGCCAATAGTACTTGGGTGGCTGATGCGTCAAAACAGCCTGACTGGGATGGTGCTGCTTGTCCTTAATACAGGCATATCCTCTTCAGTAAGTTCCTGTTTCAGGGGGTGTTTGTTTTGGGGATTTGTGGATATGTGATGTGGAGAAAAATTCAATTCAAATATAAGTAGAATAGTTTTGTTGGTTTCAAGAATTGTTTTTTCGTTACATTTTTACTAATTTTATATTTCCCGTGTGGACTGGGAGTTATAATATAGTCGTGGGTGGAGAGAACGCACCCGAATCAATCGTTACAAAAGTTTAATTCATAATTTCACTCTATTGCGAATGAGGTTATTCGGCAGTTTTTGGAACAATTAAATTTTCACTAATTGGTTGCTTTTATTTCAACTGTTGCTTTTAGAGAGATTTTGTGATCATATCCATTTTATTATGAAATACTATAACAAAACCAGAACCATTGAACAAAAAGTCCTTGACCGTGAAACCCTTAATTTAATGAGGGAACAAAACCATTTGCTTAAGGACATTTTGAAAGCACTTCAAAAACAATCTTGAAGATTATGAAATTATTTTCTTTATCTCTCATAATAGTAGTTAGTCTCTACTTTTCATGTGGTTCGTTAAAAACAGCCACAAAAGAAGAAAAGAATGTAGAAACAAGGGGGGATTTACCCCCCAATGTCTCCTCTAATAAATACTCAAAAAAGAGGAATTAACTTCAATAATTCAGAACGGCTTTCATTGTAAATTTTAAAATCTTAAGTGCTCCAAGATTATTTATTACCTTGGGTGTTATAAATTTATAGTCAGGACTGTCTATTCAGAAAAATAATAATGATTGTATTAAAAAGAAACTGTATTTATTTATTTCTATTGATAAATATAATCTCCTGCACTAAAAAAGAAGAGCATAAAAGGCCCAATATATTATTTTGTATTGCCGATGATCAGTCTTTCCCTCATGCAGGAGCTTATGGGGCAGATTGGGTGAAAACGCCTAATTTTGATCGCATTGCAAATGGAGGTCTACTCTTCATGAATGCCTATACTTGCAATGCCAAATGTGCACCTTCAAGGTCAGCAATTCTCACTGGAAGAAATTCTTGGCAACTGGAAGAAGCGGCCAGTCATGTCGGTTATTTCCCAAATAAATTTAAAACCATTTTTGAAGCATTGAAGACTGCCGGATACAGCACCGGAAGAACTGCAAAAGGTTGGGCGCCAGGGGTCATAGAGAAAATCAACGGACAGCCTCGAGAACTGATTGGAACCAACTATTCCTCTCTGAAAACCACACCCCCTACTGACAAAATCAGTAACATTGATTATGCTGGGAATTTTGAGTTGTTTTTGAATGACAAATCCGAAGAACCTTTTGCATTTTGGTATGGCGGAATTGAACCTCATCGTGCTTATGAGTTCCAATCGGGAGTGAAAAAAGGAAATAAAAAACTAGCTGATATCGACAAGGTTCCAAACTATTGGATGGACAATGAAACCATTCGAAATGACATGCTAGACTATGCCTTTGAAATTGAATACTTTGACAAGCACCTGGGACATATACTTAAGGTTCTTGAGGAAAAAGGAATGTTGGAAAATACCCTAATCATTGTTACTTCTGACAATGGAATGCCTTTTCCCAGAAGTAAAGCACAAGAATATCCTTTTTCTACGCACATGCCACTGGCGATCATGTGGGCAGATGGAATCAACAAACCTGGGAGGACCATCACAGATTATGTAAGTAACATTGATTTTGCAGCCACTTTTTTAGAGGCGGCAGGAATCGAGGAACAGAAAAGCGGAATGCAACCCATTACAGGAAAAAGTTTATTTCCCATATTTGAATCTGAAAAAGAAGGCCGTGTTCAAGATAATCGCAACTATGTCTTGGTGGGAAAAGAACGACACGATACTGGGAGACCCAATGATGAGGGCTATCCCATCAGGGGAATTATTTCGGACGAATTTGTTTATTTTAAAAACTTTAAGCCCGAAAGATGGCCTACAGGTAGGCCAGAAACTGGCTATTTAGACTGTGATGGCAGCCCCACTAAAACCGAAATTCTAGATGCTTATCAGACTGAAAATCATCACCTCTGGGAATTGTCTTTTGGAAAAAGAACAGCTGAAGAGTTTTATGATTTAAAATCAGATCCCTACTGCATGGAAAACGTGGCCGCTGATCCTCGTTTTGAGGAACAAAAAAATCTCTGTTCCAATCTCCTAACTCAAAACCTTATTGAGCAAGATGACCCGAGAATTTTGGGAAAAGGGGATGTGTTTGATAATTATCCTATCATGCCAAAACAAATCAGGTTCTATGAGCGATTTTTTAAAGGTGAAAAATTAGATCATGTTTGGGTCAATGAAACCGACTTTAGGCCCGAACAAAATGAGGAGTTCTCCAAATAAATGTTTAACCTCAACTTAAGGTCTAACTTTTAAAGGTCGAAAACACTTATTAAATATTTATTATATTTATAAATAAAACCAAGACAATGAAAAATTCAGACTATTTGATATTAGGCGCCGCTTTTTTAAGCTTTCTGTTTTCAATTTATCTTTGGTTCAGCGGTCAGAATGACGAAGGGCTTTACGTTGGAATTTGGGTTCCTTCAATTTTAGCTGCTGGTGGATATCTTAAACAAATTAAAAAATGAGTGTTTTAATAATTTTTGGTTTCGGAATTGTTGTTTTTGCGCTGTTTGTCGCTGGAGTGTTTATGGATTCAAAGCAATCGATCGATGACAGCAAAAAACAGCTTCAGGACGACACACTAGATTATGATGGATCGGGGAATTACGGTAGAATTCCTGACAAAAAAAGTTCAAATAGGGCCAATTAAATTCTCTTCCAGCCTGTGCTGATATTTCTACTTTAGTTCATAATAAATAGATCTAAAAACAAATCTTATTGATTTTTCTTTAATTTAGAGTAATTAAATATTCTATAATTTAAGAACTATATCTATGGATATCCGCAATCTATTTCTTGGACTATTAAGTACTTTCTATGGCTTAATCAGCCTTAGTGCGCAACAAAAAATCAAGACAGAAAAACCGAATGTTATCTTCATCCTCACTGACGATCAACGCTTTGATGCGGTTGGTTATGCAGGAAATAAGTTTGTTGAAACCCCAGAAATGGATGATTTGGCAAAGTCAGGCACTTATTTTAAGTCTGCAATTGTGACCACTCCTATTTGTGCTGCAAGTCGGGCAAGTATTTTAACGGGTTTGTATGAACGCTCACATAATTTTAATTTTCAAACCGGAAATATACGTGAGGAATATATGACTAATTCGTACCCTACACTTCTTAAAGAAAATGGTTATCAAACCGGTTTTTATGGGAAATATGGTGTGCGATACAACGATTTAGACAAACAGTTTGATCAATACGAATCGTATGATAGAAATAATAAATACAAGGATAAAAGAGGGTATTATTATAAAACAATTGGTAAAGACACCGTTCACTTAACAAGGTATACCGGTCAAAAGGCACTCGACTTTATTGACGCTACTTCCGAAAATAAAAAACCGTTTTGCTTGTCTTTAAGTTTTAGCGCGCCCCATGCGCATGATCCAGCTGAAGCGCAATATTTCTGGCAAAAAACAACCGAAGGCTTATTGGCTAACAAAACAATCCCTGCTCCTGCATTGGGCGCTGACCAGTACTTCAAAGCATTGCCTGAGATCGTAAGGAAGGGATTTAATCGTTTGCGTTGGACTTGGCGTTATGATACTACCGAAAAATACCAGCGCAGCTTAAAAGGCTATTATCGGATGATTTCTGGAATAGATTTAGAAATTGCTAGAATTCGAAAAAAACTAAAAGAAAAAGGTTTAGATAAAAATACCGTGATTATCGTCATGGGAGACAATGGCTATTTTTTAGGAGACCGCCAAATGGCTGGAAAGTGGTTAATGTATGACAACTCGATACGAGTCCCACTTATCATTTACGATCCGAGGGTGACTAAAAATCGAGCTATTGATGAGATGGTATTAAATATTGATGTGCCTTCCACCATTGCGGCAATTGCAGGGATAACAATCCCGGAAACATGGCAAGGAAAAAACTTGATGCCCTTGGTGAGAAATGAAACGAATACAATCAATCGAGACACCATTCTCATTGAACACCTTTGGGATTTTAGTGAAATTCCGCCCAGTGAAGGGGTGCGAACTAAAGATTGGAAATATTTTAGATATGTTAATGACAAAACCATTGAGGAGCTTTATGATTTGAAGAGGGATCCAAAAGAAATTAATAACCTCATCGGAAAGAAAAAGCATAAAGGAGTTGCAGACAAACTTCGTGCAAAATTGGAAAAATTAATTGCAAAAAACAGCAATGAATACCGATCTGCTCCCACCGATTTAACATTAGAACTGATCAGAGCACCGGATGAAAATGTTGCGATCATTGATTTAAAACCAGAGTTTGGCTGGACTGTGCCTTTGGGATCTAAATTCCAATCGGCATATCAAATTTTAGTGGCTTCTGGTCAAGCCAGTATTGATGCAAATAATGGTGACGTTTGGGACAGCAAACAAATACGATCATTGGCCTCTACAAATGTCGAATATAATGGAGCACCATTAGAGGTTAACAAAACTTATTATTGGAAAGTTCGGATCTGGGACGAAGAAAATCGTTTGGTTGACTATTCAGCGGCTCAAAAATTTACAACTGGGAGGCGGAAGGATTATATGATTTCCTCTGAAAATAAATTTATTGTCAGTAAAATTAAACCTGTAAGTTTTCAAAATCGTGGTGATTTTTATTTTATGGATTTTGGTAAAGCCGCTTTTGCTACAATCAATTTTAACTACATTGCAAAAACACCACATAACTTAACAGTAAGAATTGGGGAAGAACTAAAAGGTGAAAACATTAACAGAACTCCCTTCCATAAAAGCCATATTCGTTATCAAGAAATTGAAGTAGAAGTTATACCAGGAAAGACAAAATATCAGCTTGCTATTAAACCTGACAAAAGAAATACAACTCCCAATAAGGCAATTGCATTGCCAAAAGGGTTTCCTGTTTTGATGCCATTTCGGTATGTAGAAATCGAGGGTGCCCAAGCAGCCATTTCTGCAAATGACTTTGAACAGTTGGCCCATCATACTTATTGGGATGAAAATGCCAGTAAGTTTAAAAGTGATAACGAAATTTTAAATCAAGTTTGGGATTTATGTAAATACTCCATAAAAGCAACCACTTTTAACGGTTTGTATGTGGATGGAGATCGGGAGCGAATTCCTTATGAAGCAGATGCCTATCTAAATCAACTCAGCCACTATACCACCGACAGAGAGTATGCTATTGGCAGACGCACCATTGAATATTTTATGGAACATCCAACTTGGCCAACAGAGTGGCAACAACATATGGCCTTAATGTTCTATGCTGATTATATGTATACGGGCAATACCGAACTTATTGAAAAGTATTACGAGCAATTAAAACATAAAACACTTTTTGAACTAACTAATGAAGCGGGGTTGATCACTTCGGAAAAAGTAACTCCAGAATTCATGTATAAGTTAGGCTTCAAAAAAGGTTATAAAAAACCACTCACTGACATCGTTGATTGGCCGTCTGCGGGTTGGGGAGGCGACCCAAACAATTTGGGAGAACGGGATGGTTTTGTTTTCCAACCCTACAATACGGTAATCAATGCCTTTTTTTATGAAAACATGAAGATCATGGCTAAGTTTGCAAAAATATTAGGAAAAACAAAGGAGGTTTTAGAATTTGAATTAAGAGCTGCTAAAGTCAAAAAAGCGTTCAATGAAAACATGTTTGATAAAGATCGTGGGATTTATGTTGACGGGATAGGCACCGACCATGCCTCATTACATGCCAACATGATGCCTTTGGCATTCGGCATGGTTCCTGAAGCGCATTTAAATTCTGTCGTAGAATTTATTAAATCTCGAGGGATGGCCTGTAGTGTCTATGGTTCTCAATTTTTAATGGACGGACTCTATAATGTTGGGGAAGCAGATTACGCCCTAAAATTATTATCAAGTAGCGAAGAGAGGAGTTGGTACAATATGATTCGTGTTGGATCTACGATAACTTTAGAAGCTTGGGACTTGAAATTTAAAAATAACTTGGACTGGAACCACGCATGGGGAGCTGTGCCAGCCAACGCAATCCCAAGAGGATTATGGGGGATTAAACCAAAAACAGCAGGTTTTGCGATCGCAAGTATTAAACCTCAAATGAGTGAATTAAAATCTAGTGAGATTGCTGTTCCAACTGTCAGAGGAACCATCAAAGGGAAGTATACTTACATCGGGAAAAGGCTGCAAACCTATGAAATCGAAATCCCAGGGAATATGTTGGCTGAGTTTTCAATCATTGATAGGAAAGGGAAAGACTTGATTCATAATGGTCAAAAAATTCCTGCTGCTTTCGAATCCATAAGGCTCTCTCCTGGGAAGCATGTCATTCAATTAAAGATAAATTCATTTTAAAATAGTAATCCCTGAAACTCAAGACTCAATCCTTACTTTTTTTTCTGATATCTGTTTATGTTTAAAACAGATTTGCTGCTTTTGCTGGTGTTTCCCGTTATTAAATTTTTTGTAGTTTTAACCAAAACCTTTATTCTAATAACATTATGCTTTTTTTTAAATATATACGTCTAACCTCAATCTCATTTATTTTTGTATTACTTTTTTCATGTGATACAGCTGTCCCAGAACAGCATTGGCAAAAAGGAAATCTACACACCCATTCTTTTTGGAGTGATGGAGATGACCTCCCCGAAATGATCATTCAATGGTACAAAGACAACGACTACCAATTCATTGCGCTCTCTGACCATAATACAATTGCTACAGGAGACAAATGGTACAAATTAAAAGAATCAGACAAAAAAAATAATACATTAGAAAAATATCAAAAAAGGTTTGGTGACTGGGTAGAATCAAAAATTGATTCCAGTGGAACTTCTGTTCGACTAAAAACTTTTGAGGAGTATAAATCTAAACTTGATGTCCCGGATTCGTTTCTAATTATCCGGTCCGAAGAGGTAACTTCCTCTTTTGGGAAAAAGCCTGTCCATATTAATGTTACGAACATTCAAAAAAAAATTGACCCCATCAAAGCGAATTCCGTTTATGAAGTGATGCAACAAACTTTGGACGCTGTTCATGCCCAAAGAAAAAAATTGAATGTCCCGATGTTTGCGCACATCAACCATCCCAACTTTGGATATGGGATCAATACTGAGGATCTAAAAAAATTAAAAGGAGAAAGGTTTTTTGAACTCTACAACGGTCATCCTGCAGTGAACAACGAGGGAGATGAAACGCACTATGGTATAGAAACCATGTGGGACCTGATCAATATTTCTTATTACAATGAGAAGAAGCCGTTGCTTCTTGGAATTGCTACTGACGACAGTCACAACTACCATATCAAATCTTCTGATCATAGTAACACAGGAAGAGGATGGGTAATGGTTAATTCAAAAAAATTAGATCCGGTAAGTCTGATTGAAGCAATGGAGGCTGGAGATTTTTATTCCTCTTCTGGGGTTTCTTTAAAAAAGGTACATACAACCAAGAAAAAACTTTCTATCGAGGTTGATTCAAAAGAGGATGTTACCTATGAAATCATTTTTATGGGCTATCGAGAAGGCAGTGAAAACATGGAAGAATTAAAAAGAGTTAAAGGCACTGCTGCCGAATATGTTTTTGAAAAAAACGACCTCATTGTTAGAGCAAAAATAAACTCTAATCTTTTAAAAGAAAACCCCTATATAAAGGGAGAACTTGAGCAAGCTTGGACGCAACCCATTATTGTAAAATAAACAACTCAGATCGCTCACGCTATATTTAACTTCTTATTTCCAATAATCATTGGCTTTCGCGATTGTTGCAAACTCCGTAGCTACGGTTTGACCTATAGCGATTAACATCGCAGCATCATTGGCGTATTTAGGTCTTAACTTTTCTCGCATTTCAGCATCTGGTTGGGTGATTTTAATAATTAATCTCGCCATTTTAACCGCTAGAGCTCTTCCTTCTTCTGGAGAGTTGGTCAGCAATGTGTTTCCTGGTATTAACTGTGTTTGATCTGTCATGTTTTTCATATGATGTTCTGTGTTTTTTATTTCTATTTCCTATAATAACGAATAGGCTTGCTTTTTTATCAATTGTTACTTTTCTAAAATTGGTGTTTTTATTATTTAAAATATTTTTTAAATTCCTTTAAATCATTGTTCAATTTATCATAAAGCTCTTGTGATTGATTTAAATTATTTGAAGGTAATGTTTCGAGCAAACCTTTAATTGGCAACAAGAAATTATGCAGCTGATTGTGGGCTTCTCCTGTCATCGTACATTTTTTAAAAATCATTGAAAATTCAGATTTTAAACTTTCTGTTAGCGGCCCAAAGCCATCGACATTGTCTTTCTCTTCGAAAGAACTCATAATACTTATCATGTTTTCAATTCCTGTTTTGGTTTCAGGATTTGCAATCCAACGTTTTCCATTATCTAACTGAATGTTGTTGCTTTCTAAATTGTGTTGCGTAGGGGTGTTTTTTATCCCTTGGGGAGTGGGTGTTTCATTAGTTGTTTTTTGACTAAAGCCGTAATTGGAAATTAAAAAAATAATTAAAAACGACACCCTTAATGGTTTGTACACATTTTGGACAAAAAGAATTATCCGATAAATTAGTGAAGTTTGGGTAGCGAAAACAGGCTTAGACCCATCAACAATCGAAAAAGAATTTAACATTATAGATTAAGTTTTATTTAAGGCATTAACAAGTTATGAATTTTTAATTTATTATTAGTTAAAATAAATTTGAGTGAAAAAAATAAAAAACGAAAGAACAGTAAATGAAGCAACTAAAAGAAGTCAATATTTTATATATAATGCATAAAAATTGGAAATTAAATCTCGACTTACGCAGCTAACTATATAAAACAAAAAATGAAAAAAATTTTATTGATTACCATTACCTTTTTACTTGTTTCTTGTGAAGCCAAGCAGGACCTGAGCCTATACAATACTAACAAAGAAGTAGCTCAAAAAATGCTAATGTCTTATACTTCTCCAACCAACTTCGAGCTTTTTAAGTCATTAATTCACGAAGAAATTGAGCACCAATCCCCAATGTATGGCGTCGGAAAAATTGGCTATGATAAAGTTCTTATTGATGCAGAATTTTACATGACGAACTTTAAAGATGTTACTTTTGAAGATGCAATTTGGCTTCCTGGTGTTGACGAAACGACACTTACGCCTGATGGAAGTGTTAGAGTTTACGGAACTTGGAAAGGAGTTAGTATTGCTACTGGAAAAGCTTTTCCTTAGATTCTTACCACTACCTTAATGCAAAAGAAGGTAAGGTTTACGAATCAGGTGACTTTTTCGATGCTAGCGGAATGATGATAGCCGTCGCTGCTGACCAAGCAGTTGTTGCAGAAGAAGCTGCTGAATAGTCACTCCCTAAGATTAAAAATATTTTCAATCAAGAGTGTTTGAATGAAGAAAAATAGATTTATTTTGAACCCTCCATAAAGGAGGGTTTTTTTATTAAAAATGGATAAAGAAGAAGTTTACAATTATTGTGTTGCCAATTTGCTCGAAAAATTAAAAGGTTTTGAAAAAAGAATACAAGGGCTATCCGAGGCTTTAGATTCTGAAAGTAAAAGTAGTGCGGGAGACAAGCACGAAACAGGACGTGCAATGATTCAATTAGAGCGAGAAAAATTAGGGATACAATTGGCAGAAACTGAAACCAATTACAGAAAAATATTAGCCTTAAAAAACAATCATTCTTCAGTCATTGTAGGCGTCGGTTCTTTGGTAATAACCAATAAAGCAAACTACTATATTGCCATTTCAATAGGTGAATGTAAACTGGAGGATGAGCGCTGTTATTGTATTTCACCACAAAGTCCTATTGGAAAGTTGTTATTGGGTAAAAAATTGGGGGAAAGGATTGATTTTAACAATAACATCTCAACAGTTCTCAATATTTTTTAATGTCTTTTTTTGATTTTTTTCTGTTTTTTTGACGTTTTCTGATCAATTTTGTCTGTTTTTTAGTGTTTTTTACTGTTTTTGGACAAAAATGATCATTTAATGAAATTTAAAAAAGTTTATTTCAAGATGAATTTTAATCATTAAAAATGTTTACTTTATATGTATTATTTAAAATAAATGAAAAAATTACTCTCTTTTCTATTAATAATGTTTGCATTTATACAATGTTCAAATGAAGAGAACAATAGCGATTGTAGTGCAAATTTACTTAGGGGAAAACTGGCCATCAAAGGGATTTGTTTGAACTACACCATTCAGCTTGTTAGCGGTGAAATTGATAAAGATTTAATAGAAAGCGAATGGGTAGACGAAATGACAGGCACTGTTTATAATGATGTATTTGCTTTACAAAACGTTTGTGATTTTCCAAGTGGAATTGAAGAAGGAGAAACATTTGATTTTATTGTAAATAAAAGTCCAGAGAATCAAAAATGTGCCGTGTGCCTTGCCTATAGACCTACCCCCAGCAAATCAATTTCCATAATTATTTGTGATTAATTATTTATTCTATTCAAATTTAAAAAACCAAGTATGAAACCATTTTACAAACCAATTTTTATATTTTTCATTGCCACCACTCTCGTCATAGGGCAAAGCTCAAAAGCCGTCTCTATTGAACAATTTGGGGCTATAGGGGATGGAAAAACACTCAATACTAAATCCATTCAGAAAGCGATTGACAAGGCCGCTTCCCTCAAAAACGGAAAAGTCATTTTCCCAAAAGGTAATTTCTTGTCTGGTACAATCGAACTAAAGTCTGGGGTTGAAGTTCATTTCGAAGAAGACGCTGTTTTATTAGGAACTGTAGACCCTTATCAATACCGAAAATTGAGTGGGAATAAAGCCTTACTGATTGCTGACAATGTCTCTTCTTTTTCAATAACAGGAAAAGGAACGATTGATGGACAAGGGCGTGAACTGGCACTAGCCCTTGACAGTTTACATCACACCAAAGCGTTTATTGATCCCAATTATAACTACAAGAGAATGCGACCCCATGAATTTCATCGGGTTGAAATAATTAATTTTACGCGCTGTAAGGACGTCAAAGTATCTGGAGTTACCATACAACACGGTTCCTCTTGGGTTCAAACCTATGAACAGTGCGAAAACTTGGAGATAGACAACATAACCGTAAACAGTACCGACTATTGGAACAATGACGGCATGGACATTGTAGACTGTACCAATGTTAGAATCACCAACAGTTTTGTCAATGCTGCTGATGACGGAATTTGTTTAAAATCGCATTCACCAGATCATATTAATGATCAGGTTTTAATTGCCAACTGTAAAGTGCGATCCAGTGCAAGTGCAATAAAATTTGGTACGGCAAGTCATGGTGGTTTTACAAATGTTGTCGTTAAAAACATTGAAGTCTATGACACTTTTAGATCCGCAATTGCAATTGAATCTGTCGATGGCGGCGTCATTGAAAACGTCCTGGTTTCTGACATTAATGCTGTCAATACAGGCAATCCAATATTCATCCGTTTGGGTCACAGAAGTGGAGAAAAACCAGGGAGCATTAAAAACATAACCCTAAAAAACATAACCGTTCAAGTTCCTTTTTCGCGACCGGACATTGACTATGATTTAAGAGGACCTGAGGTCAATTTTTTCCACAATCCTTTTCCTTCAAGTATCGTTGGAATCCCAGGTCACGAAATCGAAAATGTTACCCTTGAAAATATTACAGTTACCTATCCCGGTCGTGCCTCAAAAGGAATGGCCTATGTTCCTTTGAGTCGTTTGCAGCAAGTCCCAGAAAAAAAAGAAAGTTATCCTGAATTTTCAATGTTTGGCGAGCTGCCTGCCTGGGGGATGTATGTTCGGCATGCCAAAGGCGTGACCTTTAAAAATATTAATTTTAAACTTGAAGACGTTGACTTTAGGCCTGCTTTTGTTTTCGATGATGCAAGAAATATCTCTTTGGAGGGGATTCATTTGCCTGAAAATAAGACCCAACAGATTTATTTAAATAATACAGCATCGATCACCATTGATACTGATCTGAAGCTTTCAAAACAAATGGTTAATTATTAAATAATTCATTTTTAAGTTTAAATAAAAAACCCTCTAAAATAGATTAGAGGGTTTTTTATAAGAATAAATATTAAAAAGTCAATTCATTAATTTGATGAAACTGATTTATAAGCAATCTGGATGCTGTCAATTACAGTAACCGTTGCTATGGCCTCTACCAACTTGTCATAATCAATCTCCAAAGAACTCTCTGTCGGCAATGAAGCTGGTGTCTGATTCAATGCATATAAAGTGATATAATACTCCGTAGTTCCTGCACTAGGATTACAAGGGGAAGAATAGGACAAAGCAGCACCATCTTTGTTTGGTCCAATGTACCAATCTCCATCGTCAGCACCTCCATGAGAAATGCTTGTAACCGATGGGGCAATTCCCCAAAGGGTAAGATAGGAATTTGTTTCATTTGGTTTTGGAAAGCCATGAATTGAAATGGCCAAAGCTGCTGTTCCTTCAGGAACATTGTTCCAAGCCAAAGGAATCGATTTCTCAACACCATTCTCTTTCTGTTCACACTGAAAGTCTGCTAGAATTTCACCATTTGCATCAATGGCAATACTAGAAAATGAGAAATTTGAACTGGTTGACACGACAGTATATCCTGATGAAGTGCTATCTGTTGTATCGCCCGAAGAATCGGTAGTATCATCACCGGTGAGTGACCCACCGTCACCCAAACTCACGTCTGCACAAAATTTTACATTACTATACGACTCTGTATTTCCAGTGCCTGCACCAATAGATCCGTTTGTAGGCAAATTGGTCGTACCTCCGTTCTCGTCAACATAAACATAAGTGAAACCACAATTTGTATCCCAACTGTAATTGACATAGTATTTTGTTCCAGACACGCCTGTGATAGAGTATTCGAACGAAAATGCATTTTGACCTGTTTCTTTAACTCCAAAAACATATACTTCTGAACCTTCAATCGCTTTGAATTCATTTGAAGGACGAACAGGATTCTGAACGGGTTGTGGAAATATTTGATCTTCAGGAGCTAAAGTTGACGGATCTAAAGTAATTTTACCCATCATAAAAGGAATAAAATAAGGCTTTACATTACTTGCATGATAGCGGTAATTGCCTGCTTCATCAGTACGTCCAAATGCATTGTCTAAGGTTTCGTCAGTATATCCATAAACTGGATATCCATCTAAAGCATAAGCCAATGGAGATGTCTTCCCTACGGTTTCTTCAAGATGCGTTGGGACAAGGTGATAGTGATAGTCATCTCCTCTACCAAAGTGGCCGCCCCAGTCGTCCAATTCACCAGCTAGAAAAGCATTAACCCCTTTGTTGTTAAACACGTTAAAGATTGGAACTCCGTTTACTGCAACTGCCATCGCTCCTTTCATAAGGTGCTCCGAGGTGTCTAAAGGAGAGTCTGACTTTACTGGATTTAAGGGAATCGTCCAACTGTTACTACCGGTATAATCTTGAGGAATTGGAACTTGTTCTTGCCAAGCTGTAATACCAGTTCCCATTCCGTGTTCTGGCCAACTGTAAGATTCAATATAAAAATTGGTGTCATCCGAAGTAATGTTAACTCCTGAAAATTTAGAAAAATATGACTTAATTGTATCTACGGAAGTTGTACTAGTAGAACTATCGTCAGTTGTATCAGTGCTATCGTCAGTTGTATCAGTGCTATCTCCATTATCCGTTGAAGTGTCGTCAAGTGTAGAATCTTTTTCCGCAACAGTACCAGGAGTGTCATCGGTCGCATCATCAGTAGAACATGCGATTAAAATCAAAAATAGGAGCGAAAAAGTAGCCCCTAGAACTGTAACTCTTTTATGTTTGGAAAGGCTTAAATAGAACCCTATAAAGATAAAAAAACAAACGATTAGAAAAACTCCAAGCCCTCCTTTTTGTTTTGATATCTTAAAAATTTTGGGTTGAACATTTAACTTTGAACTCAAATTAACTCCAGAATTAATATTAACAAGAAATTGATGTTTATCAAGGACATACAGTTGGTCTTCCATTGAAAAATCAGTAATAGGAAGCTTTATAATTCCATTATTCTCTGATTTAAGAAACACCGATTCGTCCTGAAAAGAAATAAACGTTGCACTGAAGGAGGTTTTTGAGTTTTCTAATTGCCATACTTTTTCATTAGATTCTCTATGTAAACCACTGTGAGCATTAACAACAAAGAGGGAAGTTGTCATTAGAAATAAAAGCATTACTATGCTTTTATTAAATTGGAAATTTAATTTCATTTAAAAAAAATTATTTATTTATTTTTAGAACCAACTTCCCGAGTTTATCCCCACTAAAAAGCTTTAAGAATACCTCATAAAAATTATCAATACCTTCGTAAACATCCTCTTTGGTTTTGAGCTTGCCCTCTTTTATCCACTTCGACATTTGTATCCTCGCCTGATCATATTGCGCTTCATAATCAAACACAACCATTCCTTTCATACTCGCGCGATTTACCAATAAGGAGAGGTAATTTTTTGGGCCTACTACCTGCTGTGAATTGTATTGTGATATTGCTCCACAAATCACAATACGTGCATTTATTCTGAGGTTTGCCAGCGCATGATCTAAGGTTTCTCCGCCCACATTGTCAAAATAAACATCTATACCCTCAGGGCAATTTCTCTTAATCTCTTTTCGAAGACTTTCATTTTTATAATCAATTGCAGCATCAAAACCCAATTCATTTTTGAGATAATCACACTTGTTTTTTCCTCCTGCGATCCCAATGACTTTACATCCCTTGATTTTAGCAATTTGACCCACCACACTTCCAACAGCACCGGCAGCGCCAGAGACCAATACCACCTCACCCTTTTTTAGTGCGGCAACTTCTAGAATTCCAAAATAAGCTGTCAATCCGGTCAATCCCAATACCCCTAAATAGGTCGTCAAATCCGCCAATTCTGGTGCTACTTTTTGATACCCCCTGCCATTGGTTATAACATATTGCTGAACGCCACCCCAACCGACCAAATAATCATCTTTATTATAACGGGTAGTTCCTTTTGTTTCGACTACTTTTCCTACAGTTCCTGCCCGCATCACCTCACCTATTTTGATTGGAGGAATGTATGAACGGGTTTCATTCATCCATCCGCGCATTGCTGGGTCTAGTGAAACAAATTGCTGTTCAACCAACATTTGTCCCTCTTCAAGTGGCACAACTGCTTCGGTTTTATACTCCCAGGTGTTTTTGTCTGGAAGTCCCTTGGGTCTTTTAACAAGAATAAGCTGCTTATTTTCCATATTGAATCCTCCTGAATTAAACCCTAAAATACAATGTAATTATTATAATATTTATTAATGTAATAACTTTACTAAAAATAATCTATTAAAACCCAATCACTTGAATAAATCATTTTTAAACCTGGCACTTATTTTTTTGACTCTTAATGTCTTCTCACAAGAGGACACTGCAGTGATCGATTCCTTAATTCCTTATGATGCAATTATCCAATCGGAAGAAGATGGCAAAAGGATGAAATACTCGGGAACGACAAATTTCACATTTAATCAGGCTTATTTTGAAAATTGGATTTCAGGAGGAGAAAGTTCTTTGAGTGGCTTGTTGGCTGTAGATTATAATTTAAATTATTCAGACAGAAAAGGATTGGTTTGGGACACCAATCTGATGGTTTCTGTTGGTACTACCTACCTCTCCAGTAATTCCTTTTTCAGAAAAGCAGATGATCGTTTTGAGGTAAATTCACTGGTGGGAAGTCAAATCAATCAATACTGGAATTATTCGGCCTACATTAATTTTAAAACTCAATTGTTACCCGGTTATAGATATTTTGAGGAAGATGGAGAAGATAAAAAAGAGAAGATCTCTCGGATTTTTTCGCCAACAGTTGTCCAAATTGGACTGGGTTGGTATTTTAAAAAAAGTGACGATATATGGGTAAACTTGTCGCCCTTGGCTTCGAGGGGGATTTTTGTAGGGAAAGCATACACTGAAAACCTGGCTCCTGGCCAAAAATACTTTGGTGTAGAAAGAGGGAAGACAAATAATGTTTCGATTGGTGCTTCGCTTACTGGGCATTATAAAACTGAGATTATGGACAACATAACGGTTGACAATAAGTTTAACTTTTACGTCAACTATCTTGAAAAAATAAAAAATATTGACTTTGAATGGAATGCAAAATTTATTCTGAAAGTCAATGAAAGGATTTCAAGCAATCTGATCCTTCACATTCAGTATGACGACGATCTTATCAATAAATTACAAATTCGAGAATTGTTCGGTTTGGGTCTTAGCATTGATCTTTAGGCTATTTGATTCGCTTCGTTTTGTTGTAGAACCAAGTCAAATTATAGAAGTTCAAAAAGATATTGTAGATGTTCCCTTGACCTCTGGACTCAACATCAAGGAGGATGTTTTTTTCTTTATTCACAAAACGAATACAAGGTTTGTCTTTGTCGCGCTGCAAAGGCTTGTCCCAATATTCTTGTGCATAAACCATTATAAATCCTTTTGATTCTAAATGCTTTCTGGTGTTTTTTAGATAAGCCTCTGCTTTTCTTAAATCAAGGTTCTTTTTACTCCAAATGGTAACGCTATAAAGTTTTCCTGCTTCAAAATTTAAGGAGCCTTTTCTTAAAGAAAATATATTGCCCGATCCCAAGGGTATACTTTTAAACCGCTTTCTGTTTTTCTTTAATAAATTAATGGCTTCAGCTTCGGACATATGGAACCTGAATGGTTCATACAAAACACTGTCTTGTCCAATGACACTTAATGAATAAAGAAGAATAAATATAGAAAAAACCTTAAATCGTTTCAAAAAATTGTTTTATTAAATAGTAACGAAAATATTCCAATAAAATTATGCCAAAAATAATCAACAAATTTTTAATTGGTGAAAAATAATTTTCTTTTGATACTTAACCTAAACTTTAAATTAAAAAGTAAGGTCGCGAAATCTTTAATCGTAATTTTGCGCTGATAACCTCTTTGAAAAAATACAAAACCTCATCAATTAAGTGTTGCTAATCTATGGAATTAAGTCCTTTTAAATGCGCTCCAGCTCATGAACGGAAAAAGTTGAGTTTTCTTGATCGAAATTTAACCTTATGGATTTTTCTAGCGATGGCTTTGGGAGTCTCCACAGGCAACTTAATTCCCGAAAGTGCTGGATTCATCAATTCTTTTTCAAAAGGGACAACCAACATTCCGTTAGCCATTGGGCTTGTTTTGATGATGTATCCCCCTTTCGCAAAAGTAAAATACAACAGAATAAAAGCTGTTTTTAAAAACACAAAAATACTTTCCATTTCGCTCCTATTAAATTGGATTGTAGGGCCAATCTTAATGTTCTTTTTGGCAATTACTTTTCTGTCTGATTATCCTGAATATATGATCGGTTTGATCCTAATAGGACTGGCGCGTTGTATTGCCATGGTGATGGTTTGGAACGAATTGGCTGGAGGAAATCGAGAATATGCTGCCGGTTTGGTTGCTATGAACAGTGTGTTTCAAGTCCTGTTTTTTAGCTTTTACGCCTATTTATTTATGGCTATTTTACCGCCTTATTTTGGATTGGAAGGTCAATTAATTGATATTTCTATTGGTGAAATTGCAAAAAGCGTGTTTATTTATTTAGGCATTCCGTTCCTGGCTGGATTCCTAACAAGGAAAATTCTGATATCGAGAAAAGGGGAAACTTGGTATGAAGAAACTTTTACCCCAAAGATTTCACCACTCACTCTGATCTCGCTTTTGTTCACAATCGTGGTTATGTTTAGTCTAAAAGGACAAGACATTGTCGCGCTTCCTCTCGATGTACTGAGGATTGCTCTACCTTTAAGTCTTTATTTTGCAATCATGTTTATCTTTAGCTTTATTGCGGGTAAAGTTTTAGGAGCTGATTATTCAACCAATGCTTCGATTGCATTTACGGCTGCAGGAAACAATTTCGAGTTGGCCATTGCTGTTGCAATTGGTGTATTTGGCGTCAACAGTGGGCAGGCATTTGCCGGTGTGATTGGTCCGCTGGTCGAAGTTCCTGCATTGATACTTTTAGTTAAAGTTGCATTTTGGTTAAAAAATAAATTATACAAATGATGAAGCCTGCTCTTGTTTCAATTATTGATTCACTTTCTGTTGATTCAATCCCTAAAGATCGAAAAATTCTACTCCAATCTTTGATTGACTATATCACAGAAAAAATAGTGTTAAAACATGACGTCAACTTAAACTTTATCTGTACTCATAATTCTCGTAGAAGTCAGTTTTCACAACTTTGGGCAAAAGTAATTGCAACGCATTATGGCGTTGAAATAAATAGCTTTTCGGGAGGTGTCGAAATTACGGCTTGTAACGAACGAACCATCGCTTCAATAGAGAGAGTGGGGTTTGACATTAAACATTCTGGAGGAGAAAACCCAAAATACTCAATCAGCTATCACACGGAAAGGGCGCCTTTGATTCTTTTTTCTAAAAAATATGACGATGTATCAAATCCTGAGAAAGGATTTGCTGCCATCATGACTTGTGACCATGCAGATGAAAATTGTCCTTTTATTCCCGGTGCAGAAAAAAGATTACCCATTCGATTTGAGGATCCCAAGGCTTTTGACGATACTCCAAAAGAAGCAAAGATGTATGATGAACGATCCCTCCAGATTGCGACTGAAATGAAATATGTTTTTATAAATCTATAATCCATTTTAAATGAGTGGAATACTTTATTTTAAGATAAAATCAATTGATTTAAATCAACATTTTATAAAACAAAAAATCCTTCTTTAAAGAAGGATTTTTGCTAGATTTCTAAAGTTTACGCAGCCATATGTTTCGGTAACTCACCAGATCACCATGATCTTGTAAATAAAGTTTTTTGGGTAGATTAATGTCTCTCAATTTGGGAAAACCTCTGTAGGTACTCGTCCCTTGAATTTCAACATTATTTTGAACCAAAACACCATTGTGAAAAACGGTTAAAGTTCCTTTCTTAATTCGTTTTCCATCCGCTTCATACTTCGGCTCGTTAAAAACGATGTCATATGTTTGCCATTTTCCAGGAGGTAAGGTGGCGTTGACCAATGGGATATGTTGCTTATAAACAGACGAAGCCTGTCCATTAGAATAGGTCACGCTTTCATAGCTATCCAATACTTGTACTTCATATGCCTTTTGAAAAAAGATACCGCTATTGCCCCTCCCTTGTCCTTCTCCTTTTACGATTTCAGGGGACTTCCATTCTATGTGTAATTGAATTGAGCCAAATTCGGCTCTGGTTTGAATTCCACCAGACTTCGGTTTAACCGTTACGGATTGATCATCATTTAGGGTCCAAGATGCTGGATTTCCCTCCTCTCCCTCCCAAAGTGATAGGTCCGTTCCGTCAAACAAAACTATTGCATCGGATGGAGGGGCTGTATTTATGCCGGGTGTTATTTTTGCTGGTTTGGGTTCCCAGACTTCAGTGTGTTCAGGTTCAAATTTAGCTTGTCCCATTGCAGCGGCAATACCAATAAAGAAAAAAAAATATTTCATTTGAAAAAAATGATAAAGGTGTTAGATAAAAAATGGGAAAGTGGTTTACTTTCCCATTTAATTAATTTAAAATCATATAACTAAGCAGCCTTGGCTTGCTTGTTTTCATACAATGCTCTTATTCCAAAAAGTACAATTAGAATAACAGGGAGTATCGAAAGGGTATACAATGTGTCTGCACCAGAAGCGTCTAAATCCATCATCGATCCCATTACCCAAAGGACAATAGAAACAGAAAACATTCCTAAACCTCCCATAAGAGAAAGCCCTAATGCGCCACTATCGGGAATTTTTACAGCAACAAAAGACAACATGGTTGGCCAAAAATAACACACACCAATAGCAAAGACTCCAGCAGCCAAAAATGAGGAGGCACCAGTTGCCGATGAAAGCCAAAGAAGTCCTAAAAATGAAAATATTGATGAGAAAAATAACATTTTGGTAATGCTTAATTTATGAACAATATCTCCGGCAAATAGTCTTCCTACCATCATAATCCCGTTGATAAAAGCCAATACTAAAATTGGATTTGAAACTGTTTTTTCTAATAATGAAGAGATCCTTTGGGTAGTCGCCAGCTCTGTAGAGGCGGTGAGAAGCATACAGAACCCAATGAACCAAAACAAAGGATTAGCAAAACTTGCTTTCAACATTTCATTATAAGTAACACCACTGGTTACCCGATCCGTCGGTGGAAATTTATGTCCTGCAAAAAGGTAGACATAAATCGCGAGTGGAATAAATAGAGTTCCTACCAATACCATCCAACTGAGTCCCATAATGTCAACAATCAAAAAGCCCAAGATACTTCCGATGACGATTCCTCCAGGAAACCATACATGAAAACGATTCAGCATTTTTGTTTTTTCATTTGGGTATAAGGTTGCAATTAATGGATTACAAGCTGCTTCGACCATGCCATTTCCAATTCCAATAAGCAAGGTCCCTGAAAATAGCATCCAAAAATCTCTTGCGAAAAGGGTCAAGATAATTCCTCCCAAATGTGTGATGAAGGCAATGTTCATTATCTTTTTCATTCCAAAAAGATCAACTAAAAATCCTCCTATGATCATCGCCAAAGTAAATCCATAAAATGCAGGACCAAAAGCAATTCCAATATCCTCAAGAGTTAGACCGTAGTCATCCTTAAAGACCAATTCGATTTTTGCACGTACGGCGAAAGTCATCGCGGTTGTGATTAAAGCAAAACAACTCGCATTAAAAAGTTTTTTATTCATAATTCGTTTTTGTTAGTTTTTTTCAATTTATAAATATTCGCTTAATTATTTTTTAGATTTTAAAATAAATTAACGTCTCAATATAGAACATAAATTATAAAGTTGCTTTTTTTTTTTTTAAATTCTGAACCACTTTAATACTTGTGCACTGGGGAAATTAAGTCTTCTTTGGCCTTATATTTACTTTCCGCAGCCCATCGAATTCCTCGCTTGTGTATTTCCATTAGCACTGGAACATCAAAATCTTCAATATTATGGCCTAATGAATTATAGAAAATTCTCCCTTTTCCAAAATTCTTTTTCCAAACCACAGGCACAACACTTCCGGTGACTACATTCTCACTTTTTTTAGAACCCTTTTTTAAATAACTTGCTTTTGTATACTTTGAAGTTGCAAGTACTTTAACATTTGGATCCATTAACATATAATATTGTTCGGTGTTTTTGACATAAAAATCTTTCAGGCCTTTTGTGATTGGATCTTTTCGATCGATAATTTTAACTGTAAATTCGGACTTTCCCCCAGGATGTGAAACAAATTGACCTCCAATCATGTATTGATAATTTAAATTTCCTCGAAAAGAATCTCCTGTTCCTCCATGCCACCCTGCCATTCCAGTTCCATTCAGTATTGCTTTTTGTAAGCCTTTAGATTCATTTTTGGTCATTTCTCCCATGGTCCATTGCTGTATAATGAGATCCGCTTGTTCCATCACCGCAGCATCTGCATATACCTCGAGTGTGTTGAAAACCTCAACTATTGCTCCTTCTGACCTTAGCCAAGGAACAAATAAATCGACTGTTTTTTCTGGATGGTGATTCTTCCACCCCCCCCAGACATAGACCACTTTTTTATTTTTAAGACTCGAAACTTGTTCTTTCCTCGATTGCCCATTCACAATGCTAGGAACAAGGAAAAGAAAGCCCAATAGAAATATTGTAGTTTTTAACCTAAAATAACCTCTGTTTGAAATTGATAAAATCATTTGAATCTTTAATTTAAAGTGTAATCAAGTTTGGATTTAATTATCTCAGACCATTTGTCATAGCCTTTTTGACTCAGGTGAAGACTGTCCTTAACAAAGTATTCCGAAACTGGTAATCTGTTTTTTCCTATAAATTGATCTCTTGTTGAGATGAAGTAAATGTTCTGGGTTTTATTGGTATAATTTTGAATCAAATCATTTACGGTAGAAGTTTGATCCCATACTTGCCATCTTTTTGGAGTAGGCGTTATTTCTATGAAAAAAATTGGAAGCATTGGAAATAGTGAGTGAACTTGGCGGGTAAACAGTTTGAATAAATTTTTCACCTCCCGAGGGGTTAAATCGTTGTCTTTACCCGTAATGTCATTTGCAACAAAACAAACCATTGCTCTTGCATTTTTATGTGGTGCAACCAGACGTTCGGTGAAATGGATTAAGTCGTAAAAATGTGCACCGCCATAACCTCGCTTAACTGCATCATAAGGCTGCATGTTTTCTGCTAACTTATCCCACCGCCTGATGCTTGAACTTCCAACAAAAAGGATGTAATCCTTTTTATCTTCATACTCTCTTAGGGCTTCCAATTTAGAAACTTCAGTCTCAAATTTTTTATCCGTCCCTTGATACTTTTCTATGAGAGAACAAGAAATAAATAATATTGAAATCGAAAAAAAAGTAACTTTAAAAATTCTTTTTTTCATGATATCTTGAAATAATTTTTGGTAAAATAGTAAAAGATTCTGACTATCACCAAAAATATAAAGTTGTTCATTAGCCATACAGGCGAGAAACATTCCTTTGAGACGAGTCGTTTTTAAAATGAATAATTTTACTTTAGAGGTTTCTAAAATAGCTCCGTAGTTCAACGGATAGAACAAAAGTTTCCTAAACTTTAGATACAGGTTCGATTCCTGTCGGAGCTACATAATGGGTCGTAATTATTTTGCTGCTTTTTTGATGGGTCGCCAGGTGATAACAATTCCCTGATGGATCATTTTGTTGTCGATTCCTGTTCCTACAGCAAAATCAAATTGAAGGTTTGCTAAGAAATAAGAAAATCCAAAATCTATGTTTGACGCTGAATTTGATTTAGCATCAAAATCTCCATAAGGCTCGACAAACAAAGAAAATTTATTTGAAATATTCAATACTGCAGCTGCCGTATAATTATAATATCCCATACCATTGCTAAAATGGGTATAGCCAAAGTTGGAAGTGAGACTGAACTTTGAATTGATATATTGCGTGAGAACCAATTGATTAGAATACCCAAAACTATTTGAAAAATCATCCCAATTTTGTGGGAAAATCAAATGTGAAAAAAAAGCCCCTTTTGTTTTGGAATCATTTTGTTTATTGAACGCTACTTTGGCTCCCAATTCTATGCTTCCCATCTTGTATAGCATGGCTTGTCCTGAATCTTGTTGAGTTCCCTCTAATGCAATTACCAAACGAATTTCTGCATTGTTGGAAACCCCATATCTGAAAAGATTATTTGGAAGTTGTTGATAATTTGTTTTCTCTGCGCCAGCTCCTTCAGATTGATTCAAAAATGTTGTTTCGAATTGAAGAATACCCTTGTCAATCGAAAGTTCTCCTTCTGATTGGAATTGGGCGTGGGTCGTCTGAATAAAAAGAAAACCAATTAGAACTGTCGCTTTACAAGCTGTAATGATTTTCACTTAATTAATTTGAGCGTAACCTAATTGTACATAAATTCATTTATTGATCGGATAAATCAAAAGCAATATTCATCGCCTATATTGTTTTTTAAAAAAATATCTTCTTCAACTTTTCCCGAAGCATATCCGTTAGAATTAAGATCAGATTGTAACAATTGGGAGGAATTCCCTGAATAAACTTGATTTTCAATGAAGAAAAAATAATATCCTCCATTCATTTCTTGTTTATCAGCAATAACAACACATTCCTTGTCCTTGACGCACGCATAATTTAGCACAAACAGAACAATAATGATTAAGTTTTTCATTTTGTTATTTAAAATAGAATTTGAAAGCAAAATTAATCTATTAATTAAAAAAAACTCTTTTAATCTTACTTAATAAACCTTTTGTAAGAAATAATATCTATAAATTATAAATTTAAACTTTTAAACGAATAATTCTTTTAAGGTTTAAACAAATCAGAAGTTGAGATCTGATTTGTTATATAAATATTTATTTCAAGATGACTAATAAAATTGAGAAAAACATCCCGGCTGATAGTGTTCAATTTGGCGAAGGAAATTTCATGAGAGCCTTTGTCGATTATTGTATTCAGCTTTTGAACGAGCAAACTTCGTTTCAAGGGAAAGTTGATGTCGTTCAACCCATCGCGCAAGGAATGGTCCAAAATCTAGCAGATCAAAATGGTAAATATCATGTTTATTCGGAAGGGATTTTAAACGGTAAAAGCGTTCGAAAAAGTCATCTGATCAATTGTATTGATCAATTGGTCGATCCTTATCAAGATTTTGAAAAATACCTGTCACTGGCAGAAAATGAAAATTTAAAATTCGTATTTTCAAATACCACAGAAGCTGGAATTCAGTATATTGAAACTGACCAATTGGAAATGCGACCTCCAAATTCCTTTCCAGCCAAACTTGTACTTTTCTTACTCAGAAGATTTGAAAAGTTTAATGGCGCTGCCGATAAAGTCTTGCATATCATTCCTTGTGAATTAATTGAAAAAAATGGAGACACACTCAAAGCCATTCTTCTAAATATTATCGATCATTGGGAGTTGGGAATTAATTTTAAAAATTGGGTGATAAAAAATCATTTTTACAACACCTTAGTTGATCGAATTGTTCCTGGATTCCCAAAAGACAATTTAGCTTTTTACCAACAAGACTTGTCCTTTGAGGATAATTTAATCGTGACTTGCGAACCTTTTTTTTTATGGGTAATCGAGGGGAATCCAAAACTACTGGATGTTTTTCCAGCCGATCAATTAAGTGAGATTGATGTAAAAGTGGTAAAAGATCTTGGAAATTATCGAACGCGAAAGGTCCGCATCCTCAATGGCTGCCATACGGCGATGGTGCCTGTCGGTCTACTTAAAGGTGTTGAAACAGTTTCCGCTGCGCTTTCGGATGATTTTATGAAAGAATTTATTTCTGAAACCCTTAAAAATGAAATTATTCCTAGCATTGATTTTGACAAAGAGGAACTTACAGAATATGCAGCGCAAGTCTTGGAAAGATTTTCTAATCCTTTTACTGTTCATCAGCTCCAATCGATTGCTTTAAATAGCATCTCAAAATATAAGGTTCGTGTCCTGCCCAGCTTGCTATCATTTTATCTGTCTCTTATACACATCTGACGCTGCCGACGAATAGAGAGG
>CAJXQS010000025.1:0-27463 GCA_913058385.1 uncultured Flavobacteriaceae bacterium
AGATGTAGAGAGGTCTCGTGGGCTCGGAGATGTGTATAAGAGACAGGTTTATAACGGGTTGAATTTTTATCACAAAAAAAGTATTAATACTCTTTTATAAATTAGTTTAATTATCAATTTTTTATAGCTAGGCTTATTAAGCAATTTAACCAAATTTTATTTTAATATTTATTAACAAATAATTAAACTATATGTAAACAATAAACCTTAAAGTTTATAATTTTATAAAAAAACAAAATGAACATATCTATAGGTAACGATCATGCTGGAGTTGAATTTAAAGAGGCAATAATCCAACACTTAGAAAAGAAGGGAAATGTATTAATAAATCATGGAACAGATGATGAAACTAGTGTTGATTATCCAGACTTCATACATCCAGTAGCTCAAGACGTAGAAGAAAATAGAGCAAAATTTGGAATTATTATTTGTGGTAGTGGAAATGGCGCAGCAATGACCGCAAATAAACATCAAAAAATAAGAACAGGCTTGTGCTGGAATATAGAAACCGCTCAATTGACACGACAACACAATGATGCAAATGTTCTCAGTCTTCCCGCTCGTTTTATTAGTTTAGAGCTAGCCCTAGAAATGGTAGACACCTTTATTGAGACACCTTTTGAAGGAGGTAGACATCAAAACAGGGTCAATAAAATTGCTTGTAGTTAATGATTAGTTGGTCGATAAAAAGCTTTGATGAACTGAATAAAAATGAGCTCTACGACTTACTAAAATTACGTTCAGAAGTTTTTGTTGTGGAACAAAACTGTGTTTATCAAGATATTGATGACAAGGACATAAAAGGCACGCATTTTTTTGGACAGGATGGTAGCGATCTGATCGCCTACCTAAGGGTGATGGAAGTAGGCGTTCTCTATCCAAACCACATATCAATTGGAAGAGTGGTTGTTAAACAAACACATAGAAATAAAAAATTGGGGAATGAAATACTTGCCAAAGCGATTAATTTTTGTAGAAAAAAATTCCCAAAAACACCCATTAAAATTTCTGCCCAAACGCATTTAAAATCCTTTTATAATCAACTCGGTTTTGAGTTTAAAGGCGAAGCCTATCTAGAGTACGGCATACCACATTGCGCTATGTATTTAGGGGGGTAGTGGATATTTTTTCAAAAGCTTTTAGCAAACAACTATTAATCTCAGAAGAGTTTAACTTTTTATTTGATTTAAAAAGCACCATATACAAACCGGCGGACATGTTTTTTTCTATATAGACTTGGTTGATTCTTATTGCGGCTCTTAATTGTCTTTTAATCACGTTGCGGTTAACAGCCAAAAACACATTTCTTTTGGAAACACCAACCCCTATAAATAAACGATCTACTTCCCTCAGATCTCTTAAATAATGAACGACCAAAGCACCAGAGCTTACCGTTTTTCCTTTATTAAAGAGCAAGTCAATTAAAACCTTATTTTTTAATCTTTTTATTGTTTTTTCAGTAATCACTTGGAAGCTGGAAATTCGTTATTATTCCGGTTAATGTCTGCCATATACATTGTAGGATCTATAACAATAGATTCAATTTCTTCTTGGTTTTCGTCAATAATAAAATCATATTCAGGGAAAGCCCATGGCCAGTCCTTAAGTACAGACCATTCTATATTGTAAGGGTTTTCTTTTTCACCGCGCATTAATGTAATTGGAATATAGTAGATCTTCTTTTTACCGTTCTTTAGATTAACGAGTATTTCAAGTGGCATGGGCATTAATCCAATACGCTCTAGCGTTACGCTTGTGCTACCCTCTGCAGTGCTTTTAACGGATTTAATACCATAATCTATCGTATTGGTTGTCTGTGTCCAATCAGTTAAATACCACTTTAAATGAAGGCCAGAAACGCGCTCCGCAACTCTCCTAAAATCGTTTGGCGTTGGATGTTTGAATTTAAAATCGTTATAGTATTCTTTTAAAGTAGTTGTCAATTTATCAGCACCGATTATATAACCCAACTGTCCTAAAAAGACAGCTCCTTTGTTATAGGCCGTTATTTCATAAGCTATGTTGTGTTCATAACGGTTGGCGTTGGTTTGTTGTGGTTGTTCTAGACCTGACTGTGCCAAATAGAGATAACCTCTGTAGGAACTTTCAATGGGAAAAGTTTTCTGTTTTTCTAAAATTTTATCAACAGCCATCGTAGAAATATAGGTAGTAAAACCCTCATCCATCCATTCGTGTTTCATTTCATTTGTAGCCAATACGTGCTGAAACCAAGAATGGGCTAACTCGTGAGCAGTAACACCCACAAGACTTCCAAACGTTCTTTCACCGGTGATAAGTGTCAACATTGCATATTCCATTCCGCCGTCACCCCCTTGTGCCACAGTGTATTGGTCATAAGGATATTTTCCCACTGCTTGATTATAAAAACTCATTAGCTCGGCGGTTTTAGGTTGTAGCTTCTTCCAGTTATCAATAATTTTAGGGTTATTTTTATAAAAAAAATGAAGTGCAACATTGTTTGGTCCAGGATAAATATCATGGATATAATCAGGATCTGCCGACCAAGTAAAATCATGTACATTGGGAGCAAAAAAATGCCAAGTCAATTTTCCTTTTTTTGACCTTCCTTTTTTATCTGAATACCCATGACCAACCTTTTTGGGATTTTGAATATAGCCACTCGCGGCAACGACGTATTTCTTGTCCAGCTTTAAAGTAACATCAAAATCACCCCAAACCCCATGAAACTCTCTTCCTAAGTAAGGCTCAGCGTTCCAGCCATCATAGTCATACTCTGCCATTTTTGGGTACCATTGGGCCATAGAAAGCGCAACTCCCTCTTTGGAATTACGACCAGAACGTCGAATCAAAAGGGGAACTTGTCCATTGAAATTTAAAGTTAGAACCGTGCTTTCTCCTGGCAATAGCGGATTTGCCAAATCGACTTCCAAAATGGTTTCAGACATTTTTGATTTTAGTAAAACCCCATCCTGTTTTAAATTAGAAACCAACAAAAACCCCTCTTCATCGGTTTTTAAAGAGTCTATTTCAATTTTAAAACGAGTGTTTTTATCTTTCCCTGTCTTTACTCGAACGGACATTTCACTCCCCGGCTGAAAAGCGTTGAAATAAAGGTGATAAAAAACACGCTTCAACACATCTGGAGAATTATTAGTATAAACGAGTTCTTGGTCTCCAGAATATTGAAAGGTTTCAACATCCATTTCAACATTCATTTTATATTTAACGGCTTGCTGCCAATAGGTTTGACCAAAAGACACATTGAAGAATAAAGCGAATAGTCCACAAAGTAAGGAAGTTAAGTTTTTCATTTTTTATATAATTTATTTGAAGCAAAAATTAGTGCATTGTACAAATTTACCACTTTACCAGACCTAGAAATCTTACTGGGAGAGATTAATCCACCTTCTTCAGGATCTAATATTTGAGAATAGATTGGTAAACCAGACTTTATTAGTATTTGTTTAATTTGAGGCGCCGAAATTTTTGGAAAATAAGATCGCAAAACCGCAGCGACACCACTAACATTTGGCGCTGCCATTGATGTTCCGTCATAATAATCAAAACGGTCATTGGGAACTGATGACCAAATGGCATTTCCAGGAGCGAACACATCAACATTTTTCTTTCCATAATTAGAAAAGCTAGCGATTTGATCTTCCCCGTAGGAGGAGCTGGAGGCCCCAACGGTGATAAAGTTAGAAACAATTTCGACCCCCTCTTTTTCATCAGTTATAAAGGATTTATCATAACCCGGATCAACATTTTTCCCACTATTTCCTGCTGCATTAATCACCAACACATCCTTTTTTTCAGCATGCTTTAGCGCATCCCAAACCCATTCGACATGAGGGGACTGTCCCTTTCCAAAACTGGTATTGATAATCCTAGCACCGTTATCAACGGCATATCGAATCGCAAGCGCAACATCCTTGTCGTATTCGTCCCCATCAGGAACGGCCCTCAAAACCATTATTTCTATATTCTTAGCAATTCCTTTACTGCCCGAATTATCATCTCTCTTAGCGGCAATAATCCCAGCCACATGTGTCCCATGATCGGCATCTTTTTTATCAGGCCCCATCACCTTTGGATCTCCATAACCACGATCATCGATATCCTCCGGATTGTCTCCCAACAAAGAACGACCGTCAAAATCAATGTTATAATGTGCTTCAATTCCGATTTTTGTGCCCTCAGCATATTTTTTAAGCTTACTTAACGTTAGATTTCTCTCCGTTAAAAAGCGCTTAAAGATTATCGCTTCCATAATGGAAAAAGTTTTGGGAGATATTTCTTCAGCCTCCTCAAGTGAGTAGTTTTTTTTGTTTAATGCAATGCTTAAAATACTGTCTGTGACTTTTGCTTTGTCAACCATATAATTGATTTCAACAAGCTCACGTTCTTTTTTCAAGAGACTTTCTTTTCTGGCTTCGTCCAGTTTTTTAAAGGCATCAGACTCAGGTTTTTCTTTTTTCTGTAAACGAACAACTTCCATGTTTTCTTTAGTGATTTTTCCCAAGAAGTTCCATCCATGAATATCGTCTATGTAACCATTATTATCGTCATCTATGCCATTGTTTGGAATCTCTCCCGAATTCACCCAAATGGATTCATTCAATTCACGATGATCAATGTCTATCCCAGAATCAATGACAGCAACAATGACTTTCTCGCCTTTATTGTCTTTGATTAACTCCTTATAAGCACGCTCCACACTCATTCCAGGAATACTGTCTTTTGCTAAATCCAAAAGGTGCCAATGTTTCTTTTGTGAGTCATTAAGGGCTGCTTTTTTTCCTTCAAAATGAGGGGGTATTTTTAATTCACTTGCTGTAAATTTTAATCCTCCACAGGAGAAAACGAAAGGGGCAAGCAAAAGAAAAACACCTTTTTTAAGGTGAGGTAATTTACTATTCATTTAAAAAAAAGAGTTTAGACGGTGTTGTTCATTTAAGCGTATTCCTTTTTCGGTCTGACGCAAGGAGATCAACTCATTGTGGGCGTCATGTTCCAAAAAAAGCAAATATTTTTTTTCTTCTGCAAGACTAAGGAAATATTTTTTTTCTTCTAAGGTCAATAGTGGTCTCGTATCATAACCCATCACATACGGAACGGGCAAATGCCCAACGGTTGGGATTAAGTCTGCCGCAAAAACAACGGTTTCATTTTTATAATTTATCACAGGCAACATTTGTTTTTCGGTATGTCCATTGATGATTATGATGTCAAACCCAAGCGGCGTGTCTTTCATTAAAAAGTCATCACCCTCCAAGAGCTTTAACTGACCAGATTCTTTAATCGGTAAGATGTTTTCGGATAAAAAAGAAGCTTTTTCTCTAACATTAGGCTTCATTGCCCATTCCCAGTGACCCTTGTGTGACCAGTAAGTTGCGTTCTTAAAAGTTGTTTCAAGGATTCCATTTCCCTTCTTTTTTATGCCACCGCCACAATGATCAAAGTGCAAGTGCGTGAAAAAAACATCGGTGACATCATCGGGGTGAAACCCCTTTGCTTTTAAAGAACTTTCTAAAGTAAAATCTCCCCACAAACCGTAATAACCAAAAAACTTTTCACTTTGTTTTTCTCCCATCCCTGTGTCAATCAGGATCAATCTATCTCCATCTTCAATCAGTAGAGAACGCGCCGCCATCTCGATTCTGTTTTGTGCATCTGCAGGATTTGTTCTTTCCCAAAGAGGCTTGGGGACGACACCAAACATAGCACCGCCATCGAGTTTAAAATTTCCGCACTCAATGGTGTGTAACATCATAATTTTATACGAGTAAGATAATTGTCAGAAGTCATGTAAAGGGTTTTAAAGTCAGGTCCAAAAGCACAGTTTGCGGAACGAACTTCAGTTCTAATGGTTCCTAAATGTGTTCCCTTGTCATTAATTACCAATACACCTCCGGGACCAGTTGTAAAGATGGTTCCAGAAGGATGAATTTTTAAACCATCAAAACTTCCTTTATCCTTTTTAGACAAAGCTTTTCCATCAAAGAAAAGACGACCATTACTCACGCCATCGGCTTTCAGGTCATAAGCCATAATTCCAGGATTACCCGCATGAGAATTTGTTACATAAAGGATTGATTCGTCATTTGACAAAGCGATTCCATTTGGGCGCTCTAAATCCTTAACGAGTAAGGACAATTCTCCAGCTTGAGAAAGCTTATAAACACCATTAAAAGGAATTTGTTTAAGCGAATCTTTGTCACCATTCTTAAAACCATAAGGTGGATCCGTAAAATATAAATCACCATTCCTAGCATAGACCAAATCGTTAGGACTGTTAAAAAGCTTTCCCTCAAACTCCCCCACGACTGTTGTAAAATCATTTTTATTCCAATCGTCTAATCTGGCAATTCTTCGATCGCCATGCATGCAGATAATTAACTTGTTGTTTGCATCAAGCGTTAAGCCATTAGAACCTTGCTCCTTGGAGTTGGGAACTATATTGGTAAACCCACTTGGATTTCTAAAGACTTGAAGCCCTTTTTTTTCATCCCATTGATAAATCTTGTTATTAGGCACATCCGAAAATAACACAGCGCCGAGTTCTTCGACCCAAACTGGACCCTCTGACCAGTCAAACCCTTCGGCAAGAATTTCAATTACAGCATTTTGAGGAATATATTGCTCAATTTCCGCTGAAAGTCTTTCAACAGAACCAATGGTCTTTTTTTGCGCTTCTAATGAGGTAAAGGAAAAACCAACTACAACAGCCAAGACTAATTTTAAAATTACATTCATAAGATTATAGGTTTTAATTAATATATAAATTTATGTTATTTCACAATATGGGCATTTAATCTAAAGGTTTTTGTTTCTTAATATCCTTAAGAGCTCCTCAGAAAAAGCCATCATCTGTTTTATTTCTTGAATACTGGCCAACCTTTCTTTGCCTTTTATAAGAAGACTGTCTCCCTTAGATTCCAAATAGTAGGCAGGGTGACTTTCAAAGAAATAGACAATATCGTCACAGAAAAAGGATTTAATTTCTTCTTTGTTTTCACCATTGAGGTGAAATCTTCCTGAAAAATCAGGATGTTCCTTAAAGTTGATGTCTTCAAATCCGACCAAATTAAAAATAGAGGTCATTATGTTTTCTTTGTTAAGCACAAAAACAGGCATTTCTATTGGAGATTTAACTTGTAAAAAGGTAGACTTTAAATCCTCTTTAGCAATAAACGCACCTTCGCTAAACGACAAATCAAAAAGTTGAGACTCATCATTTTTGCTGTTTAAGTTATTGTATTTGTAGTTAATGGATTTGGTTTTAAAATACAAAAATCGATCTAGATCCCCAAAACTATCAATGGGATCTGGAAGATAAAACCAATCTAATTTTTGAGAAAGTTTTTGTAAAAGTGTTTGTCTTTTGGTTAGTGAAAGACTAAAATTAAGAAACGAACGGTCTGGAAGTGTTTTTCGAACGGCAAAAGGATGATCAGTTTCAGCGGCATGAATATCCAAGCCGATAATTTCAAAGTTACCGCCTTTTCTAGAAAAGCTTCTGCTGTAGTCGCTCAACCCTTCCATTACGGTATGATCTACAAATTCACAAAGGGAAAAATCAACAATGGCATGCTCGTTTTCGGGAATTTCATCCAACTTGGCTTTCAGTTTAAAAAAGTTTAAAAAACTACAGAAGTTTTTCACACTAACATAATAGTTTCCTGTGCCTTGTTCGAGGTACATCAGCACGTTAGGTTTAAGCCAATTTCGACTAAATAAATTCGTGCTTTTGTTTAACACCAGATGAATCAAAAAGGTAGAGATTATACCAATCAGAATTCCGCTAATCAAACTGGTAAATAGCGTTGCAAAAAGAGTAATGATAAATATGAAAGCCTGTTCCCTTCCGATTTTATATATTTTTAATAAATTTTCTGGAGCGGCCAATCGATAGCCAGTATAAACTAAAATTGCTGCCAAAGCGGGAAGTGGAATTCTTTGAATCTGAGGCGCAAAAAGCAGAATAAAAGCAACCAAAAAAGCAGCGTGGAAGAAGTTGGCAGAACGATTATTCCCCCCATTATTTACATTGACAGAGCTCCTGGCAATAACCGTAACTACGTTTAATCCTCCGAAGTATCCGCTCACCATCGTTGCAACCCCCAGCGCTCTAAGATCCTTATTTATGTTCGACCTTCTTTTGAGGGGATCGAGTTTATCAACAGCCTTTATGCTTAAAAGGGATTCAATTACGGCAACGAGGGTGATGGATAATGCGAATCCAAAAAACTCGACACTAAACAATTTTCCAAAATCTGGACTTGGAATAGAACCCAATAAATTTTCGGGAAGTAGAATCATTAAATCTGGGCTTAAAGGGCTTGGGTTGTTAAGCACAAATTCATAATAATAGGATACGGCAATAGAGCCGACAACAACCCACATTGGAGCGGGTATAAGGTGAAATAAAGGATTTCTTATTCTCGAATATAAAAAGAGAAACACCAGGCTAAGTATTCCAATGGCCGCAGCCAAAACAACTTGGCCAGAAGGGCTTGTGAATAGTAATCTTATGGAATCAGGAAAAAGAATTAATTGATTGATCGTATCGCCTTTCACGGAGGTAAATCCGAGCATCACATGAAACTGTTTTGCTAAAATTCCAACTCCAATGGCGGCCAACATTCCTTGGAGGGCAGAAGAGGGAAAAAATTCACTTAATCCTCCAAGCCTGAAAATCCCAAAAAGAAATAAGAATAAGCCAGAAACCATAATTGCAGCAAGTGTGAAAAGATAACCTTGGTATAGATCCTCGCCTCCAAGGCCGACAATAGCCGCCAAGATTACGATTACCAACCCGTTGCCAGGCCCAGTAATGGTTAAGTTTGAACCTCCAAAAATCGAAACAATTACCCCACCAGCAATGGCCGAAATAATTCCCGCCATAGGAGGAGCCTCAGAAGCAATGGCAAGGCCTAGCCCCAGTGGAAGAGCAATAAGCGAAACCACAAATCCCGAAAAGATGTTTTTTGGAAGACCTGTGAAGAAGGTTTTAATAGGACTGACTTTATGCATGCTGCTTGGAATTAACAATTAGCACATCTGTGGGTAATTCGGCTAAAATATGATCCAAATCACGCGTAAAAAAACGATCAAAAAAACTTGAGTTTTCTTGGGCGTTCATAATCAAAAGATCTGACCTTACAATTCTTGCATAGTGACCAATGGAATATCCCCTTCTACCAAAAATACTTTGGGTGACCCAATTAACATCTTTTTTGATTTCGGCGGGGAGTTTTTTTACAACATCACGCACACGAGTTTGTTCTTGCCTTCTTAGTCGTTCTTTTCTTAATGTTGCCTTACGCAAACTTCGGTCATCATCAACGCTTACGGCAACTTTAGATCGGCTTATTTCTTCTACAAGTGTGATCTTAGGAGTTCCAAATGCTTTGGCAACAATAAATGCAGCTTCTATGGTATCTTTTGTTTGGGGACTGTCAAAACCATTGACAACAATGTGTTCACAAGGGTGTCGTTCTACAGACGGATTAATTAAAAGCATTACAGAGCACTTTGCTCTCCGCGTTATTTTTCTGGCAATAGAACCCAAATAAAATTTTAAAACATTTTCTCTTTTGAGCGCCCCAAGGAGTAATAAATCTACCTCAAAATCATCACAAGCTTGAAGTAGTGTTTGTATGGGTTTTCCCTGTTTCCAGTGAATAGAAATTTTTTTGGGTTGGATGGTACAAGAATGAAGCAATCCCTCAAAGCGGGTTTCTTTTTCTGGCGTCTTTTCTCCTACATGTACAAAGGTTAATTCCGCATCAAAAAAGAAAGCCATTCGTAAGGCCTCATAGACATTTGCCTTGAGATTTGGAGAGAAAGCAAAACCGATAAGAATTTTTTTAAAAGCTTGCATTTTTATAATAAATTTAGAAAGGCATTAAGATATAAATTAGGACTTCAATTCCCAAATTAATTTACAGAATCAACACGAATCATTTTCATTGGAGATTTTTCACCTTTTAGAATCGATATTTCCCTGGATTTCACCTTAAAATGATCTGCTAAAAGCTTAAGCACAGCTTTGTTTGCTTTTCCATTTATGGCTGGGGAATTGACCCAAACCTTAATCTTATTTGAGCTTTGCTCCACTCTAATTATTTTAGCATTTGGAATTACTTTTACCACATAATCCCTGACAACACGCTCCATTTGAATGAACTAGCGCGAGTGTTTAAAAACCCAAGGCATAAGTCCGGGCTCTTTAAAAACATTGTTCCAGCTGTCGTGTCCAGCCTCCGGATAAAGCGTCAACGCAACCTCAGCATCTAAATTTTTCAAAGCCTCATAGATTTCTTTTGAATAAGTCACTGGCACGACGGTATCTGCTTCTCCATGAAATATCCAAAAGGGAGTGTCTTTCAATAAACGGGCAAAGCGAACATTTGTTCCTCCACAAATTGGGAATGCTGCAGCAAATTTGTTTGGATTTCTAGCGACCATTTCAAAGGTTCCCATTCCACCCATTGACAACCCGCCGATGTATATTTTCTTTTTGTTTACTGAAAGCGTATTTTCTAATTGGCCGATCAATGATTCCAATTGATCAAGAATCGTATTTTGAGCTAAAGCCCCCTCAAAGTGATAGGAACCATTATGATCACTTTTTGAAGCAGAGCGATTGGCCCAAAACTTGTTTTTTGCACACTGCGGAAAAACAACAATTGCAGGATAATTATTTTTAAAATCGGTTGTTTTAAACAGCCAATCTCCATGAACCAATTGCGCTTCGTTATCACGACCTCGTTCTCCCGAACCATGCAAAAAAATAATCATTGGATATTGTTTAAGTTGAGAATAATCTTTAGGTAATAACATTCGATAGGGCAGGGTATCATTGTTTTGAACGAATAGCTCTTTGGAGTAATCTTGACTTAGTCCTAGGTTTAAAAACAATAACATTAGAAGGGTAGAAAATATTCTCATAGTTTTTTATATCAAATTAAAACAGCCAATGGTGAACGCCTATTCCCAAACTCTCAAATTTAATAACTTATTTTTGAATAAAAAGCCTTAATCTTGCAGCTTTTCTATACATATGATAAAGCTTATTAAAGACAGCGTTCCCAACGCCAAAAATGACATTATTAGCGGTTTAACCGTAGCGCTTGCACTTGTTCCCGAAGCAGTTGCTTTTGCCTTTGTGGCAGGGGTAGACCCTCTTGTGGGACTATATGCTGCGTTTATGATTGGTTTGATTACATCAATCTTTGGAGGTAGGCCTGGAATGATCAGTGGCGCCACTGGAGCGTTGGCCGTAGTAATGGTCAGCCTGGTTGCGACAGGAAACAGTATGGGGGCTGCAGAGGACAACCTTGGATTGTATTATCTTTTCGCCACAGTTATTTTAATGGGAACTATTCAAACGGTCGTCGGACTATTAAAATTAGGAAAATTTGTAAGGTTGATTCCACACTCTGTGATGATGGGATTTGTCAACGGACTGGCCATTGTGATTTTTTTATCTCAATTGGGGATGTTTAAAAAAGTAGTTGATGGTAACTCTCAATGGTTGCAAGGAATAGATTTGTTAATGATGATTGGCTTGGTACTTTTGACCATGGGGATAATGTTTTTCCTCCCCAAAATAAATAAGAAACTACCAGAAGCCTTGATCGCAATTGGAGTGGTTACTGCAATTGTTTTGTTGAGTGATATGAACGTAGCTACCGTAGGAAGCTTTATTATCGATGGCGGAGGAACAGGATTAGAAGGAGGCTTGCCACAATTTCAAACCGATATTTTTACTAAAATTCCACTTAATATGGAAACCCTTAGTTTCATAACGCCCTATGCAATCATTCTCGCTGCAATTGGCCTTATAGAGTCTCTAATGACCCTTAACCTTGTCGATGAGCTCACAGAAACAAGAGGGAACGCAAACCGCGAGTGTGTGGCTCAGGGAGGCGCAAACATAATCACAGGCCTTTTTGGAGGGATGGGAGGATGTGCGATGATTGGACAATCCATTATAAACATTAAATCTGGTGGGCGAAATCGTTTGTCAGGAATTGTGGCAGCGCTTACTCTTTTGGCATTTATACTTTTTGCCTCTAGCTTGATTGAGCAGGTACCCATCGCTGCCCTTGTTGGCGTGATGTTTATGGTTGTCGTAGGAACTTTTGCTTGGAGTAGTTTTAGAATATTAAATAAAATCCCTTTAAGCGACGCATTGGTGTTAATCAGCGTTTCAATGCTTACTGTAATTTTTGATCTTGCTGTTGCAGTAATCGCAGGAATTATAATAAGTGCACTAGTTTTTGCTTGGGAAAATGCGAAACGCATCCGAGCGAGAAAACACTTTTTAGACGATGGAACAAAGGTTTATGAAATATGGGGTCCATTATTTTTTGGGAGCATACAAGAGTTTAAAAGCAAATTTGATGTGAATGATGATCCAAAAAATGTGAGAATTGATTTTATGGAGTCTCGGGTAAGTGATCATTCTGCTTTGGAAGCTCTTTATCAAATGGTTGATAAATATGAAGCGGCAGGCAAAACCCTAACCATTCAACATCTTAGCGAGGAATGCCAAAACTTGATGATTAAGGCTTCTCCAAGATTGGAAAAGGTAATTAAAAAAAACATTGACGACCCGCGCTATCATGTGATGGTCAAGGTAAATCAGATGAACTAGAATTTGGGCTATAAAATAATGGCGGTTAAATATTTTTAACCGCCATTGCGATTACAACTTCTTCTTGGGCGCTTTGCTTTTGTTTGCAAAAGCATATTGAACTCCAAAAACAGCGCAAAGTTTATTTTTCATTTGGATACCACTTACGCTCTGGCTTAGTGGTTTCTTTACTTCAGCACTGAATCGTATTCCTTTAAGTTTTGGGAAGTATAAATTAGTTCCCAACCCTAAATCGAATTGTGTCCTGCCAGAGTTTAAAGTATTAAACAACGGCATCATCATTGGATTTAGATCAGGATCTTTCCCTTTTATTTTTGTGATTTTTGAATAGCTTAAACTGCTGGAGATGCTTATATTTTGTGTTAATTTAAGAGAGTACCAACTGATAAAATTAAATCGATTTCCTCTCGTGTAGCCCTCAGCATTTTCGCCCAACTTAAAATCAAAAACAGACTGAATTCCCCAGGAGCTTTTATTTCCCTGACCTAAATAAGTTCCTCCCAGAAACGGATCAACAGTGCCGCTCCCTAACTGCATGGGATAGGCCAAAGGGGAGTTTGCCGCCATAGGGGTATCATCGCGCTGATCAATATTTCCTGTTGGGAGGGACAGTCCAAAATTTGCATGTAACGTCTGTTTGTTTTTATTCCATAGCTTGAGTAAACCGCCAAGCTTTAGATCGCTTAAACCAGAAGATTTTGTTGTAAAATCGACTCCCATTTTTGTTATTAAATCCATGTCATTGTTAAGGTAATTTACCATTAACAAAAGGGTCAGTTTGTTTGAAGGTGCAAACATAAAGCCCAACATGTGCATTTTCATGTGCATTGCCTGAGGAGCAACCATATAGTTTTGATAAATATCCACATTGCTTATGCTTTCCGATGAAGAGAGGTTGCCTTCCATTTTCATCTGCATGAATCGATAGGATAGCATAAACTCTCCTTTCTTGTGAAGGTGGTCTCCCATCACGCTTATTGGAGCATGACCATCAGGTCTTGAGGAATTCCATAAATTGTCTTGTGCAAGATTAGGGGTGCTAACAAGCAGTAGTATCCCTAAAATAGGGAAAAGTTTTTTTTTCATTATTTAGTGATTAATTAAACCGAAAGTGATGTAAGAATTTCATTGCCCATTGAAAGGCAAACAATTGGTTTAACTAGTTTTTGGGAGGCGGGACAATGGCTTTTAACCAACTCGAATAGATAGAAATTGGAAGTATCCAAATTCTTTTTTTATCAAACAAATGATAAACATCATTTAACCTAAAAGAATTATATCCATTGAAAACAAACTTTTTAAATTCAATTTTGGGCCCGCTTTGATTGTCCTTTTCACCGCCATTGTCTACTTTGGATAGCTGATCCTTTAAATAGCACTTTCCATTACACTTTAATTCAGGTTCTTCTTTATTTATGCAAAGAATTGTGGCGATATAGTCATAATCCAACACATATTCAAAATAGGGCAAGATAGGTTTTACTAGAGAAAAGCAAAAAACACTTAAAAGAATGAAACAGGTTATTTTTTTCAAGATTTGTAAGTAAGCCAAACAAAATTACTAAAAGCGATGGGATTAAAAAAACACACTTTACAATTGCTTTAAAGTTTTTTAATCAAGGTTGATTATTCCGCCAAATAATAATGTTATTTCTCTAAAAAAGAACCCCTGACTGGCGCTGTCCGCTTTGGAGTTTGTCGTCCTAATATCAGGCATGTTAATGTACCCGCCCTTAAACTCAGTCTGGATGAAGAATTTTTCAAAAAAAGAAAAGTTAAGACCGACCATTGAGCTGATTCCATAACCAGACAAATGATACGCGTCGTATCGTTCTTTGCTTAACAGCATTGAATTGGTTCTGGGGAGAAGAAACCCTAAACCGAAACCTTCCGTTAGGTTAACTTGAACTTTATTTAAATCAAGAATATTATCAAAACGTTTGATTTCAGCACTCACAAAGTTAAGACCATCAGTGTGTTCAAAAGACAAGAAGTCTTCAGCCAACACAATATCATCATTGTTGTACGATCCGTTATATGGAGAGCTGGGGTTGTTTATGTTTCCCGAAATCTTTACTGTTTGTTGGGTCTGAACGACATATTTCATGTGATCTGTACCAATGGAGATGTCCCAATTGTTTTTAAAGAAATATCCTATTCGAGCATTAAATTGAGGTAGTGTTATATTCCCAGGATTTAGATAACTGTCCACGCTAAACTTTGTCTGCCGATCTTTTGCAACAACATCATTGAGCGTAAAATCATAATCTTCTCCTTTAAACCGAAGGTCAGATTTGGAATATGCACCCCTATTCCAACCCCAATAAAAATAGAGTTTACCCTTTTTTTTAATTTGTGATTGGGGAACTTTTTGCACCTCAACCGGAGACTCAGGGATTTGAGCATACAGATGCTGAGTAAAACATAAAAGATAGAAAAGGGGAAGCTTAAGATGCGGTTTAACTTGAGTAAATTTAATCATTCAGCTTCAATACGGCCATAAATGCTTGCTGAGGAATTTCCACATTCCCTACTTGACGCATTTTCTTTTTACCTTTTTTTTGTTTCTCAAGTAGTTTTCTTTTTCGGGAAATATCACCACCATAACATTTTGCCGTAACATCTTTACGAAGAGCCTTGATTGTTTCACGAGAAATAATTTTGGCACCAATAGCTGCCTGGATCGGGATGTCGAACTGTTGCCTTGGGATCAGCTCTCTGAGCTTTTCGCACATTTTTTTCCCAATGTTATAAGCATTGTCCGCGTGAATTAAAGCGGACAGAGCATCTACAGGAGTCGCATTAAGTAAAATATCAACTTTAACTAATTTTGAGGCTCGCATTCCGATCGGCGTATAGTCGAAAGAAGCGTAACCCTTCGAAACGGTTTTAAGTCGATCATAAAAATCAAAAACAATTTCTGCCAAAGGCATATCAAAACTTAGCTCGACGCGCTCGGTCGTTAGATAGGTTTGATTGGTAATTACCCCTCTTTTTTCAATACACAAAGACATCACATTGCCAACAAAATCAGCTTTTGTAATGATCGAAGCTTTGATATAGGGCTCTTCTACCCGCTCCATAAAAGAAGGATCAGGCAAGTCAGAAGGATTGTTAACTGGAATAATCGTATCAGGATTTTTTCGAGTAAAGGCATGATAGGAAACGTTTGGAACGGTAGTGATAACAGTCATGTCAAACTCACGCTCTAATCGTTCTTGAATTATTTCTAAATGAAGCATTCCAAGGAAACCACATCGAAAACCAAATCCTAACGCTGCCGAACTTTCGGGTAAAAAAACGAGGGAGGCATCGTTGAGCTGAAGCTTTTCCATACTAGACCTCAGGTCTTCATACTCCTCGGTATCCACAGGATAAATACCAGCAAAAACCATTGGCTTGACCTCTTCAAATCCAGCAACTATTTCGGTGGTTGGGTGGTCAGTATCTGTTAGAGTATCTCCAACTTTGACCTCTTTTGCTTCTTTGATTCCCGTGATGAGGTAGCCTACATCGCCGGCAGAGATTACTTTTTTAGGATCTTGTTTTAATTTTAAAGTGCCAATTTCGTCAGCAAAATAACTTTTGCCCGTGGCAACAAATTTTATTTTTTGTCCTTTCCTGATTTGTCCGTTAATCACTCTAAAGTAAGTTTCAACCCCTCGAAAAGAATTGTATACAGAATCAAAAATAAGGGCTTGTAAAGGAGCGTCTATGTTTCCTTTTGGAGCAGGAACACGCTCTACAATTGCATTGAGTATTTCTTCGATTCCCAAGCCTGTTTTAGCAGAGGCTGGAATAATGTCCTCGGGCTTACACCCCAGAAGATCGACAATGTCGTCAGTAACTTCTTCAGGGTTAGCAGAAGGAAGATCAATTTTATTCAGCACAGGAATAATTTCCAAATCATTTTCAAGGGCCAAATAAAGGTTTGAAATTGTCTGTGCCTGAATGCTTTGCGCAGCATCGACGACCAAAAGGGCACCTTCACAAGCAGCAATTGATCGGGAAACCTCATAGGAAAAGTCTACGTGACCTGGAGTGTCTATAAGGTTAAAAACGTAAGTTTCTCCTTTGTAGTTATATTCCATTTGAATCGCATGGGATTTAATGGTAATGCCCCGTTCGCGTTCCAAATCCATGTTGTCAAGCAATTGGTTTTGTTTTTCACGATCAGTTACAGCTCCTGTAGCGTCTAACAGACGATCAGCAAGGGTGCTTTTTCCGTGATCGATATGGGCAATTATGCAAAAATTTCGGATGTGTTTCATCAACTCATTTCATCTATAGTACGCAAAGATACTTATTTGTAAGGTTGCTTTTTTGTTTAGTTTAGAAAAGTTAATTTTAACACTGAAATTTATTACGATATGAAACAGTTAACTCGAACTCTTCAAATATTATTAGGCGTTACTTTTTTATTTTCTGCCTATACTAAAGCGGTTGGCCCTGGTTTTTTTGAAATCACCTTGATGGACCAAGGACTTGCTGCCAATAGAGCACTCGCTGGACACATGGCACGGTTTTTTATTGGGCTAGAATTTGGGCTAGGAGTATTGATTATTTTGCCTTACTACGCCAAACAATTGATGCGATTTACTTTTGTTTTATTGGGTGGATTTACTGCCCACCTGATTTATTTGTGGGCTATTGGAGATACCGGAAATTGTGGATGTTTTGGCGAAATGATCTCTATGACACCCGAACAATCGATTATAAAAAACATATTAATGTTGATTGTTGCTTTTGTGATTTTTAAATATGCAAGAGTTAAAACCATTTCTAAATCAATTGTTTTAGGGTTTATGTCAATCACCATTTTGAGTATGTGGTTCATTTTGCCCATGCCCAACCACGAGGATTTCCCTTTTGAATCTTTCACAAAGTTTGAGCCTAAAGGCCGTGTAGACCTGTCCAACGGTAAAAATTTGGTCGCAATTTTTAATCTCGATTGTGAACATTGCCAGGAGGCTGCAGTTGAATTAGGAAAACTCAAGAATAATCACTCCAACTTTCCGGATCTTTATGTTCTTTTTTATCAAGAAGGTGCAACTACAGTATCAGAATTTGAAACACTTACTCAGTCCTCTTTTGCGCATGACTTTATTGATGTAAATCAATTTTTTGATCTAATTGGCGATTCTCCACCGCGAATTTATTATTTAGACAATGGGGTTGTTTCCGAAATTTGGGACGCAGATTTTGTTAGCAATATCACCACTACCTTTGACTTAAAATAAGCTTGTTGCTATCGATAGTCTTTTTGTTACTTTTGTAAAAAAATAGAAGTGGTTAAAATTGGTGATTTATCGGTTGGAACGTTTCCTCTTTTACTTGCGCCCATGGAGGATGTCAGTGATCCGCCCTTTCGTGCACTTTGTAAAGAAAACGGCGCAGACGTTGTCTACACTGAGTTTATCTCTAGTGAAGGATTAATTAGAAATGCGGCAAAGAGTGTTCAAAAATTAGACATATACGAAAAAGAACGACCTGTTGGAATACAGATTTTTGGAGCCAACTTGGATTCCATGTTGCGCTCAGTGGAAATCGTTGAGGCATCAAAACCGGATATTATTGACATCAACTTTGGTTGTCCGGTAAAAAAAGTGGTGAGCAAAGGCGCTGGGGCTGGAATTCTAAAGGACATTCCCCTGATGGTTAAGTTAACTGAGGAAATGGCTAAAAGAACCCACCTGCCCCTTACCATCAAAACCAGATTGGGTTGGGACCACGACTCAATTAAGATTGTTGAGGTTGCAGAAAGACTTCAAGACGCTGGTGCAAAGGCCATCTCAATTCATGGGAGAACCCGCGCTCAAATGTACAAAGGAGACGCTGATTGGGTGCCCATTGCTGCTGTAAAAAATAATCCCAGAATGCATATTCCAATCTTTGGAAACGGAGATGTTCATTCTCCAGAAAGAGCAATTGAAATGCGAGATCGATATGGGCTTGATGGGGCAATGATTGGAAGGGCAAGTATCGGAAATCCTTGGTTTTTTAATCAGGTAAAACATTTTATGAAGACAGGAGAACACGTTTCCCCACCCTCCCTAAAAGAACGGGTTGCCGTCGCGCGCCGCCACCTTGAGATGGCCATTGATTGGAAGGGTGAAATTTTAGGTGTTTTGGAAACCCGTAGACACTATACCAACTATTTTAAAGGCATTCCTAATTTTAAACCTTATCGAACAGCCATGGTAACTTCTGATGATGCAAATGATGTTTTTGCAGTATTTGATCGTGTTTTGAACGAGGTTCAAGATCTTGAGTGGGTTTAATTTTCCCCTAGGCTTTCACTCCCAACACCACGGCTGGCCCACGAGGAGGCAATACTACCCAACAATACGAGTGTAAAAAACACAAGGATTAGGTTTTTAAATTCAAGACTAACGGGATATGGCAAAGAAGTTCCGGGGACATACAGAAACGGAGCCGTAGATTGGATGGCAATCAAAATACTGGCGGAAGTTATTCCAACCAGTCCGCCTATGACCGTAATTAACATGCCCAATAAAAAGAAAACCAATCTTAAATTTTTGGGCCTAGCCCCCATAGCAACAAGGATTCGCATTTGTGGTTTTTTATCAAGGATCATCATGATCAAAGCACCGACAACATTAAAGAAAGCAATAATGAGAACCAGTGTAAAGATGAGGTAGATAACCAAATTCTCTGTGTTTAGCATTTTGTAAAGCGCGGCATTTAATTGAATTCTGTCCCTGACAACAACTTCCTTACCAAGGATTTTTTCAATTTTTTGTTCTAATTGTTTAATGTCGGTTTCCGGTTTTGTTTTGAGTTCAATTGCCGAATAGACACCCTCGGGATATTGAAGTAATTCTTGCGCAAATGCCAAGGGTGCAAAAATGTACTTCTTGTCGAGATCTTCACTTATTTGATAAAGTCCAATAACAACAGACGAAACACTTTGGAAAGGACTTTTCCCAAATGCTGATTTTATTTTATTTCTGGGAATGCTAATATTTAGAAAGGAGCTGTAGTCATATACGCCAAGACCAAGCGCACTTGCAATTCCATAGCCAACCACCACACCATTTGTTTCTGGAACAAGCCATTCACCAATTGCTACAAGAGAATCTCCAGGAATTACTTTGAGGTAATCATTTCCTACACCTTTGAGATAAGCAACTTGGTTTTTTTCTTTAAAAGATAAAAAAACTTTTTCCTCGAGAATTGGGGCGAAATCTTTTATTTCACTAATTGAATGAAGCCGGTTTAAAGCAATGGAATCGAGGGTTAATGTTTTTCCCAGAACAGGAGTAACCCTATGGTCAGGATCAAAAGCATTTGAAAACGAGAGCCCAAAATCTTTTAGCCCAGAAAAAGCGCTCAAGACAACTAGAAGAGAAGCAGTGGCAACGACGATTACGATTAAAGCAATGGCATTAATTCGATTGATTATCGTTTGTCGGCTTTTAGAAAAAAAGTAGCGCCATGCAATTTTGAATGCCACCCTCATTGGATTATATTTTTTTTCTTTTAGCAAGTATTTCCGGATTATTAATGGGGTCTTCAGGACGATTAAGTGCATCGTCAATTGCCTCAATATAGTCTAGAGAATCATCGAGATAAAAAGAAAACTCGGGCATGCGACGCAACTGATTTTTCATTCGTTGTGCCATGTCATGCTTGATTTGAAAAGCATTTCCTTTTATACCTTCAAGATAATTTTCAGCATTATTTTTAGGAAAAATACTAAGGTATATTCTTGCGACAGAAAGATCTACAGTCACCGTAACCTTTGTAACGGATAGCACCAAATTCGAGACGCCTTGATCGCGTATCGCCTGTTGTAGCATGTACGCCATTTCTTGCTGTAATGCGGTTCCAATTTTTTTCTGTCTGGGAGTTTCTTCTATTGCCATGTTAAACAAAAGTAGGGATTCCCTGTGATAATTGTCTAATTTTGAACGAAGGATACCAACCTTACTTAAATGACCTCATTATGTTTAAAAAAACAATTGTATTATTTTTTATTCTTTTTATCTGCCAAAACCTTGCTAGTGCTCAGGAGGACATCGCCCTTCTGAGACAAATGATTTTCGAAAAGACCAATGATTTGAGGGTTGAAAAAGGGCTTCCCAAATTACTGCTTCTTGACAGCTTGATGCGCTTGGCGCAACATCACAGTGACAATATGGTAAAACACAGCTTCTATTCTCATACAGACCACGAAGGACTTAATCCAATAACGCGTGCAAAAAAAATGGGGATTAATCCTTGGGTAAAAAAGGGAAATCAATATGTTGGAATTTCTGAAAACATTGCGATGACACCTTGGTTTGAAAACATCACAGGCTGTGGAGATACGCGTTCAGAGGAAGCTTTTAGTAGCTGCTTGGTGCAGGGCTGGAAAAACAGTCCACCCCATTATAAAAACATCCTAGGCGATTTTACTTTTTTGGGAATCGGGTTGGCATTTGATGGGGAGGGTAAAGGCTATTCGACACAAAACTTTAGATAGCTGGCCAGGTGATATTGTCCCATTTGTATTCGGAATTAAGTCGATAGGCCCCTATGAATTCTTTTTTCCAACTCTCAGGAGGAATTAAAGAAAGGTACTCTTCTTTTTCGCCTTGATATAAAAAGTAAGTTTCCCCAACCAAGGGTTCAAATTTAAATTTTGCGGAATATACTTTTTGAGTATCGGATGCAGCTTTTACAAAAGACTTGATCTTGTCTTGTAATTCTACAAGCTCACTTTGAAGTTGTTTGGAGACCTTGTCAACTCCTTTTTTCTTGAAGGCATCTACGTTGGGAATGTCAATAACAGGGCCGCTAACTTCTGAAGCATAGGGGAGTAATCGAGCGACATATTCCTCTTGTTTCTCGTCCCATGCGACCTGATCAGGCTTTTTGTTTTTCAAAGATTATTTTTTTCAAAGATAATGAGATTAAAAAAAAAGATAATGATTTAGGGGGGAGAATAAGCGTTTATTTTTTTAAATCGCGAATGGCTTTGTAGACAACCAATACCAAAAACGCAATGGCTCCATAAACGATAATGTTTCTAAGGAAATAACCCATTGTTATTTTTGTTTACGAGAGTACCAAAGCTTGGTGGTGACGACTTCTTCGCCAGAAATGTTTTTGGTGGTTTCGGTAACCCAATCTAGTTTGTAACCTTTTACTTCATAAAAGAGGGAAACGGCCACTAAGGAACTAGAATCAAAAAGTTTTTCAGATATTTTCCCTTTTCCGTTGTCTACTTGAATTAAAAGGCTATTATTTTGAAGGTCAATACCATTGTCATCTATTGAGACGATTAATCTCTCTGGTATGATTTTGGACTGGTCGTGATAGCCAGAGAATAAGAAATACCCAGAAAACAAGGTCATACCATAAAAAAAGGAAACAATTAAAAGAGAAGCTTTGTCTGTAGAAACCATAGTAGTAAAGTTACCTTATTAAATTTAATGACAAAATCTTTTGGACAAAGAGAATCGAATTTTAGAAGTTTGATTTTTTCACAAAACGCCCGTTTTGGCTCCTAAAACGCTCTTTTTTTTGTGCCAACAAAAAAGATTCCCGTGTATAACTGACACCATTAACACAGAAGCTTTGCACCCCTTTTGGAAATTCGAAGTGTAAAAGATTTCTTTTCATAAATATATATTGTATCAAATATAATATTTTTTTTAGATTAACGACTCCCAGGATTTTCACACCGTTATTTTTTTAAAAAGAGTAAAACTGTGGCTTAAGCCGTTATCTATAGTTTTATTTCACGCAGGATTTGGATTAAATAGGTTAAGCGTTAACACTCGATTGACCAGATTTTCTTGAATAAATAATTCTACCTAAATAGAATTACATTATTCTCATTATTTTGTCAGGAATTACCTTTAAAACGAACAGAAAAACAGGCGTTGTTGTACACATTTATCGATTCTGAATTGTATTACTTATTCTTAGGTAAAATCATATATAATTTTTAATTTTATATCATAATTATAATTATGGAATTAAAGGCAGACTATGAAGCAATTTCACCCGATTTGGGACACTCTTATAAGTGCGCGTTTTATGACACGAACACTCCGAATCAGAAAAAATTAAGATGGCATTATCATCCAGAAGTTGAGTTGGTTTATATAAATACGGGCGTAGGGAAACGACAGGTTGGAACCCACCTATCGAACTATAAGGATGGGGATCTAATTTTGATTGGCTCTTATTTACCTCACACTGGATTTACAAAAGATTTTGATGAAGGTCAAAAGGAGATTGTGATTCAGTTTAAGCCAGACGTTTTTGAGGGAGCATTTAAGAACTTTGTGGAATTAAAAATGATCAATCAACTTCTTGAACTTTCCAAAAAGGGAATCATTTTTAGCGGGCCTATTAAAGAGGACATTGGTCTTCGTATGGAAGGTTTAAAATATGAGTCTCAAATAGATGGTTTTTTGACGTTTATTAAGATTTTGCATGATCTGGCATTGGCCAAGGACAAGGAAATTCTCAATGCTGCAGGCTATGCTTTTATCAGCAGTCCGATTGAGAACAAAAGACTTAAGATTATCTTCAACTACATTCGCGACCATTTTATGGAACCTATTGCATTAGAGGATATTTCCTCTGAGGTGTTCATGACGCCCCAGTCTTTTTGTCGATTCTTTAAGAAAAGTACCCACAAGACTTTCACTACTTTTTTAAACGAATATCGAATCAATCATGCCACCAAACTTTTGTCGGAAACGGATCTTGACGTAAAAAGCATTTGCTATGAAAGTGGATTTAACAACCTCTCTAATTTTTTTAGAAATTTTAGAAAAACAACCAACTATACTCCGAATGCCTACCGCGAAAGCTTGTTTGAGGATGCTACTGACTGATCCAATCTTTTTAATGCGTAAATAACAGAATAGCAATTATAAAGATGTATTCACAAAAAAAGGGGCTTCTCAAGTGGGAAGTTTTGGTGCAATTCGGAGCCTATTTCCTGACACTTGGAATTGGAAAGGTCTTTGGTCGAGTGCGGCTTTGAGTTCAATTATTCTTGCTTTTAGGAACCTCTTATTCATTTCTACGCTCGATGGTGGACAGGTGATGTTCTTACTTTATGAAACGATTTCGGGAAGAAAACCGAATGAGAAATGTATGGAGTATGGTCAAATGGTCGGTTTCTTTTTAATCCTTGGTTTTGGTGTTTTATGCCAATGGAAATGAGTCGTGGAGACTATATCCCTTTAAAGATGTCTATCAAATAATTAAAAACCTGAACAATTATTTTGAAGAACAAAACAAAAATAGTAATACTTGCAATAGCTATAACCAAAAATATAATGATATTTCTCATAATCGTCTGAGGCTCTAAAGTTTATTTGGAATAATTCTCATTGACCCTAAAATTAAATTAAACAAAGCTTCATATTTCTCGCTTTTCCCTCAGCAGAAAAACCGGTCCAGCTTTTATTAAATTTACCTCCTACCGAAGCCATCACGCCATAAAAACCTGATAATTTGGTTGAGAGTTTCGCCGCTAACTCCACACCTCCTACTTCTTTAGCTAAACTAAGAGCACCCTCCAGTGAGACTTCGTAACCAGCCTTAGCACTGGCATTCATGATTACGGTTAATCCGTCTACAGCATCCAGAATTACCGCGGAATAAACCTCCGCTTCAGCTCCAACAGAACCACTAGCTTTTCCTTCGGCAGATGCTTTAGTTCCATCACTTGATTCAATGGTTTTCTTTGCCGCAGATTCTCCAAAAGCTCCAGCCTTGGCTAAATATTGAGCAGCTTCCTTTATGGATGTATCGTCAATCTCAGATATTTTTGTTATTGCACTTCCAACCCCTTCAAATGACTTTGAAGAGCCTTCTGTAGTAGTCACCGACCCATCATCATTACTTTCTTTATCAGTTGATTTTTTTTCATTTTCGTCAAAATCAACCGAACCCTCCGACAATTTTTTTCTGCATTTTCACTAAAAATATCATCAATTCCAGCAATTTCAACTCCCCCTTCACCGATACCTTTCATACCTTTTCCATCCTTCTCTGATCCAATTTCTCCAGCGCCAGGCTTTTTCCTTTGAGCGATGGGTTTCCCAGATAAGGCACTTACATTAGTATCACTTTTTAACTGAGCAGTTTCGTTGCTGCCTGCACTTAGAGCTTTAGAACCCATAGTATCTGCTTCCTTTTCAAGGCCTGCATTGTCGTTTACTCCCACACCATTTACAGCCGTAGTTGGCTTTACTCTTCCTTGTGCTTGTTGAACAACATGTCCTAATTCATGAGGTAAATGTTTTTCTTGCCCTGACCCCAAATGTATGTCAGTTCCTTGTGCATAAGCATGAGCATTTAGTTGTGCTGGTTTGTCTGAATTGCGGTGAACATTCACACTGTCTAATGACATTCCCGAAAGACCTTCCATCCCAGCTTTTAAATTATCAGGGAGCCCAGTTTTGTTTTCTTTTCGTTGAAGAGGTTCTTTTTCAAGAGTGAAATTATCAGCAATGGATTGTAACTGTGGAATACCACTGCTTTGCGAGTTTATGTTTGACAACTCATGGAGTTGTTGCATTTGAATCGCTTCAGAACGATTGTCCTGCATTTGAGGGGCAGCATCGTTTTTTGATTGTGATGAATCTTTGGTAGAAGAATTTTTTTTACTTTTTTTCCCTACGTGAACCTGAGTTTGCAAATATTTTTTCGTTTGTGACAATTTCATTTCAAGAAATAGATTGTCTTTAAAGTACTTTTAACTGTAGGGCAATTTTTTTCAAAAACTCTAAATTAGTCAAAAGATTTTTACCATTCCAATAAAATCACTAAGATTACTGGAATTGGCTTTTTTTATTCTAAACTTTTAATCAATGAAAAACATTTAAATCCTATTTTCTTTATTTAACATCATTTGTTTAAGATTATATTTAATTTATTGGCTGGACTGTTTTCAATAAAAACCCTTCTAAAGGTTCTTTTAATGATTTTAGAAGACGAGTACTCTTCGAATTGATCTTTATTACATTGATTTGTAAAGGGTTATTTTTCTTTTAGCTAAACGATAGCATCTTAAAGAGGAAACGGATGCATAGACCGAACAACCCTTGTTTGTTGATATTCACTCGAGGAATGAGGCAGGTTAGGGAGGCGAGATTGAAACCAAAAAACGGCCAAATGCAAATAGCTTAAAATAGATTGTAAACCTGTTACATATTACAAAAACACTTTTTATATTTGCATTGTTAACCACAATTTTTAAGCGTATATTTTGCCCCGATTGTGATTTTTATAATGACCGTCATAAAATTAAAAGTAAAATCCTATCGAAAGCAATATAAACAGTGTGAAAGGTCCTATAGCTCAGTTGGTTAGAGTAGCTGACTCATAATCAGTTGGTCCCTGGTTCGAGCCCAGGTGGGACCACCAGTAAATAAAGGCGTTAACACGAAATAATGTGTTAGCGCTTTTGTTTTTTGTCCACAGATTTGTCCCTAACTATTATAAAAAAGGTAAAAAATCCAGCCTAAAACTCTCAATTTAACATCCCACCCCCTTCAAAATAAATCCACTTTCCTTTTAAAGATGCGCTGGTGAAATGGGTATATAGACAAATCTCCTAATCCATCTATGGGTTTTTTATGCTTAAATTAGAATTTCATATATTTAAAAATATAACAACCAATGTTATGAAAAAGATACTTCTTATTGTATGTCTTTTTTTATTGATTTATGCTTGTGGGAAAGATTCGGAAGCTACACTTCTCTTGTTAAATTCAACTGACAAATCAAGTAACAATGCTGAAACATACTTATTAGAAGAATTCAATTCAGCAGTATCAGCATCAGACGGAGAAAGTGCTGACACTTCTGCCGATTTTCATAATACAAATTCCGTTGTTCCAGATGGAGCTTCAGTTAACGGGAATAAATATTTAGCTTTAGGGGACAGCTATACCATTGGAGAGTCGGTTGATACTGCGCAAAGATGGCCAGTTCAGCTTTTAGATAAATTATCAAAAGCTAATTCAAAAATTAATGATTTAGAAATTATTGCTCGAACTGGGTGGACTGCACTTCAGTTAAAAGATGCGACTTCGGAAACAATTAAGGAGCCTCCTTATGGACTGGTATCACTTCTGATTGGAGTAAACGATCAGTTCCAAGGACAAGATGCGGAGAGCTTTAGACCAAATTTCATTTCACTTATTGATCGCGCAATTAAATTAAGTGGAAACAAAAAAGAGAGAGTCTTTGTTTTATCAATTCCAGACTGGGGAGCTACGCTCTTTGCAAACTCATTTGAAGGGAATGAAATTACAAAACAAATCAATCGATTTAACACCATTATTAAATTTGAAACTGAAGGGCGAAATGTAAAATTTTATAACATTACCACTATATCTAGAAAAGCACTTAACGATTTTTCTCTCTTATCAGATGACAATTTGCACCCTAGTGGGAAAATGTATGCACAATGGGTAGCATTGATCGAGAAGGATATATTATCAATTAATTTTAATTAGATCCCCGCTAAATTTAATAAACAACACTATGAAGTAAGCCTTTTCTATTTTCATCTTGTTCATGACATAAAACAGCTGATAGTCTCAGACACTAATCTTAGCTTTTAGCAATACTTATTCCAGAAGCTTAAATTTTCTCAATCAATTCAGTTAAGTCGTTTTCTGAAGAATTCATATTGTATAGAAAGATCGCTTATTGAATACGTCATAATATTTGTATACTATAATTAACACTCTATATATATAATTCATTGCAGTGTATATTCTGTCTCTTATACACATCTCCGAGCCCACGAGACCTCTCTACATCTCG
>CAJXQS010000026.1:0-24750 GCA_913058385.1 uncultured Flavobacteriaceae bacterium
TTTATTTTTTATTCAACCATAACCCCCTTAAATAAAGTGACTTGATGGGTTTATTGAAAGAAATTCCAAACGATTCCGAAGCGAATTATTGAATCACGGTAGGGTGTAAACGGCGCAGAATAAAAATTGTATCCCGTTCTATCGCTATTTATATGCTCATATTTGAAGAAAATACGGGTTTGTTGCACTTTCGCATTAACGAAAAAATCAATTCTTGGAAACTCGCCTATCAAGGTGTGGTTTTGAGCGACGAACTCTCCAATAGGCGCGCTGTATCGATCTGCATAGTAGTTTGTGAAGTACTGAGCCGTTATTCCTGTTTGAATATAAAGGGCCTTGTCAAAAAGCTGACTGGAAAAGGTCAAAGAACTTCGTCCGATCCATTCCGGAACATTAACAACCTGAAATCCGCCTTCCTCTGATGTTTGATCAACATTTTGATACTGGATTGTATTGATCAAAGAAAATTTCCAAAAATCTAAATTTTGTGCCAACCGAATTTTTAAATAGTTTATTGTTCCCTCGAATTGTGCTGGAATTACAATTAACTCCTCTGCAATTTCATTTTTTTCGGGCAATACATTTTTAAAATAGGCGTAATTGTTTAACACCTCATAATTGGCATTGATTTTACCCCATTTTGGATGACCAAACTCGAGGTTTAAAGAATTAATCAGCTGATTCTTATATTCGGGTTGATTCCAGTCGTAAGAAACGAAATTACTTCGGTGTAAAAAGAAATTGAAATTTGGAGCCTGTGATCTAAGACTAAGCTTTGCTATGGCAGACCACAAGTTTTTGAAGTCTTTACTTATTTCTCCAGTGATCTGCTGTGTTGAAAATTCTTTGATTAATGAAAAATAGGCTGTCGCTTTAAAATTAAAATCTAAAAAGGTTTTTTTCCAATAAGATGATAATGCAAATTGATTGGCTTTGATTGCTCTTGGAACTGGATCAATAACAGGCGCCTCCTCGTCTTCTTCTGGTTCTGGGAAAACCATAAAATAATCCCAATTAATAAATTTCAATCCAGCTTTTATTTCTCCTAATATTTTATCATTATAGATACCATAAAACTCATTTTCTAACACATCTAAATTGGTTTGATCTTCAAAATTAGTGGTCCCCGAGACCACCCCAAAGAAACTCGACCTTGCAGAATTGAGGTATTTAAACTTTTTTATTTCGTAATTTAATTTATGTCCAATCGTTAATACTTTTCGTTTCTCATAGTTCTTTTGCTTTTCGGTACCTGTTAAAACCAAAACATAGGTTTGATCTAAATAATAGCGCCTCCCTGATAAGGAGTTATCCGCATTAATATTATTGGTTAACCTTGAGCGATCTAAGAACCCATCGTAGTCTAATTCAGAAATGGCTTTTTCAAAATGATAAACACTTTGCGAATTTAAACCTCCATTGATTTGATTCTGTAAATTTTGAGCAACATAATGCGAGCGTTGCCTGTATCTGTAATTCCTAGAGGTATATTGACTGGCAAAAGTTACGTGGGTTCCGCCACTTCTCGTATTTATATACTTTCCCAAAGAGCGATAGGCCTTGTGGGCCACAGTAAAGTTAAATCTAGGTGAGGGATTTACAGTGATCAAAACGTCTACCATTTGTCCTTGCTCAAAAACAGTTTTGAAAAATAGTTCTGTTACCGGAGAGGGCACTTCAAAATAAGGGATTTCTTCCTCTTCTTGATAACCAAAGTGTTTTGCTCTTGCACCTATTTGTGGGGTTAATTTCTGATCTTGAAAATCATACCCCATCTTATTATACGTTTCCGCCGTGTTTGGAAAAGGCAAAAGTTCAAAATAATCCTTTCTTAAATAATTAAATCGATAATCCTTATTGATATTTAGAGTCGTATCCAGAAAAGTTTCTCTTCCGTCTGAGTAAAATATTTTATAGTCCTCAATGGTGATTTCGTTCATTTCCTTAATAGGCATCTGGGCAATTTCTCTTTTACGAACGAGTCGCTTTTCATAGTTCGTTCTTTCTAATGAAAAGGTGTCCAAGAGGCTAATGACCATTTTACCCATCAATAATTTACTGTTATAATCTAAGGAGAAAGATTCTATAAATCCCGACAACTCACTTTTGATTTCGGGTAAGGTGTCATTCTTCACCGTTACCGTATCCAAAACAATATTTTTCAGAACCCTCGGTTTTGGTAATTGGAAGGTTAAGAACATTAAGGAATCTTGGGCGCTTATCTTAATTTCCTCTACTTCTGGAATGCTGTCCGCAATGAAGGAAATACTGTCCAATGCACTTGTTTTATAAACTTTTTTATCAAAAAGGCTGTCATTGGGTTTCGTGATAGAATCTAGCTGTTGCTCAAACTCGATAGGACTTAACTTTAAGGTGTCTTTTACTTGAAAGTATTCTGCTTCCTGTGCATGGGATACCAACGAAAAAAAGATAAGAAATAAGAGGAACTGACGATGCATTAAAAATTCAATTTGATGCGAAGTTAAAATAAATGTCCTTAAATTGTATTTATTAAGTTGCATGAAAACAATAAGTTGTTAAAACGACAATTCTCTTTGGCTATAGAAGCCGGAACCGATGAAGCAGGCCGGGGGTGTTTGGCCGGACCTGTAACTGCTGCTGCTGTGATTCTTCCTAAAAAAATTGATCTGCGCTACCTAAACGATTCTAAAAAATTAACCGAGAGACGAAGGAATTCTCTTAGGCCTCAAATTGAAAAGCAAGCATTGGCGTTTGCTTATGCCCATGTTTATCCCAAAGAAATTGACGAAATTAATATTCTTAACGCCAGTATTAAGGCCATGCATTTGGCGATAGAACAACTTTCAAAGACGCCTGAATTTATTGCAGTTGACGGAAATCGCTTTCATCCTTTTCCTAAAATCCCGCATGAATGTATCATAAAAGGGGATGGAAAATATTTAAACATCGCTGCGGCATCAGTTTTAGCAAAAACTTACCGAGATGATTTTATGGAAGCACTACACCAAGAGTATCCACATTACTGCTGGAATAAAAACAAAGGATATCCAACAAAGGCTCACAGAGACGCCATCAGAAAATTCGGAACATCACCGCACCATAGAATGACTTTTCAGCTGCTCCCAAAACAATTGAAAATTGGGTTTAATTAAGCCTTAATTGAATTGTTGAAAAATTGATTGAATTTAATCTTTAGGATATGGTGTAACGGTTAGGAGTTTTTTATTTTTGATTCATATTATGAGAAAAACAATTGGGTTCTTTTTTGCAGTTTTAATAATTGGGTGTAAACCCAAAATCAGTGAAACGCTTCAACTGATTGATTACGTCCCTCAAAACACGGTTATTGTCATTCAACTTAATGATACCGTAGCTCTGAAGTCATCCAAAATCTTGTCTAAAATTTACAATTTAGATAAAAAATACGAAAATAGTTTTGAAAACATAAGGCCGAAAAACATTGAACTCCCCGCTCTGTATTGCATCACCCCAATTGGAAAAAACAAAAATGCTGTAAGCTTAATAACCAGGTTGGGTGCTATGGATACTCTCAATATTGCAGAAAACAACATTTCTTACAATGACATTAAAATAGAGATCACTAAAAAACAAGGCAAGGTGTTTTATGCCGCCAAAATGGGCGACTTCAAAATGATTTCAGAATCTCAATTGGTTTTAGAAAACTCCATTCGTAATTTCCAGAATAACCAAAGAGGAATTATAAATAATGAGTTTTATCAATTGGCCGAAAGTATGGATAAAGATTTACCTCTTAATTTTTTCCTTAATCCCTCTGCAAAAAAAATATTGAGGGAAATATTTCCAACAGCACCGCTTTTCCCGAAAACGAGTAAGCATTGGTTGGAATTAGATCTCGACATAGATGGAGAATCTTTTTCGCTCAATGGGGCGGCTTTTTTAAATGACTCCCTCCCCGATGCTTTAAGTTTAATAAAGAATTTGAGCCCTACAAAATTATCTATCCCAAATGCAGTTCCAAATGGCTTTACCAGCTATCTCGGTTTATCAATTGAAAACATTCAGCAATTGGAAGATAACTTTAAAAACTTCAGCAGAAAAACCAATATTCCCTTGAATAATATTGATTTCTCGTCGATCAGTTCCGTAGATGAAATGGGATGGGTTTTACAAAACGAAAAAAAAGCATTGATTTTTCATCTAAACAATACGGAAAACCAGTTTCCTTTACTATCATTTGAAACGGAAGGAAAAAAATACCGTTCAATTTCTTACTACCCAATTAAACTTCCCGTTGAAATAATCGAAATGACGGCTCAGTTTGGTGATAAAGTTAATGTGAAGTGGGCGGCTCCTTTAGAAGACTACTTGATTTTCACAGAAGAAGAAGCTTTGATGAAAAACATCTTGGGGAACTTTGTTGACGGAAGCACCCTGGCCAACAATCTTGCTTTCAAAGAACTTCAAGACCAACTGGCAAGTAATAATTCTTTTTTATGGATTGCGAACACTGAAAAGTTATTTGACCTCTGGAAGAAAAAAGGATTAAAAAACAAGGCGTTAGATAATATTTCTTCCTCCGATTATCCTTTGATTTCATTTCAAGGTGTTGGGGAGAAAAATTTTACGCACCTCCATTTAAGGGTTCAAAAAAACTTGCCAAAAAATATAGGGAAAGGTGTGAAAACCGAATTCAACATCAATCTAGACAAGTCCGCAGCGACGAACCCTCAGTGGCTCAAAAACCACAGAAGCAAGGGTATGGATCTCGCGATTCAGGATGAGTCGAATGTATTGTACTTGTTCTCAAATAATGGAAGCTTGTATTGGAAAAAACAATTACCAGGGAAAATAATTGGCCCTATTCAGCAAGTTGATTTGTATAAAAACAAAAGACTACAAATGGCATTCAGAACAACGGATCGCCTTATGGTTTTAGATCGCAATGGAAATATTGTTAAACCCTTTGACATAAAACTACCTAAAAACGAAAACCCACAACCACTCGCCGTTTTTGATTATGATCTTAATCGAAACTATCGGTTTTTATTAGGTCAGGATAATTCCCTTGTAATGTATGATAACAAAGGGAAAAAACTCAGTGGATTTAAGCTTAACAAACTTTCGAGCAATCTTATTGCTGCTCCAAAACATATTCGCATAAAAAGTAAAGATTATCTATTATTGCCATTAGAAGACAATACCCTGAAAATCGTTTCAAGAACTGGTAAAAACAGGGTTAAGGTTAAAGAAAAAATTGCCTTTAGTGGGAATCAAATTTATTCCTACCTCAATACCTTCTCGACCACAGACCAAGCAGGGAGTTTAATTCAGGTTGACACCAAGGGGAATGTTGTTAAAACTCCATTAAGCCTCGCCCAAGGTCATAAAATTGATGCAACCTCAAAGTCAATGGCCTCCATTTCTGATAACATTCTAACGATCAAGGGGATTCCGGTTACACTTCCTTTTGGAGCTTATACCCAACCTAAAATCTTTTATATTAACAATATCCTATACATCACCACCACAGATAAGGAGGCTCAAAAAGTCTATGTTTATTATAGCAATGGAACAGCGGTGGAGGGATTCCCAGTCTATGGAAGTTCAGCAGCTGATCTTTCGAATATTGATAAAGATACGGCGGTTGAATTGAGTGTTCGTTCTGAAAATAAAGAAGTGCTGATTTACGAATTCAACTAAGAATTATTTGAGTTCCGCTTCGAACAAATCTAAAAAATGTTTAACCAATTTTTCTTTGACTTGATTTACAGAAATTTCCTTTCCTAATTCTGCTTTTAACGAAGTGACACCTTTTCCTTTAATTCCACAGGGAACAATGTGTTCAAAATAAGTCAAATCCGTATTTACATTCAATGCAAACCCGTGCATAGTCACCCATCGACTCGCCCGAACACCCAAGGCGCAAATCTTTCTTGCAAAGGGAGTTTCAGCGTCGAGCCAAACTCCTGTTTCCCCCTTACTTCTTGTGGCCGTAAGTCCATATTCGGCTAGGGTTTTAATTATAATTTCTTCTAAAAATCTCAAATATTTGTGAATGTCTGTAAAGAAATTATCTAAATCTAAAATGGGGTATCCAACGATCTGACCCAATCCATGGAAAGTAATGTCCCCACCACGATTCGTCTTATAGAACTCTATTTCTTTTTCTTTTAGACCGTTCTGGTCAAGCAACAAATGCTGAATGTCACCACTTTTACCCAGAGTGTAAACTGGTTTATGCTCAACAAAAAGCAAGAAGTTATCTGTTGGAGTGGGCTGCTCTTTCTGGCGATTCGCTTTCTTTTCAGAAATGATTTTATAGAAATAATCTTCTTGAACCTCCAAAGCTGAAGCAAACGAAAGAATTCCCAAATCTTCAACAGTTATTATTTTGTTTTTAATATTCATTAAAACGATTGGTGTTATTTAAGATGACCAATGCAGCGATTACGCCAGGCACCCAACCACAAAGAGTCAGAAGGAATACAATGATTACTGATCCACAACCTTGGTCGATTACTGCAAGCGGAGGGAAGAAAATTGATAATAAAACACGAAAAACACTCACAACTTTATTTGTTTAAGCAAAGATATAAAATTTGATCCCCCCTATTTCGTGAGACTACTTATCTTTGCAAAAATTGAAATGTAAGATGTCGCAACTGTCAGAACAAGAACAAGTCAGAAGAGAAAAGCTTGAAGCTTTAAAAAGCCTAGGTATAAACCCCTATCCTGCTCCACTGTACCCAATCAATGCTAATTCTTCGAGTATAAAAGAAGATTTTGAGGAAGAAAAGGAAGTCATTATCGCGGGTAGGTTAATGTCGCGAAGAATTCAGGGAAAAGCAAGTTTTGCCGAATTACAAGACAGTCAGGGGAGAATTCAGGTCTATTTTAACAGAGATGAGATCTGCACCAGTGAAGACAAAACACTTTATAACGAGGTTTATAAAAAGCTATTAGACATTGGTGACATCATCGGCATCAAAGGAAAGCTGTTCACGACTCAGGTTGGTGAAAAAACAGTTATGGTTAAGGAATTTGAAATCTTAAACAAAACCTTACGCCCACTCCCACTTCCTAAAACAGATGCAGAAGGGAATGTTTATGATGAGTTTAATGACCCTGAACTTAGGTACCGTCAACGCTATGTTGATTTAATCGTGAATCCAAGAGTTAAGGAGACCTTTGTAAAACGTACAAAAATAACGAATAGCATTAGAACTTTTTTTAATGAAAAAGAATACTTAGAAGTTGAAACTCCAGTACTGCAACCCATTCCTGGAGGAGCAGCAGCACGTCCCTTTATAACGCATCACAATGCCCTTAACATGCCTCTTTATTTAAGAGTCGCCAACGAACTCTACCTCAAACGACTCATCGTAGGTGGATTCGACGGAGTATATGAATTCTCAAAAGACTTCAGAAATGAAGGGATGGACAGAACCCACAACCCAGAATTTACGGTGATGGAGCTCTATGTTGCCTATAAAGATTATTTCTGGATGATGGACACTACAGAAGCTCTTCTTGAGAAAGTAGCTTTAGATTCCAACGGAAGTTCTTCTGTAACGGTTGGAGACAACAGCATTGATTTTAAGGCTCCTTATCCTCGAATTCCCATTCTTGAAGCCATCAAAATTCATACGGGTGTTGATGTTTCAGAAATGGATGAAAATCAACTGCGGGAAGCTGCAAAAGACCTGGGACTTGAAGTTGATGAGTCTATGGGAGAAGGAAAGCTAATCGACGAAATTTTTGGCGAAAAGTGCGAACATCATTACATTCAGCCAACTTTCATTACGGATTATCCTAAATCAATGAGTCCTTTAACAAAAGAACATCGTTCGAATCCTAAACTTACCGAAAGGTTTGAGTTGATGGTTAACGGTAAAGAACTAGCTAACGCTTATTCCGAATTGAATGACCCCATCGATCAAAGGGAACGATTCGAAGAGCAAATGCGACTCAGCGAAAAAGGAGATGACGAAGCCATGTTTATAGATCAAGATTTTCTCAGAGCGTTAGAATACGGAATGCCTCCTACTTCAGGAATTGGAATTGGAATTGACCGTTTGGTGATGTTGATGACCAATAATAGCTCCATACAAGAGGTGTTGTTTTTCCCTCAAATGAAACCCGAACAAAAAGCAGCTGTGCTTTCAGAGGAAGAAAAAATTATTTTCGATTTGCTTAAGTCAGAAAACCCTGTTGTTCTTAGTGTTTTAAAAGAAATGAGTGGACTGAGTAATAAAAAGTGGGACACTTCTATCAAAGGATTGACCAAGAGTAACCTTGCAAAAGTTTTTAAAAATGAGGAAGGGTTATTTGTAACGCTTGTCTAAGATTTATACTAAAATCCATTTATTATTTTTTCAAACGCTTTCAGTGTAAAATCAATGTCTTCCATTGATAGTGCATCATTTAAAAAGTAACTTTCAAAAGCACTTGGAGGTAAGTAAATTCCTTCATCCAACATGCCATGAAAGTATTTTTTGAAAAAATCATTGTTTCCTAAAGCAGCAGTTTCAAAGTCAACGACTTCTTCTGCAGTGAAATGAAGCGAAATCATCGAACCAAAACGGTTAATCTGATACGGCATTCCTTTTCTCGAAAGAATACTATCCATACCCTCGTGTAAGGTTTTGGTTTTAGCTTCCAAACTTGAAAAGATTGATGGATTTTGATTTAATTCAGTTAACATGGCCAAACCTGCCGCCATTGCCAATGGATTTCCACTTAAGGTTCCTGCTTGATATACCGGTCCTTCCGGAGCAAGGTGTTGCATGATTTCATTTTTGGCGGCAAAAGCTCCCACGGGAAGACCTCCTCCTAAAACTTTTCCAAAAGTGATGATGTCAGCTTTTACTCCTAATTTCTCCTGTGCACCTCCAGGAGCGAGACGGAATCCCGTCATGACTTCGTCAAAAACAAGTATTGCACCCTGAGCATCACAAAAACTCCTTAATCCTTCCAAAAACCCTTCCTTGGGCGGGATACACCCCATGTTTCCAGCAACGGGTTCGACAATGATTGCTGCGATTTGATTTTTATTTTCTTTAAAAATTTCCGCAACACTATCTAGGTCATTGTATTTTGCCAAAAGGGTGTCTTTTGCCGTGCCTTGTGTAACACCTGGACTATTGGGTGAGCCAAAAGTAACTGCACCACTTCCTGCTTGAATTAAAAAAGAGTCTGAATGGCCGTGATAACAGCCTGCAAATTTTATTATTTTCTCACGTCCTGTCACCCCTCTTGTCAAACGAATGGCACTCATGCATGCTTCGGTTCCTGAGTTAACAAATCTAATTTTATCAATGTTCGGAACCATTTGAACCGCCAAACTTGCAATTTCAGTTTCTAAAGCCGTTGGCATCCCAAAGGATGTCCCTAACTTGGCGCGTTCAATAACAGCCTTAATTACTGGTTCAAAAGCATGTCCCAAAATAACAGGTCCCCAACTAGAAATATAATCAATCAGTCGGTTTCCATCTTCGTCATACAGATAAGCTCCTTTTGCTTTTTCAACAAAAACAGGTGTTCCCCCAACGGCTTTAAAGGCCCTTACAGGAGAGTTTACTCCGCCCGGAATTACTTTCTGCGCAGCTTGATAGAGCGTACTACTTCTTTGATATCGCATAACTATTCGTTTGTAGGAATGATTAAATCCTGACCTAAAAAAATCGCATTATCAATAATTTGATTTTTTTGAGCCAAGGTTTCAAGGTCAATATTATATTTTTTAGAGATTGAATAAAGAGTATCTCCTTTTATAACTTGATGTGTTTTAACTGATTTATTTTCAATCTTTTCAACTAAAAAAGGCACTTCACTTTTCTTCTTAATTTTTCTTTTATTATCAAATTTATCTAAATCAAAACGTTCAATTAAACTAATCAGCTTGTCAGGATATTTTGGATCTGTTGCATAACCAGCTTTTTTGAGTCCCTTTGCCCAAGCTTTATAATCCCCTTTTTTAATCTTAAATAAAAAGGCATAACGTGACCTTTCACTCAAAAACAAGGAATGGTCGCGATAGGATTTTGCAGGATCCGAATAAACCCTAAAACATTCTCCTTTTTCATCATCATCGTGATAGATCTTTTTACCCTTCCAATCTTTGTGACATTTTATTCCAAAATGGTTATTGCCCTCAACGGCCAAACGACCTGTCCCCATGCCTGACTCTAGGATTCCTTGGGCCAAAGTGATGCTTGCAGGAATTTCATGTTTCTTCATCTCGCTAACTGCAATTTCAGCATAGGTCGCAATGTAAAGATTCGCTCTTTCTTCGGAAGATAATTTATTCTTGGGCTTCTTTACTTTGACTTTTTGTTTCTCAGGAACCTTTTCAGCAGGAACTGATTGGGTTGAAACAGACTTGTTTTCCTTCCGAACGATAACTTTTCTAGAAGCACCACAGCTTAGAAAAACAAATACAGCACAATAGAGCAGAAAAATTTTTATTGTGTAATTTCTGGCCATCCCTTTTTTATCAGTTGTCGGTTCATTCCTGCAATTCCCTGAAGTCCTCCTGTGTGAATCACAAGAATTTTGTTTCCCCATTTCCATTGTTTGTTTTTAATTAATTCAAAAATACCAAAAAGCATCTTTCCAGTATAGACTGGATCCAAAGGAATTTTAAAATTTTTGTTAAAGGTGTTGATAAAATCAATTAATTGTTTTGAAATTTTGGCATATCCCCCATGGGTAAAATCATGGTTGAGTTCCCAATTATCTCGCTGGGTGTACTTTTTAATTTCTTCCTGTATTCCCAAGTGTTTTAAGGCTACAAAGCCCAAAACTTTTTGATTCACATTAGTGCTTTCTATAATTCCTGCCAAAGTACCTCCCGTTCCAACACTAGAGCAAATCACATCAAATTCTTTGTCCTCTTCCGTCAGTATTTCAGAACACCCTTTGATCGCTAATGCATTTGTCCCCCCTTCAGGGAGGTGATAAAAAGAGCCCCATTTCTCTCTGAGTTCTTCAAGGTATTGTGATGTGTGTTTTTGACGGTATTCCGTTCTAGAAATGGGAAAGAGTTCCATCCCTTGTGCTCTGCAAAACTTCAAAGTTGGATTCTCTGATCTTTGTTCCTCCCCACGAACATAGCCAACTGTTTTAAATCCCATTATTTTTCCAGCTGCCGCTGTCGCAGAAAGATGGTTGGAGTAAGGACCACCAAAAGTAAGAAGTACCTCCGCTCCTTTTTGCTTCGCCAGGGTTAAGTTATGGTTTAACTTTCTAAATTTATTTCCAGAAACATGAGGATGTAAAAGGTCTTCGCGTTTTACTGTGATTTCAATCCCATCAAAACGAGTCACCCACTGATTTATTGAATTTTTAGCCTGAAAAAGCAATGTGTTTAAATCTTAAAGTAAAAATCTAAAGATAAAGCAAAAAACAGCTAATGCTCTAATTTATGGCTTCAAGATCGATACAAATAGTTATATTTAAGCAATGAATCATAAACCTTCCCCAAGACTAGAAAAAGAGGATTTTTATTTATCCCCGGAAGGCTATCGCGTTTTTACAGAAAAATACCATCTCAAAAGGGGATATTGCTGTAAAAATAATTGCCGCCACTGCCCTTACGGTTTCGATCCAAAAACAGTAATATAAATTAGGCATAGTTTTTGTAATTATATATTATAAAAATCATCGTCATGAAAAAAGTTTGTTTATTATTATTGATTGGAACGATGGTAAGCTGTAGTTCCATTCGCGTTTATACCGACCACGACTCTGGCGTGGATTTTTCAAAGTATAAAACTTATGCTTTTTACAAGCCAGGTATTGATAAGGTTGAAATCTCTGATTTAGACAAGCGACGAATTCTCAAAGCGATCGATAAAGAAATGGCTGGCAAGTCTCTTATAAAATCAAAAACACCAGACCTTTTGGTTAGCATCAACACTACGGCTAAGGAAAAAGTCTACGTAAATTCAATGAATTACGGTTATTGGGGATGGAACCCTTGGTCTTTTGGACCCAACTTCAACACGGTGAGTTCCCATACCGAAGGTGCTTTATATATCGACCTAATCGATGGAAACACCAAACAATTGGTTTGGCAAGGAAAAGGTAATGGTGGAATCACTGAGTACTCTAAAGATCGAGACGAACGCATTGGACTGTTTGTGACGGAAATACTCAACACTTATCCTCCAGAACAATAAATAATTATTTTTTAATTAAATCAGATTTATTGCTTCAGCCAAAGCTTGGGTAATCCCTGCTGTATTTTTACCTCCGGCTGTTGCAAAAAATGGCTGTCCACCTCCACCTCCTTGAATGTATTTTCCAAGCTCGCGGACTACTTTTCCGGCATCCATTCCTTTTTCAGAAACTAGTGCTTTTGAAATATAACAACTGATAATTGGTTTATCACCTTTTGTAGCTCCAAGTACCAAAAATAAATTATCGAAATTTTTACCCAATTCGAAAGAGAGGTCTTTTAGTGCTGGGGCTTCCATGTCTACTTCTTTTGCTAAAAAAGAAATGCCTTTGACTTCTTTTATTTCACCTAATACTTCCTTGGCAACCACCTGACTTTTGAGTCGCTGCAAATCATTAAGTTCCTTTTTCAAGAGGGTGTTTTCTTCCTGTAGTTGCTGAACAGACTTAGCGATGTCTTGCGGACCTTTTAAAAGAGAGTTTAGCTGTTGAAGGGTTTGACTCTGATCCTCAAAAAACTTGATAACGGCATCTCCAGTGATCGCTTCTACCCTACGAATACCTGCAGCGACTGCAGATTCAGAAGTAATCTTAAAACGCCATATTTCTGAAGTATTTGCGACATGAGTGCCTCCACAAAGCTCCATGGATTGTCCAAATCGTATTGTTCTGACTGTATCACCATATTTCTCGCCGAACAAAGCAATCGCACCTTCCTCGAGGGCTTTTTGATAGGGTATGTTTCTACTTTCTTGAAGTGGAAGTTGTTCTTCTATTCGTGCATTTACAAAATTCTCGACCGCTACCAATTCTTCTGTGGTTACCTTAGAAAAATGAGAAAAGTCAAAACGAAACATTCCAGAATGCACCATCGATCCCTTTTGCTCGACATGAGTCCCCAAAACGGTTCTTAATGCTTGATGCATCAAATGGGTTGCCGTATGGTTGGCAGCAGAACGGTGTCGCTGTTTGGGATCAACTACAGCATTAAACTTTCCCTCTATTTTTTGAGGCAGTGTCTTGCAATAATGTAAAATGAGGTTGTTTTCTTTTTTGGTGTCTACTATGTAATGAATCGCTCCATTTTCAGTTTCCAAATAACCTTTGTCTCCTACTTGACCTCCTCCTTCTGGATAAAAGGGCGTTATGTTTAAAACCAATTGAAAGAAATCTCCGTCTTTTTTAGTATTTACTTTTCGGTATTTCGTGATTTTCACTTGAGTTGAAAGTAAATCATATCCAACAAACTCCTCCACTTCATCTTCATAGAGGACTTGCCAATCGTCAGTGACAGAAACGGATGCCGCTCTTGAACGTTCCTTCTGCTTTTTCATTTGACTGTCAAAGCCTTCTTCATCAATCGAAAAGCCTCTTTCTCTCGCAATCAGGGCCGTAAGATCTAATGGAAAACCAAAGGTGTCATAGAGTTCAAAAACTTTCGCACCATCAATTTTCATGTCCTTGGTTGAGGCCAACAAAGTATCCAATAAAGTTAAGCCTTGATCTAATGTTTTGAGAAAGGAAGTTTCTTCCTCTCTGATAACGTTTAAAGCAAGGTTTTTTTGCTTCTCCAATTCTGGAAAAACTGATTTTAATTGAAGATTAAGTGTTTCAACCAAACGAAACATAAAAGGCTCTTTTTGATTTAAAAAAGTAAAACCATAACGAATGGCACGTCTTAAAATTCGTCGAATTACATATCCCGCTCCAGTATTGGAGGGCAATTGTCCATCTGCAATTGCAAAATAAACAGTTCTTAAATGGTCTGCAATTACTCGAATTGCACGGTCTGTATTTAACTCAACTCCGTATTGAGAAGCTGTTAAAGTTTCAATTTCTTTGATTAATGGGGTAAAAACATCAGTGTCATAATTAGATGTTTTTCCTTGAAGCGCCATACAAAGCCTTTCGAACCCCATGCCAGTGTCGACATGTTTATTGGGAAGTGGCTCCAGGCTTTTGTCAGCTTTTCTATTAAACTCTATAAATACCAGATTCCAAACTTCAACGACTTGGGGGTGGTCTTTATTGACCAATGATGCTCCTGAAACTTGTGCTTTTTCTTCTTCTGTTCTAAGGTCGATATGAATCTCAGAGCAGGGCCCACAAGGACCTTGTTCTCCCATTTCCCAAAAATTATCTTTTTTATTCCCAAGTAATATTTTTTCTTCTGGAATAATGGCTTTCCAAAACCCGTAGGCCTCGCTGTCTCTTTCTAGTTTTTCCCAAGCATCGCCTTCGAAGATAGTGACATATATTTTTTTAGGATCTATTTTATAAACTTCTGTCAAAAGTTCCCAAGACCATTCGATTGCTTCTTTTTTAAAGTAATCTCCAAAACTCCAATTTCCCAACATTTCGAAAAAAGTGTGGTGATAAGTGTCAATGCCAACTTCTTCGAGATCGTTGTGTTTTCCTGATACCCGGAGGCATTTTTGTGTATCGGCTACTCTTTTATTTTTAGGTTGTTCTTGACCTAAAAAAAAGGATTTAAACTGATTCATCCCAGCGTTGGTAAACATCAAGGTAGGGTCGTCTTTGACAACCATCGGTGCTGAAGGAACTATCGTGTGATTTTTTAATTCAAAAAATTCAAGAAATTGTTTGCGTATTTCTGCGGCTTTCATCGTGATATTTGGCAATTAAGAAGCTATTACAAATATAGTATTTTAAGATTTACAACTATAGTAATAAAACCCATTGGTTAATTGGATTGATTTAATTATTATCTTTGTTTAAGTGTTTTGCAAAAGAAAGGAAAATATATAAGAAAATAGTTTATGGCTAAGGTTAAATATTACTACGACCAAGAAACGTTATCTTATCGACCGCTAGAGTCTGGGAAAGCTATAAAAATATCCAATTTCATTTTATTCTTGCTCTCCTCTATATTCTTTGGTATCCTAATGTTACTCTTGCTCCTCAATACTGAAGCTTTTAATACTCCCAAGGAAGTTCTTCAATCTAGAGAGTTAGAAAATTACGAGTTACAATTTGATTTACTCAATAGAAAATTAAGTCAAATCGAAGATGTATTGGCAAACATTGAAGACCGTGATAACAATCTTTACAGGGTCTACTTTGAAGCCAGTCCAATACCCGAAGAACAACGACGTGTTGGTTTTGGAGGGGTCAATCGATATAAAACCCTTGAAGGCTATGACAATTCTAATCTTATTATAGGAACCACGAAACGATTGGAAATTTTAACCAAGCAGTTGGTTATCCAGTCGCGATCTTTAGATGAAATTGAAAGTTTAGCAAAAAGCAAAGAAGATCTTTTGAAAACAATCCCCTCGATCCAGCCGATTCACAAAGACAATCTCAAAAGAATGGCCTCAGGTTATGGCTATCGAACGGATCCATTTACTAAAAAAAGGCGCTTTCATTGGGGAATGGATTTTAGTGCTCCAAAAGGAACTCCCGTTTATGCCACAGGCGATGGTGTTGTTGGAAGAGCTGACAACAGGGCTTCTGGTTATGGAAAACACATAAGAATTGACCATGGTTTTGGATATGTGAGTTTATACGCACACTTAAATGCCTTCAAGGTTAGAAGGAAACAGAAGGTAAAAAGAGGAGATATCATTGGTTATGTTGGGAGTACGGGTAGATCAGTAGCGCCTCACTTGCACTATGAAATTTTTAAAGATGGTAAAAGAATTAATCCTTTAAACTTCTATTATGGAAACCTTTCCGCTGAAGAGTTTGACATATTGCTAAACTTAGCAAATCAAGAAAACCAATCCATGGACTGATGTTAGTTAATCTTCCAGAAAAAAGATATTACAGTATCGGAGAAATCGCGAAGGCATTCAATGTGAATACTTCTTTGTTGCGATTTTGGGAAAAAGAGTTTGCTGAAATTCAGCCCAAAAAAAAAGAGAGTGGTACTCGAAAATATACGCCCCAAGATGTTGCAAACATTCAACGAATCTATCATTTAATCAAAGAGAAAGGCCTCACACTAGAGGGAACAAGAAAGCAATTAAAACTTAAAAATTCTGGTTCTGAAGGGAGCTTGGCTTTGATTCAAAAACTTGAAAAAGTAAAGTCCGAACTCGAAGAACTTAAAAATAAACTTTAGTTACTTTTTCCTAAAAAAGATCTGAATAGGAACGCCATTATAATTAAAATTCTTCCTTATTTTATTTTCCAAAAACCTCATGTAGGGATCTTTAACATACTGAGGTAAATTACAGAAAAATGCAAACTGCGGATGCGATGTAGGCAATTGCGTACAGAATTTTATTTTAACAAATTTTCCTTTATATGCTGGAGGCGACTGATACTGAATTATCGGTAATAGAATGTCATTAAGTTTCCTCGTTGGTATTTTTTCAGCGCGTCTTTTGAAGACATCAACAGCTGTTTCGATGGCCTTAAAAATTCTTTGTTTGTTTATTGAAGAAATAAACAAAATCGGAACATCTACAAAAGGAGATATTTTCTTTTTAATTTCTTCTTCAAAAGCCTTGGAGGATTGAGTTTCTTTTTCGACCAAATCCCATTTATTGACCAAAATCACGATACCCTTGTTGTTCCGATGCGCAAGCCAAAAAATATTCTGAACCTGTCCGTCAAATCCACGGGTTGCATCGACCAAAACCAAACACACATCACTGTGTTCGATTGCCCGAACGGATCGCATTACCGAATAAAATTCTATGTCTTCCTTAACCTTGCTTTTTCTTCTTATTCCAGCAGTGTCAACTAGATTAAATTCAAACCCAAAACGGTTGTATTTTGTATCAATACTGTCCCTTGTTGTTCCTGCAACGTCAGTTACAATGTAACGTTCCTCGCCGATTAGTGCGTTTATAAATGAGGATTTACCTGCATTCGGCCTTCCGACTACTGCAAATCTTGGTAGGCCGTCATCTGTCCTTACTTGCTCATCAGGAAGAGCTTGGACTAAGTCGTCCAACAACTCTCCTGTTCCACTTCCATTAATGGCAGAAACTGGGTAGATATTCTCATACCCTAAAACGTAAAATTCAGATTTATTTTCGAGTCTTTTATTATTGTCTCCTTTATTAGCAGTCAAAAAAACAGGCTTTTGGGAACGGCGCAGCATTTGAGCAATGATTTGATCCATTCCTGTCACCCCTTCCTCAATGTCCACCATAAAAACAATTGCATCTGCTTCTTCTATGGCAAGGTTTACTTGCTTGTCGATTTCTTTTTGAAAAACATCATCACTTCCTTCTACATAACCTCCAGTATCAATGACTGTAAAGTCCTTTCCATTCCAATCTGATTTTCCATAATGGCGATCGCGCGTTACTCCGCTAACTGCATCTACGATGGCTTCTCGTTTCTGAATTAGACGATTAAAAAATGTTGATTTACCTACATTAGGTCTTCCTACAACGGCGACTATACCTCCCACGTTTATTATTTTGTATGCAAAAGTAATGCAATTCTATTGGAAACAACGATAAAGCTTAGTTTTGATAACCAAAGCGTTTTAATTGCAGTGGATTAGAGCGCCAGTTCTTTTGAACTTTCACATAAAGTTCTATGTGTATTTTTTTACCAAAAAAAGCTTGTAAATCTTTTCGAGCTCCTATTCCTACACGTTTTAGCTTGGCTCCTTTGTGACCAATTACAATCCCTTTTTGTGTCTCTCTTTCCACTAAAATTATTGACCGAATTTTAATGATTTTTTCTGCCTCCATAAACTCCTCTGTGACAACCTCGACAGCATAGGGAATTTCTTTATCATAGTTTTCCAAAATATTCTTCCGAATCGCTTCGTTAACGAAAAACCGCTCGGGTTTATTACTCAATTGATCTTTGGGAAAATAAGGTGGAGACTCTGGTATTTTTGAAATTAAAATTTCTAAAAGATCTGGTATAAAAAATCCTTTTAAAGCCGAGATAGGAATAACACTTGAGTCTGGGAAAATCCCAGCCCAATGCTGCACTGCTTCCTCTAATTCTTCTTGAGCAGAAGTATCAATTTTATTAATCAGCACCAAAAGTGGTGTTTTTGATTTTTGAATTTTTTCAAGCAGACGTTCATCCTTAATATTTCGCTCTGCTACGTCAATCATGTAAATTAACACATCCGCATCATCGAGGGATTCCTTAACAAAATCCATCATCGAATTTTGCATCTCATAGGCTGGTTTTATGATTCCAGGGGTATCAGACAGTATGAGTTGGTAATCTTCACCATTAATAAAACCAAGAATTCGATGTCTTGTGGTTTGCGCTTTTGCAGTGGTAATGGAGAGGTCTCTCCCCATTAAAGCATTGACCAATGTAGACTTACCAACATTTGGGTTTCCAATAACAGACACGTAACCTGACTTATGAGCATTTTTTATCATGTGGTAAAGATACAATCTTATAGAATGCCTTTGTTATAGTATATAAGTTTTGTATATTTGCAGTCATATCGCGAGGTAGAGCAGTAGGTAGCTCGTCGGGCTCATAACCCGAAGGTCGCAGGTTCGAGTCCTGCCCTCGCTACTACACAAGACGGATCAGTATTACTACTGGTCCGTTTTTTATTTGCATCATCATTACCTCCTGTAAATGAATGAATTAACCCAAATATTGGGTTGAGATTTGAGGTTCGATAAGTTCTGTCTTCCGGATTGATGACTATACCATTTGGAAACAGCAATTTTTGAACACTTAGTTTAGTCTCATATTCTCCAGACACCCATATATTACTTAGGTTTTTACTGAATTCAATCAATTCAGAAACCTTTTTATCCAGGTTCGATATTTTTATTTTAAAATCTTCTAATTTTTCTTCGATTTCTATCAATTCAGATGTTACAGCACCAATGAATCGATTGTATAATTCATTATCAATCTCTCCAAATGCAAATCGACTATCTAATGTCTCTTTTTTAGTTTGCAACTCCTTTAAACGTTTTTTAAGTATTGTTTGATCATCGTAGATCTTAAAACTCTGTTCATTAAGCGTTAGTTTCATTTGCTCCTTGAAAACATCCTCTAACACCTCTTTTAACTTAAAATTCGTTAGTAGATTTTGAAATAGGTTGTGAATACCCTCCTTAATAGACTTTTTGGAGGAATTCGCACTCAAATCTTTGGTTTTACAACTTGTATTTAGACACTTGTAGTAATCGTACTTACTCTTCGCTTTGTATCCAGTCATTTTAGAACCGCAGCAGCCACAATAGAGTTGATTTTGAAGAGGTCTGTCTATTTGTGCTGTATAAGGTTTATACTCTTTTTTAGGTTTAGCATCAAAACGATCATTAATAATTTTAAAACTATCCTTAGATACTAATCCTTTCCAATTACCTTCAACGACTTCTCCTTCAAGGAATGTGTTTTTGTTTATTCCACAATAAAAAGGATTTCGCCACATTGCACTCAGCGTTTGTTTATTGATTCTTAACCCTCTTATTGATAATTTTTGTCTTATCTGAAAGTCTTGTATATTTTGAAGTTTCCAATCCCACGCCATTTTTAAAAGTTTTCCATCGTCGTTTATCTTTAACTCTTGACAACCTTGCACAAATTTTGGATCTTTTACCTTCGGTCCATAATGATCATAACCTCGTGGTGCCCTACCAAGCCAATTTCCACTTTTTATAAAATGTTTTAGCCCCGGTAATGTGTAAGTTAATCGTTCCATATTTTCCTTACGTGCGTTTATTAATGAGTAATGAATCTGTATTTCTCCCTCTTCTGTGGTTGTATCTAATTCCGTAGATACCTCAATGAGATGAACCCCCTGATTCTTTACCAGGTCATTTACCAGTCCAATTGCGCTACCTCCACTTCTTGAAAATCTACTCATTTTATAGATCATGATTGCAAAGGGTTTCCGTTGACTTTTTTTTACCTCATTAATCAGTTTCACGAACTCTTTACGGGTGAAATCATTCTTCGCAGATTCGTATGTATTACCAAATTCATTAGTGATTTTATAGTTTCTCTTAACCGCTAACTTCTTTGCTGTTGTAATTTGATTTTCCAAACTATTATTATCATCGAACTGCCGCTTGGATGATACTCGCGTGTAGATCCAAATATTGTTGTTTTTCTTTTTTACTGGTTCAGTTTTAATAAACCGCTTAAAATATTCGTTATTCATTATTTTAAATTATTGTGGTTGCAAATAATGCAACTCAGATTATACAAATTATTGATAGTTTCCATGACAATTTCATCAGGTGTGTCATGATCACCTGTTATTTGTCGAAATGTGTCAAGTGACAGTTTCGATGCTACTAAATTTTCCAAATTAATAGATAATTACTCTATCTGCACTATTTTAACAATGCAGTTTATACCATCTGGCGTTATCCATGGATTTGAATGATAACATACCTAAACCCAATTACTCATGGAAGGGTTATTCCATTGAGCTGTCTTCTAAGAAAAAATATTTTTAATTATCCTTTGCCTATCGCTTTTGCGTATATCCGAGCTGAAATGAAGTTCAGTTGATTTGTCTTTTCTAAACAAACGAAGTTCAAGTATGATTAAGTCACATCTATGGCCGTAATAGTATTTATCGTCACGAGAACGAAATCTAAGATCTTCTGACAAAAGGTCAAGTACACTCTTTGAGATTGTAAAGTGTTGACCTGGAAATTTGACCTCAAACAAAGAGTAATATTCTTTATCCTCTCGTTCAATCCATATAATATAATGAAAGAGCTTCCAAGCTGACTCAAGTTGTTCTTTTTCTTCTTGATGTTGCTCTTTCAATTTGTCATTTTCAGTTTCCAAATAATTCAGCAGCAACATTAATTCATCATCCGTTAAAGATGTGTTTTGGGTCATCCCATAGTGCTTTAGTAGTTCATTTTTTTTCATAATTGTTATTTTATAATATTATAATTGTTATACATAAAACATTGTTTTTCAATGCTTTGTCTGTAATTAATACACAATTTATCTTGGATAATCAACCCCCTGAAAAAAATATTTTTATAATTCTATGACTTTTTCATTTGTAGGACATATTTATTGTTATCGACGGTAACTGGTCGGAGTAAATAACGGTAGCGGTTACAGTCTTAAGTCTTACTATGGGACGAGATCAAAAGGACAATGACCAGCACAAAGTTGAAAGGTTAGATCTCAGGGGAACCGATTCCTCTAAAGTAGTCAACAAACCACGTCTTTCGGTGACGTCGTGGGACCGGGTCGAAACAGAAGAAACCTGGTGTGATAGACCCCTTAAATGGGTAAGGGGACTCTATCGCACTACCAATCTTCAACAGGGAAACTTTAAAGTAAATAGATAATAGAAACAACTAAAAATATCTCCTGAATTAGAATAAACAAATCATAAATACTGGTATGAAAAGAAATAAAAAAAAATCAATTACAATTAGAATTACTGAATCCCAGTATAAGAACATGATAGACGCTGTAATCGAAGAAGAAATGAATAAATCAGAGTTCATTAGAGAATCCATTCAACGCCAGCTGCAGAAAATTAGGAGAAGTAATAGAAGGAATTTGTCGTAAAAAAATCAATAGTTCTAAAATTCCTTAAAATGACAAAAAGTACAAAGACTCGTACCCTGTTAGATACCCAATCCAATAAATTTCAAAGAACTTGTATTACAATAACCCCAGATTTATTCTTGTAGGGATTGGACTCCTTTTAAAGCCAAACCGAATTTTTTTGAAACCTTGACTTCATATACCTCTCAGTAAGTGATTTTGCCAAACTTCTGCACATTATTTCACTCGGATGATCCCAATAACCATACTCTTCCAGTTGTTTCTCAAACTGTAGCTGCTTTTGTTTCGTATCGGTCCATACATGGTGTATAGACTCATGAATCTGGGTATCTACAAGAATCTCAATAGTTGGATTATTTTTAAGGTAGATAGTTATCTCATTTGTATGATAATTGAAATCCCCTGCTGCGTCTGATTTTAAGATCGAAACAACCATACTGGGGGACTTTCTCCGTGTCGGGTACATAATCCTGACCCATTCCGTTATGTCTTCTAAGAAGTCTTCTATAGGTATCTTTAAATTGTATTGTGGTCGCTTGATAATAGTCTCAACTCGATACATCAAAACAACTCCAGTAATAATCAGAAATAACCCCATCATATAATCTTCTTCACTTTTAATACTGTGTTCGTTGACTTATTCGTTATTGCACTAATATTTCTGATTGACAACCCCCTTCTTATTAACCGCACAACATCTGAGTGACGATTTAATATTTTTTCATCACAATCAGTATCTCCTTTTTTTCTTCCTACACTTTTCTTTCCATTTTTCTTGATATGATTGCGGTAACCTGACTGTAATCGAGATAGCGTCATCTTACTTTCCATATTTGCAACGCTGAACAATATTTGGACCATAAACATTGATAAACTATTTGGTGTCTTATCCTCGTTGAGCGTCTCAAGATTAAAATTCTTTATATAAAGTCCGACTTTTAAATCATGAAGGAGTTGTATGTTTTGAAGGGACTGAAGTACCGACCTTCCTATTCGACTTAACTCCCAAACTAATATTTTATCAATTAATCCCTCTTTTGCCAGTTCCAACATCTTGGAAAAAACTGGTCTTTGATCGTTCTTTTTGAATCCACTTACCTTTTCTTCAAAAACTTCAACTACCTCATAGTTCATTCTCTTAGCATATTGTTGTAGTTCCTTTGTTTGTCTCTCTGTGTCCTGTCTTTCTGACTCTGAACTAACTCTTGAGTAAATTACAGTCTTAATCATATCGTATCATTTTAATCCTTTGGGTTTCTGTGATGCTATGATACAGCGGATTAATGGGGTACCGGAATAATAAATGCTAAATTTTTGCTACAATAATTGTTTTGAGACACTTTTTGTGTGCGGATAATAATTCATGAAGGATCACCGTCACGGTGGTGATCAGAATTATTGTTACTCGCACATTGATTTTGAATGTGGGGGACCCCCCTGCCGGACTCCCTGCCGGACATCCTGCCTTAATATATACATATATATGAATCAAAACACCCTCTCAGAGTCGCGAGAAAAATATTTTCAGAAAAAATGGATTAAGGGGTGTATCTCACTAAAAGTAAAAATAAATTTTTTTCAATTTTCTCTAAAAAAATCAGTTTTACACCTGCAGTAGTTTCTCCAGAATTTTCACCATAGCGTAAGTATCCAACTTACAGTACTCTAATAATTGTCTTCTTGTTTCTTCTACGTCACCTTCAAAGGTTCCGTTAACCATGGATAAGAAGGTGTTGGATGCAGTACCACCTTCTTTAATCTCAAGATCATTATATGATAGTTCAGGAACAAGTGCTGGTAGAACATATTTTATCGAATAACTCCCTCTCATTTCTGGGGTATAGTACCATTTTTGTTGAAACGGTATCATCAAGTCTTTCAGTCTATTTACAATCCTTCTTAACTCATAAGAATACTTAGGGAATACCTCGATTAGATCATTGAGTTTCCCTCTTTCAAAACCAATATTATAGACCAATATATCACCACTGGTGCCACAATCTTGAATCAGTTGTTCTATAAATCCAATTCTTGGATCTTGAGATGGATCTGCGAGATATTCACGATGTTCTATTACAGAAGTTGAATTCTCTTGTATGTGAAGTGAATATTGAAATACCAGTTGTTGGTAGGGTCTACTTCCATCATATTTTGGTACCGCAGGACCGATAGTTTCAAAGTCCAAAAAGTATAAAGGGTAATTTAATCCATTAGTAAAGTTCCTAATTTCTTCAACATCAATATGAGTTGTTCCATTCACTTCAGATTGTACCTGAAGAACCTGATTAGGATTCAGGTCTGTTTTACCAAGATCAATCTGATCCAATGTTACTAACCCCTGATTATAGAGATCAAATTTCTTGTCCTTCTTGAGTCCTGATATATTAAAAACCGAGTAGTCAGGGATGTGTTTCCAACACGTTCCCTTGAAATCACAGTCATAAGGGTCTGAACAATGATTTCCGATATCTACATTGGGTACTTCAGGACTTTTAATGACATTTTTAAGTCTTCTAACTTCATTTGGTATTCGCGGGAGAAACTCTAAAACTTGATCGTACACAGATTCAATGGTGAACAATTGATGAATATCTAATTCTCCATCTTTTACATATTGATTATTAATATGAACAATCGATATATCCTTAAGGTCAATTCCAGAATTTGTGATGGTATAATATTGTATGGCAGCATCCTTGATATAGGTGTCGGATACCTTAATAGAACTTTTTACTTCATACGCTTTCCAACCATCTTCATCTTTTACCAAGATATCTAAAGCTGCTAATACTTCATCGAATAAAAATGTAGCCTCGTAAATAACAGTATTACCCTCATTAATAAATCCAAGAGTTTTACCAACGGATTCAATCACTTTAAAATTATTCTCTGGAGAGGCATCTACACCATTTGGGAAAAGTTTTTGGGCCAATAAACCAATGTTGGTTCCTTGATCAAAAATAACCTGAAGTGATGAGGATGTTAAATCTTTAAGATTATGATCATATTTATGCAGATAAAGTGATTTTTCACATTGCAAACCTCTAATAAAACTTGATTTAGAAAGTCTCATAAAATTAGATTATAATAATTATTTCACTTTATGAATTAATTCTACATATTCAGGAT
>CAJXQS010000027.1:0-24455 GCA_913058385.1 uncultured Flavobacteriaceae bacterium
TTGATGGCCATTATATTGGGCTGATAATTCAGCTTTTCAGCCAATGCAATCACATCTTTTTTAGTTTTTTTACTAATTGAAGTGTGATTGTTCAGTGCCCTCGAGACTGTTGAGGGGGCAACCTTTAATTTGTTTGCGATCTCCGTAATGGTGATTCGTCCCATTTATTTTTTTATAATATGATTTTTTAATATTTTAAATTTAGGTAAATAAAAATAAATATTTGGCTGTTCAAAGGACTCGATGTATTTTGCTTTATGAAATAAAAAGTGAAAACAACTTATTCTAAGATTTGAGAAGCTTTTTTCATTATTAATAGAGCTGTTTTTTAAACCTTAAAAGAAACAATACAATGTGTAAGAATAATATTATAATCCTCAGTGCTCTATGCTTACTGGTCTTTAATCAGATAGCAGGACAGCAAAAAATTCACTCTCATAATGATTATCATCAAAACATTCCTTTTTGGCTCGCATATGGTTGTGGTCTTGATTCGATTGAAGTAGATGTTTTTCTCAAAGACAACGATTTAATGGTTGCCCATCATGAAAATGAGATCATCGAAAACAGGACTATTGAAAGTCTTTACTTGAATCCGATTCGTAATTTACTTTCATTAAACCTTGACAAACAAGCACTTCAATTGCTAATTGATATTAAGACAGCTCCCTATGAAACAATCGATCGACTCGTTCTAATTTTAAAAAAATATCCGGAGATTACCAGCAACCCATTGGTTTCAATTGTCATCTCTGGGAGTCAACCCAAAATTATGGATTATCCAAATTATCCCAATTACATAAAATTTGATTACCAAAAATTAATTAAAATTACCGATAAAAATATTTTAGATAAAGTGGGATTAATAAGTCTTAGTTTAAGGAAGTTTTCAAATTGGAATGGTTTGTCGGATTTAAGTTTTGAAGATCAGGAAATAATAAAAGGAGTAATCCAAAAGGCACATTCTTATGGAAAACCTTTTAGGTTTTGGGCGACACCAGATACTGAAAAAGCATGGAAAACTTTTGCGCAACTCGGAGTGGATTACATCAATACTGACCAACCATGTCAGGCTTCAAGTTTTTTAAACACAAGTCTTAAATAGGTATTTATAATTAAAGCTATTGTGGTTTCACGCAACGGAACCCAGTATGCTGAGAGCCAGTGTCGGGGGAGGATTTCATTCTAGAAGCCACCCTGTATCCGGCACAATAATCATCATTACACAAAAAGGAACCGCCACGAATTACCCGCTGATCAATATAAGGATTGTAAGGGTCATAGCTTTCTTCGGGACCTTGAGGGTTCTTGACTTTCCCACTATTTAATTCTTTGTAATAGTCAAAATTGTACCAATCCGAACACCATTCCCAGACATTTCCTGCCATGTCATAAAGCCCATATGGATTTGGCTCATACGATTTTACTGGGGCCGAATAAAAAAACAAATCTTTGACGGCATTGTCATAGGGAAAACTGCCTTCCCAGCTATTTGCTTTAACAGCACCTGTCGAAATGTGCTCATCTCCCCATGGATAGATTTTGTCTTTCAGGCCGCCTCGGGCAGCCCATTCCCATTCGGCTTCTGTAGGCAATCTTTTTCCAGCCCATTTGGCGTAAGCATTCGCGTCGTCCCAAGAAACATGAACCACAGGGTGATTCTCCTTTCCTAAGATATCACTCCCTTTTCCTTTGGGGTGTCTCCAGCTGGCTTTGGGTTTCCATTCCCACCAGGCGCTATAATTATTCAAGTCTACAGGACCATTTGTCGTTTTAAAAACCAAAGAGGAAGCTTGAAGTAATGAATCGTGAGGTTTCGGAGTATCGGGAGGTAATTGCTCCTTCATTAATTCCCAGTCAACATCTTTTTCGGCAGTTGTTTTGTAGCCCGTCGCCTCAACGAAGACAGCAAATTGAGCATTGGTTACCTCTGTTTGATCGATCCAATAACCATTCAGGGTTACCTCGTGAACTGGAGATTCATCAGCTCTGGCTTGAGGTCCTTCGCTACCCATTTTAAATTTCCCTCCTGAAATCCAAACCATACCCTCTGGCTTTTCACCTAAAACTGGTTGTGATTTTTTTACGTTAGAGTTACATCCAATCAACAATAGAACTGTTGAAATTAAAAGTGTGTGGGAATATTTTTTTGCCATTTACATTTTATTTTAATCACAAATATGCAAAATTAAAGATTAACATTTACCTTTGTTAAACCTAACTTAGTCTAGATAAAGCAGGTTTATGGACAGTAAGCTGAAAAATACTTTTTTCGCGATTTTGTTGACATCAATTTTGATGTTGCCTTATTTGGGATCTTTTTCTCATTTATTTGAAGATCATAAACACAAAACTTGTTCTGATTCAACGACCCACATTCATGCAATTGATTTTGATTGTGATATCTTAGATTATCATTTCACCCCACAAGTTAATTTCTCTTCAACTGCTTTTAGTTCCTTGGCGCCAAACAATCCGAGGCATGCGTTTTCGCATCTTTATTTTAGGTTTCTTTCTCAAAAGAGAGAAAAACAGCTGCTCAGGGGCCCACCTCAAGTTTGATTTTTTACCCGTTATTAAATTTTTAACCCGACTTTTAAATAAGCCGGAACTCATTTCTAATAATTAAAGTCAAACTTATGCATTTATATAAAACAAAAATATTTACGATACTCTTTCTTGGAATTTTCATTCTATCGTGTTCTAAAGACGAACCTGAAGTTGTTAATGAAGAAGAACTAATCACGCGCGTTACCTTGACCGTGAATAAAGAGGGAGAGGCCGAGAAACAGGTCTATGCTTGGAATCTCGATGGAGAAAAAGAAACAGATATTATTCTAGAAAATAATGCGGTGTATGAAGCAACGATTTCATTTGAAAATGCTTCAAATCCCAATGATATTGAGGACATCACAGCAGAAGTAATTGAAGAAGCCGATGATCATTATGTATTTTTTGAAAAGGTAAATTTATCAGATCTTACGATTGAATCTTCGACGAGTGACATTAAGGATTCTAAAGGAATTGCTTTAAACGTTAAAACCAAATGGACGACCTCGACCACTGGCTCGGGCACCGTCCGCGTTTATTTAATCCATTTACCAACGACTAAGGCAGGAGATACTCGCAATGATTTTGGTGGAGAAACAGATGTTAGTGTTGATTTTTCAATTTCAATTCAATAATTAAATAGCGCTTTCTGAGGATGATTTTTTTAAATCAAAAGTTTTTTTTTAAATCAATAGCCCTACTGTGTTTGTGTTCCTTGAATTTTGTTTTTTCACAAAATTGCAACTCATTCATTACAGGAAATTTGGTTGATCTACACGATAATACACCTATTATTGGGGCTACCATAAGGATTCAAGGTTTAGAAAAAAGCGCAATTTCAAACTCAGAAGGCGCTTTCATATTGGAAGGACTGTGCAAAGGAAATTACACCTTAGAGGCAATCCATCCTTTTTGTGAAATTCAGACACAAGAGGTTTCTTTAAATAATAAAGTTGTTGGTTTAAAGCTTTTTTTGGAGCATCATATCGAAGCGTTACAAGAAGTGATATTAAGTGAAAACAGCCAAAAGTTTCTTTCTAAAACAGGGCTAGAATTGAGCTTAAGCGCTGATGAAATGGAAAGGTACAGCAGTAAAAGTCTTGCAGCTGGACTCGAGCAACTATCCGGCGTAAGTGTTTTAAACACTGGAAATGTAATCTCAAAACCCATCATTCAAGGTATGTTTGGAAGTAGGGTTGGGATTGTTTACAACGAAATGCGTTTGGAAAATCAGCAATGGGGTGCAGATCATGCTCCAAATGTTGATCTCAACGCGTTCGAAGGTTTGCGACTAATAAAAGGAGCTGCAGTCTTGAAATATGCTGGAGACACTCCTGGCGGAATCGTTGTTTTAGAATCAAAACAGCTAAAAATCATGGACACATTGTATGGTAAAACACTTCTGACAGGCGCTTCTAATGGAAGAGGAGGTAGTCTGGTGTCTTCATGGGTGAGAAGCTTTAACAGTGGGACTTATCTAAAACTTCAAGGAACAATTAAGAAATTTGGTGATTTTTCGGCACCCAATTATAATTTATCCAATACAGGAATAAATGAAAATAATTTTTCTTTTCATTTGGGACAAAATAAGATCCTTCAGAAATGGTTGTTCAGTTATAGTTATTTTAAAAATGAAATAGGGATTTTAAGGGCCTCTCATATCGGTAACGTTGAAGACCTTCTTTCGGCACTTAAGTCTAGTAGACCCATAATAATTAATTCTTTTGGTTATGAAATAAATTCGCCAAAACAAGAAAGTGAACACCACACACTCAGTTTAACTTATTCAAAAAGATTTTTGACCAATAACAAATGGAGTATTAGGTACAATTTCCAGAACAACAATCGAAAAGAATTTGACATAAGAAAAAATGAGAATAAAGGTAAGGCAGCCATAGATTTGTTGCTCAAGACTCATTCCCTCAACACAGACTTTGAGTGGAAACCCTCTTCAAGTACTTCCCAATTGTCAGGACTTTTTTTTCAACTTCAAGACAATTTTTCTGATCCAGAAACTGATGTAAAAAGATTGGTTCCAGACTATTTAAAGTACAAGTACGGCGGTTATGCTACTTTAGATTTTTCTCCTTCGAATAATTTTAATTTCGAACTTGGAATCCGGTTGGAACATCAGGACATCGAGGTTCAAAAATTTTACAACGATAAGCTGTGGAAAGATGAAAATTATCAAGATGATTTTGGGCAATATATCATCCGTGAGGTTTCGAGTCAGAAATTGATTAAACGAAATTTAAAGTTCAATAATATCTCTTTAAATACGGGATTAAAAACAACTCTATTTCCAAAAACTACCGTTTCGGTTAATTATTATTTAACACAAAGAGCTCCTGATATTTCTGAATTATTTAGCGAAGGCTTACACCATTCGCTTGCAACGTTAGAATATGGAAACCCCTATTTAGATAAAGAAACCATCCATAAATTTACTTTCAATTTTGAGAAGACCAGCGGTAAATTTAAATTTTCATTAAGCCCTTATTTTCTTAATGCTAACAATTATATTATTATTGAGCCTTCAGGCCTAAAGCTTACGGCAAGAGGGGCTTTTCCTTTGTGGAAATATAAAGCGGTTGCGGCACAGATGAAAGGAATTGATTTTGATTTTTCGTATAAAATTTCAAATCATTTGACCTTAAATAATGCAACCTCCTATGTTGAGGCAAAGGAACGAACTAATGACCGCCCGATAATCAATATCCCTCCATTGAATAGCAGAAGTCAATTGGATATTACTTTTCCAAAATGGAAACATTATCGTTTGAGTATAATTAGCAGACTGGTTTTTAGACAAAATGATTATCCAGACAATAATTTCGAGGCATCAATAATCAAAATGGGTCAATTTTATGATGAATGGGTTGACATCAGCACTCCACCTGACGGATACCATGATTTGGGTATAGAAATGGCTTTAGATCGTTTTGCTTTTAAATCCAATAAAATGAGTATATCTTTAGTGTTTGAAAACCTGCTGAACACTTCTTATCGAAACTACCTGAATCGCCTGCGATTTTACGGGGATGAGTTGGGAAGGAACATTCAGTTACAAATAAAATTTTATCACTAGCGAATGAATTTATTTAAAATCTGTTTATTAAGTTTTAGTGCTCTTTTTTTTCTAACACAGCAACTCATTGCTCAAGATTATTCTGAAGACAACCAAGAAGCTGCTGAGGAGGAATACGAAATATGGGAACCCATCAGTGACCCAACTGCTTATGGCCAAAGGATATTTGTTGAAGAGCTGCTAGATATTGCAGGATATGTTCCCGAAGGCATCCAGATTTACCAAACACTCCCTAACAAGGCAAGGGTTTTTAGGGTTAAATTGGACAGCGTAACGGGGGGATTTGTTTTTGTTCGTTGGGACAAGGTTAAAAAAGAAAACTACATTGCCAATAAGCTCATCGATCCCGGTGTATATTACAATCTAAATGCTGCAAAAGAAATCATGCGCAAGCAAACTCAAAAAGCTTATTTTGAAGTTAAAGATGTGTTGCCTCAGGCTCCAGATCAAGAACAGATTAGTGAAGAGAGCCTAGAGGGTTTGAGAGAAGAATTTGACTTGAAGAACGAGGAGAAAAAATTGATCGAAAATCAAGCAATCGAAAAAAAGAAAGCAAAAAAAGACAGAAAGGCAAGCAGGAAAGAAAAGAAAGAATAATTCTTTTTAAGTAATGGTAACGGTTAATGTTTCTCCCGCTATCGATGCTGTATAGCAAGTCAAACTACTTGAACAAGTGTCATCAAATGATTTGCCGTGTTGAGAACACGAAAACTTACCATTGCCATGTGACCACTTGTTTTGAGTTCCTTGATGCGGGCAGACATTGCTAAAAGCTCTTATTTCCGTCTCACTAATTCTCAATAACAATAAGTCCTCATCAAGGTAATTTACCCAACCCCCGATGTCCGAAAGATCAGAAAAATTGGAACTGCTTAAATCAATAGTTACTGTTGTGGAAGTTTCACCATCTGTTGAAGAATTGTCATCAGCAGGGGGGGCTGTTTCATCATCTCCAGAACTACAGGCTTCTAAAACTGAAATTCCAAACATTGATAAGACAACAGGAGCACAGGCTGTTTTTAAAAAATCACGTCTTTTATTTTCCATGAATCATATTTATTTTATCAAATATAGTTAGTTTAATGAAATTTAGTTTAATTTTTTATCAAAAATATTAAACAAAATAAAGGTTTAAAACTTTCAATATGATTAATTTAGCAAAAAAAATGCGTTATTTTTTATTCGTTATAGTGCTGTTCAATTCCGTTTTATCGGTTGCCCAAAACTCAGGAAAATTAACAGGAAAAATTTTAGACAAGCAAACCCAACTCCCTCTTGAAGGTGCAATAATTATTCTGGAAGACACTGCAATGGGAACCGCAACAGATGTTGATGGATATTTTAGTTTAGAAGATGTTCCTACAAAATCCTATAATATTGCGGTGAGCTATTTGGGTTATCAGACGCAAACCATCTATAATGTAATTGTTAAAACATTTGGAACGCCTTCGCTCCAAATATTGTTGGAAGAATCCTCAAATGAGCTGGACGAGGTTGTTGTATTTCAAAGTCCTTTTAGAACCAGCATCGAAACACCACTTTCTACGCAAACCTTTTCTGCAGTGGAAATTGAAACCTATCCTGGGGGAAACAATGACATCACCAAAGTGATTCAAAGCATGCCCGGAATTTCACCTTCAATAGGTGGTTTTAGAAATGACATCATTATTCGTGGAGGTGCTCCAAACGAATCGGTTTATTATTTAGACGGCATCGAAATCCCAAACATAAATCACTTCAGTACGCAAGGAAGTAGTGGTGGTCCGGTAGGGCTACTCAATGTCTCCTTTGTCAGAGAAGTTTCCCTTTCAAGTTCAGCCTTTGGAGCGGAATATGACAACCCTTTGTCGGGGGTGCTATCCTTTGAACAAAGGGAAGGGAATGCCGAACGCTTCGGCGGAAACTTTAGATTTGGCGCAAGTGAAGCCGCATTAACTCTTGAAGGCCCTTTGTTCCGAAAAGACAAAAGTAAACCTTCTCCAACAACACTATTGTTCTCTGTGAGAAGGAGTTATCTTCAGTTTCTTTTCGAGTTAATTGGACTCCCCATCCGGCCAGATTATTGGGATTTTCAGTGGAAATTAAATCATGAAATTGATGCTTATAACACCCTCACTTTTTTAGGAATTGGATCTATCGATGATTTCTCGGTTAAATCACCCGATGATTTTGATGAAGAACAACAGGCTTCCATTGAACAAGTACCAATCATTGAGCAACAAACCAGAACAATGGGTCTTTCGTGGAAAAGGAAATTTAAAAACGGAAAAGGCTCCATGACCACTGCAATCAGTTCTAATCGATTGCAAAATATTTTCTCACGGTATGAAGACAACGCACAAAAGACAGATTTACTGTTTCAAAATGACTCTTATGAGCAAGAAACAAAACTTCGTTTTCAAACTCTTCATTACTTAACGGATTGGAAAATAGCAGGAGGTTTCAATGTTCAGCAGTCAGATTATGGGAATAACACGAAAAGTATTTTGTATAATTTAGAATACGAAACTGCAATTAATTTCATGAAATATGGATTTTTTGGAAAGGCGGAACGAACTTTTGCCAACAATCGATTGGGAGTTTCTTTTGGTTTAAGAGCTGATACGGATACCTTTTCCGAAGGTTCGTCTATGATGGATAATCTTTCGCCTAGGCTTTCTTTTTCTTATAATTTGACGGCAGACCAGCAATGGAAATTAAATGCCTCTGTTGGGAGATACTTTAAAATGCCCACCTATACCATGCTTGGATTTCAAGATTCTAATGGTGTATTTGTCAATAAAAACTCCAAATACACGCGAAGTGATCACTTCGTAACGGGTTTAGAATTTGCGCCAGGCAAAGCCTCGAGGATTACCCTTGAAGGTTTTTATAAAAAATACGATCAATACCCCGTTTCTGTTACCGATGGTGTTTCATTGGCCAACAAAGGGGCTGGTTTCGAGGTTTTCGGAAATGAAGAAATTACAACCGACGGTAAAGGCAAAACTTACGGATTTGAAGCGTTGTACCAACAAAAGCTAAGTAAGAAATTTTATGGTGTTTTTGCCTATACTTTTTTTTACAGCCAATTTACAGGCGTTTCAGGAAATTATCTTCCTTCAGTTTGGGACAGTCGCCACTTAATTTCCTTTTCAGGAGGCTATAAGTTGAAGCGAAATTGGGAAGTGAGTGCAAGGTTCAGATTCGCTGGAGAAACGCCTTATGTTCCAACAGATCAGAATGCGACTTTAGCATCTTATCCTGAAATTATTTTGGATTATCAAAGTTTGGGGGATGTTAAACTTGATCCTTTTGCTGTCGCAGACATAAGGTTTGATAAAAAGTGGAACTTCAAAGCCTATTCTTTAAACTTCTATTTTGAAGTTCAAAACTTTCTCGCCAACGCCAATCCCCGTCCAGATGAGTACGGTCTCAATAGAGACGAAAAAGGGGAGTTGGTAAGTCCTAAATCCTTGGTTAGGGTCAATACAGATGGAGGCAACGCAATTCCCATTCCTTCTTTTGGGTTTGTTGTAGATTTTTAGAAAATAAGAGATCAAGGTTTATTTAAAAATATCCAACAAGCCATCGGGAAGTTCAAGGTGAATTTCCTTGGATTCTCTATCTAGATTTTTTATAAAACTATCATGTACAGGGATTAAAATTTCTATACCGTTAGAGTCAATAACAAAAAGGGTTTGAGGTCCAGAATCATTTACATTTTTGATTCTTCCAATTTCTTGTTTTTCCTGATCAAATGCCATGAAATCATTCACTTCATGAAAATAGAATTGATTTCCTTCCAAAGGTGGGAGCATTGTAAGTGGGAGGTAGAGGTCTTTTTTGATTAAAAGATTCGCATCTGTTTCAGAGGCTACCCCTTCAAATTTCAGTCTTAATAAAGAACTCTTGTGGAGTTGATTGTTAAGAATAAAATAAGGAACCAATCCGTGAGGTGTTTCCACAAAGATTGATTCCAAATTAGTATATATTTCAGGGTTGTCACTATCGACTTTGGCAAGGATTTCACCTTTGAAACTGTACTTGCCAACAATAGTACCTAAAAAGAAGCATTCTTCTTTTAGCATGATTTTTTGGAGAAAGAAATGTTATTCTTTGTCTTTAGCTTCAGCGCTGTCTTCTTTTGCAGGAGCTTCTTCGGCAGCTTCAGCAACTACCTCTGTGGCAGGAGTTTCTTCGGGAGCTTCGGCAACTACTTCTGTGGCAGGAGCTTCTTCTACAACAGGAGCTTCTTCTACAGCAGGTGCTTCGGCAGCAGCTTTTTCAGCTTCAGCGGCTTTAGTTGCTTCCAATTCAGCAGCGGCAGCTTCTTCAACGGCAGCATCTGCAGCAAGTGCATCAGAGATTCTTTTTTCTCGAATCTCAGTTTCTGCTTGAAGTTTCTTAGCGCTTGAACTGGCTTTGTCTTTGCTTAGTCCATCAACTTTAGCTTGAATTTTGGCTTGCTTTTCGTCTAACCAAGCAGCTAGCTTATTGTCCGCATCCTCTTGGGTGAGTGCTCCTTTTTTCACACCACCATTCAAGTGATGCTTTAGAAGTACACCTCTGTAAGAAAGTAAAGTACGAGCAGTATCAGAAGGCTGTGCCCCACTTTCTAACCACTTAACAGAACCGTCAAGATCGACTTCAACTGTTGCGGGATTTGTGTTGGGATTGTAAACGCCTAATTTTTCTAGGTAACGACCGTCTCTTTTTGAGCGAGCATCTGCTGCTACGATCCAATAAAAAGGTTTTCCTTTTTTACCGTGTCTTTGTAATCTTATTCTTACTGGCATATCATATTAATTTATGGAAGTTCTCGACTTCCGGGTTATTAATTCTAGGGCTGCAAATGTAAATCATTTTTTTTGTTTAATCAAACACTTCTGTTTTTTTTAAAACAACTAGGTAAACTAAATTTATGAGTATTAATAATTACTTTTATTATTCAAAAAAATATATATGAAAAACTTAATACACACTTTTTCTAAAAATTTTATTTATCCATTGTTATTAATAATCTTTTTAGGATGTAATGCTTCAGCTCCGGAGGTCTATTTGTATTCTTTTTTTAAGAAAAACGGTCAGGATGGACTTCATTTGGCCTATAGCTTTGACGCCTTAAAATGGGAAGCATTAAAGGGCAATCAATCTTTTATTACACCTGAATTGGGGAAAAATAAATTAATGAGAGATCCTTGTATAATTGAAGGGCCAGACGATAAATTTCATATGGTTTGGACCATTGGATGGGGAGAAAAGAGCATTGGTTATGCAAATTCAACAGATCTGATCCATTGGTCGGAGCAAAAATTGATCCCCGTTATGGAGCATGAAGCTGACGCCTTAAATTGTTGGGCACCTGAATTATTTTATGACGATACTTCTGGTCAATATCTTATTTATTGGTCGACCACAATTCCTGGGCGATTTCCCAAAACCGATCTACCCCAAGACAACAAAAACCATCGGATGTATTACGTCACAACCAATGATTTTGAAAGTTTTAGTGACACCAAGTTATTTTTTGATCAAGGGTTTAATGTAATTGACGGAACAATTCAAAAAATTGATTCGCGTTATTATTTATTTTTAAAAAACGAAACTAAATACCCCAAACCGGAAAAAAATATCAGAATTGCGACAAGTAAAAATCTTTTAGGGCCATACTCACAAGCTTCGGAACCCATCACTGAAGATTGGGTTGAAGGGCCTTCTGCGATTGAAACTCCTGAAGGTTGGATTGTCTATTATGATGAGTACACAAGAGAAAAGATGGGGGCAGTCCTTTCAACTGACCTGAAAAATTGGGAAGATATTTCTGATCAAATTAGTTTTCCCAAAGGAACGAGACATGGGACAGTGTTTAAAGTGAACAGAGCTGTTTTTGATCAATTGTTCCAATATTCCGAGCAGTCTCAATCTACTGAAAAATAAATTTCATTCTTTAAACAGTATGTTCGCTCAAGACTTGTAAGGAAGCTTAAAAAAGCTTATTTTTGCGCCCTAATTTTAGCTATTCTCAATGAAAATTTCACGTAAAGATAATGATGCCCTAAATGCCTTATTAACAATTGATATCGATCGAAAAGATTTTTCTGAAAAAGTCGATGTCGTGTTGAGTGACTACAGAAAACAAGCCAACATCCCTGGTTTTAGAAAAGGTCATGTCCCTATGGAATTAATCAAAAAGCAATATGAGACTGCTGTTACGGCAGAGGAGGTCAATAAATTATTGCAAGAAAATTTAGAGAAATATTTAAAAGAAGAAAAAATAGACATCCTCGGGAATCCACTTCCTGTGATGAAAGAAGTGCTAGATTGGACTGCTGAAACTCTTTCTTTTGATTTTGAATTAGGGCTGTCCCCTGCATTTGAAGTTGACCTTTCTGGAAAAAAGAAAATCACACATTATCAAATCACCGCGGACGATAAGATGATCAATGAACAATTGACGCATTATCAAAAGCAACATGGTAAATTGATTCCCCGTGAAAATCCAAAAGATGATTTTGAAATCAATGCAGTGTTAAAAAATGAAGCAGCTGAAATAGAAGTAACTGCTACTTTTGATTTAACTCAAATCACAGGTAAAAGGAATCTTGAAGAATTAAAAAAAGCAACGGTTGGTTCCAAACTTTCTTTCGCTTTCAAGAAGCTTTTCAAGGAAGATGCAACTGCGGCAAGACTCTTGGGGGTTGCTGAAGATAAGCTTAAAGAGATTGAAGGCGACATAGCAATTGAAATCAAGGAGATCAACGAAAGAGAATTGGCAGAATTGAACCAAGAACTTTTTGATAAACTTTTTGGACCAGGAACTGTTAAATCAGAAGCTGAAATGAAAGAAAAAATTAAGGAAGGCATTGAAAAACAATTCCAACAGCAATCAGAGCAAAAACTATTGAATGATGTTACGGAATATTTAATTGATAATACTTCTTTTGATTTACCTGCAGAATTCCTTAAAAAATGGATGCAAAACTCAGGTAAAGAGCCCCTTACTGCAGTTCAAGCTGAGGAAGAATACGAGCGTTCTGAGAAAGGAATTCGTTACCAATTGATTGAAGGAAAATTAATCATGAAGCATGATCTTCAAATTAAATTTGAAGAATTAAAAGATTACGCCAAAGAAATGATCACCCTTCAAATGGCACAATATGGTCAGCCTGCTCCTCCAGAGGAGGAGCTTGACGGAATTGTTGCAAGAGTGATGTCAAACCAAGAAGAAACCCGAAGAATATCTGATCAATTGATGAGCAATAAACTTTTGGATTTCTTTAAAGCAAATGCTCCATTGAAAGAGAAAAAAGTCACTTTCGACGCTTTTGTAAAAGAAGCTTACGGTAAGGCCTAAGTTTTTTTATTACTTTTAACAAACTAGTTACAACGATATAAACATGGATTACGGAAAAGAGTTTAAAAAGTACGCAACCAAGCACCACGGCATAAGCGCCATGTACTATGATAAGATTGTAAGCAGCATGACGCCTTACATCATCGAGGAAAGACAGATGAATGTCGCCCAAATGGATGTTTTTTCACGTCTGATGATGGATCGTATTATGTTTTTAGGAACAGCGATTGATGATACGGTAGCCAATATAATTCAGGCGCAGCTTTTATTCTTACAGAGTACGGATGCCAAACGAGACATTCAAATGTATATTAACTCGCCCGGTGGAGGGGTTTATGCAGGATTAGGGATTTACGATACCATGCAATTTATCACACCAGATGTAGCAACAATTTGCACAGGAATTGCTGCCTCAATGGGAGCGGTATTACTTTGTGCTGGTCAAGATGGAAAACGCTCTGCTTTACCACATTCTAGGGTAATGATTCATCAACCCCTTGGAGGTGCGCAAGGACAAGCATCTGATATAGAAATCACTGCACGTGAAATCTTAAAACTGAAAGATGAATTGTACGAAATTATAGCAAAACATTCAGGACAGAAAATTGAAAAAGTTAATCAAAACAGTGATCGTGACTATTGGATGAAAGCTGACGAAGCCAAAGCTTACGGAATGATTGACGAAGTACTTTCTTCCTAGAAACTAAGAATTTTATTGTTTAAATTATGAGTAAAGAGGAGTTAAACTGTTCATTTTGTGGACGTGCCAAACCAGAGACTCAATTGTTGATTGCTGGTCTTGATGCTCATATTTGTGATAAATGTATTGTTCAAGCACATGGAATAGTTCAGGAGGAAACGACCGAAACGACTTCGGTTTCTAAGGCTGATATTGAGTTGCATCCACCAAAAAAGTTAAAAGCTTTTTTAGATGAATATGTGATTGGGCAAGAACCGGCTAAGAAAGTGCTTTCTGTTGCGGTGTACAACCATTACAAAAGGATCAGTCAAGCCAATCAAAAAAATGACGTTGAAATTCAGAAGAGTAACATTCTTTTGGTTGGACAAACTGGAACTGGAAAAACGCTTTTAGCACAAACCATTTCGAGGTTTTTAAATGTTCCGCTAGCCATAGTCGATGCAACGGTATTGACCGAAGCAGGATATGTTGGCGAAGATGTTGAGAGTATCTTAACGCGTTTGTTGCAAGCCGCTGACTATGACGTAGATCGCGCTCAAAATGGAATTGTTTTTATCGATGAGATTGATAAAATTGCTCGTAAAGGAGATAATCCTTCAATCACTAGAGATGTTTCAGGAGAAGGAGTTCAGCAAGCCCTGTTGAAGCTTTTAGAGGGAACCATTGTGAATGTTCCGCCAAAAGGGGGGAGAAAGCACCCAGATCAGAAATTTATTGAAGTAGATACGTCTAACATTCTTTTTATTGCAGGAGGAGCTTTTGACGGAATCAATAGGAGTATCAATAAACGATTGAATCTTCAAGCCATTGGTTACAACACAAGTAAGGAATCTAAAAAAGTTGATACTGAAAATATTTTGCAATATGTCACGCCAAAAGACATTCGTTCTTTCGGATTGATTCCTGAAATTATTGGACGCTTGCCAGTACTGACATATATGAGTCCTTTAGATAAAGAAACATTAAGTTCTATCTTAACTGTTCCAAAAAATGCTCTGGTTAAACAATATGTTCGCCTTTTTGAAATGGACGGAATCAAATTGAGCTTTACGCAAGGTGCCTTGGATTTTATTGTAGAAAAAGCACTGGATTATAATCTAGGGGCAAGGGGTCTCCGTTCTCTTTGTGAGGGGATTTTGAGCGATGCAATGTTTGAGCTTCCTGAGTCAGAAGTTAAAGAATTAAAAATAACAAAAGCCTACGCTGAAGAAAAAATAGGCAAGGTGATACACCCCGCTCTAAAAGTAGTTTCTTAATAATTAATTTTTAATAATTCTTCTAATAAATTTCGACTGTTTGAAAGTCGTGGTACTTTGTGTTGCCCCCCTAATTTGTTTTTAGAATCTAACCATTGGTAGAACAACCCTTTTTTTACCGCATGAACTTTTGGTATTTCAAGGGTGATGTTTTTATATCTTTTTGCTTCATAATCTGAATTTTCTTCTTTTAGAAATTGATCAAGTAGTTGGGTGAAACGTGCCAAATCTATAGGGGCTTCTTTAAATTCAATCAACCACTCATGCCCTCCTTTTTTATCACGCTCCATAAATATTGGCCCTGCGGTAAAGTCGATCACTTCAACCTCCATTATCCTAGCAGCCTTGCTCAATGCTACTTCCGCGTTGTCTACCATCAATTCCTCTCCAAAAACATTGATGTGGCTCTTTGTCCTTCCTGTAACTTGAATTCTATAGGGACTCAAGCCAGTGAACTTGACGGTGTCACCAATTTTGTACCTCCAAAGCCCAGAATTGGTGGTGATTACCATAGCATAATTTGTGTTTAACGCAACTTCACTTAAGGGTATAATTGCTTCAGCTTCGCTTGAGATTTCCGATTTAACAGGGATGAATTCATAAAAAATCCCATAATCCAGCATCAATAATAATTCATTAGAACCGTTTCGATCTTGAATTCCGAAAAAGCCTTCGGACGCGTTAAAGATCTCATAATAGTTCATTTCCTTATGATTCATTATTTTCTCAAACTGACTTTGATAAGGTTGAAAGCTCACCCCACCGTGAAAGTAAACTTCAATATCAGGCCAAACCTCATTAATATTGGCTTTTCCTGTTTTGGCCAAAACATTTTGAAGTAAAACAAGCATCCAAGAAGGAATCCCGGCAAGACTGGTTACTTTTTCACTAATGGATTCTTGAATTATCGCCTCCATTTTGGTTTCCCATTCAGACATTAGAGACACTTTTTGGCTTGGGGTGCTTCCCAGTTCAGCCCAAAAAGGTAAATTATCTATGATGATGGCGGACAAGTCACCAAAATAAGTGTCAGTATTTTGATAAAGCTCATTACTTCCGCCCAGACGCAAACATTTACCAGAAAGAATCTGAGCCTCTTCATTATTGTTGAAATAAATCGACAACATGTCTTTCCCAGCCTTGTAATGACAGCCTTCTAGAGACTCCGTACTGATTGGGATAAACTTGCTTTTTGCATTACTGGTTCCACTTGATTTGGCAAACCACTTGATGGGACTAGGCCAGAAAATATTTTGCTCCCCACGCCGACATCTTTCTATCTCAGGATAAATGTCCTCATAGCTAACGATGGGCAATCTATTCTTGAAATCCGAGTAATTTTTAATGGAAGCGAATTCATGTTCGATTCCATTTTCTGTTTTATGGGCCTTAGTTAATAGGCCCTGAAGGAGCTCTTGTTGTACCTCGTTTGGATACTTCATAAAAAGCTCCATTTGGTGAATACGTTTTTTGAGAAACCAAGAAGCTACAGAATTGAATAAGGGGATTGGCATAAGAAATGGTATCTTTACAATGTAAAAATAGTAAAACTTTTAGCAATAATGTTTCAAGGTGTTTTAAGAAAAATGATAACTGAGGAAGGAAGTCCAATTAAGTACTTTCTTAATTTAGAAAATGATTTCATTGCATTCAACCAATATCTAAACCGAACGATATCGCTCAGTTTTGATGGTACAGCGTGTATAAGCTGTAAGGCTGAAAAGCCGATTTTTAGGCAAGGATTTTGTAAAAACTGCTTTTTTGAGCAACCGGCAGCCGGTGATTGGATCATGCGGCCCGAACTGAGTACAGCTCATTTGGGAATAGCAGATAGGGACTTGGAATTTGAGAAGAAAGTCCAATTGCAACCCCATCTTGTTTACCTTTCGCTGAGCAGTCATCTAAAAGTGGGAGTTACAAGAGATAATCAAATCCCAACGCGTTGGATTGATCAAGGAGCCCATGAGGCGGTTAGTATTTTGAGTGTTCCCAACCGCTACTTGGCGGGTGTTGGAGAGGTGGCGTTAAAGACAATTTTGTCTGACAAAACCAATTGGAGAAAAATGCTTCAGAATGATTTTGAACCCATTGATTGGAGTGAAGCCATCCATCAAGCAGTAGATCACATTCCAAAAGATTTAAAACCTTATATCATAGCCGATCCTAAAATAATTAAGCTCGAGTTTCCAGTACTTCAATATCCAGAAAAAGTAAAAAGCCTTAACCTTGAAAAAGAAAATTTTTATACAGGAGTTTTAAAAGGAATCAAAGGACAATATTTGATTTTTGAAGATCAAACGGTTTATAACATACGATCAAATGAAGGAACAAAAGTCAAGATTGAAATCACTTAATTTTTATCTATATTTTTGAGGAATCACTCAGTAATTCATTCAAATCTTTGAACTCCTTTGCTGAAAGATAGCGCCATTTTCCTACTTTTAAATCCAATTTTACATTCATAATCCGTACCCTTATCAATTCTGTCACACGATAATCTAGGTACTCACACATCCTTCTAATTTGTCGGTTTAATCCTTGGGTGAGTATGATTTTAAACTCATTTTTGTGGGTTTGTTTTACAAAACATTTCTTGGTGACTGTATCCAAAATAGGGACACCGTTAGACATTTTATGGAGAAACTCTTTGGTGATGGGTTTGTTTACAGTAACAATGTATTCCTTTTCATGATTATTCCTTGCTCTTAAAATCTTATTGACAATGTCTCCATCATTGGTCAAGAAAATCAATCCTTCACTCGCTTTGTCAAGTCTTCCAATGGGGAAAATCCTTTTTGAATAGTTGATGTAGTCTATGATGTTGTCTTTTTCAACACGGGTGTCCGTGGTGCAAACAATTCCTTTGGGCTTATTAAAAGCAATATAAACGAGCTTGTTTTTGGGATTACTTATTGCTTCGCCGTTAACTACGATTTTATCCTCCGCACTTACTTTTAAGCCCATTTTAACAGGCTCACCATTGACCAGTACTCGACCGTCAGCAATCAGTCTGTCCGCCTCTCTTCTTGAGCAGTAGCCTATTTCACTGAGGTATTTATTGATTCGGGTTACGGTTTGATTATTTTCCATTTATATGTTGATCAAATGAGAAGTTCTTCGCCTTCTTTGAGATTAAATTTTCTTTTAAAAAGCCAAACAAATAGGTAGAGCAGTGGGGTGTCAAAAGCAGCAACGAGTATTTTAAATATAAAACCAGAGAGCACCAATCCAAAGAACAAATCCCAGGGGAGTATTTCAAAGAGGCACAACAATAAAATGACAGTGAAAGTGTCTAAGAATTGAGAAGCAAAAGTGGAAAAGTTATTCCGCAACCACAAATGTTTTCCTTTGGTGAATTTTTTCCAAAAGTGATAAATTCTAATGTCAACAAATTGGGCGGCTAGATAGGCCAACATTGAGGCCAACACAGCCAAAGGAGACAATGAAAAAACTTTTTCAAAATCATTATTACTTAAGGGAGAATTTTCCATTACGGGGACTGCATCTGCTAAAAGAACAATACCCATCGAGAAAAAGGAAGCAAAAATCCCAGCGATAACTACTTGATTTGCCTTTTTCTTCCCATAAATTTCTGAAATTAAATCCGTAATCAAAAACGTCAATGGATAGGGAAGAATCCCCACAGAAAGTTCAAAAAGTTTTATTCCAAAAATCTCCATATCGAAAGGATACCAATAGAAGAATTTTTGAAAAATTAAATTTGAAACCACCAAGGAGGTGATGAATAAAGCACCAAGGTAGAGGTAGATCTTGGCTGCAAGTTCTTGTTTTATAACCTTCATTTACTCGATTTTTAAATGGTAGGGAATTCTTGTTTGAATCCCATCTAATTTATTAAGGTCGAGGTAAGTTGAAGTGAATTTTTCAATGGGATTATAAAATATTTTACTTTTAATAAGTGGTAGTACGCCAGATAGCATGCTCCCTAAATCTTCTTTTATCTTAGGAAATTCAACAACATTATAAGTTGTTATTTCAGCCAATGCTGCAGCCGATTCAATGGCAGCTTGCAAACCACCAAGCGCATCAACCAGTCCAACTTCCAGAGCTTCTTTTCCAGACCAAACCCGACCTTGTGCGATCTCTTCGACTTGTTCGAGGGTCATTGATCTTCCTTCAGCAACATGAGATTTAAATTTCTCATAAATCTTTTCGATGGCCACCTCGGTCGTTTTTCTGTATCCTTCTTGTAAAGGTTCAAACACGCTGTATCCCATTGCATTTCGGTGGGTACTAACTTGTTCGGCATTGATTCCAAGCTTATCTGCCAACCCCTTTAAATTAGGAAGAGCCGCAAAAACACCGATCGACCCTGTGATGGTCATTGGGTCAGCAAAAATCTTATCCGCATTTGATGCAATATAGTATCCTCCCGAAGCAGCAACATTTCCCATTGAGACGACCATCGGTTTTAAAGAATCTAATTGTTTAAGCGAATTCAAAATTATTTCAGAGGTCAGCGCATCTCCACCGGGAGAATTAATCCTGAGAACCATCCCCTTTATGTTTTCATTTTCATTTATTTCCTTAATTGCCTCTAAAAATACTTTTTGTCCAATAACTGTTTCACTTCCCTCACCATACATGATGTTTCCCTGAGCATATAAAATTGCAATACGGTCATTTCCTTCTTTATCGTAAGGGGTGATTTGACCCTCAAGTTTATCAGAATCTATACTGTTGATTTCGCTGGAATGGTCTAATGCAATCGCATCCTTGATCCGATTGAGGTATTCATCTTCGTGAATGATGCCGTCAACGATTCCGTTTTGTAGTGCTTCATTGGCATCGTTAACCAATAAGTTTTCTGCGATCTCATCTAACTTTTCGGGACTAATGTTTCTGCTTTCAGCAACTTCTTCGCGAAAGGTTTCCCAGATGGAAGTGATTAATGATTTTATCTGCACTCGGTTTTCTTCACTCATTTTATCCTGAAGAAAAGGTTCTACCGCACTTTTGTATTTACCATGGCGAATAACTTCCATTTTGATGCCATATTCGTTTTGAAATTTATTGTAAAAAAGAACTTCAGAGGAAAGACCTTTAATCTCCATTCTCCCAACAGGATTGATGAAAATACTGTCCGCAACCGATGATAAGTAGTATCCCTTTTGGGTAAGAAAATCAGCATAGGCATAAATAAACTTCCCGGAGGATTTAAAATCGAATAATGTTTTTCTGATCTCACGTGCCTGTGCCCATCCAGCACTTGAGAATCCAGCTTTGAGACTGATTCCTTTGATTTTTGGGTTGGACTTGGCGTTGTTTATGCTTCCGATGATTTGATTAATTCCGGTAACATTTGGATTAAGATCTAAGGATTCTTCTAATGGATTTAAGTGGGGTGCCCGATCATTGATTACCTTGTTTAAATCGAGATTTACGACACTGTTTTCTTCGAGATGAACCGTTGCACTCGATCCGATTGTTGCAGCGGTTGCTATAGCTGCGATTCCTATAAAAATGAAAATCAAAATAAATCCTAAGGCAACAAGACTTCCCAGGAATGAAGCGAAAAAACTTTTAAAAAAATTCATATTCTTCTTAATTTTTTCACAAAGATAGGCTTTGTTGTTTTGTTTTACGAAATTTGACCCCAATGATTAAAATGACTACAACCTATATTTCTTTGGGATGCAATCAAGGAGTTCGAATAGAAAACCTTCACAAGGCAATGCTCGAAATTCAAAAGAAAGTGGGTGCAATTAAAAAAGCTTCTTCTATTTATGAAACTCCAGCTTGGGGCTTTGAAGGCCCCGATTTTTTAAACGCTTGTTTGTGTATCCACACAGAACTTTCCGCTGAGGAGTTGCTCACCCAGCTTTTAGAGATTGAAATTTCCATGGGTAGGGTGCGTTCCTCTGAATTAAATTATACCTCTCGTTCCATTGATTTGGATGTACTTTTTTATGCGGATCAAATCATATCAACTGAAACTCTAACCGTTCCGCATCCTCGATTGGCGCTACGTAATTTTATCTTATTTCCCATGGCTGAAATTGCTCCCGATTGGGCAGATCCAAAGTCAAAAAAAACTATTCTAGAATTATTATCGGCTTCCCCTGATGAAAGTATCCCGAAAAAAATTGGAGAAGAATTAAGTGTTAAAGAATAAATATTAAAGTTGCTTGACCTTGGTATAGAAATCCCAAACGACAACTCCAGTCGCAACAGAAATATTTAGAGAATGCTTGGTGCCTTCTTGAGGGATTTCGATCACACCCTCACATTGATTCACCGTATTTTGTTTTACGCCCTTAACTTCATTCCCCAGAATAAAAGCATACTTGGTCCCTTTGATGGGTGAAAATTTTTCTAAAGATAAAGCAGCTTCAGCTTGTTCGATCGCGAACAATTGCACCCCTTTTTCCTTCAACGAAACGATAAGCAGATCTATTTCCTCATGATACTCCCAGGCAACGGATGCTGTCGCACCCAATGCAGTTTTCTGAATGTCTCGGTGGGGTGGAGTAGCCGTGATCCCACAGAGATGAATCTTTTCAATCATAAAAGCATCGGCAGTTCTAAATACGGAACCAATGTTATTTAGACTCCTAATGTCTTCGAGAATAAGGATTAATGGTGTTTTGGGAGCTTCTTTAAACTCCTCAACTGACTTTCGATTTAACTCACTGTTTTTTAACTTTCGCATTGGATCAAAAATAAGAAATTAAGTCTCCTGATTTTCATTCTATTTTAATTTAAGTAATCTGTACTTATTTATTTCATAAGTTTTTATAGAATAATTACATTCGCATAAACCCATAACTGCGTGGCGAAGTCGAGCAAAGTGACCCCTTTAATGAAACAGTACAACCAGATCAAGGTGAAATACCCTGATGCTCTGCTTTTATTTCGTGTTGGAGATTTTTATGAGACTTTTGGGCAAGATGCGGTGAGGGCCGCTAAGATCCTTGGAATTATCCTTACCAAAAGAGGGGCGGGAAGTTCCAGCGAAACTGAACTTGCTGGTTTCCCCCATCATTCCTTAAACACCTATTTGCCAAAATTGGTGAGAGCAGGATGTCGGGTTGCGATTTGTGATCAGCTCGAAGATCCGAAAATGACTAAAACAATAGTCAAAAGAGGAGTGACTGAATTGGTGACTCCCGGTGTTGCTTTGAATGATGAAGTCTTAGAACATAAAAAAAATAATTTCCTAGCAGCACTTTGTTTTGGAAAGAAAAATATTGGAATTTCTTTTTTAGACATTTCTACTGGCGATTATTGGGTGTCAGAAGGCAGTGCAGTTCAGATTGAGCAGTTGCTTCAAAATTTTTCTCCTACGGAAGTATTGGTTGCCAAGCCTTCCAAGAAAATCTTTGCGGAACAAATGGGTTCGCACTACAATATTTTCTATTTAGAAGATTGGGTGTTCGAGCAGACCTTTGCCAATCAAAAATTGACAGACCATTTTAAAACTTCTGGACTGCAAGGTTTTGGAGTCCAAGATTTGGATGCCGGTGTTATTGCTGCCGGAGCAATTTTGCATTATTTGTCAGAAGCCCACCACAATAAACTGCCTCACATCACTTCCATCCGACGGATTTTTGAGTCTGAATATGTATGGATGGATCGGTTTACGGTCCGCAATCTCGAATTGTTTCAATCCAACAACCCTGGAGGTGTTGCCTTGATTGACGTTTTAGATCAAACGCTTACTTCCATGGGTGGCCGAATGCTCAAGCATTGGCTGGCATTTCCACTAAGAGATCTTAAGCAAATTGAGGAGCGCTTAGCTGTTGTTGATTCGCTTTTTAAAGACAATAATACATTTGAAACCCTTTCGGATCATTTAAGAAAAATGGTTGACATTGAGCGGATTGTTTCTAAAATTGCAACCTTAAAAATAAGTCCAAGAGCCTTGGTGCAATTGGGAAATTCTTTGGGAGAAATTGCGGCAATAAGATCTTATTTGTCAGAGCAAGAGGATAAAGTGCTAAAAACCTTGGGCAATGGGTTTTTAGAAAACAAGAAAGTTATTGAATTAATTCAATCCACGCTCAAGGAAGACGCGCCGGTCTTATTAAACAAAGGAGAAGTTATTGCCCAAGGAGTTTCTGAGGAATTGGATGAGCTTCGTGATTTATTACAATCGGGTAAAACCCATTTGGATGACATGCTGGCTCGGGAGACCGAACGCTCGAAAATTCCTTCCTTAAAAATCGCCTTTAATAATGTTTTTGGATATTATATTGAGGTTAGAAATACCCATAAGGACAAAGTTCCCGAAGATTGGATCAGAAAACAAACCTTGGTCAATGCTGAGCGTTATATTACTGAAGAGTTAAAGGAATATGAATCTAAAATTTTAGGTGCAGAAGAAAAAATAAGAAGCATAGAGGGTGCTTTGTATCAAGATTTGTTGATGGCACTTCAGTTGGAATTAAACCCGCTTAAAACCAATGCCCGCCTTTTGGCTCGTTTGGATGTTTTGTGGTGTTTTTCGGCTTTAGCCCTTAAAAATAATTACGCAAGGCCTCAGTTTTCTAAAAGCACTGCCCTAGAGATAAATGCAGGTCGACATCCCGTTATTGAACATCAATTGCCTCCTGACAAACCTTTTATTGATAATGATTTGTTACTCAACCGCGAGCAACAACAAATTATAATGATTACTGGGCCTAACATGTCTGGGAAATCTGCAATTTTAAGACAAACCGCTTTGTTGGTCTTGATGGCACAAATGGGTTCTTTTATTCCAGCCGCTGCCATGAAAACAGGCATAGTGGACAAGATATTTACTCGTGTTGGGGCGAGTGATAATATTTCGATGGGCGAGTCTACTTTTATGGTAGAAATGAATGAAACGGCTTCTATTCTTAACAATATTACTGAAAACAGTTTGGTGCTGTTGGACGAAATTGGAAGAGGGACGAGTACCTACGATGGGATTTCGATTGCTTGGGCGATTGCCGAATATTTACACGAACACCCTTCGCGTGCCAAAGTGCTTTTTGCAACCCACTATCACGAATTAAACGAGATGCACCACGCCTTTAATCGCATCAAGAACTTTAATGTTTCGGTAAAGGAACTAAAAGATAAGGTGCTTTTTTTAAGAAAATTGGTTCCCGGAGGCAGTGCGCATAGTTTTGGAATTCATGTTGCACGGATGGCTGGAATGCCTCAATTTGTACTTAATACAGCCACCCAGAAACTCAAATTATTAGAGAAATCACATGGAGTAGAAGCCCGAGCAGATCAATTAAAAACGGATAAGGAGGAAATGCAACTGAGCTTTTTTAATCTGGATGATCCACTCCTAGAAAACTTGAGAAATGAAATTAATAATTTGGACATCGATACCCTTACTCCCATTGAGGCGTTAATGAAATTAAATGAGATAAAAAGAATGCTGGGAAATTCTAAAAAATAAATCTCTTTTAATTTAAAAATAGACTAATAATTTTTATAAATTTGCCTGCCACTAGCGAAAGTAGCTCAGCGGTAGAGCATCACCTTGCCAAGGTGGGGGTCGCGGGTTCAAATCCCGTCTTTCGC
>CAJXQS010000028.1:0-19772 GCA_913058385.1 uncultured Flavobacteriaceae bacterium
TACTCCACGATTCTTGTGGAATATCATCTAACTTCTGATAATCAAAAGTTATAAAGTCAGGATATTTATTATAATCTGAAACTGCTGGACGCCTACCTGAAATGACAATACTTAGCCCTTTTTTATCCCCTGTTTTTAATAAATACTTGTATTCTTTAAGCAATATTATCAATTTTTCTAATGTAGCATAAGGTTTGTTTTTTAGGTCTACCAATAATTGTATATTACTCCTTTCTTTGTCAGATAATGAAAAAGCTTTACTGATAGGCTTTAAGTATAAAGCTTTCAATGTTTTTTTACTATTTATTGATTCTGTTTCATGAGCAACATAAAGTGTATCATTCTCTAAAACTATATCAACTTCTATCGACGATGCCTTATTGGCATAAGCTTCCCAAAAAGGAACATCTCTCATATAATCGTTATGCGAATGTGTTTTATAGCTATAACCTGTTTCATTTTGCCCAAAAGAAGATATGGAAACAAGCACAGCAACAAGCGTGATTTTTAGGGATTTATTCATTTGTATTATATATTATTTAAACAAGCGAAAAGTGCTGACCTTAAAATAAAGCCAGTATCTAACTCAAAATTAACATTAAACTAGCGCTAATTTTTATTTTACCATCCTTTATTTTGGTAAATTTGATGCATCCCTTGCAACATTAGGAATTGGCCAAACATGATTTGTCGAAGGATCAAAACTTCTTACTGGCCAAATTTCTTCAATACTATATGATGAAGCTGGATCAGCTTTATCTGATATAATTTGCGTGTAATTTTCTATAACGCTAGCTGGACGAGTAAAACTACCCGCAGCGTCAAACATATTTTCAAGAGTAACAATAGGTATGCCTCCATTTTAGCCGTCGTATGTAAACCTGTTACACGTTACACTTTGGTTTCATCAATCGGCACTCAAACCCAAAGCATCATTTATTTTAATCGGGACATGTGTTTCCTTTTTGGTAGTAAACCCTGCTCTATATTTTTAATATTATTAAGAGTATTTAAACATGTGTTTTTGCTCTTAAATCTTCCCGCTATAGGAAGTTCCTCAATTTTTTTATTCATTACCTCATAGACTTCATCTGTAGATGATGTGGGTAAGGTGTACTTGTTAAAAAGCATCCTTAGTTGCACTCATGCCTCTAATTCCATTAGCTTCTATAATGTCGTTAAGGAGGTCTTCTTTAGCCTTTAAAACGGTTCTGACTGTCATTTTGTAACCATAAACTGTTGTTTCTCCAATGACATCCCCAAAACGGTTCTTCTTATCCTTATTTACCTTGCTATCTAGCCAATCTTTTTTAGAGCATGAAATTTCTATACCATCAACTTTTTTAATAGTGAAATTGATGCCTTTTTTAATGGCTTTCTGATGTCATTATAATAATTATAAGGTAAATCTTGACATTTTTTGACCTTATAAAATCACAATTACAAAAAGAACAAACATATCTATACAATCACAAACAAGAAGTTGATTGTATTTATCTAGTTTCTTTGATAGGAGTTGTTTTGAGAGGGAGTGTGTTTAAGAAAAATCAAGGTTAAATAAGGAGGAGTCTGATTATAAATTCAGCTGCAGGGAAAAAATAACCATAAAAAAAACCGCCTAGTCTACACAAGGCGGTTTTAGTCTATTTAGTTCTAAGGAGTTTTCGATTTTTATCTAAAAATCGAAAATCCAAATACAGGTAAGCATCACGGGGTACAATTTGCACCCACTTTTTGTGTTTAAAATACCAGCTCATTCGGATGGATCGAAAGCCGCTGGTGATATAGGCAGCAATAAAAGGATGAAGATGTAAATAAATCTTTTTGTTTTTATGCTGACTATGCTTGACAACTTTGTCAAGCTCTGCGTTGATTTTATCAATTAAAACAATTGGAGCTTCCACCTCATTATTTTTATTAGGATTAGGCTCTTTTGTTTTGATATTCATCTCGGGGCGAACCCTTTGACGTGTGATTTGAATTAATCCAAATCGTGAAGGAGGCAGAATTTTGTGTTTCGTTCTGTCCCTACTCATTTCCTCTCGGAGATGATCAAATAATTTTTTTCGGTTTTCATTTGAATTAAGGTCGATGAAATCAACCACAATAATTCCACCCATATCTCGTAATCTTAATTGTCTAGCGATTTCACTAGCAGCAATAAGGTTAACATCAAGAGCAGTTTGCTCTTGTGTTTTCGCTTTATTAGAGCGATTACCACTATTGACATCAATTACGTGTAGGGCTTCGGTATGTTCAATTACCAAATAGGCGCCTTTCTGCATGGAGACTGTTCTCCCAAAGGCAGTTTTGATTTGTCTTTCGACTCCAAAATGATCAAAAATAGGTGTTGCTTTCTCTTTAAATTGCTTTACAATTGACACCTTTTTGGGTGCAATGGTTTTAAGGTAATCTATTATTTCAGCATACATTTCTGAGTCGTCAACGTGAATTCCTGTGAAATCATCATCAAAGATATCTCTTAATATAGAAGAGGATCTATTGATTTCACTAAGGATTAATGTGGGATATTTATCTACTTTGATAAACTTCTCACACATGTTTTTCCATCGTTCCAGAAGTTGCTGTAGATCAGCATCGAGTTCTGCGACTTTTTGGTTTTGTGCAACCGTTCTAATAATGACTCCAAATCCCTTTGGTCTTATGCTTTTAACAAGTTTCTTAAGGCGATTTTTTTCTTCATTACTATCTATTTTTTGAGAAATAGAAACGCGGTCTGAAAAAGGAATAAGCACCATAAATCTTCCGGCCAAAGAAAGCTCGGAGCTCACTCTTGGACCTTTTGTCGAAATAGGTTCTTTAACAATTTGAACAAGCATCTGTTGTTGGGCTTTCAAGTAATCTTGAATGGCACCATCTTTCGGAATCTCTTTTTCAAAATGAAAATTCTTTAACGTGTAGTCTTTAGTTTTACCTGAGCTTACCTGTTTAAAAAAATTCAATAATGAAGGTAATTTTGGACCTAAATCATGATAATGTAAAAAGCCATCTTTTTCATGGCCAACATTAATAAATGCAGCATTTAGACCGGGAACGGGTTTTCTGATCTTAGCAACATAAATGTCGCCTACAGAAAACTTATTATTATCTACTTCTTTATTAAGCTCAATTAACTTTCCATCTTTGAGCAGTGCAAAATCAACAGCAGAGGAATTCGATCGGATAATCAATTCTTTATTCACTCTGATTAATTTTTAGTAACCGCGACCTAAAAGTTAGGCGCAGCCGGTTAAACAATAAATATTCAGGATTTTCCTGAAGATACTGTATGATACAGTATCAGATATCAATGAACTTTGGATAATTTTTTAAGTGTTTTTCCAGACACTATTTTTTCTTGTGGCGGTTTGCTCTTCTTCTCTTCTTACGTTTGTGAGTAGCAACCTTGTGACGTTTTCTTTTTTTACCACTTGGCATAGTCTAGCTTATATTTAGTTTATTAATAATTATTTTTTAGGCAACTTTCACCTTAGTCTTAACTCCATTTACAAAAACCTTTGCAGGTTTAAATGCAGGGATATTATGAGCTGGAATTTTCACAGCTACATTTTTTGAAATATTTCTACCAGTTTTTTCAGCTCTAGTTTTAATAATAAAGCTTCCGAAACCTCGTAGGTATACATTTTCACCGCTTTCAAGAGAATTTTTTATTTCATCCATGAATTTCTCGACGGTTACTTGAACATCAACTTTATCAATTCCAAGCTGATCTGAAATGTTTGATACGATGTCAGCTTTTGTCATAATTAAATGTTTTTTCGGTTAAACAAAATTCTTTTTTAAAGGCTTGCAAATATATAAATTAAAATTATAAAACGTTCTGTATTACCTTTTTATATTTGTCGATATATTATAAAAGAGAAATCCGAATTTGAATGATGAGTCTACAAAAAAAGCTTCTATTTTGGTATAAAGATAATCGACGAGACTTCCCTTGGCGAAAATCCAAAGATCCTTACAAGGTCTGGCTTTCTGAAATCATACTTCAACAAACCAGAGCAGCACAGGGTTTACCCTATTTTTTGAAGTTTGAAAATGCTTTCCCGACCGTGCAAAGTCTTGCAGAAGCTGAGGAAGAAGAAGTGTTAAGACTGTGGCAAGGGCTGGGCTATTACTCTAGGGCCAGAAACCTTCATTTTACTGCACAAACAATTGTTAATGACTTCAATGGAATTTTTCCAAATGAGTTCATAAAGCTTAAAAGCCTGAAAGGAATTGGCGATTATACTGCCAGTGCCATAGGTTCCATCTGTTTTGATCTGCCCGAAGCAGTTGTAGATGGAAACGTTTACAGAATGTTATCAAGAATATTTGCATTATCAATCCCGATTGATTCTTCTCCTGCTCATAAAGTGTTTAAAGACAAGGCAAATTTATTGATGAAGGGTGCATCTCCCGGAGAATTTAATCAGGCAATGATGGAGTTTGGGGCATTACAATGTTTGCCCAAAAACCCAAATTGTGACAAATGTGTTTTTTCATCAGAATGTATTGCTTATCAACAAGGTAAGGTGAGTCATTTTCCTATTAAATCAAAAAAAATAAAAGTTAGAAAACGATTTTTTAATTATTTGGTGCTCCTAAACTCTGACAGAAAAACGTTAATTGAAAAAAGAATTGGTGCAGGAATTTGGCAAAATTTATACCAGTTTCCTTTGTTAGAAACAAATGACACCAATATTGAGATTGATGAGAATGATGTATCCTCTTTTTTAAATCATAAAGGCATTCAACAAATTCAATCTGTTATTAAATACAACGATCTGCCTATAACTCACAAGCTAACCCACCAGCATCTTGAAATTATTTTCTGGATTGTAGAGACGACAGACTTGATTCGAGCTGGTGTAAAATTAGATCAGCTTGATGATTATCCGATGCCCAAGGCACTTCAAAATTTTAGAGAGAAATTTTTCATGAAATGATACTGATTCACTAAATTTGGGTATTACTTAATCCAAAAATCTTTTATCATGAGCAGAGGAACATTAAACAAGGTTATGTTAATCGGTCACCTAGGAGATGATGTTAAAATGCATTATTTTGAAGGGGGAGGTTGTTTAGGGAGGTTTCCCTTGGCAACTAATGAAGACTACACGAACAAGTCTACAGGCGAAAAAATAACCAACACAGAATGGCACAATATTGTGCTGAGAAACAAAGCTGCTGAGATTTGTGAAAAATATCTCAGTAAAGGAGATAAAGTTTATATTGAAGGACGACTTAAAACAAGAAAATGGGTGGGCAGCGATGATAACGAACGCTATACTACCGAAATTAATGTAGATGAGTTTACCTTCTTAAGCACCAAAAAGACAGCGCAAGAAACGCCAGCACCTCCAACGTCCAAACCACCGGTTGTTGAAGAATCTGGTCCGGAAGAAGATCTTACATTTTAATAAAAATATATAGTAATTGGATCCTGACCCTTATAGTTTACTGATTTTATTTTTTGACACACAAGGTGCGACCTTGTTTCAATTACTTTTATTGATCCTATTATTGATGGCTTCGGGGCTTATCTCCGGAGCTGAGGTGGCCTTTTTTTCCTTATCGAAAGGAGATCTTGAAACAGATGATGAAAAGCAATCCCAACAATTTGAAAAGATTAAGAAGCTGTTGAATTATCCCAAGCGCCTGTTGGCAACAATTTTGATCACGAATAATTTTATCAATATTGCCATTGTACTTCTTTTTGCTTCCTTGGGAGATACATTTTTTAAAGGAATAGAAAGCCCATTGGTTGTTTTGTTTATTGAAGTTGGTGTCATCACCTTTTTAATCTTGTTTTTTGGTGAGATTTTGCCAAAAATATATGCCAATCGTAATGCTTTAAAGTTTTCTAAATTCATGGCATTACCCATCTATTTAGCTGATCGCTACTTTCTGTTTTTTCTCACCGTTCCGATGAGTAAAATCACTCGATTTATGGAAACTAGATTGGCGCGTAAAAACAACGAATTTTCTATTGACAAACTCTCGCAAGCCCTTGACTTAACAGGAGATAAGGAAACGACAAAAGAGGAGCATAAAATCCTTCAAGGGATTGTTAATTTTGGAAACACAGACACCAAACAAGTCATGCGCCCTCGAATTGATGTATTTGCTTTGTCTGAAGAAATGAAGTTTGAAGAAATCATTCCTATTATTCTTGAGAAAGGTTTTTCGAGAGTTCCGATCTACAAAGAAAACATGGATACCGTCCTTGGAATTTTATATACAAAGGATCTGCTGCCCCACTTGGAGACTAAAGATTTTAATTGGAAACAGTTGCTTAAGCCCCCATTTTATGTTCCAGAAAATAAAAAATTAGACGATCTTTTAAAGGAGTTCCAGCAAAAGAAAATTCATTTAGCGATTGTGGTAGATGAATATGGAGGAACTTCTGGAGTGATCACTTTAGAAGATGTTATTGAGGAAATTGTCGGGGACATTAGTGACGAGTTTGATGACGATGAACTCAGTTATTCAAAACTCGACAACAATACTTTTGTTTTTGATGCGAAGACGAATCTGAAAGATTTTTATAAAGTAATAGAATTAGAGGATTCTGAGATTTTAGAAAGGGTAAATGGAGAGCCAGAAACCATTGCAGGTTTTATATTGGAAGTCGCTCAAGTGTTTCCTAAAATTGGACAAAAAATTAACTTTGAAGGGTATCAATTTATAATCGAATCTGCAGACCGTAAGCGGATCAAGCGTATTAAAGTTATTATACCGGAGAAAGAATGAGAACGGGAATTCTTCTGATTTTTTCTGTAATATTTATTTCTACAACAGCTTGTGAAAAATTCTACCAGCCAAAGCCTAAGGCCTTGTTGAGCCTTAAATTCCCTCAACCAAAGTATTTAGAAGTATTGGATTCTTTCCCTTTTTCTTTTCAATACAATGAAATATCAGAATTAAAAAGCAGTTCGAAAAGTGCTCCTGATTTGTATTATCCTAAAATGAAAGCCACACTATACATGTCCTATATTCCGGTTAAAGACAATATAGATTCATTGTTAAACGACGCTTATCAGTTACCAGGAAAGCACATGATAAAAGCGGATGAAATTCCCGAAAAGATTTTTCTTGATGAGCATCAAAAAGTTTACGGAACCTTGTTTTCTGTGGTGGGAAATGCGGCTTCTCAATTACAGTTTTTCCTAACAGATTCTACCCAGCACTTTCTTGTAGGATCACTTTATTTTTACACACGTCCCAATTATGATTCCATTATGCCTGCAGCAAAGTATATTGAAAGAGATGTAATTCATCTCATGGAAAGCTTGAAATGGAGGGAATAAAAATAAGCCTGATTAATTTATCACTTCTACATTTGAAACGGAATAAGTATCTCCAGTTTTAAGTACAACCTCTGAAACTTTTTCTGGGTTTAATACAGCGGCATCGAAGATCAGGTAGGCTTGCTTTGTTTCAAAGTCCACTTTAGCTTCTTTAATACCTACAGTTTTATTCAGATTTTTTTCAATAACTGCTGCGCAACCATGAGCACAAACCATTCCATCGATAGACATCGATAATTTAGTCGCTTCGGTAAAAACCAGCTCCTTTTCATTTGCTGTTTGTTCAACAGTAATAACTTTTGGAGTAGCTGTGATGTTTTTACAAGAAACCATTCCTAAAAAAACGAAGACGAAAGCAGGTAAGATTATTTTTTTCATAATTCAAATGTAATGTTTTATTGAGGAATTAAAGCACTTCATTAATGAGAGCTCTTGAGCTAATTTAATATAAATATCTATTCGAACAATTGATCTTCCATTTTTTGATTGAGTCTGATGGATTGAACAACAAAATCAATTTTTTGCGGACCAACAGTTTGAGAGGTTTTATGTGGAAATAAGATTCCATTTACGGATTTATAATCACTATAAATCGATTCGCTTGATTGGGACTGCCCTCCCATTTCAATAGTGTCAACTGCCTTTATTTTAAGAAAATCTTTCGTTGAAAAATAAATTGTCTTTGAATCAGACCACTTAATTTCATAAGCTGCTACTCCGTCAACGTCAACAATACCCGTGAGTTTAATGGTTTCAAAATCTGAGCTTAGTTCAGGAAAAATGGAAGCATTTTTTAATGCAACTTGAAATTCTTTCTCATTCATTTTCATTTTTTGTCCTTGCATTTCATTGTACCCACTTTTGTTGTTAACTACGGTTTTTTGCATAACGTTGCCCATCATGCTTACCTCGACCCTCAATTGATTTTTTGATGTATTCCGGCTCGAAACCTCAATTTTCATTCCTTGCATAGAAGCTTCCGCTTTTGTTTCAATAGAGGTGACCTCAGAAAGCTTTTCTCTTCCACCAAGTGCCTGAAGGTATCCCTCGATTACGGTTTTAACTGTCGTTCCTTTTGGTAAGGGTTTGGAGAACTTTGGACGATCTGTTTCAGTTCCAAATTTATCAAAATACCGAACCTTTAATCGACGACCCTTAAAGTCAACCTTTTCAATATTTTCCAAAATTTCACTTCCTTTTCCAGTGACTACGATACGTGATTGATCACTTAAAAAGTATTTTTTGGAAACACGAATAACATCTTCTTTGGTTACAGCGTTAATGTTTTTTAAATAATTAATATAGAATTCTGGATTTAGCTTTTGAGTTTTAATATTCAGGGCAAATTGCGCAATTGTTTTAGGATCTTCAAGAGACAAAACAAAATTACCAGCATACTTTGCTTTTGCAGTGGCAAGTTCTTTGTCAGTAACCAATTCATTTCCAATTCGATCTACTTCACTGACGAGTTCAACAATAGCGCTGTCAGTAACGGCATTTCTCACACTCGCAAACGCCTTAAAAAGTGCTTTGGTTTTATGGCTTTCTTTCCAATTTGAATAAGATCCATAGGTATAGCCTTTGTCCTCCCTTAGGTTTAAAAACAAACGGGCTTGTCCACCACCTCCAAGAATTCTGTTTGCAATCAAAGAAGCAAAATAGTCTGGATTTTTTTTGTCCATTGTTGCGGTATTAATCACTGAAACTTCTGATTGAACCGCGTTGGGCATTTCCACAAAATTGATTTCCGTTTCGGCTACATTATCAGGTTCGGGGAAAGGGGCACTTTCGACCACTTGTCCCTTCCAGTTTTTGAAGGCCTTGGTAATTTGTTTTTTAATTGTCTTGTAATTAACGTCTCCAACAATCACCAAATAGGCATTGGAAGCTTTAAACCGATCGTCATAAAGGTTTTTTACATCAGTGAGGCTAACATTTTTCAACGTTTCTTTTGAGGTGTATTCTCCATAAGGATGCTTTTTGCCATAAGCCAACAAATTCTCTACCCTTCTTGCCGCTGCAGTTACACTCTTTTCATCAGATTCAAGATTTTCTCTCAGACGGTTTTTTTCGTTTTCAAATTCTTCTTCTAAAAAATTGGGATTGATCGCCGCATCAATTGACATTTCAAGAACTCTAGGAAAATATCGAGACAAGGAACTCGCATAAAAACTTTCAGATCCAAAACTCACCCGCGCCCCTAAGAAATCAATTTCTTCTTCGAAATCATCTTTTGAAATACTTAAAGATCCTTTCCCTAGCATTTTAGATAAAAGATCACTAACACCAGCTTTTTCTCCTTCATAAAAAGGTTTATTATCAATTCTTAGACTTGCAAAAGCTCTGGGGAGTTTATGATTTTCAACAACCAAAACAGTCAACCCATTTTTCAGCTGAAAACTTTGAGGATTCTCTAAATTAATTTCAGGAGGTGGCCCCGGTTTTGGCTGAATACTCCTGTCAATTTGTGCAGTTGTTGTTCCTAACGTAAGAAGGCAAAGTAGGTAAATATATATTTTTTTCATCTTATTTTTTTTCGAGGTTAGTCCTTGAACTTTCGGGGAGATAATTTACCACGACCCTTTGGTTGGGGTTTAAATACTTTCGCGCGACTTCACGAATTTCATCTCGTGTTATGGATCGATAGATGTCTATTTCCGAATTTATTAAGTTTGTATCTCCATGAAAAACATAAAACTGACCGAGTGAGTTTGCTATTCCTTCCATAGAAGTATTTGAATCGACAAAATTCTTTTCAAACTTGTTTTGAAGTTTTTGATAATCTTTCTCAGAAATTAGCTGACGCTGAATTTTTTCAATTTCTTCATCAATTTCTTCTTCCATTGTTGCCAAACTATTTTCTCCCATGGGCAAACCGTAAATGATGTAAATACCATAGTCTTCTTGACTAAAATTTAAAGTGGCCACATTCAATGCGGTTTTTTCTCTGTCTACCATTTTTTTGTAAAGCTTTGAACTTTTACCGTCGCTTAGATAAGTCGAAATCATGTCCAGTACTTTTGACGCTCTGGTTCTTACAGCGGGAGTTCTGTAAGCAGTAATTAGGGCCGGGATCTGAATATTTGAATCAAACACTTCTGCATTAATTTTTTCTGTGATTGGGTCTTCCAGAACAGCAACCCTCTGAATTGAATTGCCCTTTGGAATGGGGCCAAAGTAATCATCAATCATTTTTTTTGTTTTATCAATATTGATATCGCCCGTTACGATAAGAACCGCATTGTTTGGGATATAATACTTTTTATTAAATGCCATAAATTCCTCTAAGGTGGCAGCATCTAAATGTTCCATTTTCCCAATTGTTGTTTCCTTATAAGGATGCTTTTTAAATAAATTCTTTTTGACATTCTCCAAGAACTTACCATAAGGTCTGTTGTCATACCGAAGTCTTTTTTCCTCTTTAACAACTTCGTTTTGAGTATCTACTCCCGCTTGGTTAATAATTGGATGCAGCATGCGTTCGGATTCCATCCATAATCCCAATTCAAGACTGTTGGAAGGGAATACTTCGTAGTAATATGTAAAATCATTAGTGGTGTAAGCATTATTTGAACCACCGTTAGAGCTTACGATATCAAACCATTTTCCCCGTTCAATATTTTCTGTTCCTTCGAAAAGTAAATGCTCAAAAAAATGAGCAAAACCAGTTCGCTCAGGATTTTCATCTTTTGATCCAACGTGATAAAGCACGGAGGTGGTAACCACAGGAGCTGAATTGTCTTGATGTAAAATGACATGTAAGCCATTGTCCAGATCATATTCCACAAAAGATACTTGTTGAGCATAAAGAATTTGTCCAACAATAAATAAAAATAAAATCAACAGTTTGTTTTTCATTATAAATCAGTTTTAGGGGTTTAAAATATTATTCGATGTTTACGCTAATAGCGCACATTGATGAAAATTGATTTTAAATTGTCACTTTAAAATTTAATATCTTTGAAAGAGTGCTAGTATTTTAACTCATGATTAACCCTCAGTCTGTTAGCTACAAATTACATGTTTTTTTCAAATAAAAAAGCATTTAATATTAGCGTTTTGTTAAAGCCTTTCTATTGTTGCTTTTTCAATTTAATACTCTTATTTTTTTTGAAAATGAGGGTAAGAAAATTGATTACAAAGAACTGTAGGTTGAGGTTTAACTTTTTGGAACAGCTTATCAGTGGGTTTCGGAAACAGTCTAATAAAATATAAAAAATAGAATTTGAAAATATTACAACTCTTGCCAAGCGCTTTTCCTTGGATCGTTTTATCGGCATCATGTTTAGCACTCCTTCATCCTCCATTTTTCACATGGTTTTCAGGCAATCTGATAACCTTGGGCTTGGGTGGAATTATGTTAGGAATGGGACTAACCCTCCAGCTTAAGGACTTTAAACAAGTTACCAAGACGCCTTCGTGGATTTTTACAGGATTTTTATTACAATTTACTTTGATGCCCTTTTTCGGATGGTTATTAGGAATCCTGTTTGAGCTACCCCCTTTTTTTGCGGTTGGATTGATATTGGTGTCCTGTTGTCCGGGCGGTACAGCTTCAAATGTAATAGTTTTTCTCTCCCGTTCGAATTTGGCACTTTCTGTTAGCATGACTGCTATTTCTACAATTGGGGCCATTGTATTAACGCCATTATTGACAAGTGGTCTTTCGGGTAATGAAATCGATGTAGACGCCATGGGCTTGTTCTACAGCACCTTAAAGGTGGTTCTTATTCCTGTTTTGCTGGGCGTATTTCTAAATGCTCGCTTGCCTAAATATGCTCCTAAAATTAAATTATATTCCCCTGCTTTTGCGGTAATATTAATCACCCTGATTGTTGCCAGTATCATTGGACAAGGAAAAGAAATAATATTAAATTCAGGATTTGCATTAATATTAGCAATAATGACTTTACATTTAATTGGTTTCTTAACAGGATATATTTTTAGTAAATTAATTTTAAAAGATGAAGCTGTGAGCAGAACAATATCCATAGAGGTTGGAATGCAAAATTCAGGATTGGGGGTGGTTTTGGCCAAAGAAAATTTTATAAATCCTGCTGTTGCAATTCCAGCAGCTATTTCTAGCTTGGTGCATTCACTTTATGGTAGTATTTTTGTAGCGTTATTTAAAATGAAATCAGATGAATAAAGCCGTAATTGTTTCAGCAAAACGAACGCCAATAGGAAGCTTTTTAGGTTCCTTGGCGACTGTCCCTGTTACAGAATTAGGAGCTTTAGCCATTAAGGCGGCGATGGATGAAATTTCTTTGGATCCCAAAGAAGTGGATGAGGTTTTAATGGGTCATGTGCTTCAGGCCGGAACCGGCCAAGCGCCTGCTAGACAAGCAGCATTGAACGCCGGAATTCCAAACGATGTTCCTTGTACTGCGATCAATAAAGTTTGCGCTTCGGGAATGAAATCCATTATGATGGCGGTTCAGGCAATTCAATTGGGGGATGCAGAGGTTGTTATCGCTGGGGGAATGGAAAACATGAGTAGAAGTCCCCATTTCGTTCAAATGAGAAGCGGTAATAAGTTTGGACCAACAGCTTTAGAAGATATTCTTCAAGTCGATGGATTGGTCGATGTATATGATCAAGTTGCCATGGGTGTTTTTGCAGATGCCTGCGCAGTGAAACACGAAATATCGAGAAAGGAGCAAGATGATTTTGCGATTGAGTCCTACCGCCGAAGTGCTCAGGCATGGGAGGCAGGGAGCTTTTCGAATGAAATCACTCCTGTTGCGATTCCTCAAAGAAGGGGAGCGGCCATCGTTTTTGATAAAGACGAGGAGTTTTCGAATGTTATTCTTGATAAAATCCCCAATTTAAGACCCGCTTTTTCAAAAGATGGAACCGTAACTGCTGCCAATGCTTCAACCCTAAATGATGGTGCAGCTGCCCTTGTTGTTATGAGCGAGCACAAGGCAAAATCACTGGGACTATCGCCATTGGCCGAAGTCGTGAGTTATGCTGATGCTGCTCAAGAACCAAAATGGTTTACAACTGCTCCGGCAAAGGCACTCCCAAAAGCACTTGAAAAAGCAAATCTTGAAATCGATCAAATCGATTTATTCGAGCTTAATGAGGCTTTTTCTGTGGTTGGATTGGCCAACATGAAAATCCTTGGACTAGATCCCAATAAAGTAAACATAAATGGCGGAGCAGTTTCCCTAGGGCATCCATTGGGCTGTTCAGGGGCAAGAATTATAGTGACTTTGTTGCATCAATTGCAGCAGGGGGGAACGTATGCAGCCGCAGGAATTTGTAATGGTGGCGGAGGAGCATCCGCAGTAATATTTAAAAAATAAACAGAGATGATAAAAAAAACTTCATGGCGTCCTTTACCAGATTTTTTAATAATTAAAGAAAGTAAAATCGAAGGCTTAGGTCTTTTCACAACGCGAGATTTACCGAAAGGTTTTGACATGGGAATTTCTCATATTTTTGACCAACGTTTTCCTGATGGTTACATCAGATTGCCATTGGGAGGGTTTATTAATCATCACGAAATTCCTAATTGTTCTGCTGTTACTGCTGAAGAGGATAAAGAAATGGGGAAAATAAAACACATTCGAATTGTTGCCCTTCAGCCCATTCTGAAAGATCAAGAAATCACAATTAAGTACATCATCAATCGACTGGATGATCCAAATTGGGAATTTGAATACGAGGTTTCTCAATAAAATTAATTTTCAAGAGGTTGAGGTTTTCTTCTAATAAAAAAACCCGCCCAAAATTATCTTCTTCTACAGATAATTAAGAACGGGCTAAACCAATTAAACAAACAAAATGAAGTTTATTAAATACTTAACTGTTGTAAAGTTAAGGCCAATACTGTTAAGGAATTGGTAAAGGAGGGTTAAATGGAAGTTAAAATCAATTTCTAGATCCCGTTTATTTATTTAAGATTTTTACTACAAAAATGGATTAATAAAAGAAATCTGCCATTGCCCTCTTATTACTGTTTTTGAGTTTAATAGCATATACCCCAGTTGTAATCGTTTCTTTTTTGGGAGAATAAATCCAAAAGCCGAATACAAACGATTGGTATCAAAAAAGGTAAAGCCTGAATCCCGCGAATCTGAAGTGTTTAACAGGATCTCATCATAAAAAGAGAGATACATTTTTCTGGGTTTATCTTTTTTTGGCTTAAAAAACTTATTAATTGATAACAGATACCTAAACCGGGTTCTAAAAACATCTTTTTCGAAAAAACGTTCCTCAAAACGAATCCGATGTTTGAATTTTACAAGCTCGTCTTTTTTTCCTACAAAAGTGATTTCTTGATGTAATCTGTCTTCATGTGAGGTCTGTTTGCTAATGCCTAGTTTTCCCGAGGTGATGTTTCCATAGGCAAAATATAAATTTGAATTTTTGAGGGGATAGGTGATGCCGCCTCTTATGATTAATTGTTCCAAATCGCCAAGAAGATTCCAGTTTCTGTACTGAATGTCTCCCTTAAATCCAAGTTTTGATTTTTCGGTATTGACATTCCAAATAAAGATATACCATGCACCTTGTTTCCCTTTGCTTATTTGGGCATGACCAGAACTAGTGCTAAAAAAAAAATATTAAAATGGGAAGAATCTTTCTCACTTCTCTAAATTAATACTTTTAAAACAACTAGTTCTTAAAATGTGCGAAAAGGATTTTGCTTTGGAATTTTTCACCCTATTTTTGGATAGTTAAAATGATAAAAAATCAAGAGAAACTCATTTCTTTTAAATTGTCAGAGACAATTAAAGCTCCCTCAGTGGCATTTTTTATTGTTCCAACACTAACCCCTGGAGCATATTCTACAAGGAGAAATCCCTCAGGAATAATTTCATAAACCCCCAATTCTGTAACTATTTTTTTAACACATTTGATTCCAGTGAGTGGGAGCGAACATCTTTTAAGGAGCTTACTTTCTCCTCTTTTATTGACTTGCATCATGGCAACAATAATATTTTCGGCAGAAGCCACGAGGTCCATTGCACCTCCCATTCCTTTAACCATTTTCCCTGGAATTTTCCAATTTGCAATATCCCCATTTTCAGCAACCTCCATTGCCCCCAAAACAGTCAGATCAATATGTTTACCCCGGATCATAGAAAAGCTAACAGCAGAGTCGAAAAAGCTCGCACCGGGCATCGTGGTGATGGTTTGTTTCCCTGCGTTGATTAAATCCGCATCCTCTTCCCCTTCAAAAGGGAATTGACCCATCCCCATGACACCATTTTCGCTTTGGAATTCAATTGCAATCCCCGGAGGAACGTGATTGGCAACAAGCGTAGGAATTCCAATCCCAAGATTAACGTAAAATCCATTTTTCAGTTCCTGTGCAATTCGTTTTGCAATTGTGTCTTTGTCGAGTGCCATTTTTATTTACTTCTAACGGTTCTTTGTTCAATTCTTTTCTCAAATTTTGCTCCCTGAAATATTCGATTAACAAAAATCCCGGGGATATGAATTTGGTTGGGATCTAAACTTCCCGCGGGAACGAGTTCTTCTACTTCCGCGATGGTGATTTTTCCAGCACCACACATTGCAGGATTGAAGTTTCTTGCTGTTCCTTTAAAAATTAGATTCCCAGCTTCGTCTCCTTTCCAAGCTTTTACAATTGAAAAATCAGCTTCATATGCAGTTTCTAAAACGTGCATTTTTCCTTTAAACTCTCGAGTTTCTTTACCTTCTGCAACTTCAGTTCCACATCCCGCAGGCGTGTAAAATGCGGGGATTCCTGCTTGTGCTGCCCGACATCTTTCAGCCAGTGTTCCTTGCGGGGTTAATTCGACCTCAAGTTCTCCAGATAGCATTTGTCTTTCAAACTCAGCATTTTCTCCTACATACGAAGCAATCATTTTCTTTATCTGCTTTTTTTGAAGTAATAAGCCCAAACCAAAGTCGTCGACTCCTGCATTGTTTGAAATACAAGTGAGATTCTTAACTCCAATTTCAACCAACGCTCCTATACTATTTTCAGGAATTCCACAAAGACCAAATCCACCGAGCATCAACGTCATTCCGTCTTCGATGCCCTCCAAGGCGGTGACAACATTTTTCACTTTCTTGTTAATCATAACAATTGAAATTTTTCTATATGACCAAATTTAATAATATAAATCAACTATAAAGAATACACTGCACTTTGAAGAAATTCAGACTTTCATTTTAAAAAATATAGGTTTCAATTTTTTCTTTACTTTTTGCGATCCTAGTGGTCAACCTCATTAGTGAAATAATCATGAAATAAGTTTCAGTAACGTTCTATACAATTCGATAAGTATAAAAATTAGATTTAGTTTACTAATTGATCCTTAAAATGGATAGTTTTGCCTTTAATTTAGCGTGTTTTAAAAATAAAATGAAGAATAAAACCACATACGATTCCATGGTTAAGGAAATTAAATCCTCAAATGGGAAAAAGTTTTATTTAATTCTTTTCTTAATTTGGACACTACCTTTTGGAACTTTTTTATGCATTCCTATCCTTTTTGCACGGTTGTTTCCGGGCTTTAAAAAAAAGGAATAAAAACCATCTGATTTTTTTTAAATCTTTATTTTAAATAATCTAGAGGAATTCTTTCCTTTGGCTTCGCTCGTAACCCAAAAGGTGTTTTGATTGATGATTTTAATGGCTTCAATTTGTGCTCGATCAACAGGGATTTTGTGTTTTATGAATTGTAGCTCTTCAAGCTTTTTTGAATTGAAATTCGGTAAAGTATAAATAAACTGTTCTCCCTCTTTATTATAAGCTACCAGTGCAAATAGTTTTAAACGTTCATTATAATCGGCACCTGTGATCAGAGAATTTACAGGAAGTGATCTTTTAGGTTTTAAAGAATAACTTCCTTCTTTTTTTGGAATGAAATAAAGTTCGGTAGTAAATGTCATTCGATTTTTGGAAAACAAAACCAATGATTTTGGAAGTGCCGCAATTGCCTCTACATCATAGGGATGCTTCTTTCGTTTTTCAAAGTTTTTTTGATTTTTGTAGTTGATTTTAATTTCCCCAACCAAGTCAAAATTCTTTTTGGGATCTACCATTAAAATCTTTAGCTTCTTTCGACTGCCATTATTATTTCCAGTATCCGAAATATAAAATAGATCTTCATCTCTTGTGAGATCTTCCCAATCTTTATTTTTTACGTTTGGGATTAGATAATTTTCTAGCAATTCCCCAGTTTCAGAAAACAAATAAAGTATTGGTTTACCCCCAGAATCATTATGGGTAAGAAAATTACCTTCAAAATATTCCAATCCAGAAGTTTCATAAACCTGAACAGGAAGTTCAACAACCTTTTCGACGGTCTGTGCAACTGCCAGATTTAGACAAGCTAAGGTGACCAAGAGGGTTTTTAAATAGTAAAATGATTTAGGGTAAACAGTCATAAAGCTTATTTATTATCTACCAAAATCGTCTTGTACCCGCACAATATCCTCCTCATCCGATGGATTATTAGGATCAGTGTGTTGCCAAATTTCAGCAATAATCGCAAAATTGTCCAAACCGATTAGGCGGTGTCTTTCTCCTTGTTTCAGTCGAATTTGATCTCCTTCATTGAAAATCTCAATTTCATTTTGGGTATCGTTTTCAGAACGGATAATTCCCACTTTCCCCTGATAAATTCTCCAGATTTCTGCGCGTCGGTGATGGTATTGCCAAGACAGTCTAGAGTCAGCATTAACCATTAAAATCTTAGGACTTAATTTCCCTCCAATTTTTAGGGTATTCACATCTAAACCTTCGAAAAACTGATCTGAGAATTTTTGAGATTGTTTTTCTGCGATCACTAAAAACCCGCCCCAGGGTCTTTCAAAATCTTTTGATTCAATTTCATACCCAAAGGATTCGATGTGCTCTTTTGTATTTATAAATTTCTCCATCTATTTGATTCTGCTAAAAAGATAAAACAGGAATGCAAGTAAAATATTACTGCATCCCTGTTTTATTAATAATTTATTTTAAAATTAACTTATTTTAAATTGGAAGCTCCCAACCTTGTCTGTATGTTTTTGAAACGAATTGATTTGCTTCATCAAGGTTTTTAATCTTCATATTTCCACCATCCCATAGGAGTTTTTTTCTTCCGTAATACTGGAAGTTATTTCTTCCTTTCCCATTGGATTTTCTTAAAGAGTGACTTCTTAAGGCCAAGTTACCCATAAGAACGGTTTCCGTAAATGGACCCGCATAATCAAATGAAGAGGTAAGATTTTTGTGTTCAGGACTGTTAAATCCAGCTTTACAGGCTTCGGTCCAAGTTTGCGAGTGAATAGTATTTACATTCCCTTGATTTGAAGTGTCAAAAACAACTGGTTTTTCACCTTTTACATAAAGCGTGGGCATGTTTCCGTAAATTTCTGAGGTAATGACTCCATTGTCTCCAATCATCATAATCCCGCTAGATTTACCGTTTTCAAAGCCCATAATAAATTCTTCACTAATCTCTTCTGGTATTGTTGGAGTAAGACCACCATCCATCCAGATTAATTTTATTCCATCTTTATTATAGGGAGTGTTGTCATAGCCTAGCGTAACAATTGATGAAATTGGACATCCTTCTGGTGTGTATTCAGGAACCCACATTTTTTTAAAAACGTTGGTAGCAGTACATTCAACACTGGTTGGAAATCCTAATTTTAAAGTCTTATAGGGAACGTCTAGCGTGTGACATCCAATGTCTCCCAGCGCCCCTGTTCCATACTCCCAAAAACCTCTCCAATCAAATGGGTGAAGTCCTGGTGCATAGGGTTTTGTTTTTGAAGTACCCAACCAAAGATCCCAATCAAGTGATTTGGGCTTTTCAGCTGCGTTAGATAAGGGATGATCTACTCCTTGAGGCCAAACAGGACGATTCGTCCAAGCATAAATGGTATGAATTTTACCCACTTTGTTTTTATCGATCCACTCTTGTACTTTAGGAACTCCGATACCAGAACCCCCTTGGTTTCCCATTTGTGTGACCACTTTATTTTGCTGTGCAGTTTTAGTCAATAAACGGGCTTCAGCAATCGTATGCGTTAACGGCTTTTGAACATAAACATGAATGCCTTGGTTCATACAATCGTAAGCAATTTTGGCGTGATTATGGTCGGGCGTAGAGATCGTAATGGCATCAATTCCTTTTTCTTTGGCGAGCATGACACGATAGTCTGTGTACTGGGTTGCATTAGAATGAGCTGTGTAGCTAGTGGCGGCTCTTGCAGAATCTACATCACAGAGTGCAACGACTCTGTTTTTTCCGTTTAAATAAGCATTTTTGATGTCTGAGGTTCCTTTTCCCCCAGATCCTATAGCCGCTAAAGCGAGCTGATCACTAGGAGCAGTATAACCCGTCCCACCGAGTACATGACGTGGAACGATAAAAACCCCTGTTCCGATCAGGCCGGATTTTTTTATAAATTCTCGTCTAGATTTTGATTTTTTATTTTTCATTTTCGTTAATTATTAAAGGCCTGTCTCTTATACACATC
>CAJXQS010000029.1:0-17014 GCA_913058385.1 uncultured Flavobacteriaceae bacterium
TTTCCTCCATTAATTATAAGATGCTCAATTCCATCAACATCAATTTTTATATAATTTGGATAACTTTCTTTGAATTGATTTTCGAAAAAATCATCTATTGTTGTTCCATATGTAAAAAATTCAGTTTTATAATCTAATATTTCATTCCCTCTAAAATCATAATTTACTCCAAAAGAATTTGATGCACCACCATCTAAGTTTGAAGTTTCAATAAATTTGTTGAAAGTATTTTTTTTATCTGAGAAAGCAAAAGGTAAAATAAAAATCGAATTTGAAAGTTTATTTAAGTGTATATTCCTACTTAGTAACTTTAAATTAAGAGGTGAAGGTTCTGCACTTATAACCTTACAGTTTTTCCTCTTAGAAGCATAGATGCTATAAAGTCCAACATTAGAACCAATATCTAAAAAAAATGAATTTTCTTTAAAACCATCAATCCATTCCAAAGTCTCTTTTTCTTTAGTATAAAAAGTTTTTGCCCTGAATAGTGAAATATAATTTGGGGTGACAAACTCAAAATCACCAATTTTGTATGTGTTTAAATAAAACAAATCACTTAAATGGTAATAGGGGTTTTTCCCAATAATATTAAATGGGGATAAAATTAAAACCAAAATTTTGTTTATAACAGTAGCAAGTTTTGACAGCATTATTTTTTGTTTAAATTTATACAGATTTTTACAATAAATGGGGGAAAGTTTATAACAAATTAAGTTTAGATGGTGTGAAAAGTAAATATGGTGATGAATGGTATATGAGTAGTGTTTATAATATGATTAAGTTATATAAGATTGCATAGAATATAAAACTGACAAACAGAAAAAGGAAATACTTCAAAAATATATAAAGAGAGTAGAGTTAATTGGAAGTAAAAGTGACTTTGATTTATCACTTACTTTAAATATTCCCATTATAGATGATAAGATTAAACTTAACAAAAAGTCTTATTGGGTGTTTGTTAATAATGGTGGAGTAAAGAAAGATTGGAAGAAAGAATGGAGTGTTGGTAGGGGTGTTAGAGAAACCTCTCTTAAACAGTTGGTTACAAAACAAAGTAATATTTGTTTGAATAATAGAAACTTTAACGTAAATTTGCCAAACTTTCTAATGGCCTATGGTGTAACTGGCAACACGTCTGTTTTTGGTACAGAAGAGTCTAGGTTCGAGCCCTAGTAGGCCAACAAAAAAATCCGTATCTCTTTCGATTTACGGATTTTTTTATACCTTTAAAAAGCAATTAAAATCTATGAAGTCCTTTAAACACTAGACTTATAGGTGAAGGATTTTTTTTTATTTAAATTCAATCACTTCATTTCTCCTTATTACAAGGTTGAATTAAAAACAAAATTCATGGAACAACATGATGCTTCAGAGGATTATCTAGCAAATCACTACATCCATCGCAGTAATTGGCTGAGAGCCGCGGTTTTAGGAGCCAATGACGGTATTTTGTCTACCGCTTCTATTGCCATTGGTGTCGCTGCTGCAAGTGACCTCAGGTATCCGATTTTATTGGCTTCACTTGCCGGTTTGGTTGCAGGTGCCTTGTCGATGGCGGCTGGAGAATATGTTTCTGTGAGTTCTCAGACAGATATTGAAGAAGCAGACATCGCTCGTGAGAAAGAAGAATTAAAGACAATGCCGGAAATCGAGCTCTTGCGTTTGGCGGATATCTATGAAAAAAGAGGATTAAAAAAAGAAACTGCTTTGACTGTCGCTAAAGAATTAACAGAAAAGGATGCCCTAGCGGCTCATGTAAGAGACGAGCTTGGTATTAATGAAATGTCTAAGGCCAATCCTACCGAAGCAGCACTTGCCTCAGGAGCCGCCTTTATGGTCGGAGGATTACTCCCTTTTGCTGTTGTTGTGTTCCTGCCTCTTAAAAATATGGAATATACCCTTTACGGATTTTCAATTGTTTTTTTAATAATTCTCGGTGCTTTATCTGCAAGAACAGGAGGTACACACATTGGAAAGTCTGTTCTTAGAATCACATTCTGGGGGACAATGGCCATGGCGCTTACTGCCTTGGTCGGATACTTGTTTGGAATTAATATTTAATTAAATTTGATAAAAAATATAAATCATGGATCAAACGCATTTGCACTTAATCATAAATCATTTTCCTATCATCCTCCCAATCGTTGGGCTGTTTGTCATTATCGCAGGATTATTTTTTAAATCTGAAATCTTAAAACGAACTGCTTTTTTCATATTTGTTGTAAGTGCAATCAGTGCTGCTATTGCCTTTTCAAGTGGAGAAGCGGCAGAACATGTGGTTGAAAAAATCCCAGGAGTCGAAGAACATTTCATTGAAGAACACGAGGAAGTCGCCGAAGTTTTTATAAAATTAATCTATGTTTTAGGCGTTGTTTCACTCCTTGGACTATGGGCCAATTGGAAAGAAAAACCTTTCGCTAAATGGTTCACATATGCCGCAATTCTCTTTTCAGTAATCTCACTTTATTTCGCTCAAGAAACAGGAAATACGGGTGGAGAAATAAGACATTCTGAAATTAGAAGTGAAATTTCTGATCACAGTTCCGACAAAAATCATGAAACTTCTCACGAGAATCACAATCATAAATAAATCATATTATTGCTTTGCGTTGACTTTTATTGCCAATGCCTTGGCGTCAGGAATCCATCTTTTTAATTCATCTATTCTTCGTTGATTAGAAGGGTGGGTGCTCAACAACTCAGGCTGTGATTTCCCGCCAGAAGCGGCTTTCATTCGCTCCCAAAGTTTTGGAGCCTCTGTTACATCGTATCCTGCAATCGCCATCAGTTCCAAACCAATTTTATCCGCTTCGGATTCGTGTTTTCTACTAAAAGGTAAAACTGCCCCTACAGAACTTCCTATGCCATAGGCCATTAAGATGGCATTGCGTTTTTTTTCGGGTTGTTTTTCAGTTGCCTTTACCGCAACAATATTACCGACCTGCTGCGCCATGCTCATCGACATCCTTTGTCCACCATGATCCAACAAAGCATGAGCAACTTCATGCCCCATAATCGCGGCGATGCCGTCTGCGTTTTTTGCAATGGGAAGGATCCCTGTATAAAAAACAATTTTTCCACCGGGCATGCACCAAGCATTCCGTTGCTCGTCTTTTACCAAATTGTAATCCCATGCATAATCCTTCAGGTGTTCGGGGGCTCCCTTGTAGGAAAAGTACTGCTGAGCTGCTGCAGAAATCTTTTTACCGATGGCAGTGATTTGATTGCTTTCAGCCGTGTTCTTAATTACAGTGTTTTCTTTAAGAAAAGTCCCATACTGAGAAAAAGCCGTGGGAAACAATTGTTCGTTAGAATAGGCGTTAAAGGTCTTTTTTCCAGTCAGTTGGTTGACTTTGCAGGCAACCATAGAAAAAAACAAAAGTAAGAATAACAATGAGCGCATAATTTTTGGGGGGGGTTTTTTTAAAATTAAGAAAACTATTTTAATTAGATATTAAGTGTTTTTATTTTAATTAATTAAAGTAATAATCAACCTATCCAAAAATTTTATATATTTAGTGTACTAAAAAAGACTTTTACTTGTTTAAATTCCCCAAAATTCTATGTGAAATGAAAATACCTCAACTTATTCCCTTGATAATCGTCCTATTAATTTTTGCTGTCTCTGGTTGCAATAAACAGAATGAAAAAAGCAATTGCGCCTTGGAACCTGACCCTGGAAATTGTAAAGCCTCCTTTCCAAAATATTATTATGATAAAGAAGATAATATGTGTAAAGAATTTATTTGGGGTGGCTGTGGAGGAACTGTCCCCTTCGACTCAATAAAAGAATGTAAAGCCTGTGTGGAGAGCAATTAAACCTTGAAATAAAAAATGAATTTGAATTTTATTAATTCAAAAACAAGTCTGAAACTTTAAATAAAATCACCCCCATTAATCTTAAAATTTTAAAAATGAACTTAGCCGAAATCACAAATCAATTAATGACAATTGCCGTTGAATATGGTCCAAAACTAATTGGTGCCATTACAGTATGGATCATTGGAAATTGGATCATTAAAATAATTTTAAAAGGAATTGATAAAATCCTAAGCAACCAAAAAATAGATGACTCATTAAAACCCTTCTTAAAAGGGATTTTTAGCGCCCTATTGAAAGTAATGCTGGTAGTAAGTGTGTTGAGTATGATTGGGATTGAAATGACCTCATTCATTGCAATATTGGGAGCACTGGGATTGGCAGTTGGTATGGCACTTTCTGGCACCCTTCAGAATTTTGCAGGCAGTGTGATGTTGTTGATTTTTAAACCATTCAAAGTAGGAGACTACATTGAAGCGCAAGGTTATACTGGAACGGTGAGCGAAATTCAAATTTTTAATACAATCCTTAAAACACTCGACAACAGAACCATCATTATCCCCAATGGAGGGCTGGCCTCGGCTTCTATGATCAACTATTCCACAGAACCCATTCGAAGGGTAGACTGGACCATTGGGATTGCCTATGGAGATGACTCCAACAAAGCACAAGAGGTGATAAAAAAATTATGCGAAGAGGATTCAAGAATCTTAAAAGATCCTGCGGTTTATGTTGCTGTTGCGGAACTCGCAGACAGCTCGGTTAATTTTACCGCAAGGGCTTGGGTAAAAGCGGAAGATTATTGGAATGTTTTTTTCGACATGAACAAAAAGGTCTACGATGTCTTCGGCAGCGAAGACCTGAACATTCCTTTTCCGCAAATGGATGTTCACCTCCACAAAAGTGAATAAAAAATTGAGTTAGAGTGCTTTTTTAACAAGGTTCCAATCTATATTAATAAGCTGAGGTTTAAAACCCTCTTGTGTTTTATATTCTAAAGAGCTTTTAATCCTAGAGTTATTGTGGGGATGCGTCATCAAAAGTTCCATTTTTTCGTTATAATCTAAATTCTCACGGTTTAGTTTCCTAAAAAAAGATGCGATGGCAGTTGGAGAAATTTGAGCCTCTTCAAGTAACTTTAGAGCAAATTGATCTGCTTCTTTTTCCTGCGAACGATCAAAATTTGAGGACAAAACGGTTTCCCATAACTCGCCTAATAAGAGGGTGTCTCCCCCTAGTAATGAAAAAATAATCTTTATTCCAAATTCCTTTACCAGTTTAGAAACCGTATGTCTTTTTTCAATATGCCCCATTTCATGGGCTAGAACAGCGGCCAACTGCTCTGCGGAGTCACAAAATTCTAGCAGGCCTTTAAACACATAAATTCTGCCTCCGGGAATCGTAAAGGCATTGGTTTGAGGACTGTCTAAAACCAGAATTTCATAATCGTATTCCGAAAGCTCAATTTGTTTTTGCAAATGAGAACTCACCGCCCAAACAACAGAATCTATGAATTTATTTTGAATGACTTTCTGTTTGTTGTTCTCAATGAGGTGTTCCGCAATCAAGTCGCCTAATTGTATTTCCTGTTCATATGAAATTAACTGTGATTCAATATCCGAATAAAACCAACTCGTTTTTCTTTCTTCAGATAGAAGTTGGATTCCGAAATAGAAAAGCACGAAAATCCCCCCAAAAAAACAATTGATTTAAGCAGGTCCATGAATATCTTCTTATTCATTGAAAAGGAGGGGTATTTAGTTTTTCTGTTTTTATATTTTGATTTTCCTCATTATCATAAATCAATCTATTGGAGGCTGAATATGCCCTGTGATACGAATAGCCGCCAAAGAAAACGAAATACATAAAGATTCCTTTTCGTGCTCTCATAGCGGCTATTATACTGAAAATGAAATAGATTAAGTTTGCTAAAATTGCGAATCCCAAATAGGAATAAAACCAGTCATTCTTTTCTAAATTATCAAAGAAAAATATTTGTAGTGTCCAATACAACAGTCCCCAGTTGACAATCGTTGTTGGCAATTGAGAAAGTAGCGACTGTAGGCAATGAAAATGAATAAACCTTCCTTTTTTTCGGTTGACGTAATAATAAACAGTCGCTGCAATTAAATTAATAATCGGCAAGGGGAGGCTGGTCGCTAATGCGGCAAACATCATTAAATAAGCGCCCATGGCGTCTTCTTTTTCCCGCTCGGACAACTCATGGGGTTGCGGAAGCTTCACATACTTTTCGGAAGACATAATTAGGCGTCTTCTTTACTAGAAAAAGGAGGATAAACATCTGTCATATTTCCCATATAAAGACTCACTCTATAGTTCCAGCGAAGCGTCCCAACCAAAAAGGCATGAGCACTTTCGGGAAATTTAGCCGTAAATAAAACGGAAAACCAAGCATATATTTGAAGTATAATTCCCCAAAGAGTTCTAAAATAAAGGATAAATCCATGTGGGAGGATTACATAAAAAATTCCGAAAAACAATCTCAATAAAGTGGTTCCTCTGCTTATTGTTTCAGGGTATTCAACCTCTAAGGAAGTGTATTCATCGGTTCCATTTAATCCGAAAGAAGGATAACCGTCGGAAAGATTTTGCAAACGAGCGCTTAGTCTCAATTGCCATTTCAATAACTGAACCTGATATTCAAACATACTTTGTGGATATCGTCCGGTAAACAAAATAGTAATTAAGGCAATAAAAGAAAGAATACTCCCCCAGAGACCCATAAAAATGAGAAGAAAAAGGTGGGGTAATAGGATGTAAAAAATTCCGAAAATACTTCTTAGCAAAAGTTCAGAGCGCGAATAATGGTCTTGATAGACTACAGTTAATTTCATAATTAGGTAAGGTTTAGGATGTTACAATCCCAAATATAAAAAAAAATAAACAAATAAGAATGTTTGGTGTTTTTTTCTCATGTCATTACAAGTACAAATGTAGTTTATGAGCTGGTGAATGAAAACAAACACCCCAAGCCAAAATGATCTAAGCAATGGGTGCTAAAAACATTTGTGGAAAAAATTGTGGTCAGTGAAAAACCCTACAAAAAAATAGTCGGGCGGCACCCGAGTTTATTGTAAATGTTGAAGAAGATTTTAAACAGAAAAGAGCTCGCTTATCCGCTTACATCTATAAAACACAACGCATTTTGATTTAAAACAAAATATTAGATTCTTTGGGACTAATCCTTAGCCCTCTATACTTGCAGAATAGTATTCGCGATTCATACGAGCAATGTTTTCCAACGAAATGCCTTTAGGACACTCCACCTCACACGCACCAGTGTTGGTGCAGTTTCCAAATCCTTCATCGTCCATTTGCTTAACCATGTTCAAAACGCGTTCAGTCGCTTCTATTTTACCTTGAGGAAGTAATGCATATTGAGAAACTTTAGCGGATACGAAAAGCATCGCTGAGGCGTTTTTACAACTTGCAACACAAGCCCCACAACCAATACAAGTTGCTGCATCAAAAGCTTTGTCAGCATCGTGCTTGTCAATTGGAATGGAATTGGCATCTTGTGTGTTTCCGGAAGTGTTAACACTTACAAAACCTCCGGCTTGTTGAATGCGATCAAAGGCAGAGCGATCGACAGTTAAATCCTTAATCACAGGAAAAGCGTTTGCTCTAAAAGGTTCAATAGTAATGGTATCGCCGTCGTTAAATTTACGCATGTGAAGCTGGCAAGTGGTCACCAATCGATCTGGACCGTGGGCTTCTCCATTAATAAACATAGAACACATGCCACAAATACCTTCACGGCAGTCGTGATCGAAAGCGACAGGGTCGATTCCTTTTACCATCAACTCTTCGTTAAGCACATCCATCATTTCTAAAAAAGACATGTCGGGTGATACATCAGAAATGGGATAAGTTTCCATATTTCCTTTTGCAGCTGCATCGGCTTGTCTCCAAATTTTTAATGTCAAATTCATATTCTAGTTTATTAGCCAAAAGGCGTTTAACATTCTATTTTTTAATTACTTGTACGATCTTGTTTTCACCTCAATTTCCTCGTAGTTCAATTCTTCTTTTCGGAGGACTGCGTCAGCAGGCTCACCGTTATATTCCCAGGCAGAAACAAAAGTAAAATTCTCGTCATCTCTGAGCGCTTCACCTTCTGGAGTTTGAGATTCTTCTCTAAAATGACCTCCACAAGACTCTGTTCTTTCGAGCGCATCTTTTGCAAATAATTCTCCTAATTCTAAAAAGTCCGCAACACGTCCTGCCTTGGCGAGTTGTTCGTTAAATTCATTTTGTGAACCAGGAACATTAACGTTTTTATAAAAATCTTCCCGAAGGGCTTTGATTTCACGCATTGCGTCTTTCAATCCTTTTTCGTTTCGAGACATCCCACATTTGTCCCACATTATTTTACCTAATTTTCGGTGGTAATAATCAACACTATGGGTTCCTTTGTTATTAATAAAAGTATCCAACTGGTCTTTAACCTCTTTTTCAGCGGCTTCAAATTCAGGGCTATCGATTGGAATCGTACCCGTTCGAATGTCATCAGATAAATAATCTCCCATGGTGTAAGGCAATACAAAGTAACCATCTGCCAAACCTTGCATGAGTGCCGAGGCTCCCAAACGATTGGCTCCGTGGTCTGAGAAATTGGCCTCTCCAATGGCGAAACAACCTGGAATTGATGTCATCAAGTTATAATCAACCCAAACGCCTCCCATGGTGTAGTGCACTGCAGGATAGATCATCATTGGGGTTTCATAAGGATTTTGGTCTACAATTTTTTCATACATCTGAAAGAGGTTTCCATATTTAGAACGAACCACTTCCTGACCCAGATTTTTTACCAGCACCTCATCTTCTTCATTTAATCCTTTGATATGGGCTTGCTCTTTTCCGTAACGAATCACCGCTGCAGCAAAGTCTAAATAGACCGCTTCTCCTGTTCTATTCACTCCAAATCCGGCATCACAGCGTTCTTTTGCCGCTCTTGAGGCAACATCTCGCGGAACCAGATTTCCAAATGCAGGATAACGCCGTTCTAAGTAATAATCTCTATCCGCTTCGGATAAATCGGTGGGTTTTAAATTTCCTTCGCGAATTGCTTTGGCATCTTCTAATTTTTTTGGCACCCATATTCTTCCATCGTTTCTTAGAGACTCAGACATCAATGTTAATTTTGACTGGTGATCTCCCGAAACAGGAATACAAGTGGGGTGAATCTGTGTAAAACAAGGATTTGCAAAGTGCGCTCCTTTTTTATGAATTTTCCATACGGCCGAGGTATTACTTCCCATGGCATTAGTAGAAAGGAAAAATACATTTCCATAACCTCCTGATGCGATCACAACGGCATGAGCACTGTGTCTTTCTAATTTTCCGTCGACAAGATTTCTCGTAATGATTCCTCTTGCTTTTCCATCAACAACAACCAAATCCATCATTTCATGGCGGTTATACATTTTAATTTTTCCACGACCAATCTGACGATTCATCGCCGAATAAGCACCCAATAACAACTGCTGCCCTGTCTGTCCTTTGGCGTAAAAGGTTCTGGAAACCAAGACCCCTCCAAAAGAACGGTTATCGAGTAAACCTCCATAATCTCGTGCAAAGGGAACCCCCTGAGCCACACATTGGTCAATAATATTTGTCGAAACCTCTGCCAAACGATGAACATTGGCTTCTCGAGAGCGATAATCGCCTCCTTTTATAGTATCGTAAAAAAGTCGATAGGTAGAATCCCCATCTCCTTGATAATTTTTTGCAGCATTAATTCCCCCTTGGGCCGCAATCGAGTGCGCACGACGTGGAGAATCTTGAAAACAAAATGTCTTTACATTGTATCCCAATTCCGCCAAAGTAGCCGAGGCAGAAGCTCCTGCCAATCCAGTTCCGACAACAATAACATCTATTTGACGTTTGTTGGCAGGACTTACTAAATTGATTTTGCTCTTGTGGTTGGTCCATTTATCGGACAAGGGTCCTTTAGGTATTTTTGAATCTAATTTTGCCATGTTACTGTCCGTTTAAATGATGAAAAACCGCAATAAAAACAAATCCCAATGGGACCACAATAGAAAAAGCTACTGTAAATAGCTTTATGCTTTTTGAGAATTTATTGTTCACGCCTACCGTTTGAAAAGAAGACGCAAATCCGTGATAAAGATGAAGTGCTAAAAACAAAAAGGACACAGAATACAGTATCACTTTGATAGGATCATGGAATTTATGAACCAGCTCTTCATAGTATCGATCGGGGTTTTCTGGAAGGAATTCGATGTATTTATAGTTGATTTCTGGAAACCAAAAATCATAGAAATGCAAACCTAAAAAAGAAAGGATTACGATCCCGGAAAGAATCATGTTTCGCGAAACCCAGCTTGCATTTGCAGCCCCATTAAAGGTAGCGTATTTTATAGATCGGGACTTTCTGTTTTTAATTTCCAAGACAAATCCCATGATGAAATGGAAGAGGACACCAAAAATTAAAATTGGTTGCAATACAAATTGAACCAAGGGGTTCGTTCCCATAAAGTGAGAAATCGAGTTGAAAGTTTTCTCACTGATAACTGAAGTCATGTTAATCGTGAAGTGCTGTCCTAAAAACAGAACTAAGAAAACACCAGACAATGCCATTGCAAGTTTTCTAGCTATAGAAGATGATATCATATTTTTTAATAATTGAATCCTTATTTACAAAATTAACCCATAAAGCTTTAAAAGGCAAAGTGTATTGGTTTTTATTTCACTAATTAATATCATTTTAAATAAAGGCTTTTAAACAGTGTATTGGTAAAAGATGGATATCATCAAATAAAGTATATTGTTTATTAAACAAAGTCGCTATTTTTGAAAAACACAAACCAACAGATGAAATACATTCCTTTGTCTTCAGATTTATATTCAAAAAATCGCAAGAATTTTATGGCAGCCATGCAAGCTAACGGACTGGCCGTTTTTAATTCTAATGATATTTATCCTATAAGCGCTGACAGCACTTTGCCCTTTGAACAACATCGCGATATTTTTTACCTCAGCGGAGTTGATCAGGAAGAAAGTATTTTGTTGTTGTTTCCAAACGCCAAAAATGCAAATCATCGGGAAATACTGTTTTTAAAAGAAACCAATGACCACATTGCCGTTTGGGAAGGGGAAAAGTTATCTCAATTGCAAGCCACTCAATTGACTGGAATTAAAACCATTTATTGGTTAGATGATTTTGAAAAAATCTTTACGCAATTGGCCACTCAGTGCGATACATTCTATTTTAATACCAACGAACACTATCGCGCTAAGGTTGAAACGCAAACCCGTGAGGATCGTTTTATCCAATGGGCAAAAGAAAAGTTTCCTAAGCATGCGACCGCTAAGAGTAACTTTCTGCTTCAAAGACTAAGGTCTGTTAAAGATCAGGAAGAAATTGATCAAATTCAAAGGGCTTGTGACATAACGGAAAAAGGATTTCGAAGGATTTTAAGTTTTGTAAAACCTGGAGTATGGGAATATGAAATTGAAGCGGAACTTTCCCATGAGTTTTTAAAAAATTGTTCTAAGGGTTTTGCTTATCAACCCATTATTGCTTCTGGAAAAAACAACAATGTGTTGCACTATACTCAAAACAATGCACGCTGTGAGGCAGGGGATTTGATCCTGATGGACGTCGCTGCTGAATATGGTAATTATTCAAGTGACATGACCCGAACAATTCCCGTCTCTGGTCGATTTAGCAAACGACAAAAAGAAGTTTATCAAGCGGTAATGCGGGTTGGAAAAGAGGCGACAAAAATGCTTATTCCAGGAGTATTATGGAAAGAATATCACATAGAAGTTGGGAAAATAATGACCTCTGAATTGCTGGGTTTGGGATTATTAAATAAAGTAACTGTGGACAATCAAGACCCTAAAAATCCTGCTTATAAAAAATATTTCATGCATGGTACTTCTCATCATTTGGGTCTGAACACCCACGATTATGGTCTGTTAGAAGAGCCCATGCAAGCCAATATGGTTTTCACTGTTGAACCTGGCATCTACATCCCAGAAGAAGGTTTCGGTATTCGACTGGAAGATGATGTCGTGATTCAAGAAACAGGAGAACCGATCAACCTGATGGAAAATATCCCAATGGAAGCTGATCACATCGAAGAATTAATGTCTAAATGATTATTCTTAAAAGTCAAAAAGTTCTTTAAAAGGGATCTCCAAACCAGAAGCAATTTTGAGAAGCGTCTTGACCGTTGGATTGGTTCCTCCCAATTCTACTCTTCGCAGCGCGGCTTCTTCCATATTAATCCTTGAACTCAATTCAACTTGAGTGTATCTCTGCTCCCTGCGCAATTGCGCAATGCGTTTCCCTAACTTCAATATGAATTTTTGTTCAACTTGATCCAAAACCTGCCTAATTTAAAAAACATAGGTAAGCTAGTAGATGTGGAGAGAAAAATACAGAACTTAAATGTTCTGTATAATTAAAATTTCTTATATTTGGGATAAGACAAGTTTACTTTCTGTCTTAATTACACCCACACTGATTCCCGCATCCTTGATCGTTTGCGGGTTTTTTTTGGAAAAAAAACTTCTTAAGCAAAAAAGTCAGGGACCAAATACTTAAACAGAAAACGATAAATCCTTGAATTATTTCCACTATTTTAAGATTTGATATACAATTAATGCAGCAAAATAAGCAATAAAAGTCATTGCAACAAGCTGAATCAGCGGCCATTTCCAACCATTGGTTTCTTTTTTAACAATTGCCAAGGTGCTCATGCACTGCATGGCGAAGGCGTAAAAAAGCATTAGGGAAATTCCCGAAGCCAGATTAAACAGCGGGCTTCCATCGGGTCTGATTTCAGCTGACATTTTATTTTTTATCGTTTCCTGTGAGTCATTTCCTACACTGTAAATGGTCGCCAAAGTCCCTACAAAAACTTCTCTTGCGGCAAAGGAACTAATTAATGCAATTCCAATTTTCCAGTCATAACCTAATGGAGCAATCGCAGGTTCTATACTTTTCCCTAATATTCCAATATAAGAATGCTCTAAGCGGTAGGAAGCAATTTTAATTTCTAATTCAGCAGCACTGATGTTTTCATACGCAGCATTTGTTTTGACAATGTCTTCTGCATTGGAAAAGTTCTTTCCAGGACCGTAGGAAGCCATCACCCAAAGCAATATCGAAATGGCCAGAATAATCCTTCCAGCTTCAACAACAAAGGCACGCGTTTTTTCCCAGACGGTTATCCCAACATTTTTCAGTAGGGGTAATTTATAGTTGGGCATTTCAACGACAAAATAGGATTTGGTTGAAGTTTTTAAAATTTTATTCATCAAAGAAGCCGAGACGATGGCCATTAAAAATCCTAAAAAGTAAAGCCCCATTAGGGTCAAACCCTGATAGCTGATTCCCAGAAAACGTTGGTTGGGAATGACCAAAGAAATTAGAATTAAATAAACTGGCAAACGGGCAGAGCAAGTGGTAAAAGGCACGACCAATATGGTGATGAGTCGTTCTTTCCAGCTTTCAATATTTCGTGTTGCCATAACCGCAGGAATCGCACAAGCGGTTCCCGATATTAATGGAATAACACTTTTCCCGTTAAGACCATAACGCCGCAATCCGCGGTCCATAAGAAAAACAACACGACTCATATAACCCGTTTCTTCGAGGATAGAAATAAACAGGAATAAGAAGGCAATTTGAGGGATGAAAATTACGATCCCCCCCAGTCCTGGGATGACCCCTTCCGTAATAAGGTTGGTAAGTACGCCAGGGGGAAGATAATTATTAACGGCTTCACTTAATTGCACAAAAGTGCTGTCGATCAGGTCCATTGGGATACTACTCCAATCAAAAATAGCTTGAAAAATTGATAGCAATATGATAAAGAAGATTACATAGCCCCAAAACTTATGAATCAAAATATTATCCAATCGACTTCTAAGATCGGTAGCCTCATCCTTGTTTACTTGATAGGTTTCTTTTAAAATTTTATTTATAATCTGATATCGCTTAATCGTTTCGCGCTGCTGTAACTTTTTAAGATAGGATTGAGATTGGGTTTTAAAATCAGCAGAATCAGGTACTTTTTGTCGTTCTAATTTGGTGAAATTAACATCTTGAGTGATCACCAACCAAAGTTTATAAAGTGACTGGTTTGGAAAAGCGCGTTTTAAACTTTGGAAATACGTTTCGTCAATGGTCAAAGGATCTAAAATTGGATTCGTCGGTATGCTTCTATAATTAACCAAGGTTTCCTTCAAGCTATCAATGCCTGTTTTTTCTCGCGTACTGATCAACACTATGTTGGTGTTGAGTTGTTTTTCTAAAAGTTCTGAATCAATCGAGATGCCCTTTCGTTTCATTTGATCGGACATGTTAATAACTAAAACTGTTGGGATCTCGAGGTCCTTGATTTGAGTGAACAACAAAAGGTTACGCTTTAAGTTTTCCACATCTGTTACGACCACCACCACATCCGGAAAATCAAGATCATTTTTATTAAGCAATAACTCGATGACCACACTCTCATCCATCGAAGATGCGTTAAGACTATAGGTTCCCGGAAGGTCTAAAATACGGGCTTTGGTGGTTCGATTTAATTTACAAGTTCCTTGCTTTTTTTCAACCGTAATGCCAGGATAGTTTCCCACTTTTTGATTCAATCCTGTCAGGGCATTAAATACGGATGTTTTTCCTGTATTTGGGTTCCCAATGAGCGCAATGTTTATGGTCCTAATCATGCGCTAACTTATCAGTTTTACCATTATATATTTTGCGACTTCTATTCTAATTGCCAAATGGGCTTCGTCTATCTTAAGATACATGGGATCCCTAAAAGGAGCAAGGTATAGCAAAGAAACTTTATTGCCAGGTAGGCATCCCATCTCAATCAATTTTAAAGGTAAAAAATCAGTTTCAATGGATTCTATTATTGCGGTTTCTCCCAAGCCTAGCTTATCTAAAGATATCATTATTTAGAATCATTTTAAAAAACAAAAATAGATATTTTAGCTTATTTAAGAGTTAAAAGTTATAATTATTTAAGAAGAAAAATATTCTTTAGTAAGGATAGAAAGTTCTTCTAATAATCGCCCGACGTCCTCCTCATCTGTACCGTCATAAAAACCGCGGATGCGGCCTTCGGGATCAATAAGAATAAAGTTTTCGGTGTGAATCATGTCAAAAGGGCCCCCATCTCCGTCTTCTTTTACTGCCAGATAGGATTTTCTTGCCAGCCGGTAAATCTCTTTTTTATCTCCTGTCACCAAATTCCATTTGTGATCCAAAACCCCTTTTTCTACAGCATATTTTTTAAGTTGTGGGACACTATCAATTTCTGGGGTGACCGAATGAGAGAGTAACATCACATTGGGTTGGTTTAGGGTTTTATCTTGAATTTTGATCATATTGTCCGTCATTGCGATGCAAATAGTAGGACAAGTAGTAAAGAAGAAGTCGGCGACATAAATCTTGCCTTCATAATCTTTAGAAGAAATTATTTTTCCATTTTGATTGAACAAAGAGAATTTTCCGATGCGGTGTTGTCTCTTTACATGCTGAAGGGTGCTGTCTACTAACTCAAAACTGACCATTGCTGGTTGGAAAACTGGCAATGTTTTCTTGGGAACTAATGCGTTGTAAAACAAAATTAAAATCAATGCAGAAAGCATTGTGAAAAACAGAAGGAATCTTTTGTATTTGGATAGGATCATCATCTAAAAACAAAGATACAGGATTAAAAAATGGAAGTAAAAGGCTTGGTAAGGGTTTTTAACAAATTTGATTAACGATATGTATTTAAAAGTGGTATTTTTGAAATCCAATATTAAAAAGCTACTATGGAATCTATTTTTATAAAAGGCGTTCAACTACTTCTAAGTCTGTCTCTTTTGATCGTTTTGCATGAATTGGGTCATTTTATTCCTGCAAAAATATTTAAAACACGTGTTGAAAAGTTCTTTTTATTTTTCGATGTAAAATTCGCTCTGTTTAAGAAAAAAATTGGAGATACTGTCTATGGAATTGGCTGGCTTCCCCTTGGAGGTTATGTCAAAATTTCTGGGATGATCGACGAAAGCATGGATACCGAGCAGATGAAGCAGCCCCCACAGCCATGGGAATTTAGAAGTAAACCCGCTTGGCAGCGACTGATTATTATGTTGGGGGGTGTTACTGTCAATTTGGTTTTAGGGTTTCTAATTTATATGATGATTCTCTTTGTTTGGGGTAAAAACATACTGCCAAACACAGCACTACCATTAGGGCTTGGCACTTCTCCCCTCGCACAAGAAATTGGATTTCAAAAAGGAGACCAAATCCTTACGGTAGATGGCAATGCCATTGAGGTCGCTACGGAAATTAATAAAATGTTATTTATGAGGTCGGTAAAGGCAGTCGAAGTATTGCATGCCGATGGCAGCCGCGAAACACTCGCTATTCCAGAGGACATTGGGAATCGTATGTTTGAATCTGGACAAATGAGTCTGTTATATCCTCGCTTTCCGGCCATAGTTGACAGTGTCGTACCCGGTCATGGGGCAGCCCTTTCTGGACTTTTGACAGGAGACATTATTGTTGGTGCCAATGACGTTAAGATTTCAGATTGGATGGAGCTTAAGCAATGGAATACAGAACATGCCAATGAAAATATAAATTTGATTATTAAAAGAAATAATCGGTTGGATACCCTCCAAATGAATTTAGATGAAAATGGAAAAATGGGCGTCTACCCGAAAAATTCCATTCGCCTCGAACATGTAGATCTTTCTTTTGCTGAGAGTATTGTTGAAGGATTTGACTATGGATACTGGACTCTTCATGATTATGTTGCACAGTTTAAATATGTATTTACAAAAAAAGGAGCTTCTCAAATGGGAGGTTTTGGTGCGATCGGAAGTCTATTTCCTGATACCTGGAATTGGAAAGGCTTTTGGTCGAGTACGGCTTTGATTTCAATTATTCTTGCTTTTATGAACCTCTTACCCATTCCTGCGCTCGATGGTGGACATGTGATGTTCTTACTTTATGAGATGATTTCGGGGAGAAAACCAAATGAGAAATTTATGGAATATGCTCAAATGGTCGGTTTCTTTTTAATTCTTGCTTTGGTACTTTATGCCAATGGAAATGATATTTTTCGGGCGTTGAGTAGCTAACAACCTGTCTCTTATACACATCTCCGAGCCCACGAGACCTCTCTACATCTCG
>CAJXQS010000030.1:0-14942 GCA_913058385.1 uncultured Flavobacteriaceae bacterium
GCGGGTCCCCTCAAAACTGTTATTTCTTGAATTAAACCCAAAGCTAAATTGTCCAGTTGTCCTTGACCGTCAGGTGTTGTTTCAGGAATTCCATCCACCATCAATTTAATCCCACGAATACCAAAACCAGATTGTGCGCCAAATCCTCGAATAGAAAGGCGTAAATCTTGTGCGAAGTTTTGGGTGTTTTGAGCAAATAATCCCGGAACATTATTTAAATAGTCTTGAAGTGAAGCCCCTTGATAGGACTCTTGTGCTTGGGAAAATTTTTGATGGCTAACGGCAAAAGGCAATGTTTTATTTGGACTTTTAATTCTAGAAGCGTCCAAAGTGACTTCTTTCAGTTGAATTTTTTGACTCAAGCTGTCGATTTGAGCAGTAAGATTAAATAGAATTAAAAAACAAAAAAGTGAGTTGAATATTTTCATGAGGTCGAAAATAAATAATTTGAATGATATACAGGGAGAAGTACTTAATAAATCGCATGAATTGTTATTTTTAACTCAAATTTCAAGCCATGCTCAACTTAGACTCAACAGAAGAAATTATTGCCATTCTTGCTGCAGTTGCAATTATAATGGGTTTTGCAATAACTACTTACAAAGAAATTAAAACAACTGTCGCTGAAGAGAAAAGCAAAGCAGCAGCAATCAAGGAGGCCGAAGACAAAGTGAAAGAACTGATTGAATATCTTGATGCGAAAAGTGAATTAATTAATACGGTTGCTGAGGCAAATAAAAAAATTGACCATAAGAATAAATAAATTATATTTGTATCTACAACTATTGTAACGACGTTTATTATGAAAAAAGCTTTTCACGCTGCTAATACAAGAGGAAACGCGAACCATGGCTGGCTCAATGCCAACCATTCTTTTAGTTTTGCCAATTACCATAATCCAGAGCGAATGAATTTTGGAGCCCTAAGGGTGTTAAATGACGACACCATTGCTCCAGGCATGGGTTTTGGAACCCATCCCCATGAGAACATGGAAATCATAACGATACCTCTGGAAGGCGATCTAGAGCACAAAGACAGCATGGGGAATATTGGAGTGATCAATGAAGGAGAAATTCAGGTCATGAGCGCTGGTACTGGTGTTCACCATAGCGAATACAACAAAAATGCCGACCAAGCGGTAAAGGTTTTACAGTTGTGGGTTTTTCCTAAAAAACAAAATGTAACGCCTCGATATGATCAGATGTCCGTCCGGAATTTAAAAAAGCCAAATGACTTTTATCAAGTTTTGTCCCCCAACTCAGAAGATGCGGGGATGTGGGTTCATCAAGACACTTGGTTTCATTTAGGGGAATTTGATGTTGAGAAATCGCTAGACTACACCCTTAAAAAACCTGGAAACGGTGTTTATGTTTTTGTTATCGAGGGCTCCTTCAATGTGGAGGGGGAAAATCTTAAAAAACGTGACGCTATTGGAATTTGGGAAACGGAAACCATAAACTTTACAGTACAATCCGAGTCTAAAGTATTACTGGTAGAAGTTCCCATGAGATTTTAATAAATAAAAAAATAATGCAAAACAATACACTGACCGCACAACAACTTCTTGATTTAATCAATGAAAAGATTAATACGGGAGATTATAAAGACGCTGTTCATAAAATAAAAATGATGACTGCCAGGGATATGATCAACGAGATTTTGATGAATTGATTTAGGTTATTAAATTTAAATAGAAAATGAATCGACGGGTCTTTATTAAAAATAATAGTAAGATTGCTTTAGGAGCAGTTATCGTCCCCTTTACAGATCTTTTCAATAGTTCAAAATTTAATATTACTGTAAATCAAATTACTGGTGGAGAAAACCATCATTTTTTTGGATATATCGGGCAATCCTTGACCATTCCTTGGAATTACAACGGAGACAAAATCCTTTGTATGTCATCGCCATTTCACGATCATCTTCCCAGTACAAATGAAGCTGCAGCCATAGCCATTATTGATCCAAATGTAAAATCTGGTGAATTCAATAAAATTGAAAAATTAGACGAAAGTTTGGGCTGGAACCATCAACAGGGAACCATGTTTTACTGGAATCCCGATGCCGCTCAAGATCAATTCTTTTTTAACGATCGCGATCCAAAAACGGGAGTTGTATTTACGGTATGTTATGACGTCAACAAAAGAAAACGCATTAAAGAATACCGATATGGACATCGCTCTTTTGGAAATAGTGGCGTTTGCCCCTTAGGGAAATCTTTTCTTGGGATTAATTATGCGCGAATGGCCCGCCTAAGACCCGTTACTGGATATAAAAACACAACAGACTGGACGACAGGAGTTAATGCACCCAAAGATGATGGAATTATTCATATTGACATCAAGACTGGGAAAAAAAAGATGTTGGTTTCTTTTGAGCAAATGGCAGCAAAGCTTGAAAAAAACGGTTTTCAAGCGAAAGGCAGAAATCTTTTTATCAATCATACCCTCTGGAACAGAACCGGGGAGTGGATTTATTTCTTTGTTCGCGCTGGTTGGAAATCTGACAAGGACGGAAAAGAAGCGCTCAATGCAGCTTGTAGTATCAAAGTTGACGGTACTAATTTCACAGCAGGTCATTCACACATTGGGGGACATCCTGAATGGGGAAATGGAACAGAAATCATTGGGAGTCAAAACGGAAGGCAAGTGGTCTACGACATCCTATCTAAAGAAATTGTCCGAACCATCGGAGATGAAATTTCATTTCCTGATCCTTCTGGAGATGTGAGTCTGTCTCCCGACTCGAAACTTTTCGTTAATGGTTATAGCTTAAATGGAAAAAATCATTACACCATATTTGATCTAAATTCGAAGGAATGGACAAATACACCAGAATTTAATACGGGGATTTATAAAAAAGACCTCAGAATCGATCCCGCCCCTCGATGGAATCGAGAAAGCAATCAACTCTTAGTTTCTGGACTGGATAAAAATGGGATCCGGCAGCTGTTTGTTATCTCTATAGAGCAATCAAAAACTACAGAACGTTTACTTTAATTTTTTTCCAAATCTTGATTAAGAAAAAGGCAGAAATTACCGCTCCTGTCGTTGCGACAATGGCATTCTGTTGCTCTCCATAAATCCAGTATCCAGTTGCAAACATTGCGCTGTAGATCATTCCGCAACCCAAGAGCATTGCTAGAATTCCAGAAGGCACACTCCACTCTACATCTTTGTCTTTAATGTCTATGTTCTCAGCTTCAGCATCTTTCACTACCTTATTCCATCCTGGACCTCCGGGTTGAATTTTCTTATAAAAAGATTGGAGGACTTCATTACTTTCCGGCTGCGTAATATAGGTGACGCCAATCCAAATGAAAGAAGTGACCAAAACAATCATTGGAAACTCTGACCAGCTTGGCATTAAGCCAGTTTCAGCATCAAAGAAGAAGGCCCCTAGAGGAGTTAGTTTTAATAAAATAGAAATAATTCCAGAGGAAAACATAGCTGAAATCTCACTCCACGCATTGATTCGCCACCAAAACCATCGAAGGATAAAGATCAAACCGGTTCCTGCACCAAAGGTCAGCAGTATGTCAAATATCTGTAATGCACTTTGAAGCAATAATGCAAGCATTGCACTAAGAATCATCAAAACTACTGTTGATGTTCTTCCTACAGCAACCAATCTTTTTTCGGACGCATTGGGATTAATTTGATTTTTATAAAAATCAAATACCATATACGAAGAACCCCAGTTCAATTGCGTTGAGATTGTGCTCATGTAAGCCGCAATTAAAGAAGCCAACACAAGTCCTAATAATCCCGTTGGAAGTTTAACCAACATTGCTGAGTAAGCAAGATCATGCCCCAGTTTGTCATCGGCGATATTCGGGAATGCATCTTTGATACTTGCCAAATCAGGGAAGACAACTAAAGAAGCCAAGGCAACCAAAATCCAAGGCCAAGGGCGTAATGCATAGTGCATAATATTAAAGAACAAGGTTGCACCAATAGCGTGATTTTCATTTTTGGAAGCTAACATTCTTTGTGCAATATAACCTCCTCCACCTGGCTCAGCTCCTGGATACCAAGAACTCCACCATTGCACCGCAAGCGGAATAATTAAAAGGGTGATCATCGCATCGGCATCAGAAAAATCGGGTAGTATAGCGATTTTATCTGCTACATTTTCATTGGCCAATAAAGCTTGTATCCCACCTACTTCAGGAATATTGACCAAATAATAGGCCGCTCCTATCGAACCTGCCATTGCAACAAAAAACAAAAGAAAATCGGTATAAACCACTCCCCTAAAACCTCCCAATGCACTGAAAGTTACGGTGACCAAACCTGCACTGATTACTGTTTGCCAAGGTTCTAGCCCCAACATAATTCCACCAATCTTAATGGCTGCTAGCGTTACGGAGGACATGGTGATCACATTAAATATTACCCCTAAATAAACTGCTCTAAATTTTCTTAAAAAACTCGCTGGTTTTCCACCATAACGAAATTCATAGAACTCAATGTCCGTTTTTACATTTGATTTACGCCACAATTTTGCATAGACAAAAACAGTCAATAATCCTGTTATTAAAAAAGCCCACCAAACCCAGTTTCCAGAAACACCATTATTTCTCACAATGTCTGTGACAAGGTTTGGCGTGTCAGTTGAAAAAGTCGTGGCGACCATTGAGATTCCCAACAACCACCATGGCATGTTCCTTCCCGAAAGAAAAAATTCATTTGAAGAGGTTCCCGCTTTTTTGGAAACATAGATTCCAATAAACAAGGCGATAGAAAAAAAAGTAACTATAATTGTCCAGTCGAGGCCTGATAATTGCATATTAAAATATTTTGTAAGCCCCAATTTACATTTTTTGGTTGAAATGCCTACAAAATCTTGTTAAAGAAACTCGATATTTAGGAATTTCAAACTAGGTTTGTAGTGTCTAAATATATTTTAAACATGACTAAAAAAACAATTAGGCCATCTGAAATCAAGCCCACAGCATTAATGATGCCTAGGTTTAATCTTTGTATGGTGATCTGTTTTTCTTTTTTTGTGTTTAGAGTTTCTGCTCAATTTGACGAAAATAATCGTACCATAAAATTTCCTTCCAACCCAGATGAAAAATCACTTTTCGAAGTTCCAGAAGAAAGCCCCTTTCTAAAAGGTGACTTTTTAAACAAACCTTTGGACATTTCCGCACCGAAAAACAACAATCCAAAAATAAACATGGAGAATCAAGAAAAGTTTCTTGATCCTGGAGATTATTATTTAACGAAATTAAAGGGGAAAAAAGGAGAGGATGATAAGAATCCCAATAATTATAAATCCAATCAGTATCTCGGTGATTATCGGGTCGAGGGGGATGATGTGAGAATAATTTTTAGAGATCATGAATATCCTGATGGTGATCGGGTAAGAATTCTTCACAATGATAACGTGATTCGAGCCAATGTTTTATTAGTGGAACGATTCGTCGGTCTGGTTGTCGAATTGGTTCCTGGATTTAATAAAATCGACTTTATCGCCCTAAATCAGGGAACCTCTGGCCCTAACACAGCCGAAGTTAGGGTATACGATGAAGCAGGAAATTTGACGGCTGCAAACCAATGGAATCTTGCGACTGGCGTAAAGGCTACTTTTATTATTGTTAAAGAATAATTGGCTTTAAAATTTACTTTTTCTTTCTAAAAAGCAATAGTCCAAAAAGAAGCAATACAATCCCCCCAAAAAGATAAGGGGTGTCAATGAAAGAAAGTTTCGAGTGCATTAAATAAACCACATAGAAACAGATACCCGCCAAGAGGAGAAGAATAATTCTAACTATTTTTTTAAAATTCATGGTTAAGGTTTAAATGCTATTTATCAATTTCTTTAGACTTATTCGAAATAATCAAAAGTGACAAAATCCCAAAAACACCAAAGAGAAAACCAATGAAAAACCCAAAACGATGTGATCTTCCCTTTTTAACGGACAAATGAGCGCCCAATGCGCCAAAGGCCACTGCAAATGCGGTTGATAATAACAGTAAGGAAGTGGTCAATTCGGTGTTGATTTTAGTTTATTATTTAAACCCAAAATGATAGTGTAAAACAAAATTCCTACAGGACCCAAAATGAAAGTAAACCCCAAAGGGAGAATCACATATCCATGTTTAAGTTTTCTTTGCTGACTGTCTTTAAGCATCCAACAGCCTACCCAAAAATCGAAAGCCAAGTAATGGAGCCATCCTGCTGCAACTCCTTCGGGTGTGGCATTTTGAAACATCAGCGTTAGCCCCTCTAGTGTAGTGAAATCTCCAGACATTGCACTTTCAGCATTTAATAAAAAATAAATATACCCCAAAGCGACTGCCAGAGGTACCCATGGATAATTTGTTATCTTTCGGGTGATTTGTTGTTTTGGGAAGAGCAGTAATATCATCCAAAATATTAGTATCCCGGTGTTAAAAATGTTAAATACAATTTCAAGCATCTTTTTATTTTAGGTAAAAATAAAGCCATTTTTTTAATGTGCTTTGCTAACTCAGGTTTTTATTTATGAAGCTTTTTAAAGACATCCGCGGAAATCGAATTGATCCCATTGCGCATACATTAGAAATTCTGAAAAACTATCCAAACGTTCAAATGCACATAGGAACTGATTCTCAAAATGTGGGTAAAAAAACCAAATATGCAACAGTGATCGCCTACCGATTTGGAAGTAGAGGCGTTCATTATATTTTAAGTAAAAAAATTGAATCCGTAAATAAAGACATTTGGAAGCGTCTTTGGAAAGAAGCAGAAATGAGTATTGATGTCGCAGAGTGGCTGACCCATCAAGTCAATGTCCGTGTAGAGATTGATATGGATTATAACAGTGATGATAGTTTTAAATCTCACAAGTTAATTGCAGCAACCAAGGGTTGGGCAAACGCTTTGGGATATAAAGTTAATGTTAAGCCAGACAATCAGATTGCCACTCGAGCAGCAGACTACCATTGTAAATAATTTAGCGTAGCCCTTGCATTATTTTTTCAACTCCAAACCTTATTACGTCAGTAGCGGGGAGTCCAGTTTCTTTTTCAACTTTTCTAATATTTTCTCTGGCCTCATCTACTGAAAGCTTGGCGGTGTTTAATGCAATTCCGATTACTTTGGGATGCCCAAAAGTTCCGCAAGCGGATGCCATGGATTCATTCAATTGGATGAATTCTTTTAGGTTAGGAATTTGAATTGATTCTGGATTCCTCAGGGTGGTTTTGTCAGCGCGGTGACATAAAATCATATGGGTTGGGCAACTCCCTCGCATTAACGGCAATGTTGCAGCACTCCCTGGATGAAGAAGAGATCCTTGCCCTTCAATAATTAATAAATCATTATCTTTTTGATCGAGTACCAATTGTTCAATTGCGCCACAGGCATGGTCGACTTTTAGCGCATCAAGCGGGACACCTTTCCCCATGATAGTGATGCCAATTTGACCTGTAGCAATAAATCCAGTATTAATTTTTCTTTGTTTTGCCCAGTGATAAATTTCTAAGCCGGCGGTCATCTTCCCAACTGCCATATCGGTGCCAATCATCAAAACTCTTTTGTTGGGTAAGTCGCTGGCTTTAGCCGTTGCAATATCAGGAACAAACTGGGGTGTTCTTACATCCCATATCCATTGATTTACATTATTTTGTATTTTATTATTAAACTGATCATTCAAGGTCTCATGAAGGCCATTGACAATGCTCAGACCTTTCAGAATCGCTGTTTCAATCACAGGCATCCAATTTTGTGGTATTTGCCCACCTGAAGGAGCAATGCCCAATATCAAAACCTCTGCGCCTTTTTCAATTACTTCATTTAGGGTGGCACAGATGGGAACATCCCTATCCAAATCGTGTTCTAGATTAATATTACTCCCGGCATGCTCAGAGTCTATCACACCAACAATCGGGTTGGTAAGATAACGCAAAACTCCCAATCCCATTTTTCCAAAATCGCTATGCAAGTAACCTTGCATAAAAACCGCAACTTTTTGATCTGGTTTAAGCATAATACTTTTCTTTTAAAACACCCCCATGACCGGAAACCTGATCTTGTATTGAAATTCCATCGCTCATTCTAACTCCAGTGGCTGGATCTGGAGCTAAGTTATAATGTGAATCAAGATCAATGTGATCAATTGCCCCTGAAATAGAAGCTGCTGCTGCAATCGAAACCGAGGATTCGCTCATACAACCAATCATCGTTTTGAGTGAAAAGAATTTAGCCGTTTCAATTATTTTCAGTGCCTCTGTGACGCCTCCACACTTCATAAGCTTTATGTTCACACCGTCTACATGTTTGGCCCATTTATGAATGTCATCGGCATAACGACAGGATTCGTCCAAGAAAATAGGGAGGGGTCGATTGGGAAATAAATATTTTAATTCAGCCTCCTGACCTTCCTCAAGGGGTTGTTCTATATAGTCCACTCCTCTATCCGCGAGCCATTTCATCATGTGTATTGCATCAGGCGTATTCCATCCGCCATTGGCATCGACCCTGAGTTTAACGTCATATTTTTTTGCACTCTCCAAAACCTGAGCAAACATGTCCTTGTCCGCATCAAGCCCCTCTGGAGATCCTAATTTCACCTTTAATGCCTTTGTGGAAGTTCCGTCTAACAAAAGAGGGATTCTCTGTTTAACAACCTCTGGAGTGTTAATTCCTATCGTAACTGAAGTAGGAACTGTAGGGAGCGGAAAGTTTAACAAACGGTGAAGCGGCACATTGGCTTTTTTGGCTTTCCAATCCCAAATAGCAATGTCTAATCCTGCAAGGGCACAAGGTGCAATTTTCATCTTTCGTGCTATTAGCGTAATTTCTTGTGGGCTTAAATTTTCAATTTCGCTTTTGATCAGCTGAATTAATTGCTTTTTGACTTCTGCGATGGTACCCGCATTTTCATTTTTCCCTGGAGCTGCTTCTCCCCAGCCAGTGATTCCTTCTCGGTGATAAGCCACAAATAGGTTGGAAGAATCTCCTCTCACCCCGCGACTGATTGCCAATGGGAATCTTTTTTTTAACAAAACTTCATGAAATTTAATTTCCATTTAATCTTTTTTTTGCGATAAATCCAATGATGAGAATTCCTAAAGTATTGAAAAATAAATCCCAAAAACTTCCAAAACGGTCTTCCGTTGCATAATGCTGAAGAATTTCGATGACTGCGCCAAAACAAAAAGCAAATACAATGGCAACAACTATGGGTGAATTTTTGATTAATTCAATCCTAAAAGTCTTGATTAAAATGCTTGTGAGTATTGCATAAAAAACAAAGTGACCGACCTTATCTTGGTTTTCAAACATCGGCAAACCCTCGGGATCAACAGCAGTGAAAAAGCTGAGATAGAGAATTATGCACATCCATAAAAAGGCACTTAATTTCCAAAAATGTTTTTTCATTGTTAGGGTGAATTATTGTTGTGTTTAAAAACGGATTGATGCCCCCAAATATAGGAAACGTTTTTAAAGTCGACTTCATAAAATTGTATTCATGGGTTAAGTTAGATAAGCTGTCAGGACGATTAAATATTGATGTTTTTTTAAATTAAAATACTTTTTAAGTAGGGTATTGGTATTCTAGATCGGTAATTATATATATTTAATGAGTTTTTTAAATTAAAACAATGAAGAAATGTTTACTTCTAATCGCTTCATTCTCGATCTCCTTCTGCAGTAATGAAGGAGCCGAAGCTCTCGATGATGTTCTTGATGAAACCCTAACAACAGAAACTTCCATTGGAGAGGGTGTTCCTGAAATCTTTAAAAAGTTTTACATGGCTTCGAGTATTTATCTTGAAGGTTCCTTTGTCGTAATAGAAGTCAACGGCGCCCCAGATCATAAAAGCCCATATTATAGTGAGAGCGGAAAATATGAGGCTTACAACGGCACAAACACTGCGTTTAAACTAAACCCTAACCGAATCAGTGCCTTTGACTTTAAATATAAGATTCCTTTGAACCCAAAGGAGGCAACAAATAAAGAAGGTACACCCCTAGGGTCCATGGGGGTCGCTATTAATGGTGTTGCTTTTTTCAATCAATATGCCGGACCCAACCAGCCTTTGACCAATGAGATTGATTCGTTTGATCAATACAGTGGTCACCCCCAGCAACAGGGCGTTTACCACTACCACCTTGAACCTTCCTATTTAACGGGTTTAAATGGAAAAAACACTTTTCTTGGTTTTCTCTTGGATGGTTTTCCCGTTTATGGACCGATTGAAAATGAAGTTGCAGTAACAAATGACGATCTTGATGATTATCATGGTCACACTCACGAAACGACTGAGTATCCCGATGGCATCTATCATTATCATATCACTGACAATGACCCTTATATTAACGGAAATGGTTATTATGGATCTCCAGGCACTTATACGAAATAGTTTCCTATTGGCGTTTTATTTTGGTCTGCAATCATGCACTATTAAACCCAAAAATAAAATAATTGCCAACGCAGATACTTTAACGTTAAATACCAAAGAAGGTTTTTATTACTCAAATAAGGCTCTTTTCACCGGCATGCTGTTCAAACTTGATGAAAACAATTTGGACACCTTGCTCGTTGAAAATTATCTAGGAGGGAAAAAACACGGCGTCTTTAAGCGGTTTTATGAAAACAATTTATTGTTAGAAGAAAGGACTTACCACAACGGAAAAAAAGAAGGACTTCATTTGCGTTATTGGCCTGATGGAAAATTAATTTTCGAATACCATTTAAAAAACGACCTTTATGAAGGTCCGTCTAGAAGCTGGAATCAAGAAGGGCGTTTAATCCAAAAGATGAATTACGTAGCTGGAAGAGAAATTGGAAGACAACAACTGTGGTATGATGACGGTGGCGTTAGATCAAATTATGTGATACGTAACAACCGTCGTTATGGATTGTTAGGATCAAAAAACTGCGTGAATGTATCCGATGAGATTAAGTAGTATCCTTTTATTGTTTATTGTCTTTACATGTGGAGAAGAGGTGGAGGTTTTGCCTTACTATAATACGCCAGATTTCATGCCTCACTTTATAACAAATGAAGAAGAGATTCTTGAGAAAATTGATCATACCATTCTTGATTTCAACGCATTTGATCAAAATAATTTGTTAATAACCCAAAAACAAATTGAAGGAAAGATTCATATTGCAAATTTCATGTTCACAAAGTGTACGAGTATCTGCCCGATAATGACCAATCATCTTAAAGTTATTGAAGAAGCCTTTTTTAATCACAAGGAAGTTTCCCTATTATCATTTTCAGTGACGCCATGGGCGGATTCGATTCCTGCTCTCAAATCATTCGCGGAGAGTTATGACATAAAGTCAAAAAATTGGCACTTACTCACAGGCAAGACCGAAGAGATTTATGAACTTGCTCGAAAGTCCTATTTCGCGGAAAAAGAATTGGGATTCACAAAAGACAGCACCGATTTTTTACACACAGAGCATGTGCTATTGATTGATCGAACAAAAAGAATCCGAGGTATTTACAATGCTACTTTAAAACTGGACATGAAGCAACTGAAAGAGGATGTATTGAGCTTATTGGAAAAATAAACGTCAGTCAATAAGCTGCTGCTTTTTTAAAGCCGATTCTATGTGATGCTTTAAAACCTTGTAACCTTCTTTGTTGAAGTGAAGTCCATCTTGAAGTAATAAGTCTTTATTAATCTCCCCGTCTTTTAAAAGGGATTCGTAAACATCAATCTGAATAAAACCATTGATTTCGGATGATTGATTTTTTAAAAGATAATTGATTTTTTTAATTTTATCTAACTCGTTTATCCTTTCAAGGGAGGGCTTAACTGAAACGTTAAAAATTAAAACATTTGGGTATTTTTTTTTAATTTTAAAAACCAACTTATTTATTTTTTCAAAGATTTGTTCTGGAGAAAATCCCAAAGTTAAATCATTCCCGCCCAGATAGAGGACAATGGCTTTTGGATTTTCAAATTGAAAGAGGGTTTCAAAAAACTCAGAAAGTGAATGAATAAAAGCTCCTCCAAAACCAAGATTTAAAAAATTAGGTTGGGAAAAATCTTCTTTGAGGTTCTTCCATAGACGAATCGTAGAGCTACCATAAAAAACGACGAGTCCTTCCTTCTCTTTAATTTTGTCAACCGAATTTTTGAGTGTTTCAATCTCTAATTTAAAATTTGTGTTCTCTTGTTTTAATTCATATACCCAGTTTTTATATTGCTTATTCAGGTTTTTAATGAATAGTGGAAAGCTGCTATCATTTGCAGAATTAACACCTTGCTCGCTTAGTCTAAATGGAGGTTTAATTTCACATTTAAAAGTAGTTTCAGAGGCCAATTTATCAAAATTCGCCATTACTACAGGAACGATTAAAGGATCATTTTTCATCCCACAGGCGAGTTTAAAAATTCCCTCATTGAATGGGCCTGGAGAATCATCTGTTGAATAGGAATATCCTTCGGGGCTAAAAACCATATTTTTTTTACTCTCCAAGACATTAGTTGCCTTCTCGTAAAATTGTTTGTTAGTGTTTTTCACTTCTTCTGGATCCAAATGCGCTGGCGTAAAATCTTTGGCATAGACCCTTATAAATCCGAGTCTATTGTAATAAGCGTGGTGATTCTTTTCGCCTTCAAGTGAATACCTCGAAACTCTTATGCCTGGGTCCTGATAATATTTATTGAGTATTAAGCTGCTGATAAAATGACTGTCCAAAGTAATTTGAAAATCATCATCAACCGTATAGTAGGGATGGTTATCAAGATGATTATAGATAAAAATCACACCTTGCTCGTCGGGTAGATTTTCTGAGCCTCTTATTTCAAAATCAGTTTCGTCAAACGCTTTTTTAGTTGCCGCTGCACACAAGTTCCTTATTTCTTTTTCGGAAATGTTGCTGGTGATGTTTACAACTAAATTATAGTTGTATTTTAGTTTTGAAAGAAAAGTAGCATCTGATTTTTTCAATACATAAATTAATAAAAAAAGCCTCTAACAAAATGCTAGAGGCATCTTGTATAATATAAAAATTTAGTTTGAAAGTTTCTTCGCTGTAACACGAATCACCCCATCTTCATCTTCATCTTCACTATCAATAACAAATTCAGTACTTGAAACAGAAACAAGTGTGAATTCATCTGAAGAATTTTCTTCATCGCCATCTGGAATTATAATTTTAGCTTGGCTACTGTCAGCCCAGCTCCAAGTTCCTACTTCAGCACGAAGAATAACGTCGTCAGCGTTAACATACATTATCGCATAGGTGCCATAGGTTGATACCGTAAGATATATTTTAGAAGCAGGTGTACAATCAGGATCAAGTTCTTCTTCTCCCTCCGAATATACTACCGTTCCATCCGCAGAAACAGTTGAACTCTGGGAATAATTCATACAAATCTGATTAAGTTCATCATTTATAGAATAACTTGATTTATTTGAATTAGTCACAGTAACCCATTCCCATTTACCAACAAATTTTGCGTGGTTGGAGGTTGCATCTGAAGATTCAGCCATCGGCTTTTCTTTTTCAGCTGACACATCGCCTGATAGTGCTTCATTACAACTAGCAAATTCTGAGGCAGGTAAAGAAAGAACAACATTAAAAGAAGCATTCAGAGCTTCGCCTGATTTAACAACAACCATGTTGGTAATTGTGGCAACTTTAAATTCCAAATCTGTTTCTGAATTTAAAAGCATCAACTCAACTTTTTCAACTTTACCCTAAGCATTTTCAGTAACGTTAAAACCCCCTGCAAACTGTTCCATTTCGCCATCAATGTCAAGCGTCATAAAATAGCTTTCACTCAAAAACTCAACATACACAAACTTACAACTGACTCTTGAAGACGAAGAAGATGAAGACAAGTTCCATTTTCCGTAAATCGTCTTTTTTGCCTCTTCTGCTGTCTGTTCAGATAAAGCTCCTACAGCATCAAGCTCCATAGCTGCTGGATTTGATGTCGTGTCTTCAGAGAAATCATCTGATGAACAGCCGATGGTAAATACAAAAAGACCTAGTAACAATAATTTTTTCATAATATTTTTTAATTTTTGCAAAGTTATGTGTCAAATTTATTATTAATATAGTAAATAATTACAGACAAAAAAATTCCTAATGTAATCTTAAAAAAGGTATTTTTTTGGTAGCCAATGTTAAACATAATAATAGCAGAAAAAATTGTAATTAGAGTTAAGTAAACCGGATAAGAGACAATTTTCAATAAGTGAGAATTTATATCAGTTACAGAATAATTTAAAGACATATAACTTTTTCTTAATGTAATTAAATCAATTATACTTAAAGAAGAAAGGTTTGAAAATAAGCTATTTATTTTTTGTAAGTCAAAATTTGAATGTAATATCAATTCATCTAAAGTACTTTGCGAGTTACCTTTTAAAGTTATTGGATTAAATATTCTCCATTTTTTTGATGTAATATCAACTTTTTCACTTTGTAATACTTCAACTAAATCAAAATCTTTATTGAACTTTGTTATGGAAACATTGAGTAAAAATTCATTGTTGACCTGGCGGGCATTAATTATGTTTATGTTGTCATTTATTTCATCTTTGATCCAAAGACCATTTTCAGTGATAACAGCTAAATACTTATTATCATCAGAATAGGTATTTTTAATTAATAGATATGAGTTTTTTAAAATAGAAGATCCGTTATAAAAAAAAATAACCATAATAATACCAAGAAAGAATGAATATAAACCTAAAATTTTTATGATTTTTATATTATTTAAACCAGAGTACTTAAAGACCTGTAGTTCATTTTTGTCAATAAGATGAATAAAAAATACTTGAGTGCCCAACAAAAAAATAAAAGGAAGTATTTCAAATAAGACTGAAGGTGTATTTAATAGAGACAAAAAGAAAAGATAAAAAAAACTTAAATCTATATTTTTAAAAAAGATGGCTTTGGTTAAATTACGTGATAGTAAAAAGACTGTCTCTTATACACATCTGACGCTGCCGACGAATAGAGAGG
>CAJXQS010000031.1:0-14655 GCA_913058385.1 uncultured Flavobacteriaceae bacterium
CAGCCATTGGGACCACACAATCTAAAGTCAAGAGGGACCAAGAAGCCTATCGCAAGGTCGATATGGAAATTATAATAAATATTGCAAAAGCCTGTAAGACTCATAATGTGGAAAACTTTTCATTTGTATCCTCTTCAGGTGCTAATGAACATGCAAAAGGTTTTTATCTAAAACTGAAAGGCCAAATTGAAGCCGCCGTCTTAAGCTTAGAATTACCTTCAACTTCAGTTTTTCGCCCCTCTCTTTTAATGGGCAAAAGAAAAGAGAAACGTTTTGGAGAAAGAATAGCACAATGGGTTATGCCATTATTTTCTCCATTTATGCCTTCTAAATACCGACCAATAAGTGCAGCACTTGTTGCTAAATCGATGGTTAATATCTCAAAATCATCTCCATCTGGTTTTAATGTTTACCATTTCGAAGAAATAATGAGGGGGTCAAAATAATTAAATAACCACCATGTTGCTTAAAGTTATATTCTACTAAATTAGTATCTTATACGTTTTAAAACTAAACCAAGCAAATGAAAAAGTTAATTTTAAAGTTATTTATATTATTCACTATAATTAATTGTACTACCAGTGAAGAAGATGATGTTAAAGTCGCAACTAAGTTCAAGCTTATCGTAACAGCTCAAGATGGAGGGGCTGTGTCTTCTGTTGGCGGATCTTTTGAACAAGGGACGGAAGTATCAATTACAGCCAGTGCCGATAAAGGCTACGAGTTTACAGGCTGGACCGGCAGTGAAGAAACCTCTAACAAGGTCACTCTTACGATAAATTCAGACCTTATACTTACTGCTAATTTTCAATTAATTGAAGTTTCCTCCACTTATTACACTAGTGGTCAGCTGTTACCCAACGACAATATCTCTGATTGGTTTGATAGATCCTTGGATGTTTATGGTATTAAGCTACTCGTAGCGGGTAATGTAGGTGGTCAACCTGCCGTTGATGATGAATGGGCCAAAAAAGTAGCACAAACATTTAAGTTATTAATGAATAAAGATGCTCCAGGAATTAATTCTGTTGCACAAGAAAAAATGATAAAAATTCTTTTAGGAGAGGAAGGTTGGCATAAAGGATTACCAACAGGTCAAAGAATTGGCTATGGTGGAGGGAGTGAATATAGTCCAAGTCCATTGTCAGACGAAGGAATCAGTAGTTATAATGGATTACAAGCTCTATTTGATTCCATGGCTCTAGACGATATGGTATGGTATAAAAATGTTGACAGTCAAAAAACGGGTAATGACGATATCGTAGAGCTTTTAGAACATGTTTTACATACACTTCATAGATTTGGAACCAGAGGAGCTGTTGAAGGGTCATTTAATGCACTAAACATAGAGGCAGAGGATCAAGATATTACTAATACAGAAATATATCTTGCAATGATTGAAGCGCATACAAATGGTGTTTTTGGTATTGAAGGATATGGCGATGATATAACAAACCGAGATGCTTGGCCGGTAATGCTTAAAGAGTATCAATATTTGTTAACTTTTGGAATGTGGGGCTTCGGCACAGAATTTTGGGAAGGCGGATCCCTCGCTCCAGAATGGAACGATAACGCTAATACTCCAGAAGGTGTTGAAGAGAATAACCCTTTAGGCTTCGCTTTGTTTAACAATTATATTGCTCCAGTATTATCTAAGCCAGACATCAGCACATTAAGATCAATGTTCCAGGATAACGATGAAGGGGAATCGGGATATCAGCCAGATTCAGAATAAAGTCTTTCTAATAAAAGAAACTTTTTGTGTTAAATGCAATCTAAATTATAAGCTTTGATTGCATTTAGCGCAAAAATTTTAGATTTTTCTAAAGTTGAAAAGTTTTGGAAATAATCAACGATAATGCCCAGCACTTCTTTATAATCTGCCGCTAGTAAACAAACAGGCCAGTCAGAGCCATAAAGTAAACGATCCGTCCCAAAAGCACTGACAACACTTGCCAAGTAGGGGGTAAAATCACTTTTCACCCATTCAAAATTTTTGGTTTCAGTGACCATTCCAGATATTTTGCAAAATACATTTTCATGTTTTGACAACAAAAGGATGTTTTTCACCCATTCCGCATCTAATTTTTCAGATACACTAGGTTTGGCGATATGGTCTAAAACAAAAATTTGATTCGGGAATTTTTCAACCATTTCAAGGGTTGCAGGAAATTGTCGTGGGTAAATTAACAGGTCATAAGAAAGTCCATATTGAGATAATTTTCCAACACCATTTTGGAAATCTTTATTTAATAAAAAATCATCTTTTTCTGCTTGGACGATGTGTCGTACTCCTTTGAAATATTCATTACGTGAATAATTGGCAAGACGTTCTTCAACATTTCCAGCCATTAAATCCACCCAACCCACGACGCCTTTTAGAAATGGATTTTCTTGAGCACACTTTAAAAGAAACTCGGTTTCTTTCTCTGATTGATCCGCCTGAACAGCAATACAACCTGCAACACCATTGGCATCCAAAATAGGTTTTAAGTCTTTTGGCAGAAAATCTTCCCGAAGAACCTCCATGGAATCCTCGATCCAATTGTCTCTGACAGGATCATATTTCCAAAAATGCTGGTGGGCATCAATGATCATTTATTGATAGTTTTTACACAATTGTTTGGACACACCCAAACCTTCAATTCCAAGTTCAACTACGTCTCCTGCTTTAAGATATTTGGGGGGCGTCAGTCCAAGGCCAACACCGAAGGGTGTTCCGGTTGAAATTATATCTCCTGGCAAGAGCGTCATGAATTGACTGATATGACTTACCACCTGCTGTATGTTAAAAATAAAATCTGAAGTATTGCTGTCTTGCATCATTTCGCCATTTAACTTTAACCAAAGGTCTAAATTATTGGGATCAGCAATTTCATCTTTTGTGGCAATAAAAGGACCAACTGGCGCAAAAGAATCACAACTTTTCCCCTTCACCCACTGTCCAGATCTTTCCAGCTGAAAAGCTCTTTCGCTTACATCATTGTGCAATACATAGCCCGCAACATGATCCAAAGCATCCGTTTCTTCAACATAAGAGGCTTTCGCTCCGATGACAATCGCCAATTCTACTTCCCAGTCAGTTTTCTCACTTCCTTTGGGAATAATAATGTCATCATTTGGTCCTACCAAAGCTGAAGTTGCTTTAAAGAACAGCACGGGTTCTTGAGGGACCTCCATACCACTTTCAGCGGCGTGCTTTGCATAATTTAAACCCACACAAACAATTTTTGAAGGCCGAACCAATGGAACTCCCAATCGAACTTCTGATCCAATTTTGGGACACTGATTTTGGTTGTTATCCAACCATTCAGAGAGCTTATTGATGCCCCCATTCCCAAAAAACTCTTCGTTATAATCCGAACCAAAACCCGAGACATCTATTTTTGTTCCGTTGGCTAATTGAACTCCAGGTTTTTCATGGCCGATTGCTCCAAATCTAATTAACTTCATTTTATTGTTTTATTAGTTTCCATTTAATTTTATGAATCCGCCATCAATTGGATAGTCAGATCCTGTGATAAATCCTGCTTCCTCTGAACATAAAAATAATGCTAAGTCTGCTATTTCTTGAGGTTTCCCCATTCGTCCTATGGGTTGTGTTTTTGAGAGTTTCTCAAACATTTCAGCTTCTTTTCTAGGATAGTTTTTATTGATAAAGCCATCCACAAACGGGGTGTGAACTCTCGCAGGAGAGATACTGTTACAACGAATGTTCGAAGTCAAATAATCTTTTGCGATGGCATAGGTCATGGTCAACACAGCGCCTTTGGTCATCGAGTAAGCAAAACGATCGTTGAGCCCTACATGTGAGGCAATAGAGGCCAGATTTAGAATCACGCCACTTTTTTGATTTTTCATCACGGGGATGCATGCTTTAATGCAATTATAAACCCCTTTTATGTTAACGCTGTACAAGCGGTCAAGGTCTGCTTCTTCCACAGATTCAATATTTCCAACATGAGAAATTCCAGCATTATTTATTAAAACATCAATCCTATCACTTTTTGCGATTTGAGCGACTACAGCATTTACATTTATCTGATTGGATACATCACAGGCATGTGCTTTTGCTATCGCTCCTGTATTATTAATTTCATCCTCAGTTTTTTTTGCAGCAGTTTCGTTAAAGTCTAAAATATGAATTTTTGCCCCTTGAGTGGCAAAGGTAACCGCAATGGCTTTTCCTATTCCGCTTCCTCCACCAGTAATTAATACGGTTTTGTTTTTTAAACTAAATTTTGACATTTTAAAAGCTGTTTTATAATGACATTCCTCTTTTCCAAGGGATAAAGTCATCTTGCATTAATTTCCTGGCCTTTGTTTGTATTTCACCACTGGCAACTCGAATTACAAAATCCAAGAGCGCTTCTCCTGTTTCTTCAATTGTCGTTTTTCCTTCGATTATCGTCCCCGTATTAAAATCAATAATATCATTCATCTTATCAAATAACTTTGTGTTGGTTGCGACTTTTACAACAGGGCAAATTGGATTTCCGGTTGGAGTACCCAAACCTGTAGTAAACAAAATAACATTGGCCCCAGAGCCTGCCAAACCAGTTGTCGATTCGACATCATTTCCGGGTGTACAAAGCAAATTTAAACCAGGTTGCACCACTTGTTCTGTGTAATCTAAAACATCTTTTATAGGAGAGGTTCCTCCCTTTTTTGCGGCACCTGAAGATTTAATGGCATCCGTTATCAGCCCGTCTTTGATGTTTCCTGGAGAGGGATTCATTGAAAATGCTGCGCCCAAAGCCTCTGCTTTCTCATTATAAGTAGACATAATATGGGCGAATTTTTTCGCATTATTCCGGTCTTCACATCGATTGATTAATTCTTGTTCAACTCCATGAAGTTCAGGAAATTCTGACAACACTGTTGCACCTCCCAAGCCTACGACTAGATCAGAAACATAGCCCAATGTCGGATTGGCTGAAATTCCCGAAAATCCGTCAGACCCTCCACATTCTAGACCAATGACCAGCTTACTTAAAGGCGCTGGTTGTCGTTCGATTTTATTAACTTCTATTAAGCCCACAAAGGTTTTTTTGACGGCTTCCGCAATCAATTCCTTTTCTGAATTACTTTGTTGCTGTTCTAATATATAAACAGGCTTTCGATTATTGGGTGCCATTTTTGCTAATACATTTTCTAAAATACTAGCTTGCGCGTGTTGACATCCCAAGCTCAAAACCGTAGCGCCTGCTACATTAGGATTGTTGATATAGCCTGCCAATAAATTACACAATGCAATAGCATCTGAAGCTGCTCCGCCACATCCACCGTCGTGGGTTAAAAAACGAACACCATCCACATTTGGGAACAATGGATTTTTAGTCAATTCATCAGCTTCCTCGATTATACTTTTTCCTAAAATTGATGCTGAAGAATCTCCAGCTTTATAAGCATCGATCAGTTTGTCGACATTAAATTCTAAATGTCTCTTTTTTCCGAAGCCCAGTTTTTCTACTAGGGTCTCTTTTAAAACTTCAACATTTCTGTTTTGACAAAAAACCAAAGGAATAATTAACCAATTGTTTTCTGTTCCAACGGAGCCATCTGCCCTGTGGTAACCGTCAAAGCTTTTGTTTTGGAATCTTGAAAGGTCTGGAGCGACCCAAGGTGTTTTTGCTGCAACTTCCTGAACGCTGTATGCCCCTGTGTCGTGAACAATGTTTGAGGTGCTTATGAGTCCTCCCTTTAGAATTTCTTTTGTTGCTTTGCCCACCAATACGCCATACATAAAAATAGAGGCTCCTTTAACAAAATCAATCTTGGCAAACTTATGTTTTGCTGCAATGTCATTTTGTAAGACATACAATCGATCTTCAAATAAAATTTGATCCCCCTTTTTTAAGTCTGTGAGTGCGACAAGAATGTTGTCGTTTGGATGAATTTGCAGTATTTTTTGGTAACTTTTCATTTGTTTAAAAAATTGAATTTACAAATAAAAGATTAATCTGCTAAGTTTTCTTAAAATCGAAACTCCCCAGTGCTAATCCTATTCTCCCTAATAGCGCTTTAATAGATTCAAGCTTAGGGCTCAATAAAACGATTTAAAATCACTATGCATTTGGGAAGGCTACTTTTAAGATCAATGATCTACTTTAAAATTTTTTATTGCTTGATTCGGCTCTATGATGGTATGTCCTTGCCAAAAAGTTGGATCATACTCTGTAAGATTTACCGGTAATATCGAAGGGTTCTCTTTAAGACCATCAAAATCCTCTTGAGAGATTGTCTCCGTTTCAAAAATGACACCTTGATGTTTTTGCGTTAGAATGATTTGAACATTTATGTCCATTTTAAGTTCATTTTGCTTGTTACGGCCTTTAACGACTTTGTTTTTTTCTACAATTGTGAAAACTCGATCAACTCCCGATTCGTAACCATCAGAAAGCTCAAAAAATTGCAATGTATATTTTCCAGAGTTCATTTTTTTGAATTGTAAAACCACTTCTTTCAGATAGTGTTTGAATGACATTCCGAGCAAGCTAATGTCACGAATGTCTTGAATGTTTTTATATTCAATCCTTATGAGCGCCATTTCATTCGCGTCGACATATATCTTTCCCGTATAATCCGCATTTCCCTTGGGAGTGAAGCTTAAAATATAAACGGGGAGGTCTCCGATATAAGTAAAATTAATGCGTTTAAAATCATATTTAGATGCCTTTTTGATAACACTTAGGTTAAGCGATTCCTTTTCGAAAATGGAAACAGATAGATCTGTTAAAATTTCTTTTCTCCATTTTAAAAATGATTCTTTTTCTTTTACCTTTTTTTCTTCAGAAGTGAGGGTATCCTTTACTGTGGAACTTAGATTATCCGATTCTAAATCAGCGCTGATGATACCTGTTCGCAGTTTAAAATAAGAATCAGGCTTAACATTTTGCTTTAAGATGGTGTCAAATGCACTTGCAATATTTTCAAATAGCGCAGTGGTTTCTTTGTCTTCGAGTTCTAATGCTTTTTGCAATTCTAGTTTTTGATTTTCCTCGGTGTGATCTCCATATAAATTCCCCAATATTTCAACATGCCAGTCAGATTCTCGTGGCATTTTTTGAAGCGTACTGTCCCAAAACTCCTGATTAAACTCTTCGATAGAGGATTTCTTAACCTTAACTTTAAGCGCCTTAAACTTCTGAAAACCAGACGATCTAAAAAAAAGTTTTTTATTTGTCAGACCCAATTCATATTTATCAGGAATATCTCTTTTGATTGCTTTGATTATTTCTTTAGCAGTGAGATCTTTGTTAGTAATAATAACAGAATTAAGCGCAATTGATTTTGGAGTAAGGAACACAATGCTGTCTCTAAATTTTGAAGCGACTTGACTTAATGTTTCATAACCCATACATGAGAAATAAATCGTGTCATTGGCTTTTGCTTCTAAATGAAGTCTAAAAAGCCCCTCTTCATTTGCCATTATTCCTGTTCCTTTTGAGGAGTAAATTGAAGCAAAAGGGATGGGTTCCTGAGTTAAACTGTCTTTAATTACAGCACTTATTTCTTGACTTGCAAGGTTTTGATTTCCAGCCAGCAAGATTATAACGAAGAATGTAAAGACTTGGAAATTTTTTCTCATTTTTTATTTAAAATTAAATTTACAAATAAATACCAGTTTAGCTAGAAATCAGGCATTCTAGTCATTAAAATTTATTCTTTCCACCCGTATTTCTCCTGCATCTATTTAATTTTAAAATGCATGATATACGTTATATTAAATTTATGGTTGGCTGTTTGTCAATGTAAAATTTTATTATTTTTATTCAATGAAAAAAGCTTTTTTAACTTTATTATTTATCATATTTCTTTTTTCTGTTAGCGCACAAGACCAATCCTATTGGCCAGCACAAAAAGCCACTTCAAAACCTTGGACTCGATGGTGGTGGATGGGAAGCGCAGTGAATGAAAAAAATATTAGGGTCTCGCTAATTGATTTTCATAAAGCTGGCATGGGAGGCGTAGAAATAGCCCCCATCTATGGCGTAAAAGGACAAGAAGAAAACTACATTGATTATCTCTCCCCAAAATGGATTTCGATGTTGAATCATACACTCTCGGTTGCAGACAGTCTGGGCATGGGTGTAGCTTAACCCTAGGAACAGGATGGCCTTGGGGCGGATCAAAAGTAGATTTGGTGCACGCCGCTACTACACTTTTGGTTTTTAAGGTGGATTTAGAAAAGGGGGAACAATTTGATCAAAGTGTCCTCGTTCCCAGCATGCTAATGCATGATTTGGTAAATCCTCTTGAAGGTAATTTATTTTTTAAACCTAATAATTTCTTAAATAGAAAAATTATTTTACAAAAGATAATTTCATTTTCTAAGGATAATAAATACAATGATATAACTGATTTAGTTTCAAGTGATAGTTTAAATTTCAAAGCTATTGAATCTGATCATACTTTATATTTTGTTTATGAAGGAAAAACAAGACAGCAGGTAAAACGATCAGCACCCGGTGGTAATGGCTGGGTCATAGATCATTTTTCATCAAGTGCATTAGAAAAATACTTGATTCCTTATTCAGAAGCTTTAACAAAAGTTAATGGAAAAGTACGTGCTGTTTTTAACGACAGTTATGAGGTATACAAAGCAGACTACACCCAAGACTTTTTCAACGCTTTTATCAAACACCGGGGCTATGATTTATTGCCTCATCTTCCTAAACTATTTAGTGATATTTCTGACCCTGATGCAAATCGAATCATGAGTGATTATAAGGAAACTTTATCCGATTTATTGATTGAAGATTTTAATGGTTCTTGGAATATTTGGGCTGATAAAGAAAAGGTAAAGACCAAGTACCAAGCTCACGGCTCACCGGGAAATTTGATTGATCTGTATGCCTCTGCAGATATTCCGGAGTGTGAAACCTTTGGTTCGATGCCTTATAAAATAAATGGGTTTAGAAGAATTCAAGGTGGAGGAACGGACAAAGAATTTCCTCACAAGAACTTTAGAGCCGGGGATGCCGATCCAGTGATGATTAGGTTTTCTTCATCAGCAGCGCACATTGCAAACAAACCATTGGTTTCGTCTGAGACATTTACTTGGTTGAGAGAGCATTTTAGAACAGCCTTGTCTCAGTGCAAGCCAGAGGTGGAAGACTTATTTCTAAACGGGATAAATCATGTTTTTCTTCATGGTACTACATATTCTCCCCAGGAGGCAGTATGGCCAGGATGGAAGTTTTATGCGTCAGTAAATTTTAATCCCAACAACACGATTTGGGAAGATGTACCTGCATTATTTAATTATATTAGTAGGGCCCAATCCCTTCTTCAATTGGGTAAACCCGACAATGAGATTTTACTCTATTGGCCAATACACGATGCATGGGATAACTTTCATAAGGAGAAGAAACTTGCTCAATTTTCAATTCATAAAATTGATGAATGGTTGTTAAAAGGATCTTTCTATGAGGCAGCAAACACTTTGCTAAAAAGGGGATATACTTTTGATTATATTTCTGATCGATTTATTGAAAAGGCTCAATTCGAATCCGGCGCTTTGCTCCTACCTGGGGGTCTTTATAAAACTTTAGTAGTGCCCGACACCAAAATCATGCCGCTAGAAACATTAAAAAAACTGATTGCTCTAAAAGAAAAAGGGGCTTCAATTATATTCCTAGGGCTGCCCGAAACTGTTCCTGGCTTTTTAAATTACAAGGAAGACGAGAAAGAGATGAGCCAAAGGTTGCGTCATTCCAAAATTGAAACACACGATTTAAATAAAATTCATCTACCATTGATTGCTTCTGAAATCCGTGCCGAGAAACTAGTTGAGACAGGGCTTAAATTTATTCGGAGAAAAGTAGCTGAAGAGAAAGTCTATTTTATTGCAAATCATACCGACCAGACCATATCAGGTTTTGTTCCAATTGAGCACAAGGCAAATGGTGTCTTATTTTTAGATCCTAATTCTGGAAAAGTAGGTAAAGCCATTACTAATGCTAATGGGGATCAAACTTTAGTTAAGCTAGCATTGGCTTCTGGTCAAACAGTTTTTATTAAGACCTATAAGGAATCGGATGCACCGATGTGGCAATACCATAAGTCGAGCTCAAATGGCTATCCAATATTGGGTCTGTGGAACCTTCATTTTTTAAAAGGAGGTCCAAAAATTCCAATACATAGAAAAATTGAAAAACTGGTTTCGTGGACTCGATTGGGCAACGATGCTAGAGATTTTTCAGGAACAGCTGCTTACAGCATAGCATTTGAAAAACCTTCAAATCATACGGGGGCATGGCTGCTTGATTTGGGAGATGTAAGAGAGAGCGCTAAAGTTTGGATCAATGAGGAATTTATCGGAACGGTTTGGTCGAACCCTTATAAAATTGAAATCAAGCGCCTTAAAAAAGGGAAAAACACCCTACGGATTCATGTCACAAATTTGGGTGCCAATCGCATTAAAGCCAAAGAGGCCAGAGGAGAAGCGTGGAAAATATTTAATAATATTAATGTTGTAAGCTTAAACTATAAATCGTTCGACACCTCAGATTGGAAGTTTTTACCTTCGGGTTTATTGGAAACTCCCGTTCTAAGAGAATTGAATTTGGAATAAAAAAACCCTTCATTAATGAAGGGTTTTTTTAATTAAAAATATTTATTTGTTAAAGAGTAAAATTAACTCTTCTGTTTTGGGCCCTGTTTTTTGCGGTATTATTATTCATAACAGGTTTGTCTTCTCCATGACCAATCACATTGATGCGAGAACCCGAAACGCCAAGGGCTTCCAAAGCCATTTTAGTCGAATTCGCTCTATCTTCAGAAAGTTTTTGGTTGTATGCCTTGCTGCCATCGCTAGAAGCATGTCCTTCAAGTGTAATTGAAACATGAGGATACTTTGACAACAATGCCGCCAAGTTAGCAAGCATGCTATTGTCGGAGTCTCTGATTGTTTTACTTTCTGCATTAAACAGAATCACAGCGCTCCCCTCAACAATCATTGTCTTAATTTCTTTTGGTTCTGCTGGACATCCTTTGTTAGGCGCGACACCTGCTTCATCTGGACAAGCATCATCTTTGTCAGCAACACCGTCTCCATCCCCATCTGGCCATGGACAACCTTGATTTTCTGCAGCACCACTTTCCTCTGGACAGGTATCGTCCTTATTTGCAACGCCATCACTGTCATTGTCAGGCCAAGGACAACCGTCGTTTTCTGATACTCCTGCCTCATCAGGGCATTTGTCATCTCGATCAAGTACACCATCGCTGTCGACATCCGAAGTTTGTTCTTTTATAATTTCTTTAATTGCTTCTTCTTCGCATTCGAAAACAACCTCTACATAGGTTGTGCCTTTTTTGATTTTAATTTTTTCAGAAACACATCCATTTTTAGTGGCAATCAGATGGAAGGGGTATTTAAAATTTGTAGACAAATCAAAAACACCGTTTTTCTGTGTTTTAAGACCGCTGTAATAGCCTCCGCCGCTGACACTGTAGGGCTTGAGCATTACAGTTGCATTTTCGATTAGAGTTCCTGTCTCCTTGTCCTTAACAACACCTGATATGTTTATTTGAGAAAACAAAAAAAGAGGTAGGAAAAGAAGAATTAATAAAGGTTTTGCGAATAATTTCATGTTTTAGTTTTTGGTGAAAATTTATTAAATATAATGTAATAAATTTAAAATCATTTCCTTTTATTTTTAAAAGGCAGAATACCAGATCGAGCACCCAATAAAAATTTAAAATATACTATCTTCGAATTAATCAATATTCAATGGGTTGTTCTAACAATAAAAAATCTTATTATCTAGAATCAGAGGCACAAGAAGCCTTGATTCGTTCAAACATCAGGTTTGTAAAAGCTGCGGTTAACTATTATGTTTGCAATCAATGTTCGGAATATCACCTTACCTCAAAAGGGGAAACAAATCCTTTGTTAAATGAATTGACAATTAAAGAAAGAATAAATAAAGAGCGACAGCTTCAGGATTGGTCTGAAAGATTTGGCAGGAGATAATTAAGCATCTTGATTTTCGTTTTTAAGTTTTTCAAAATACTCGTCTAGGTGGATTTCCCAGTGCATTCTGTAGTCAAATCCGGTTTCGAATTCTTCCTGACATTGACTGCATTTGATTATTTTTTTACCCATCGTTTTTAGGACCTCTAAGGTGAATGACTAAACCGTTCAGAAAGTTGCGGAGAATTTGATCGCCGCATTCCATATATTTTTCATGTTTTTCATTTCTAAAAAAAGCACCCAGCTCAGCTTTAGAAACTTTGAAATCAACCAACTTACAGATTTCGACGATGTCCACGTCGCGAAGCTTTAGCGCGACTCTCAACTTTTTGAAAATATCATTATTTGTTAAACCCATGTTCAAATATATAAACACTTTTTTGTTTTGATATAATCATGAATAGTATTAATTTGATTTGTAGAATATATTAAGTGATCAGCATTAATAAAAAGCCAACAATTATGATCCAACTAAAACAAGTTTTTTATTTAAGTTTTTTCCTTTTTATGGGGTGTAAGCAAAACACTGCTACTAAAAATGATCCTGATCAGCAAGAGTGGATTTCTCTTTTTAATGGAAAAGATTTATCGGGATGGGACATTAAGTTTGCAAATCAAGACTTAAATGTCAATTACAAGAATACAGTTAGGGTTCAAGACAGCATGTTGAGAATTGTATACGATGAATATGAGACTTTCGATAATGCCTATGCTCACATATATTATGACCAAGCCTTTTCCTATTATAAATTAAAATTTGATTATCGTTTTTATGGAGATCAAGTCAAAGGAGCAGAATCTTGGAACATTAGAAATAGCGGAATTATGCTTCATTCACAATCAGCTGAAAGTAATAGCCATGGTCAGTTTTTCCCAGTCTCTATTGAGATCCAGTTTTTGGGGGGCCTAGGAACAGAAGACCGACCCACTGGGAATGTTTGTACTCCAGGGACAGCAGTAGAAATGTTTGGTGCTGTCGACTATTCCCATTGTATTGATTCTAGCGCCAAGACTTATCACGGGGATCAATGGGTTCATGGAGAAGTGCTTGTTTTGGGAGGAGAAAGTATTTCTCATTTCATTGAAAATGAATTGGTTTTAAAATATGAAAATCCCCAAATAGGAGGAGGTTTTATTAGTAAAAGTCGGGGAGAACAGGATTGGTCTTCGATGGGCGTGGACAATAAAGAATATTGGAAAGCCAAAGAAGGAGAAATTTTAAAAGAGGGATTTATTGCACTACAGGCTGAAAGTCACCCAATTGACTTTAAAAACATTCAGCTATTAAATCTTTGTGGCTGTATGGATCGAAAAGCAAAAAACTATAAAACCTATTATTTAAAATCCGATAATTCTAAATGTATTTATTAAATTTAGAAATGAAATTCTGTTTAATGGTGATCGGAATTTAAGTAATGCTCATTAATTAAATCCTTTCCAAAATCCCCATCAAATTCTCTCCAAACGGTATGAATATGATTTCCTTTGTTTTGACTATTATCAAATTCTATTAGAAATTTTTCTCCTTGAATTCTGTAGTAATGAGCAGTTAAAATTTCTTTTTTCCCTGCCCAACAGAATGTGATGTCGTCATAATTCTCGTTTTCCAATAAGATTTTTGCTCTATGCGCTACTGCTGGCTCCATGTTGCTCATGTGTTCTTGGATTATAGCGTTTACAATGCCTTTTTGAGCAGCAGTGAGTGCTGTATATCTTATTCCTGATTCTTCAAGTCGAGAGATGAAGCTTTTGTTTTTACTGAGTACGTCTCCAAAAGTAACCTCACTAATTATTGCTTTTTGACTTTGCTGAGCGCTCATCGAATTGATCAATTGGAGACCAAGATCTTGTTCTCTATGTAAAACTCTTTTCCCCTTCTGAGGGCCCTCCAACACCACTCCTGGATTTGAACCAAGAAAGGCTGGGGCTATAGCGACTTGATCCTTATGGACTGTGAAATTAAATGAAAGATGATGCCCTTCAAAAGACCATCCCCACGGGGATTCATTGTTGGGAGTTCCATAAAACGCAACATAATATTTTTTAGGATTTCTTATAGTGGGATTCTGTTCCTTGATGGCCAAGTAGTTTTCCAAATCGATTATTTGTTCCATTTTATCATAGCCCGAGTTACTTAAAAAAGCATCAAGCAAATCCATCAGATTTTTATTTTGAACAACGCTCAGGGAATCCATGCTTAGCCCACCTCTTTGGAATGAAGAATGTGGTAAATAATGCCACCTTGTTTTTGTTGAATCCGTCAATTTGAATTGAACTTGATCCATTTGCATTGGTTTCAAATCATTCAAAAAGTGCAATGCAACCTGATCGGGTTTAAATTGAGAATGAACACTAAATACGATGCAATTTAAAAGATAGAATAAGAATATTTGTTTCATAATTTGAAGTGCGTTAAAGTTACAAATACAGGAATTACCATTATGATAAAAACTTAGTGCTTTAATAGTGATTCAACAACAAAGTAACTCATTTATTAAGTTATATATTTTTATTGCTATCATTTGTGTTTATTTTATGAATAACAATAGATTTTAATTATTTACTATAATAATATTAAAAGTGATGCATACCTTTGTAAAATTAAAAAATATTATGAAAAAATTATTGTTACTAGGTCTTTTTGTATTTACAATCGGCTGTTCATCAGATGA
>CAJXQS010000032.1:0-11700 GCA_913058385.1 uncultured Flavobacteriaceae bacterium
ACTCCACATCGACCTCATAAACATTGTCCTTATTGTGATCCATTGGATTGTCAAAACTGGGAGTATCAATAAATGCCAGATATTCTTCAGACTCCTCTTCATTTCTCTTAGAAACTGGAGGTGGGACTTTGATTACAAATAGTTTTGCATCTGCTCCTCCTGAAATATTTTTCCTAATTTTCCATTTTCCAACACCTCGATTATATGGGTTATGAAATCTCTTATAGCCTTTGGTCGTTATGTCAGATCTTGTTTTTCCATCAACCTTAAAAATTGACACATAAAAACTAGCATCATAGGAGGTATTTGGGACATCGATTACTTTTATCAGAACTGTTAAAACCGATGACCCAAACTTACTATTCGCAAAAATAGTTATCATGTGGGATTCTATCGCTTCAAAATCGAGTTCTCCAGCCAAAATAATATTATTTCCTTCCAAAGCAAAAAGATTTAATTCATCTTGAATACTAAGGGTGATTTCGGAATCATTTAAATCAGAGGTTGAGATTGTCCCGACTATTGTTCCAAGCGCTACAGTCTCTTCAGTCGGAATGGAGGTGATTTTAATAATTGGGTCTGGATCACACAAGTCTCCTTGACCATCATTATCTCGATCTTCCTGACGAGGGTTGTTTATTAATGGACAATTATCGTCAACATCTGGTATTGCATCGAGGTCTGTATCAACTTCAAATGAGGCACAACCAGTTTCATTAACGTCTTCTCCCTCAGGAGTTTTAGGACACTTATCTATTATGTCTTTTACGCCATCGTTGTCTTTATCGTCGTCTAGAACAATTATGTTGTTGTTTTGAGTTGTAGACATCGGATTTAGATCTATATCAAATACAGAAGAAGAAGTTGCTGTAATAAAATATTGATTTTCCAAGACAACTCCTGGTGGAATAGTTATATAAAATCTCACGGTGGTTTCCCCTCCTGAGAGGTTATTATTATCAGCTTTGGAATTACTAGTTATTGTTATTTGAGAATTTACACCATCCCCATCTTTGATTATGAAGCCATTCGATGCAACTCCAGTTAATGAAGAGTTACCGTTGTCTGAAGTAATAACCCCATAAACTCCTTCACTAAAAGCTACATCAATATACTCCATGGTTGTTGTAACGGAGATTATTTCTGGTCCAGTTTGATCTTTTATAAAGGTGATACTTTCAGTTCCAGTATATATATTTCCTAAAAGATCTAGCCCCGAAACAGTTGCGGAAAAAGAAGTATTTGTTGTTGAAGAAACTGTCCACAAATAGGTCCAAGTAGACGACGATGTTGCTGTCATAACAGTATTGGTAGTAATACTTGTTATGCTTATTACAGGAGAAGATTTCATATCTTCATTAAAACTCGCTGTTATTGTCACCTGATCATTAATTGAAACAACATTATCAACGTCAGAACTTGATAATACAACTGAGGGTCCCAAATTATCTATTGTAAAGGTTAAGCTATCAGAACCCGAATATAAATTACCTAAAAGATCACTTCCAGAAACTACTGCACTAACCTCTCCACTGATTGTCGTTGAAACAGTCCAAGGGTAGATCCAAATAGAATTACTTGCTGTAGATGTCATTAAACTATTAGTTACAATCCCTGTTATACTTATTGTGGGTGTTGCCTGCATAGCTTCACTGAAAGTTGCAGTCAAAGTAACGGTATTTGTATTAGTAAGTATGTTTTGATTACCTGTCTTAGTTAGTGTAACCGTTGGTTTAGAATTATCAATTGTAAAAGTTATACTTTCGGTTCCTGCATATTGATTACCAAATAAATCACTTCCAGAGACTACTGCACTAACTTCTCCACTGAAATTTGATGAAACATCCCATAAGTAAGTCCATATTGATGGACTTGAAGTAGAAGTCATTAAGCTGTCAGTAACTAAGCCTGAGATATTAATAGTTGGAGTTGACTGCATAGATTCATTGAAAATTGCGGTTATAGTTACAACGTCAGAACCAGTTAGTAAAGTACCACTACTTGTATGACTTAGGGTTAGTGTAGGTGCTGAATATTCTGAAGTGTTTATTGATAAATATAAACTAGAAGAAACATTCTCTGAGCTGTTTCCTGACAAACTATCGTCTTCCCTAGGTCCTATTTTTAAAACTTCGTCTCCATCAAAAATTCCTGTATAGGAAATGACAAACGAAAACACTTTGTTGTCATTTTCTAGAGTTAATTCTATGGGAGTTGAAACAACGTTGGTTACAGAACTATTGGTGTCACTTAATAATGACACGAGTAGATCAGCAGCGGTTATGGTTTCACTTGAACTGGATGACCCTGAATTTACAGGTTCTGAAAGGGTAACTGTTACCACACCCGCAATTAGATCAATCGTCGCGGCTACTAATGAAAACGGATTATTTCCCCTTATAATAGGATACGAATCGTTAAGATTTCCTGTTAGCAACCAAGAGTTTTCAAAGTCCCAGCCGCTATAGGTGGCCATGTTTATAAGTTCTTGGGTTGTCTTAGGTGCTTCAACATTCGTGTCATTTGAAGAGCTCACTGATAAATTTGAAGTTTGTGAATCCCAGAAATTATTTCTACTGCTTGGTGTTGAATTTATTGCTCCAGATGCACCACCAATTGAAGTACTATTTCCACTTACACCTCCGGTGCTGTAAGTGAATTTCCGCCCAAAATCACTGTTTCCTGCATCATCAAATCCTACAAAACCTCCTGCTATTCCACTGCTGCTAGTACAAACGGACACGGATCCTCTAGAAAAAGAATTCTCAATTCTTGAATTAGCTCCCATTTCCCCAACAAATCCGCCTACCATGTCTTTAGCATTAACATTTCCATAGGAAGCACTGTGGGTTATTTTTCCATGATTATTTATTTTTCCCGCAAATCCTCCAACAGCAATTCCAAATGCTTGATCACATGCGCCACCGATATCGTGACCTTCTACATTAACTTCTGAAGTGCTTAAAGATATATTTGCATGATCATCAATCAATCCTACGAAGCCACCTACATTTTCTTTTCCAATGAGAATACCTCCTTCAACCCTAGAATTGGTAACAAAAATGTTTTGATTTTCGTCTCCTTTTAGCTCACCAATGAGCCCTCCAACTCTTGCGTTCCCAACTATTGAAATATCTGAGAGAATCATATTTTTGATTTCAGAATTACCATTACTTGGACTGCTTACTTTCCCAAAGAATCCAACATCTGATTCGCTAAGTCTATTAATATGAAGGTTGTATATTCCAAACCAATCACCAATGTAGCTCCCTGTAAATGGTGTATCGGCATTTCCTATTGGCTTCCAACCTTCAAAGATTGAGATATCAGTTTCATTATCATTCCAATATTCGGTTGGAGATACATCAATATTTTTAACCTGAAGGTAATGTTTATTCCATCTTGTAGAATCTTCACCAATCCAAATTAAATTCTCAAATGTGCCAATCAAATATGGACTTCCAGCATTTCCACTTCCACTGGGTGCAATTCCATTCTTAATATTGAGGGTTAAACTTTCAGACCCACTGAAGGTAATGCCCGAAACAGAGGTTCCCGAAACAGTTGCGATGGTTTTGAAAAACGTTGTAGTGGTTTGAGTCCAGGAATACATCCAAGTAAAGGAATTACTAGTTTCTGTCATGAATACATCTGAAACGATACCTGATAGTGAAATGGTAGGGGTAGGCGTCATCGCTTGAGAGAAAGTAGCGGTAATGGTAACTACTTCTGAATTTGAGATTTCATTATCTAAAGCAGAAGAAGTCAAGGTTACGGTTATGGTTGTCGCCGAACCTAATAAATTTAAAAAGCCACTGTTTAACGAAAGTCCATTGGATTGGTTGCCGATAAAAGCTTGACCCATATTGTAGGTCATTGAAATCCCGTTTTCATAAGTATTCCCCAGACTTAAAGGCGAAGAAAACGCAACCTCTTGGCTAAAGACCGTGGAGCTAATTAAAAACAACAGGTATTTAAATAATTTCAAATTTACAAGTGTTAAATTTTATTAAAGCTTCAATACGTTTTGGTTCCAACCACTAAAGCGTTCATAAATCCCTTCGTTGGTTGAGGATAAAGTTTTTGTATCCAAAGAGCAAGCATTATTTGAGGTCGAATTGAAATTTACACCCAGACCCAAATCATCGGATTGATTACTTACTAAATCTCTCTTAGTGTCCTTAATAATGGCTTTGAAGCTATAATTTGTTTGAGTTTTAGCAGTAAATCCAATTAGAAATATTATTATAAAAACATTATTAACTAATAATATAGTGAATAAATTAAACATGTTCAAAGTTAATAATTTATTATCAATAAATCTGTATGTTATCCCTTTACCTTAAAAAGATTTAAGGTGTTGATAAACAGTTTAGAGGTAATCACTCCAAGCTTAAAAAAATGATCAATTCAATTGAAAAATTTTATCCATTAAAACCCATTTCTGGTTAGGGGAGGAAAACGAAATGTTTTTCTGGTAATTGGCCATGAGTTCCTCCCATTTAATAACGAAAGGATTTTGACTATCCATTTTATTTTTCTTCTCAAAAGAAAAGTTATCCGCTACTTCCATAATCATAAACAGGCGATCACTAATATGATAAATTTGCATGTCCAAAACACCGCTATTCTTGATGCTTTCAATGATTTCAGGCCAAACCCTTTTGTGGTGTTCGACGTATTTATGAATCAATAAAGGATCATTTTTAAGATCCAAAGCCAGACAATATCTTTTCACTTTAAGCTTGTTTATAGATTTTATTTCCGTAATAAGCAATATATAAGAAACAAAGTAAAGGCAAAAGAAAAGAAAAATTCACTTCTGAAACTCCAAGTATTTTGATGTCACTAACACCATTTCCACCCAAATCAATTAACATTCCTTGAAGTTTTGGCATCAATGCTCCACCAACAATTGCCATGACCAAACCTGCTGCTCCAATTTTAGATTCTTCTTCATCAAGACCTTCCAGAGCAATACCATAGATTGTAGGAAACATTAAAGACATGAAAAAAGAAATTCCGACTAAGGAATACAGGCCAAAGTACCCTTCAATAAAAATTGTAAGTAGCGATGCAATCGCGGCGAAGCCAGCGAATAACATCAAAAGCCTTCCTGCATTTACAAATCTTAGAAAATAAGTCCCTATTGCTCGACCAATTAAGAAAAGGATAAAACAGAGGAATTGATAATTGGCTGCAGTTTCACTAGATAAACCGATGGCTTCCGCATATTGATAGATGTAGGTCCAACACATAATTTGTGCCCCAACATAGAACACCTGTGAAAGCACTCCCTGACTGTAGTTTTTGTTTTTAAATAATTTACTAAAAGTTTCTCCCAAAGGTGCGTTAGTCTCATCACCTTTTGCTTGTGGCATTTTTGCAGCCAAAATTAATACAAAAACTACTAAGACAACCAGTCCTAATATAACATAAGGGTTTCTGATGACCAATAAATCCGAAGTTCGGATAAGTGTTTTTTGTACTGCTTCGAGGGTGCTGAAATTGGCAATATCGTCAGATTGTAATTTCTTTAAAACAAATTGTTGCGCCACAAGCAATCCGAGAATCAGTCCCAATGGATTAAATGCTTGCGCTAAATTTAATCTTTGGGTCGCTGTTTCTTTATCTCCCATTGCTAAAATGTAAGGATTTGCAGTGGTTTCAAGAAAAGCCAAGCCAAAAGTCAAAATATATAAACCCAAACAGAAGAACCAAAATTGTTCTGTAATAGCGGCGGGGTAAAAAAGCAATGCACCTCCAGCGTAAAGAGCGAGACCTATGAGTATTCCAACTTTATAGGAATATTTTCTAACAAAAAGAGCAGCAGGAAGCGCCATACAGAAATAACCTCCATAGAATGCCATTTGAACCCAAGCGGCTTGAGAATTTGAAAGCTCGAGTACTTTTTTAAAAGCCTGAACCATTGGGTCGGTTACAGCATTCGCAAAACCCCAAAGGGCGAATAATGACGTTATCAGCATAAATGGAATGATTACTTCTTTGGAAACAACAGTTTTTTTCATGTATTAGTTTTAAGTTATTGAGCGATCTAAGTGGGTATAGCCACCATCAACATAAATAAGTTGACCTGTGGTGTGACTCGACTTTTCAGACAATAAAAAAGTTACGGTATTGGCAATTTCTTCTGGGGTCGTCATTCTTTTTTCAAGAGGAATTTTATTTACAATACTTTTAAATTTTTCATCAGGGTTTGGAAAAGTATCAATCCATCTTTTATATAAAGGCGTAAAACTTTCTGCAACAATCACGGCATTCACGCGAATGGAATAGGGGAGAAGCTCAGCAGCCCATTCTAAGGTCAATGCATTTCTTCCACCACAAGCAGCAGCATATCCAGAAGTTCCTCCCTGACCAGTCATAGAAACCTTAGAACCAATATTTATGATCACTCCTTTATTTTCTTTAAGATAGGGGAGGGCTTGTTGTGCCATCAAATAGTAGTGAACTACATTTTTTTTCAAGGAATCAATGAATTTATTTGCATCTCCATTTTCAAGGCCTACGCCATCATTTACGCCTGCATTATTCACCAATCCATGAACCGTTCCAAACTCAGCAACTGCAGCAGCTATAGCTGCCTTACATTGTTCGGGATCGGTGAGTTCGGCTATTGCATAAGAAGCATTTCCGCCTTTCTCTTTGATGCCATTTACTGCTGCCAAGACAGCTTCCTTGCCTCTTCCCACGATAAAGGGAATAGCCCCTTCCTCAGCGAGTACATTACTTATTGCATTTCCAATGCCTTTTGCACCACCAGTCACAACGATTACTTTATTTTTTAAATTAAAATTCATGAGGGGTTTTATAATCTATGGGGTTATATTTCTTGACCAATAATTTTAAAAGACCAAGCAGTTTTTTCATTTAATATTTCCAACAGTAAAATTGGAATTTTAATTTTGAGTCCTTCAGCAACAGAAAAATTCCATTCCAAAGGTTCCGCTTGGCCTAGCATAATAATTTCAGAACCATCTTTTGGTTTTATGTGGTTAATAACAAATTCTTCTCCAGGATTCTCGAGTGAGATAGCGTAGTAAATATCAGCATTTTTTTTCTTAGTAAAACGTATTTTTTCTCCCTGTTTGTAGGTGCTTTTTAGTTTTTCAGTTTCATAAATCACCTCTCCATTTACTTTAAGCCGTTCCCCCATTTTTTCAAGTCTCTCAAGGCTAGGTTGTGGAATTAACCCCGCAGCTGTGGGGCCAACATTTAATAAGTAATTCCCACCTTTTGCAGCGATATCAATTAAATTATGAATTAACACCTCCTCAGATTTCCAATTTTCATCATATGATTTAAATCCCCAAGTGTCGTTCATGGTCATGCAAGATTCCCAGTCCAAATCTGAGGCACCTTCAAGAATTTCCTGTTCTGGGGTTCCAAAATCCCCTGCATATTTCTTGTCGTCTTTGTTCATCCCTTTCATTCCTTGTCTCCCTTTGTCAACGCGGTTGTTGATAATGATATCAGGTTTTAAAGTACGGACATATTGATACTGATCCAATCCCATTTCATGAGTGAATTCAGAGATCCATTCACCGTCAAACCAAAGAATATCGGCGTCATAAGTCTCAATTATTTCCCTAAGTTGTGGTTTTAAATAATTTTCATAATAGTCTGGAAACTTTGGATTCGGATTGTTTTTATAATCATATCGCGGCGCATCATTTGCTTGCGCATTTGGATGATGCCAATCCATTATTGAATGATAAAGACCAAACTTTATCCCCCTACTTTTACAAGCTTTTGAAAGAGCTTTGAGAATATCTTTTCCATAGGGAGCATAGTCAACAATGTCATAATCAGAAACCTTAGAATCCCAAAGCGCAAAGCCATCGTGATGTTTTGAAGTTATGACCACATATTTCATCCCTGCATTTTTCATATGTTCCGCCCATTTTTCAGCGTCAAATTCAGTGGGGTCAAATGCTCTAGAATAGTTTTCATAATCTTCAATTGGAATATTTCCCTTTAGCATAATCCATTCCCCAATTCCTTTTACTTTTTCACCCTTGTGTATTCCAGCAGGAACAGCATAGGGTCCCCAATGAATAAACATTCCAAACCTTGCATCTCTCCACCACTTCATTCGCTTATCAAAATCAGTCCTTGACTCATTGAGGTAATCGATTTGTTGGACTTGTTTTTTTGGATTGGTCTCACCACAAGAGGTAAAAAATCCAAACAATAAAACTAAGCCAAGGTTTAAAAAAAGTTGTTTTTTCATTTGTAAGTAGGTTTAATTATAAGAGATTGGGATTAGAATCTCATTTCGTCTAAAAACTATTTTATAAGGGCTATTATAAACTAATATCTTGGAGTCTCCAACAATTTCAATATTCTGCTCATTGAGAATTTTCTTTAGTTTATCCGTATTTTCTTTCTCTTTGACTTCATCAGTATAGCCCGAATATTCGATGGCAGCATAATGTCTGCTATCGGATTCATACACAACCAAACTTGGGTCGTTGGGTTTGGGTGCGTTTTCTTTATTAAAGCTTTTGGGTAAAACAAATGCCATAGAATTCTCCGATTCACTTTTTTCCATATGAACGGGCGTGGTCATGGAGATTTTAGTCTCCCCATCATTGTTACCCGAAATATATTTAAAAAGTTTTCCAAATCCAGATCTCCCATTGTCCGAGGTGTATTTTGCCATCATCACAGGAGGATAGAATCTTATCTCACAACCAGCGATGTTTTTTAGTACCTCATAGGATTGAGTTTCGGTCTGCGCCATAGAATAAAATGATAGTAAAATAAAAAATAGAGTACGCATGAATATTTTTTAAAGGTTTTCACCATAAGACCAACCTTTACGGACAGGTTCTTTGACAAAAATATTTAATTCTGGACGATTCGTTACCCTCATGTTTTCTGTATCATACTCAATCTTGGTAGCAAACCTTTGCGCCAAAACACCAACCAACGCCATTTCTGTTAGTTCAGCGGCGTAATCAAAATTTGAGCCTGGCAAATAGTTATTTTTTATTGCGTCAATCCATTCATCGACAGGTTTTTCTTCCCCAATTCTTGGAATCGTTTTTTCTGGTGAATTCGCTTGAAATTCAGCCCATTCTTCTGGAGAGATCAAAAGCTCAGGTTTATTGGGTCGCCCGCCGGTCATTAAAGTATTTTTTTCCCCGATCATTAACATTCCTGATCTTGGAAATTCTTCAATTCCCCATTCAGGTCTGATTTCAGGTTTTTCACCACCTTCATACCATTTTAGGGTTACAGGTTCTTTTCCTTTTCTTGCACCAAACTGAAAAGTTGTAACGGATTCATCTGCTACGAAGCCGTGTTCCGACATCGGGTTTTTAGCAATCGCCTCAACCGTGTGTGGTGATCCTAAATCGAGCGCCCAAAAAGGAGCGTCTAGGGTGTGACAAGCCCAATCTCCCAGTTGTCCATTTCCAAAATCATAAAAACCTCTCCAAGATTTAGGAGCGTAGGCAGAATTAAATTCTCTATCCTTTGCTGGGCCTAACCAAAGGTCCCAATCTAGATATTCAGGAACGGGATCAACTTTAGGAGGAAAATTTTCAGGTTTGGTGAAGTATTTTCCTGGGCCAAAATTAAATGCACCATGCCAGGCATGAACCTCGTTGACTTGTCCTAAAATTCCTGCATCATACCATTCCTTAATTAAACGAATTCCGTTTGTTGTATGACCTTGATTTCCCATTTGGGAAGTTATATTATAATATTTGGCTGCTTTTTTCATGGTTCTCAATTGCCAAATATTGTGCGCCAACGGTTTTTCAACATAAACATCAATACCGAGCTCCATTGCAATCATGGTCGCAGCAAAGTGGGTGTGATCGGGAGTCGTTATGATTACAGCATCAATTTCTTTTGACATTTTATCAAACATGACCCTAAAGTCCTTGAATTTTCTTGCTTTTGGATAAAGAAGGTAACCTGCTGCGGCTCGGTTGTCGTCTACGTCGCACATGGCAACAATGTTTTCATTGGGAACACTGCCCCAATTGGCTTTTCCGCGACCTCCAACTCCAATAACAGCGATGTTTAATCGATTGTTAGGAGCATTACTGCGGAAGTTAGGAATGAAAAAAAGGCCCGTAGAGGCCATTGAGGTTGATTTTATAAACGATCTTCTTGAAAAATTATTCATATTATACATAATTAGTTTAAAATCTTTATTCTAGTAATTGGAATAAATATAAATTAATTTTATAACATGACGCGTTAACAAAATTTAAAATGAATTTTGTTATCAATTTACTCCTACTGTATTTGATGGATGTTAATTAAAGGGAGTTTTTACTAGGGTCATCTTTCTAATCTCTTAAGCTGGTTCATGACGCCCATGATATTTTTAAAATTTACATTGCGATTCCATTTCAATTGTGCTTGAAAATACAGCAAGGTTGTTTTATAGCGCTAAGTAATCTTGGAAACACTTTTCAATCCAGTTCCTGTTACCATGGCTCCAAATGTTCTGTTTTCTAGAACATTATTAAGATCATTTCGCAATGGAATCTCCAATGATTTAATAGTCCATTCAAAAGCTTTATTCGTACTATTCCTATGATACCATAAAAGAGCGTTTTGATCATTGTCTACAATCACATCAGATGATTCTGTGACACCTTTCGGTATTCCTTTTAAATTGGTTTCTTTAATTACTTTTGGATATTTTCTCCAACTGTGCAAGTCAATTGTAACTTTAAATTCTTTTTTCGAATTATTTTCTACGTGAATGATATCCTTGTTAGCATCAATCCAGATTTTTGATTCAAATCCGTTGTCACCTTTTAAGTAGATGGCCGACTCCCTCATTACCAATTCTTGACTAAAACTATTTTCAAAAGGATTGGAAAAAAAAATTATTTCCAAATCTCCTAACTTCAGTAATCTGTGAGCCTCTGACCATGCGTCTATGTGTCTTGTCGAAATCCAAAGATGACCATTTTCTACTACTGACACTAATGCTCCTGTTGTGCCATTACCCAATGGCATGGCATCTGAAACTATTTTGCTTTTTTCATTCCAAGTTACATTGTAATTATCAATAACGTTATTCTGTGAAATAACGTTATTGATAAAAGCCAATAAAAAGATTACGAGGTTAATTTGTCTTTTCATTATTAGAAGGTTATTTTTTCACACTTCGATTTTCGCGTTTATATTTCTCAAGTAATTGAGCCAATTCATTGACTATTTCTGGGTTTTTATCCCAAAGGTTTTGACTTTCTCTAGGGTCTGATTCTAAATCGTATAATTGATATAGAGACTCAGATTTAAATTTAGATTCAGGGCCAAATGTCCAACCACCTGAACCGTTTTGCGTGGTCAATTTCCATCTCCCTTTTCGAATGGCAAAAGAACCATCAATAGAATGATTTATTAGTGCCTCTCTTTTAAATTTTGATTTCGTTTTTCCTTTTAAAAATAAACGTGAAAAGTCAAAACTATCTTCAGCGGCATCATCTGGTAATTCATAATCTACAATAGAAGCGATACTTGCCATAATGTCTATGGATGAAATAAGTTCATCTGAAATTTTATTTTTAGGAATTCTGTTGGGCCAACTCACTATAAAAGGCACGCGATGCCCCCCTTCAAAAATATCTGCTTTAATGCCCCGCCAAGGACCATTTGTAGTAATTAGCTTGATGGATGCTTTCTTTTCGACACAATTCTGCA
>CAJXQS010000033.1:0-6710 GCA_913058385.1 uncultured Flavobacteriaceae bacterium
TTTATTATAGAACAACATGATTTTTTATTTTAAAATTTAATAAGTACCTAATTTAAGGTTTAATAATTATTTTAGAACTCTAAACAGCCCAAAAATCATTGTAATCATAACGTTTTTTGGAGGTGCCTTCCAATTAATAGATAAGGAAAATAGTGAGTCCAACACAACTAAACGGGTAAAACCTAATTTTATAGTGATTATGGCAGATGATCAAGGCTATGGTGATGTTGGCCCAAGAATTTTATCAGTCGTATATTTCTAAACCATTTCTTTTATTGGGGATATCATGGGTGTATTTAACTCTTTTTGTTTGGGGGTTAAAACCAGACGATAGGGGTAAACCCGTATTGTTATCGTTACCCGAGACTGGATTAAAATAGTAAGACTGAGAATTAGCACCAAAAATTACCGATGCCTCCTCAGTCTTACAAGAAATTAAAAAAACGATTGACAAATGAAAAATTCCCAACTTTAGTTTTTTGTCAATATGAATTAATAACCAGGATTTTCAACTAAATTAGAGTTATCAGAAAGCTTGGTTAAAGTTAAAGGGTAATAATAATGGTGCGACAAGAATTCCCTTGGACTCCTTATAGCGTCTTTTACTGATATTTTATATTTTTTGGTATCGTGGTTGTACACAAAAGAAAGCCCTTTCATCATTTTATTATTAAGTTCTGCTTCAGCAATTCTCCAACGTCTTAAGTCCCAAAACCTGTGCTCTTCAAATACCAATTCGACAGCTCTTTCATTACGAATAGCTTCTTCATCTATAATGAGTTTGGCAGGCATACCTGCTCGTTGTCTGATGGTATTGAGTGCATCAAGTGCCTCAACTGTTTTGCCGAGATAGAAGGCCGACTCTGCCAAATTGAGATATGTTTCTCCCAATCTGAAGATGTGGAAATCCTCACTGGATTGTCCACCTTCCAATTGGGTTCCAGTGCTTTCATCCAAAAACTTCCTCAATAAAAACCCCTGTCGTAAAGGTTTTGGTCTTGCCTCAAAGGATCTGTTAGATGCCTTGGCAGGAATACCATCGGGCAAAACGCCACTCGTGACATCTTTACCATCTACAATACTTTTTTCATGGAAATAAGCTTTTTTTCCCCAAAAGTCAGTTTCATTGTAGAGAAAAGCTGCTTTAAAACGGGGATCTCTATTGTGAAAAAGTTCGTCCATCGTCCACTCTTTTGTGGCGTATTGATCGCGAGGGATTAATCCGGAGGTTCCGTCGATAAATTCAAATTTCTCAGCAATATCGAGATAAGGTCTGAAATTGGAGTTCCAAGCAAAAGCAAAGTCAGCGTGAACAGCGGTAACTGAGAGACTGGTTCCAAAAGAGGAATCCGCATCATATCGCTCAGTGAAGATGACCTCTTGATTGTTTTCTATTTCGTCAACAAAAAGCTGCTTGTGATTCAACATGGGATCATCAGGATATTGGTTATACAATGCATGAGGACTATTCATGATCAAATCTCTAGAAGCATCATAGGATTTTTGCCAATAGCTATTTGCGTCTCCACTAGGAATCCCCACCACTCCATCAAGTTCTAATTTTCCAAAACGAGCAATACTCGCTGCATAGAGGTTAGAACGACTTTGGAGTGCTCTCGCTGCCCATTTACTGACCCTTCCGGGTTGATCATCATGGCTGTCCGGGAGATCGCTGAAAATAGCTGTCATTTCAGTATCAACAAAATCGTAGACTTCTTTCTCTGTATTTCTTTTTACAAATAGCGTCTCCTTATCATCATCAAGGTTTTGAACTACAGTAATGAGTGGAACCCCTCCGTATCGAACGGCCATACCGAAGTAAAAGTAAGCGCGCAACCATCGGGCTTCACCCAATCTTTTTGTTTTGTATTCATCATCAAAAATCTCGGATGTTTCTACTTTATCAATAAAAATATTGAGTTTTCTGATTTCGTCGTACTTCCAATAATCCAAAGGACCAAAAAGTGTTTCTGAATTCATGGGAGTAGCAATTGCCTTATTGGGCTGTTGCCAAGGCGCAAACTGTATCATTTCATCAGCCATAGCGGAAAGCAAAGCCAAACCAGTAGTGCCATTATTGGTGTTTAAGTGCCTAAAATCAGCTCGTGCATAGACATCGGTCAAGTAGGCATCTGCCAATTTTGAATCTTGCCATACTGCTACCTCAGAAATTCGATCCAAAGGTGGTTTATCCAATACGTCTTCGCAGCTTAAAATCAAAACTGCTGATGCTAGATATATGATGTTTTTATATTTCATGTTTTTTTTTTAAAGTGATATATTAATTCCATAAGATATGGTTCTGATCAAAGGATAAGTCGATCCATTTTGAGAGGATGGACCTTCAGAATCAAATGATCCTTTGTAAATTCCCAAATTGTTCCAAGTAAAGAGATTGGATCCTGATACAAAAACTTTGAATCGATCTACTCCAATCATATCTTTGATGCCCGATGGGATTTCATAACCAATATTTAAATTTTTTAAACGTAAATAAGTTCCGTCTTGAACCCAAAAGTCGGATACCTGAGAATTATTGGCATTGGCATTAGCAGCTGTACTCGCCGGTAATTGGGCATTAGGATTAATGTTTACCGAGGGATTGTTGGGATCTGGTGTCCATCGGTAGTCATACTGGAATTGGTAAGGAATTACATTATTGATCAGAATATTCCTAATTTCATCTTGAAAAGTAAAGTTAAATCCAGTGGCTCCCTGAAAAAGCATACTCACTGAAAAGTTCTTGTAAGAAGCATTAAGGTTGATCCCATAAGTCATATCGGGTAACCCTCCTTTACCAATTTCAGCTTGATCTCTCCAGTCGATATAATTATCTCCGTTGAGGTCCATATAGCGAATATCACCAGGAATAACACTACTGTTTCCCGTTCCTCCAGCCAATAATGATTGATCAACAGGGTAGGCATCAATTTCGTCTTGACTCATGAAAATTCCAGCGGTTTTGTATCCAATGTTTCGATTACGCCAGTTACCATTTAATAACTGTATTAAATTAAATCTTTGAATAAATGCGGGATCATTCAATTCGGTATCATCTTTTGCATAAGCACTGATGTCCCTATCCACGGGAAAGTATTCGTATCTTTCACGAGCAAATCCCATAGAGAAGGCAACATCATAAGATAGTTCACCAATTTTATTTTTGTGTGTCAACACCAAATCAAATCCTCGGTTACTGGTAGAGTTTTGATTTGTTTGAGGCAAAGTAGCTCCAAAGGTGCTGGGGAATTTTTCCAAAGGTGTCGCGAAAATTCCTTTTTGATCTCTGTAGAAGATATCTAACTCAACTCCCAAGAGTCCATCAAAAAGTTGGGCATCAACACCAAAGTTATAGGTTGTCAATTCCCTCCATGTAACATTTGGATTTGCTAAACCTGTAGTAGATATAGAAGGGCTGAGACCGCTATTTGTAAAAAGATAGGGACCAGAATCATATATAGGTGTACTTCCTTGAATAGCGAAAGCTTCTAAGTATCGGTAAAAACCGACATCGTCCCTTCCAGTTTTACTTAAAGACATTCTAACTTTAAGACTGTTAACAAAATCAACGTCTTTTAGGAAATCTTCCTCAGACAATCTCCATGCAGCAGAAATACTGGGAAAGAAACCCCAACGTGATTCCTCTGCAAAATTACTCGAAGCATCATAACGAAAACTTGACTCTAAGAAGTATTTGTTTTTATACCCGTAATTGACACGCCCCACAACACTGGAACGGCCAAACTCAAATGCATTTCCTGAATTTTGGATTCCTAAATCACTTCCCAAGTTAAGGAATGGTAAATCTGAAGACAACAAGTCCCTTCTGGACGCATTGAAGTTGATGGTCTCCTCATCTATTGTCTCTGTCAGCAATAGTCCCTTGATATCGTGATCGCCAAAGGTGTTTTCATAACTTATAGAAACCGTTGGATAAACTCTTTTGAACTGATAGAGTGATTCTTCAATGGTATCAGCACCGGCCTGTCCCACGGCAAAGGGCTGTTGGGTAGCATTATCGTATTCATAGACTGGCATTCGCTTGTTCAAATCCTTGGTTTGTCTGTTTTCGGATAGATAAGTCAAAGTCCCTTTTACAGAAAGTCCCTTTACCTGAGGTATTTTGTAATTCATCTGTATTCTTCCACTTAAAACCTCTCCAAAAATATCCATAAATCCAGACAAGCTTCTTTGACTTCCTCCATAGGCTGCACGGTTACCAAATCCACCTCCACTTCCGGCTGCCAATTCTGGACGTCCAGGAATAACAGGATGTAAAATCGGTTCAGAAACTTTAAAAGCATTGTAAATATTCCTTTGCGACATTCCAGGTTCTGAACGTTTGTCTTTTCTGTAACTCAGGTCCAAACCAATAGATAAATTATCATTGATGTTAAAATCTACATTGGAGCGAACATTGGTTCTACCATAGTTTAAATCTCCAGATCTGAAAGATCCACTCTGATATAAATTTCCCAAAGATGCAAAGAATTTTACTTTTTCAGAACCACCGCTGGCCGTGAGACTGTGTTGATTCATCGGGGCCCAAGTTTTAAAAATAGTTCTTTCCCAATCATAAGACTCATAACCAGGATCTCCATTCTGATAGGCCTGAATTTCTTGGGGAGTATAGGAAGCGGCGCCACCTTCGTTTTGCATTTCAACAAATTTCCCCGCATTAACATTATTTCTCCAAACTACGGGTTGCTGAAAACTCATTGTACCCGTGTAGGATATCGTTGGGTCACCTACTTTACCCCTTTTGGTAGTAACCAAAATTACACCGTTCCCTGCTCTCGAACCATAGATGGCGGCAGAAGCATCTTTAAGCGTATTGATGGATTGAATATCATTTGGGTCTATTCGGTCTAAACTCATTTCTATACCATCCACCAAGATAAGTGGTGATCCGAATCCACGAACGTTAAGGCTTGTACTGTCGGCCCCAGGAATACCCGATTCTTGCTTGGTAATGAGTCCAGCAACCCTACCGGCCAAAAGTTCTGTGGCATTAGGAACCGAAACTATTGTAAGTTGTTTACTATTTACAACTGATATTGCCCCTGTTAGGCTGGTTTTCTTTTGGGTACCATAACCTGTTACCACTATTTCATCCAAACCAGTTGTGTCTTCTTGTAAGATTACATTAATTGTAGATTGGCCATCAGCGGCTATTTCTATAGGGGTGAATCCAATGTAAGAAACAGCTAATATCGCATTTTCATTGCTAACTGTTAATGAAAAATTACCATCAAAATCGGTCACTGTTCCGTTGATAGTTCCTTTTTCAAGAACAGATGCACCCGGTAAGGGAGATCCATCTTTATCAACAACTAAACCGGATATTTGGAGTTCTTGCTCCTTTTTTTTAATGCTTTCAGTTACCTCTATCTGCTTGATAAGAATAACATTTTTTTCAGTTACTTCAATGTTGAGATTTCCTTTTGATAAACTTCGGTTTAGTAATTTATTTACACTTACAACTCCTTCCTCTAATTTAACCTTAGGTAAATCTTTAAACGTACCTTTTTCATAAAAGAACTTATAGTCGGTTTGAGTCATAATCATTTTAAAGACTTCATCCATTGATAAGGATGTGTCTTCTTCAACAATAATTTTAGTATTTTGGGACACAAGATCACCAGGTGATAGTGCAAACCCAATTGAAAAGCAGCAGAAAATAAATGCTCTCATAATATTGGTTAAAAGCTTTTTTCGAATTGAAAAACTGGCTTGATTAAGTTTAAAAACCATAAATTTGAATGTTTTTGATTAGTTAAATAATTTTAATTGATTAATAATGATTTATGGGGGATCTAGTTTTTCACTTTCGACGGCTAAACTTTATCCTCCTTTTTTATTGTTATTTGATTACATACGCATTAGTTTTAGTTGAATTGATATTTTTTAATAATTACATATATTGTGAAAGCTTATCTTTTATTAGATGCCTAATGGCATTGCAATTTATGATTGTCATTTTAATATTCTTAGACTTTTATAAATTTCTAGAATTAGATTTCACTAATTAAGTATTATTGTATCTCCCTTTATTTCATAATTGTTTAATGAAAAGGATTTCATAATTGATAAAACTTCATCGATACTTTGGTTCTTATTCAAAGTGCCAATAAATTCTACTGATTCCAATTCTTTATTTTCGAAAATTATATCGACGTCATACCACCTAGACAAAACTTTCATGATATCTTTTAGCGGTTTATTTATAAAACTAAACACGCCTTCCTTCCATGAGATCACCTCTAGAACATCAACTTTTATAACAGATAGTGTATTATTTTGCGTGTCTAAAATTGATTGCTGATTTGGGGTTAGTAATTGTTTTAGGTTTGGGGTATTAATTGCTACTTTACCTTCAACAAGCGTTGTATATATGTTGACTTCATCTTTATAAGCCTTAATATTGAATTCTGTTCCAAGCACTTCTATTTCTTGTGTGTTATTCAATACCTTGAATTTTGCTCCTTTGTGATTTGTACTTGGTGATACATCAAAATAAGCTTCACCGTATACCAATTCTACTTCACGGGTTTCTTCTTCAATAAAGCGCACCGGATATTTTAACTGAGATTCAGAATTCAACCATACTTCTGTTCCATCAGATAGTTTTAGAGAGAATTGGCCACCTCTTGGGATGGTTAGATAATTATATTTAATTGATGATGGGTTGCTTTTTGCATTTTGATACA
>CAJXQS010000034.1:0-6533 GCA_913058385.1 uncultured Flavobacteriaceae bacterium
GAGATGTAGAGAGGTCTCGTGGGCTCGGAGATGTGTATAAGAGACAGCTTCTATTTTTATAATTAACAGAAACGACAGCACCAAATTGACAATTTATATCTTTAAAAAAGAAAAATTTTAATTGAAAAGTTTCTTTTATTAAAAAATAAACTACATTTGATTTACTTATGATGGGTTAAATGTTAAGTTTCACTTATTCTGTAAACAACTTTTTCTGGAAGAAAAGAAGTTGTGATTCATTTAAGAAATGTAACAGAAAAATTAGGGTATCTTCCTCTTTACTTCTATTAAAAATATTACAAAACCTCAGTCTTAGAGGCGTATATTTACAACTACTTGTTTAGTGTTTTTTCAATTTAGGTTATCCAAAACCTCGCTATAAGATAGCATCTGTCTTTCTTTGTAAAAGACCCAAATAATTATATGTTAGAATTTAAGTGTTTTAAGAATGATAAAGAAGTTTTTTTATTCTAACAAAAATAGTTTAGAGAAGCTGGAACAAAGCAAACATACACCAAAAAGGATGACGAACTATGAAATAGAGTTAGATAGAGAAGAAAAGAAAAAGATCACCACTTTTTTTAAGTCTTCTGATATAAAGTTGGTTGTTTTTGATTTACATGGAACATTAACTAACAGAACCTCACTTCATCCGTATCACATTGAGTATCGAAATCAATACATAGAAAAACAAACTGGACTCTCTTTTCCAAAACATTTTTCAGGAGGATGTGATGATGCTTTTTTATTATTTCCTTCTATTGATAAGTATGCATTTTACAAACACCGTGATCATGATCCATTATTTAGATTCGAGAAGATTCATTCACCAAATCCAAAATTAGCGGAGGAACTTAGATTGACGTCCAAACATTTTCATACCGTTCTATACTCCGATAGCTATTTAACGCAAATAGAAAGAACATTGACTGCAATTGGAATTGATCCTATTTTTGATTCTATTATTGGATTGGAAAATGGTCAAAAAAAGGAATCTTCTCAGTTTACTACCTATCCATATCTCTGCGAAAGATTTAATATTAATATGGAAAATGTATTGATTATTGGTGACAGAATGGATAAAGACATCAACCCTGTTTTAAATGCTGGAGGAAACGGTATCAGAATCGAATCAAGTTCCTACATCTTAGAGGCCATTGATTTAATAAACAAAACGTTTGCTAACAATATGTAAGACGGAATATTCCGTTTGGTCATACTACGCTTATAATCATCCGTTATCCAAATTTTTGCAACCAAGGGATTATCGAGCTACTTCATTCACAATTAGAGGAAGTTTTACACTCGTTACTTATGTGTTATTGCTGAACGAAGTCTTTTAATTAAAAACGGCTACACTATAAAAGTATAACCGTTTTATCATTATATGTTGCTCCCCCTATTATTCAAAGTTGCAGCACGATTTCTTCTTTTGACGATCCACTCGCCTTGGACGATATCCAATTCTCCTTCCTCAAAAACACTTAAGTAACGAATGCAAACTTCCTCTAATTGTGAAGGAAGTGAGCGTTGGCAATTCAGATGCTAATAGTTTAATGTTGCTCCAAATCCAATTCCCATATCGCTATCGTAATGCGTTGTAATTCCGATATTACGAGTTGCGATATATTTAAAACCAGTCATATATTCCTTGTCTGTATTTACCATAAATGCCCAACGTAATCTTGGTGTTAAAGGAATATCTTCTCGCATTAATTGAAAACGTACATTTCCGTCAGCATAAACTTCGCCTTGCAATTTCACAAGCATAGGCAATGTATATTCTGCTCCTAAACTTAAAATTGCTCTTTGGTCTTTTGTATTGGTTTGTCCAAAAAGATTTTTTTCAATCACGCCATTTTGTTTTCTGTATCTCCAATCAAAACCGACAAATGGCATAAACCATTGGTTTTTACCAATATATCTTCCAATATGTGTTTCGGTTTCGTAACCGTGTTCATCGTGATATCCTAAACGCCATTCAGTTCCAAAACTCCAACGTGTGTTTTGCAACATTGCCATTCCATCGTTTCCGTTTGAGGCAAAATCATTTTCTGCCATAAAATGCAGTTTATTACTTTCCGATTGTAGTTTTTTGTAAGCCCATTTTTTATTAGGTAAATACGGATTTACTTCTTGTTTTTCATAACTAAAAACTCTGTTCATTCCAGCCATCATATGATATAAAATATGACAATGAAAAAACCAATCGCCTTCTGCATTTGCCAAAAATTCTATTGTGTCAGTTTCCATTGGCATAATATCCAATACGTTTTTAAGTGGTGCAAATTCTCCTTGACCATTTAAAACTCTAAAATCGTGTCCGTGAAGATGCATTGGATGTCGCATCATCGAACCATTATAAAGCGTAATTCTCACATTTTCGCCTTTTTTGATTAAGATTTTATCAGTTTCTGAAAGTACTTTGTTATCCAAACTCCAAACGTAACGATTCATATTTCCAGTCAATTCAAATCGTATTTCTCTTACTGGTGCATCTTTTGGCAATGTTGTTGGTTTTGGTGCTTTTAACATTCCATAATTCAAAGTAACAATATCTTGGTTTGCATTCATTGAATGATTTGAATGGTTCATATTGTCGTCCATTTTCATTTTAGAGTTTCCTGAAATTTCTGGATACATAACTGTATTCATATCCATTTTTTGTAATGACATATCCATTCCCATATCATCCATACTTCCGTCCATATTCATCATATCGTTCATCATTTTCATTCCTTCAAAATATTTCAGTTTTGGCATTCTGTTTTTAAGCTGAATTTTTCCATTTCCTAAATAAATGGAAGCTGATTTTGTTCGGTCTTCTGGTGTTGCTAAAAATTCGTAAGCGGTATCTTCGTTAGGAATTGTAATCACAACATCATACGTTTCTGAAACCCCAATAATTAATCTGTCTACTTCTAAAGGCTCAACATCGTTTCCGTCATTTGCTACAACTGTCATTTTTCCACCTGCATAATTCAGCCAAAAATAGGACGAAGCTCCACCATTTGAAATGCGTAAACGCACTTTTTCTCCGCCTTTAAATTGTGACAATTGGCTTTCGTTTTTTCCATTGATTAAAAATTTGTCGTAATACACATCGCTAACATCCATTGCCAACATACGTTTCATTTCGTTGCCTAATTTGGTTTTGAAATGCCCTGCTTTGATGGCTTCGGAATAACTTTGAACTGTTCCTTTTTTAATTGCAGACCAATCGTTTGCATTGTGCAACATTCTGTGCACATTTTCGGGTTTTATATCTGTCCATTCGCTCAAAATTATCGGAACTTCTGGTAAATCGTCAAATCCTTTTCTAAATGTTGGGTCGTCTTTTTTCTTCAATAAAACCAATGAGCCATACATTCCAATTTGCTCCTGCAAACCACTATGACTGTGATACCAATGTGTGCCACTTTGAATTATAGGAAAACGATATGTAAAAGTTTCATTAGGTTCAATTGGCATTTGCGTTAAATACGGAACACCATCTTCTTTGTTTGGTAGAAAAAGTCCGTGCCAATGCAATGAAGTACTTTCTTTTAACTTATTATGAACCACAATTTCCGCAATATCTCCTTCTGTAAATGTTAATGTTGGCATCGGAATTTGTCCATTTACAGCAATTGCTCTTTTTTCTTTACCTGAATAATTTACGATTGTATCTGTAATGGTTAAATCATAATGAACAATATTTTGCCCAAATATGGTATGAGTTGACAAAATTCCGAGGAATACTGCCAACCATTTTATTTGTTTTTTCATCTGATTTATTCCTTTAAAGTTTCAACAGTTTTACCACAACTTAACATTTGTGAACCATAATAAGGATTTTTAATAGTTTCTTCTTTGCTCAACCAGTTTGCACCTTTTCCATCATTAGCCATTGGGCAAAATTGATAATATATTGGTGTTTCTTGTTTTGAGAGTTTCATTACTTCATAAAGACTTTTAGAAAGCGTGTTAAAATGGTCTCTTTGATGACTTGCGTCTTTTGTATCTGCGATATGTTCAGCATCTTCTTTAAGGTTATCTAAAATTTTCATCCAAACCATATGGACATCCATTTTTAAAGTTTCCATTTTCACTTTATTAATTGCTAAAAGCAACTCTGTTGCTTTTGCTGATGCTGTATTTCCATCTGTTTTTACCAAAGCATCTTTTACAGAAAAATAAGTATCGAAAACTACTGAAAGTGCATTTGTTTCTTGTGTTGCGATAATCTCGTCAGAATGCATAGAATGGTCTTTTGTTTCCATTTCTATTTTTGTTTCGTGCACTTTGGCGATTGTTTTTTCAGCTCTTTCATATTGGCAACAACTCGGTAAACTTGAATAAGTATCGTTTGGTGCTAAAAAAGTTTCGCTGTCATAACCTGATAATGCAATACGTTTTAAGATGTCTTCTTTGGAAGTCTTTAAACTGTCGTATGAAATGGTTGCCATTTTGATTTCCTTGTCCCAATCTACATTGGCTTGATTTTTCGTATTTCCAGCTTTTTCGATTGTGCTTTCGCACATTCCACAGTTTCCGTAAATTTTCACAGTTTCTGTTTTTTGATTTTTTGTTTGTGCATTGCACGATGTGTATGATAACAATACAATGATTGCTACCAATATTTTTGATATTGATTTCATTTTTATAAATTTAAATTATTGTAAAAGCTAAAGAATACAAGCCTACGGCTTGTATTCAAAAAGACAGACATATGGCTGTCAAAAAGGGCTTTAGCTTATTTTTGGCGGTTGCCAAATGGAAAGGTAAACTGCTTTTGGATTGTGCTGAACATAAGGCCAATCATTATTCAAAAGATTAAAATTATTGGTGTTTGATAATTGATAATCGTCAGAGAAAACAGGAATATTTATTGTTGTTGGACAATGACAAGAAGTGTTGTCACAACCACCATTACAACCATTTTTGTCTTTTTCGTGATTATCGCAACACGATTTTTTTTCGGATTGAATATCTTCTTTTGAATAAGAAGTTTGTTCCGTTTTTTCTTTGTCAGAAGTATTTCCACACGCAAAAACTGTACTGGTTGGAATAACCAATAAGATTAAAAATAGGATTAATGTTTGCGTTTTGTTTTTCATAAAATTCTGTGACAAAGATAATGAAAATTTCAATTGGTTTCTATTTTGTGTGCGTTGGCAGAAACAGCTCTTTTATTTTTCGAGCGTTGGAATTGAGCGTTGGCAAAAAAATTAAATGTGCTGTTTGTGTGGTGGGTTTTTTAGTTCAAATGTTGATGGTTAGCTCGGTTTCCGCATTACTTACAACTCGTTATATGGAGAACAAACTCCCTGTTTATAGATTTCCGTTTCCGGATAACAGGACCTTTTGTTCTCGTTTATTCTTTTCATTCAAATATAATGAAATATACTATAAAGATGCATTAGACTTTTTTCAATACTATTTTAACTGGTCTAATAATCGCAGGAAGATCTTCTCTTAATCTTTGAGGGTGTTTGAACGAAGTCTTTTAATTAAAAAACGGTTACACTATAAAAGTATAACCGTTTTATCATTATAAGTAGCTCCCCCTGTTGTCAGAAGTTGCAGCACAACTAAACAGAATTATGAATTTAGTTTTTACTCAGGCTAAGAATCCTGAAAGCTCCTTTAGAGACAATAAAGAATACAATTGTACCGATAATCAGGTCAGGCATGTTGGAGTTTAGCCAATATACCAGTATTCCCGCTAAAATCACCCCTAAATTAATTACGACATCATTTGAGGTGAAAATGAGACTTGCTTTCATATGTGCTTCTTCCTTGTCTCTTGACTTTTGGAGGAGATATAGGCAAATTCCATTTCCGATTAATGCAAAAATTGAGATTATGATCATTGTTAGATAATTTGGAAACTCTACGGGATAAATAATTCTTCTAATTACCTCGCCAAGCCCAATTAAAGCTAAAACGATTTGAAAATAACCAGCAATTTTGGCTATTGCTTTTTTATAGATCAAAGATTTTCCTACAGCGATTAAGCTGATTGCGTAAACAAAACTATCTGCGAGCATATCCAAGCTATCGGCTATTAAACCCATCGACTTTGATACAAGCCCATAACTCATTTCGAGAATGAAAAAAACAAGATTAATTATAAGAACTGACCAAAGTACCTTTTTCTGATTAGTCTTGTGGTCTTGATCAAAAGATTTTCGGTCAGTTATTTCCGTGTAAAGTTTTTTATGACCGAGATTTAGCGACCTTAGACTTTCCTCAATTTCCTCGATATTGTTATCGTGAAAAATAGTTAGCTCTCGTTGGTTTAAATCAAACTTCAAGTGTTTTATTTGAGATAATACTTCAAACTTCATACGAATGAGATTCTCCTCTGAAGGACAATCCATTTTGTCAATTTTGAAGCGCGTTTGATTCAAATTTTTGGTCTAATTAATATAGTATCAAAAATAAAAAAAAACCGTTACACTATAAAAGTATAACGGTTTTATCATTTTACTTGCTCCCCCTATTATTCAAAGTTGCAGCATAATTTCTTCTTTTAACGATCCACTTAA
>CAJXQS010000035.1:0-5534 GCA_913058385.1 uncultured Flavobacteriaceae bacterium
GTGTATAAGAGACAGTTCTAAATCCATCATGGAAAGTTGGAATCTATCAATTTCTTGATCGATAGGAGGCATAGGTGTTGATTTTAAGGCACTCACAAGATACAGAAAACTACTGTTTTTAACAAAAAAAGAATTGTTAAATCATGGGTTTTTGCGCAGTCTGACGGTTTTGTAAAGTTACCTATTGATTTTCAGGGGAGTGCGCAGTTTTGGGTCATTCAATTCGTCTGTCGCCACAGTACCAACCAAAACAGCAGCTGGCCAGTGCCAGTGGCCACAAGCAAACGCCGCTTGGAGAATCTTTTCAGAATGACTAAATTTATGCCAACGGAAAATCTCTTGTAAGAATTTTAATTTTTTTCCTATCGGAATTAAACGATAAACTGCAACAACAAATCCACTATATTGAATCAAAGTAACAGTAAGATGAAAAATCAAAAACTAAAAATGTCTTTTCTAGCCGAACCCGTAGATGTCAATTACAGGGGAAATGTCCACGGAGGAAAAGTGATGAAGTGGATCGATGAAATTGGCTATGCGCTTGCCGTCCAGTTTACTGGAAAATATTGTGTCACCAAGTTTGTAGATGACATCGAGTTTTTAAAACCCATCAGCATTGGCGATTTGGTAAAGCTCAAGGCAGAGATCATCAAAACAGGCGTCACCTCAATGAGAATTAAAGTCGTGGTTTCTAGTATAAACCTAATCAATAACGAGAAAAAGAAAAACTGCGAATGCTTCATCGTATTTGTTGCCATAAACGAAAATGGAGAAAAAACCACCATCGCTGATTAGCCCCTTCTTCTCAATTCAACAAAACAGTCTCTAATTCTTATAATTCCTCTTCAGACATCTTATTTTCCAAGATTTTTTTAGATGATTTTTTATGCTTAATTTCTATCGATTATATTTAGATTTAAATAATTAGGAGGAACCGAACGTATTAAACGAATTTTTATGAGATTGAAACTTCTGCTTGCCCCTAAGGACAATTTACTGCGGTTACTTTTTGCTGTAAATATTTTAATAATATCTGCCTGTCAAAGCCCTCCTGCCAAAAAGCCCAATGTGTTGTTGATCATGATTGATGACCTCAACGATTGCATTGAACTTTTTAAAGGGCATCCGCAATCCTTAACCCCCAACATAAACAAACTGGCAAAGTCAGGAACTTCTTTTCTCAACGCCCACACCAATGCGCCCATGTGTGGCCCTTCAAGAGCAAGCATGCTGATGGGAATTTACCCGCACAAATCTGGAAATTTTTTTATGTCTCCGTGGTTTAATAATCCCGTATTAAAAAATACAAGAACCCTTTCCGAGCAATTTAAAAAAGAAGGCTATCAGGCCCTCGGCACAGGGAAAATATTACACCACCTTAAAAGGGCCAATTGGGATCATTTTGAAAACCATCCAGATTATGGTCCTGTGGTTTTCGACGGCACCCACCGCCTGCCCCATCCCGATGTTCCGCCCCCTTTTTCTAACATTGGCTCAATTGACGGCTCACTTGGTCCATTGACCAATTTAGCTGGAAGAACAAACGCCGAAGGAAAGCCCATTCAATGGATTTATGGCTACCAAAAAGAAGGGACGCATCCCATGCGCTACCGAAATGATGAGGACCGTGACCCAACTCCTGACGAAAAAAATGCAGCATGGACTGCAGAAAAAATAAAATCTCTTGCTTCTCAACCCCTCGAAAAACCTTTTTTCTTGGCCGTTGGATTTCTAAGACCGCACACTCCTCTGATTGCCCCAAAAAAATATTTTGATCGATTCCCTTTGAGTAAAATTAAAATTACAATCAAAAAAGAGGGAGATGCTGATGATACTTTTTTACAAGTTTCCTATGGTCAAGGAAATGAGTTTGCGCTCGGTAGAGGGGAAAAATTATTTAATGATATCATTGAATCCTATGGCAGTGAGGAGGAAGGTCTCAAACGTTGGACGCAAGCCTATCTTGCCTGTGTTGCGGCAGTTGACGATAACGTGGGACAAGTAATGGATGCCCTCGATCAGTCCAGCCTTAAAAAAAACACGATAGTGGTCTTGGCAAGCGATCACGGATTTCACATGGGAGAAAAAGATTACCTCTACAAAAACTCCCTTTGGGAAGAAAGCACAAGAGTCCCCCTGATCATGAGAGTACCAGGCGTTTCAATTCCAGATTCTAAAGTCAAAAAAGTGGTCTCCCTCATTGATGTCTATCCCACCTTAATGGACTTTTGTGGCCTATCGGATGACACCCTAAAAAACGAAAAAGGTCGCGCGCTGGACGGACACAGTTTAAGAACCTTGATTGAAAATCCAGAAGCCAAAAGTTGGAAAGGTGAAAAGCCAGCTTTAACTGTTGTTTACGCTGGGCCAGAATTTAAAAACGATCCTACTTTGCAACACTATGCCATCAGAACCGACCGATACCGTTACATTTTGTATAACAACGGGAAAGAAGAATTATATGATCATCAAAATGACCCCAATGAATGGAACAATCTGGTGCTGGACAATCCAGACGATCAAAACACTTTATTAGAAATGCGTGATCAAATGGCAGTGATGCTTTCTCCCTTAAAATTAAATGGATTTATAAGTAATAATTAAAATGAAAAAATTAAAAATTCTTGTGTTCAGTTGGTTTTTAATTCAACCTTTTTTAGGACTTTCTCAAGAGCAGAAAATCATCTCCCTAAACGGAAATTGGGAAATTGTTTTTGATCACAACAACCAAGGTGCGAATCAAAACTGGCAGGAAGACGAGGTTTTTCAAACCCTCAAAAACAAAAAACCAATTTCGATTCCAAGCAGTTGGGAATTGATAGAGGAGGACTATGAAGGCGTGGCGTTTTATCGTTATGCTTTTGAGGTTCCAAAAGATTGGGAAGAAAAGATTATTCGCTTACAATTTGATGCGGTCAATTATCTTTCAGAAGTATGGATTAACAATGAAGTTGTCGGCTATCACGAAGGCGGATTTACCCCTTTTGAATTTCGAATAGATGAAATGATTCAAACAGGAAAAGAAAATGTTTTGACTTTACGTGTCGTCGGCCCGATCTTGTTGTCGGATAAAAACATTGATGGCGTCAAGGCCCTAGAAACCCCTCAATGGAGAGGTGGGATTTCCGGCGGGGTGTGGCAGAATGTAAGGTTGATTGCTTCTGGAGCTGCCTACATAAAAGATGTTTTTATAGTGCCTAATCTCAGAGACAACACCGCGACTTTTAACCTTGAAATAGATCACACGGCGATCAAAGGATCCGAAATTGGAATTAAAATCAATCTATTGGATGCTGAGCACAGAAGGATAACAGTTAAAGAAAAAATAAAAGTACATCCTGGTTTAAATGATCACAAAATAGTAGTTAACATTCCAGACACTCAATATTGGTCGCCAGACAATCCAAACTTATACTGCGCAAAAATAACAATTGAAAACGAGGGGCTTTTTTCCGATTATTGGAGCGAAAGATTTGGAATGCGGGAATTGACAATCAGGAATAAAGATTTTTACTTAAATGGCAAAAGAATCTTCATCAAAGCTTCCTTTTTTGAAGGACTCTACCCCAATGGAATTGCATATCCGGATTCTGAAGAAATGGCAAGAAAGGAAATGCGATTGGCAAAAGAGGCAGGCTTTAACATGATTCGTCCTTGGCGGCATCCCACTTCGCCGATGTGGCTTGATCTTGCCGACGAAATGGGGATCATGGTTGTGGGGAGTCCAGCCCTCGAGTGCATGGGCTTGCCCTTGTCGACACCCTACCTTCCGAGTCGGGTAACCAATGAGGTCAAGGAAACCATCTTAAAAGACCGAAACAGGGCCTGTATCGTTCAGTGGGAACTGTTCAATGAATTGCACCGCCCCGTCCTTAATCAGCGCTTAGGACCCATGGCAATGCTTGCCAGGGAGCTTGATCCCACCCGATTGATTTTAGATGAATCCGGAGGCTGGGCTTTTGGAGCCAATATGTATTTGCCTTATGAATACGAACCAACTAAATTTAATGACATTCATAATTATGCTGGAGCTTACATCAACGAAAAGGTTTACAATGGATATGTTTCTATGGCCATGTCCGACGATGAGAAAAAGGAGTATGGGATCAGCGGTTTTAGGATGGAAGGAAAGTCAAAAGTCGTTCCAGGCTTAATGTCTTTTTTGTCCGAGCTGGGCTATGGCAGTTTGCCAGAATTAATAGAAAATAATGAAAGATTTGCAAAGGAGGGCAACCCCTTGACTCCGGCCTACAGATATTACAAACGCTTGCACAAAGAGCAACAACAAATGCTCGTTGATACAGGATTGAAGGACTTGTATCCGGACATGAAACAGTTTTATTTGGACCAACAACATGTCCACGGAACAGCGAACAAAAGAATGATTGAAGCGATTCGCTCTAACCCACATATGGACGGTTATTGCGTTCATGCGTTGACCGCTGGGGATTGGATCATGGGAGCTGGTCTTTTGGACATTTGGCGCAACCCGAAAACCTATGCTTATGAAGCGACCAAGGCAGCCAATCAGCCCAGGATTGTTTCGATCAGAACGCTACCCAGAAATGTTTATGCGGAGAAAGGAATGAACCTGAAAATCAACGGGATCAATGATTTGGATGCGATTGATGGAAAACTATTGATTTCAATTGAGTCCAGCAAAGGAGGCGTTGTTTTTGAAGAAACTTTAGAAACAGAATGGAAATCGGGAGTGTTGAATTTATATTCAAGGAAACTTGACACCAGTCAATGGAGCGGTAGCTATGAAGTAAAGGTCAAAGTAGTTAACAAAGACAACACCTTATTAACCGAAAATTTTATGGATTTTGAGGTTTTTAATCCTGCAAGTTTAACCCCTCCAGAGGGGAAAGTTGCCTTGTTGGATTTTGAGGGAAATCTTAAAAAGCAATTGATAAATTTAAAAATTCAAACAGTAGATTTTGACCCCTTGACTTCAAAGAATATCCCTGTTTTGGTGAGTTCAAATAAAGCCACGAATGATCAGGAGAAAAGGCAATTTAAAAACTTAAAAGACTTTGTGAAAAACGGAGGTACTGCAGTCTATCTTGACCGATTGATTGACAGCGTGAAAGCTGAATCATACGCCACTCCATTTACGGCTAGGGCACACCCTTCAAGAGGTTTGTGGACTTGCATTCCCCACATCGCCAAAGATCACCCACTCTTTGATGGCTTGCAAACCAATGGGTTTTTAAGAAATACTTATGAAAACATCTGGCCTCAAAAAACATTGAGGGATTTAAAAACAAACGGAACTAGGGTTCAAGAAAAACCCATCGTAACTTCTATAGCTTTTGATTGGTTTTCTAAGGGAAATAAATTGGGCTATAAAGGGCCTGGACCCTCTTGGTGGGGAGCAGACCTAACCTTTATTTCCATGGGGAAAGGGAAATATTTATTGTCTCAATTCCAAATTTTAGAAAACTTAGGGAAAGATCCAGTAGCCGATAAAATGCTGATTAATATGATAAAGTTTTTAGAGAAAAAAGAGTAATGTTTTTACTATTTGAGTT
>CAJXQS010000036.1:0-4391 GCA_913058385.1 uncultured Flavobacteriaceae bacterium
TTTTTGCACGGGTTGAGAGGCTCGAACTCCCGACACCTGGTTTTGGAGACCAGTGCTCTACCAACTGAGCTAAACCCGTTTTTATTTGACACAAAAGGCATCACGCTTTTCGCGTGACACCTTAGGCATCAATTTAAAAACTTTGTTATTAGTCTATAATCTCAGTAACCTGTCCTGCCCCTACGGTTCTTCCTCCTTCGCGTATCGCGAAACGAAGTCCAACACTCAATGCAATTGGCTGAATCAAATCTACTGTGATTGTAAGGTTGTCTCCGGGCATTACCATTTCTACTCCACTTGGCAAGTTAATGTTACCAGTTACGTCAGTTGTTCTTACATAGAACTGTGGACGATAGTTATCATGGAATGGAGTGTGACGACCTCCTTCTTCTTTTTTCAAAACATATACTTCCGCCTTAAACTTGGCATGTGGTGTAACAGAACCTGGCTTACAAATAACCATTCCTCTTTTGATATCAGCTTTTTCAATACCTCTAAGTAGAATACCTACATTATCTCCAGCTTCTCCACGGTCAAGAATCTTACGGAACATCTCAACTCCAGTTACGGTTGATTTTAATTTTTCAGCACCCATTCCGATGATATCAACTTCGTCACCTGTGTTGGCAACTCCTGTTTCAATTCTTCCTGTAGCAACTGTTCCACGACCTGTTATAGAGAATACATCCTCTACTGGGATCAAGAAGTCTTTCTCAACATCACGTTTTGGAAGCTCGATCCAAACGTCTACTTCTGCCATTAGATTCATTACTGTATCTACCCATTTTTGTTCTCCGTTAAGAGCACCAAGAGCAGAACCTAGAATTACTGGAGTATTATCTCCATCATAGTCATAAAAAGAAAGCAATTCTCTTACTTCCATTTCAACGAGTTCTAATAATTCCTCGTCATCAACCATATCCGCTTTGTTTAGGAATACAACGATTCTTGGCACACCAACCTGGCGTCCTAGAAGGATGTGTTCACGCGTCTGTGGCATTGGACCATCTGTTGCAGCTACAACAAGTATGGCACCATCCATTTGTGCAGCACCGGTAACCATGTTTTTAACATAATCGGCGTGACCTGGACAATCTACGTGTGCATAGTGACGATTTGCTGTTTGATATTCAACGTGTGATGTGTTAATCGTAATACCACGTTCTTTTTCTTCAGGAGCGTTGTCGATTTGATCAAAGCTTCTCGCTTCTGAAAAACCTGCATCTGCCAATACTTTTGTGATTGCTGCAGTTAGCGTGGTTTTACCGTGATCTACGTGGCCAATCGTTCCAATATTTAAGTGGGGTTTCGACCGATCAAAAGTTTCTTTAGCCATAATTTTTAGTGTCTTTATTGTTTAAGAGGGTGCAAATTTAGAAAATTTTTATTATTAAAGTATTTATTTTCAAACATTTTTATGTTTTTTTAGATAATTTTCGAGCCTTTTACTTACGGAAAACTTTTTTAAACCATTTGTAACTAGTAACTAATATTAATTGCATAAAATTCGATTCAATTTTATCCAAAGAATTTTTATATAAATCTGATGCTTTTATATTGTCAAGAAATCAATAAATTTTTTATTGATTTTACTTCATTTAAATGTTTTTCGTCATAATTTTTGAGCCAAAAATCAAATTCTTTGACTTCTTATTAAATTAAGAAAAAAAGGCTCTAATATTTGTCAGAAAAATTGTGCATATTTTTGTATTTTCGCTCTTATTCTAAATAAAACAATAATGGCATTTGACATTGAAATGATCAAAAAACTTTACGGGCAACTAGAAACGCGTGTAAACTCTGCAAGGAAACTACTAGGAAAACCCCTAACTTCTAGTGAGAAAATTCTATATGCCCACCTGTGGGACAAGGATATTGAACAGCCTTTTTCTCGAGGAAAAGATTATGTGGATTTTGCCCCTGACAGAATCGCATGTCAGGATGCAACAGCACAAATGGCCTTGCTTCAATTTATGCAAGCAGGAAAGTCCAAAGTTGCGGTTCCTACTACTGTTCATTGTGATCACTTAATTCAAGCTAAAGATGGAGCTACTAATGATTTGAAATCTGCAAATAACTCCAGTGCTGAGGTGTTTGATTTTTTAGAATCTGTCTCTAATAAATATGGCATTGGCTTTTGGAAGCCTGGTGCCGGAATCATTCATCAAGTTGTTCTAGAAAATTACGCATTCCCTGGCGGAATGATGATCGGAACTGACTCTCACACTGTAAATGCAGGCGGACTCGGAATGGTTGCCATTGGTGTTGGAGGTGCAGATGCTGTCGATGTAATGGCGGGTATGGCATGGGAATTAAAATTTCCAAAAATGATTGGAGTTAAACTTACCGGAAAACTTAACGGTTGGACAGCACCGAAAGATGTCATTCTTAAGGTTGCAGGGATTTTGACCGTTAAAGGAGGAACTGGTGCAATTATTGAATATTTCGGCCCAGGGGCTGAATCAATGTCGTGTACTGGAAAAGGGACCATTTGTAATATGGGAGCTGAAGTTGGTGCTACGACTTCCACCTTTGGTTATGACGAATCTATGGAACGTTATCTTCGTTCCACGGGTCGAGATGACATTGCAGATGCCGCCAATGCAGTTAAGGAACATCTTACTGGAGATCCTGAAGTGTATGCAGAACCAGAAAAATATTTTGACGAGGTTATAGAAATTAATTTAGATACCCTTACCCCTCATATCAATGGACCTTTCACGCCAGACTTAGCAACGCCGATTTCTGAAATGGCTGCAAAAGCTAAAAAAGAAAATTGGCCGCTTACCGTTGAATGGGGATTGATTGGATCTTGTACCAACTCTTCTTATGAGGATTTGTCTAGAGCAGCAAGTATTGCACAACAAGCCGTCGATAAGAAACTTAAAACAAAGGCTGAATTTGGAATTAATCCTGGTTCTGAACAAGTTAGATATACCGCAGACCGAGATGGTCTGCTTGAAATTTTCGAAAATCTTAATGCCAAAATATTCACCAATGCTTGTGGTCCTTGCATAGGCCAATGGGCTCGTGAAGGTGCGGACAAACAAGAAAAAAACTCTATCATTCACTCCTTTAACAGGAACTTTGCTAAGAGAGCGGATGGCAATCCAAATACACATGCTTTTGTAGCTTCTCCTGAAATGGTAGCGGCAGTAGCAATTTCTGGAAGGTTAGATTTCAATCCTATCACAGATACACTTTTAAACGAGGAGGGTGAGGAAATTAAACTAGACCCACCAACAGGCGTGGAATTACCTCCATTGGGTTTTGATGTTAAAGAAAACGGATATGTTTCTCCTGTATCAGACGGAACTGGAGTTGAAGTTTCTGTTAGTAAAACCTCCGAAAGACTTCAATTACTAGATCCTTTTAGTCCATGGGACAAACAGAATATCTCAGGGGCAAGATTGCTAATTAAAGCGTTAGGAAAATGTACAACGGATCACATTTCTATGGCGGGACCATGGTTGCGTTTTAGAGGCCACTTGGACAACATTTCTAACAATTGTCTTATTGGAGCAGTGAATGCTTTTAATGGAAAAACTAATTTCGTCAAAAATCAACTCACTGGAGAATATGGTGGAGTTCCTGATGTTCAACGCCATTACAAAGCGGAAGGCATTGACACCATTGTTGTTGGAGACCATAATTACGGCGAAGGCTCTTCTAGAGAACATGCTGCGATGGAACCCAGACATCTTGGCGTAATTGCCGTTTTGGTGAAATCTTTTGCAAGAATTCATGAAACCAACTTGAAGAAACAAGGAATGCTTGGGATCACCTTTAACAATGAAAGTGATTACGACCTTATTCAGGAAGACGATACTTTTAATTTTATTGACCTAAAGGATTTTGCGCCAGGGAAATCATTAACGCTAGAAGCTGTTCATGCTGATGGAACTAAAGATATTATTGCAACCAACCATACTTATAACGATCAACAGATCGAATGGTTCAAAGAAGGGTCTGCTTTGAATTTGATTAAGAAAGAGAATGTCGCTTAAAAACTAATGTTTCGTTCGGCGAAGTTTCAAATCGTGTGATAAAAACATAATGAAATATTTTCGTTTTTAATTTATCGTCAAGCGAAACTTTGCCAAGGGTCTTTTGATTTTTATTTCGTTTTATTATAAAATAAAAAGCTTAATAAAACTTAAAAAAAGGGAACTTTTAATCAGGTACTTTTAAAGTTTAATTCTTGGTTTTCAATAGATCTAATTCCTTTTTTAGGGTTTTCATCTCCATCAACAATTCTTGAATTACTTTTTCTTGTTCCTGAATTGCCTTCGTTAGTATTGGGATTAATGTGGTGTAAGTTATTCCCAAGGTTTCTCCCTTTTCTATGTCTCCTTCTGTTCCATTTACTGCCTCTGGAACTATCGGTTTTA
>CAJXQS010000037.1:0-3834 GCA_913058385.1 uncultured Flavobacteriaceae bacterium
TACACCTCTCTATTCGTCGGCAGCGTCAGATGTGTATAAGAGACAGAATTAAAACCCACCATTTTTATTTATAAATTCAAGGGATTGTTCTAGGGTGGGCATGAAATTTGCGCATCCTTTTTGTGTCACTACATGGGCACCACTGGCGTTACCCATTCTGCATGATTTATAAAGATCCCAGTCATTGATTATGCCATAGAGAAATCCACTTGCAAAAGCATCTCCAGCCCCCAAAACATTGAGAATTTTAACAGGAAATCCGGGCACTGAAGTCATTGTCCCATCATGACTGTGAATACTCGCGCCTTTTTCACCTCTTTTAACGATTAGTGTTTCTACACCAGTCGCTAATATTTTTTTGATGGCCAAGTCAATATCCCCCTTAATTTCAGGGGCTGATATTTGTTGGTCCTTTATTTCAACTTGGGAGACATTTTCCATCGTAGCAGCTAGGATTTCCTCTTCCGTCCCAATTGCAATTTTAACCCGAGGTAAAATAGCCCTCATCGTAACTCCAAAAGCTCGATAGTCATGCCATTGATCTGCTCTAAAATCTAAATCTAAAACCACTTCCACATCGTTTTTCAAGGCTATTTCAGTTGCATGAAAAGTTGCGCTTCGGGTGGGTTCGATGTTCATAGCGGTACCATTAATTAGCAGCACTTTATAGTCTGAAATATTGGCACGATCTACGTCGTCAATATCCACCTGACTGTCAGAAGCGTTGTCTCTGTAATAAACGAGCGGAAACTTGTCAGGGGGTTCGATTCCAAGAATAACAGCACTTGTTCTCGTTCCTTTTTTAGTTGGTACATTGGTGATATTGACTCCTTCTTCGGTTAAAAAATTAATTAAAAACTCCCCAACCTTATCTTCTCCAACTGCGGATAATAAACTGGCGTTGAGTCCCAATCTAGAACAGCCAACTGCGATATTTAGAGGGGAGCCTCCTACAAAAGCGTCGAATCCTTTAATTAGATTAAATGGTGCCCCAATATTTTGGGAATAAAGATCAATTGAAGACCTTCCAAAAGTGATTATATCGTGTTTATTATTGCTCATTTATTCCTCTTTATTGTTCATTTTTGCAGTTACTAGCGGCAGCCTATTGTCTTTTGCACTCCAAGAATCATAAATCCATTCATGATCAGGGTCAGTGGTATTGGCCAAACATTGATCAGTTCCAGCTAGAAAATTCAGATAGTAACAATGAAAACCATGTTCTGCCACTACAGGGTGAAATCCTTTAGGAATCATCACCACTTCATTGTGATGAGGTCTCACGATTTCATCAAGGGATTTGTCTTTTGTATAAACTTGCTGAATTGCATAGGCCTCAGGTTTTTGGAACTTGTAAAAATAAGTTTCCTCCTGTATGGGTTCTAAAACATTTCCTTTTTCATCCAAAATTCTCTCATCGTGTTTATGCGCTGGAAAAGAGCTCCAGTTTCCCGAAGGGGTGTAAACCTCTCTACAAACAATTTTGCTACAACCAAAACCGGGAGGGACAAGATCATTGAATTGTCTTGTGGCATTGTCTCCTCCAAAAATCACAACGGGAGTCTCCTCCGGGGTAACAAATTTAGCAGGAAAAGATTCTTCGGATTTACACCAGCCGTAGGCGATGTCAAGTTTTTCGCTTGTTGCCGTTAGCTTAAACGAAGTGTTGATGGGAAGATAAAGTGTGTGAGCAACGCCGCTAAATACGTCTTTTCTACCATTGACTGTTTCCCAGCTCCCTTTGTCACTTGTCACCTTAAAGTTTCCACTTAATAAAACAATCACCAATTCATTGTCTAGGGTGTTGTGTTCCCAGACTTCGTCATGATTGAACATCCTCGCTTCAAAACTTAAATAATTCCAATTTGCACTTTCAGGCGTCACGCTTTGGTAGATACTTGAACCTCTTTTAGGTTGGACGAGTAGTTGATCTTTATTGTTCATTTTTTATTGATTGAATTCAAATGCTTTTCCAGTTGCCCCTAACAAATCAAATTTTTGTTGCATAAACTTTACATATTCTTCGATGTAGGTTTTGCCGGGATTTATGGGATCAAAAAGTTCAGGCGAATCTCTAAAAAATTCTCTATGAACTCGAGTCCAAAGTAAACGCGTATCTGTTGCAATATTAATCTTACAAATACCATATTTTATCGCTTTAACGATCTCCTCCTGTGAAACACCAGCTGCATTTTGATTGAGTTGACCACCTGCCATATTAATTCTCTTTATTTCCGCATCATTAACCGACGAGCCTCCATGAAGTACGATGGGGAAATTTGGGATGCGTTCTTGTATTTCTTTAAGGATGTCAAATTGAATTCCTTGTCCTCCCGAAAACTTATAGGCTCCATGACTGGTCCCAACCGCTACTGCAATACTATCACATTTGGTTCGAGCGACAAACTCAGCTACTTCGGAGGGGTTTGTATATTTAGAATCTTTTTCATCAATCGAAATATCGTCTTCAACTCCGCTTAACACGCCCAATTCGGCTTCAACAAAAACACCGCTTTTGTGCGCAGCTTTAACCACTTCAGAGGTTCTCTTTATATTGTTTTCAAAATCATCATGCGATGCGTCAATCATCACGGATTGGTATTGATTTGATTTTATAGCATCAAATGCATGGGCTTCATTGCCGTGATCGAGGTGGACGCAATAAATGGCTTTGGGGTAAATTTTCGCTGCGGCATTGATCATTGCCATCATCATCATAGGACTTGCATAATTTCTGGCAACTGGAGTCAGTTGAACCAGAAAAGGCGCATTGGCTTGCGCTCCTGCCTTAAACAGTCCCAAAACTTGTTCCATGGTAAAAACATTTACTGCTGGAATTGCATACCTACCATAGCATTTGTTGAATAAATCTTTAGAAGTAACAGTCATTCTTTTTAATAGTATCTATTTTAAGCAAATCTATTGTGAAAAAACAACAATTAATTGATTATCAAAAGTGATGAGGAGCTTAATTTTATGCAAACGTTTGCATAAAATTTTTTATTAAATCCCATGAATTATTTAATATATGTTATCCATTTTAAATGTTAAAGAAGTTTTGAAGACTCACGAGTTATCAATTCGGTTTTAAAAACCTCATGGCGGAATTCAATTTTTGCATCGACATCCTTCAAATGATGTAATAAAATTCTGGCAGAAAGCATTCCAATACTGAATACCGGTTGAAGCACCGTAGAGAGAGAAGGGGACATAAATGATGAATGGGGATCATCGTTAAAACCAACGATGGAGAGCTCTTCAGGAATTTTTATATTCATTTTTTTGGCAACATTCATTGCCGCAATGGCAATGTTGTCATTGACTGCAAAAATTGCATCAGGGGGATTCTTAAGATTTAAAAGATCTTTAGAGGTCTTAATGCCGCTTTTGGATGTAAAGCCCGATACATGATGAATGTATTCTTTTTTAATGGGAATCTTATGCTTTTTTAAAGCATCTAAATACCCTTTTAGACGATGCTTGGAGGTGCTAGAATTATGGGGGCCTCCTAAATGAGCGATTTTTTCACAACCACTTTGGATTAAAAATTCTACTGCTTCAAATGCACCGCTATAATCGTCGACCAGTACCTTGTCTGCTTTTACTCCAGGGCAATCTCTATCAAAAATAACGATAGGGATTCCTTTTTTCTGTAATTTTTTTAAATGATCAAAATTTTTCGTTTCAGAAGAGGTGGAGACTAAAACTCCATCAACTTGAAGTTTTTCTAGTTTTTGGATGAGCACGACTTCCTCTTCAAAGGATTCGTTAGAAATACAGACCATTAGGTTGAAAGCCGTATTTGATAGCACGTCTTGAATGGAAGTTATTATA
>CAJXQS010000038.1:0-3523 GCA_913058385.1 uncultured Flavobacteriaceae bacterium
TTTAACAGCAGCTATCTGTGTAAGAATGCCTGTAATGTCTGAATCTGTAACCATCTTTCCTTCTAAAGCCTTAATTTCAGAAGAAATTGCTGTAATTGAGGCGCTTAGACCTTTAATTGATGTTAAGTCAGTTTTAAGCGCCAAAATTTCTTTGTTTAGCGAGTCAAACTGATCGTCATAATCTTGGCAGCCAACAACCGTTAGCGCGACTACCAAAAGACTTAATAAACCTTTTTTCATTTGATAAAAATTAAATTAATATTATTAATGTTTCTTGTGTGAGGGTCACCCACTACTAATAAACATTAGTTTTCACATTATACAAATATGATGCCAAACTCTTTTTTTTTCATAAAAAACCCTCTTGTTTTAGAGGCAAGAGGGCTATTTTTAAAGGTTTTTAACACTAACGGTATATACTGTAAAAGTATTAAAAGTCCTCTGCGTTTAAACCTTGCTGTTCTTATACTTATAACCAAACATTGTTAGAAACTACTATAAACATTACTATTACTGGGCTTCAAGATTAATATTTTTTTCTAAAAAATCTAATCAAAGTTGCAATCCCTTCTCGAACGGCTTCGCTTGAAGAGGTGTGATTGTTGACTAAAATAGAAAAAACATAAATGCGATTATTTTTTCCAATGAAAAAACCCGAAAGACTAATATTGTTCTTTAAAGTTCCTGTTTTTGCAAAAACATAAGGGCCAGACGTCTCCTTATGATAATTTAAAATCGTGCCAGAAATCCCTCCCGCAGGAAAAAGAGCGGTTATTTTTTCCCAACCCAAAATCGAATAGGTCTTCTGAAGCGCCTCAACAATAACAGTTGGGGTCAGAAGGTTGTAACGAGAAACTCCCGATCCATCTGCCCAAATAAGAGGGTCAGAAAAATCATCTTGCCATCTGGACTGTAAATAATCAATTGTTTTTTTGGTGTTTAAAGTGTCGTTTTTAGCTTTTCCAATCATCAGTAGCAGCGATTCCGCGATCAGGTTATCGCTGTCTTGGAGTAAGGCTTTGTAGAGCTTCTCCTGTTGGTGGGTGTAGAGGACACGCTGGATTTGATTATTAGGAAAAGGAAGCAAATCGATTTCAACCTTGCTTTGAGTTGCCTCGGAAAGTAAATCCACAAAGATTTTTGAGCTGGTTTGAAACGGTTTTAAAAGAGTGTCTTGAGGGGTCAATTTTTTAGGATTAAAATCAAATTTGTAGGAAAATTCCTTCAAGAGGAAACCCTCCCTTTTTTGGGGGATAAAGTGGGTTTTAAAACGACTCTGTTTTGCCACAAAATTCTTGGATAAAGTATCCTTGTAAAATTGAACCACATTTCCATAAATAGGAAAGGCGCTTTTTTGAGCAGAAAAATAATACTGTTGATCGTCCCATGACCATCCAGCTCCCAGTCTGGTTGGGGACTCTTGGGGGAGATGGTAGACCAGCTTTTCGTGTTGATTAAGAAAACTAAATAGCTCATGGTCGGGATATTTTGGGTGTAATAAAAGAGGATAACCCGTCGCTGTGAAATGTAACGTCCCCGAGGGGGTCTTAAAATAACGAAGGGCTGGAAGGGAGTCAAAAGTCTGCAAAGCCCCAAGAAACGTAAGTATTTTTACATTGGAAGCCGGAGTGAAATAATGGTGAGCATTAAATTCAGCCATTGATTTAGAGGAAGACAGAGTAGCTATATTTATTCCTATGTGCGCTCCCTGAAAAGCCTCAATTTTATCGATCTGACGAGCAATTTTCCTTTCAGAAGTTTTTTGACCTAATAGGGTGGTTGAAAGACAGAAAAAATATAAAAAAAGACCTTGTTTTTTCAATTTTGAATTTTTTCAAAGTTACTAAAAAGTTCAACTAGAGTTAATAACAGAGAAAACTATCGTGATGTATTCATGAAATGGGGTATGATGGTTGATTCGATCAAATAGAAAGATTCATTCCAATGTAAAAATTGCGCAAGGGAGCTGGCTCATAAAACCTTTTACCGAATGCGTTGATGCGAATGTTATCGAAATAGGCTTTGCCTAACAAATTATTAACCCCAGAGAAAAAGTCAAGCTTTCCGAATTTTTTCCAAAGGCGCAGGTTAGACAAAAAGTAGTCGTCAACTTTAGTGGTGTTTGCGTCGTTGGCATAAAGTGATCCAGTATACCTGGCTTGATACTGGATACCAAGTCCAGATGGGAGTTGATACTGAAGTGTTCCAAAAAACTGATGCTGGGGAACTCCAGGCAAATGGTTGCCTTTCAAACTGCCCCTTTGATCAAAAAGTAAAGTGGCAAAAGTATAGGAGGTATTCCATTGCCAAGCCCCGTGGGTATGCTCCCAGAATATTTCAATTCCTTTCCGCTGAGTTTTTCCCGCATTTCGGTAAAAATCTCTATCTGGAAAAGCTTCAAGTTCATAAGATAGAATCTCGTTTTGGGTGTTAATTAAAAACAAAGAAGCTTCCAGTCGGTTTGAACCAGAAAAATAACGCCATCCCAATTCTAAATTGGTGGCTTTTGAAGAACTTAAATCTTGATTAAACCCTTCCTGACCAGTTGGGTTGGCAGAAAGCTCACTGAGTGTTGGAGTTTCAAAACTGGTTGAAAAAGAGGTGTAGAGCACATGATTCCCAATATCGGTAAACGTAAAACCGATACTGGGATTCACCACGTTAAGATTTATTTTGGAATCGGTACCCAAGCGCTGAAAGTCATATCGAAGCCCCGTACGTAAAAGTCCAAAACTCCATTTGAATTCGTCTAAAACACTCAGCGCAGAATTGAAAAAAATTTCCTCTTGTGAAAGGGTTGAGTCTCCTCTTGCCCCTTTAAGATTTTTATAACGGTTGCGCTGGTCTTTTTGATCTGCAAGCGATGCCCTGAATTGCATCCGATGATTCGGCTTGATTTGATATTCCAATGCGGTTCCTAAACCGTAATAGTTTCTTTTTAAATCAACAATTCCTCCAAATTCAAAAGGAAGTTTACCATCAAAATCGCGGTGGGCATAAAAAGCATAAGTGTTTAAGGTCAGGTTATCCCCCAAAGATTTTTCCCATTGCAAACCTGTTTTTAAATGCTTAACTGATTCAAAGGTGTTGTATTGAACATTCTGAGCACGGGGCTGTTTTCTGTTTGTATTTACCGACTCCATGTTTACTCCTCCAGCATCATAAGCATAGGGGCTGTCCGTATAATTAAACTGCCAACTTAACTCAGAAGTGGTTGAAAATTGATGCCAAACCCTAGCATTAAATACGTTTTGTTTGTATCGGGAATGATCGCGATATCCATCAGACTGCGACCGGTTTTGATAAATTACTGCTTTGGTTTTTTGTCCTTTCCATCCTGCAGTCGCTTGAAAAGAAGTCGCTCCATAACTTCCGCCTTGGGCTCTTAATCTAACAAAATCTTTCTGGAAATCAGTGAGAGTTTTGATTTGAATCACCCCTCCCGAGGCATTACCATAAAAAGTAGAGGCGGGTCCCCTCAAAACTGTTATTTCTTGAATTAAACCCAAAGCTAAATTGTCCA
>CAJXQS010000039.1:0-3483 GCA_913058385.1 uncultured Flavobacteriaceae bacterium
TGAGTTCAGTAACAGCACTCCAAAAACAACCTTCATAAAGGTTTTGATCTAAAGGGAGTCCATTTTGAAGACACTCAACGATGCGATACATCATGATCCCATCCATTCCGCCATGACCACTACTTTTCGACTTTTCATTGAGCCGCTTGTAAAGCGGGTGATCATATTTTTCATACACCATTTCAAGTTGATCTCCCTGCACCCACTTGTGATGATTTTCGGTTATTCCTTCAACACCACCCTCTAAGGCAACTCGTGTAGGAAAACCTGCAAGAATTCCTTTTGTTCCTTGAATTAAGTTATGACGTGTATAGGGGCGAGGACTGGTTTCATCCCATTGTAACATGATGGTTCTCCCCAAATTTGATTTAATTATGGAAGTATTTTGATCTCCATTTTTAAAATCCAATTGATTCCATTTATGATCTTTTGAGTAGTTTTTTTCTGCGTATAACTTTCTACCCAGCGCTGGAGTAGAATAAGAAATAAGACTTTTAAAGTTGTCTTCTTTTCTCGCCAAGTTCATGTATTGTGCCACCGGCCCCAAACCATGTGTTGGATATAAATTTCCTCTTCCCTCGGCGTAATGGGGTGTTCGCCAAGACCCAGTACCTTTTTCTTCGTCCTTCATTTGAGAACGCAACTCATGTATATAGGCGGCTTCTGCGTGCAACAACTCTCCCAAGACACCTTTTCGACACATATTTAAAAACAATAACTCATCACGACCGTAATTAACATTCTCCATCATCATACAATGTTTCTGAGTGGTCTCGGAGGTGTCTACTATTTTCCAAAGGTCTTCGATTGTTACTGCCAGTGGTACTTCAACAAAAGCATGCGCACCACTTTCCATAGCACCAATTGCCATCGGTGCATGATTTTTCCAATTGGTTGCAATAAACACAACATCGGGTTTGGTTTCTTCAAGCATGACCCGCCATTTATTTTCATCCCCCCAATATTCCGAAATAGCGGTATGTCTATTTTCACCAGCTGCCTCTTTCACCAACTGTCGCATTTGTGTAACGTTCTCCTCATAGAGATCGCTAATGGCAACGACTTCAGTATTTGGAATGCTAGAAAAAAACTTTAAATGTCCTCTCCCCCGATTCCCGACACCTATAAAAGCGGCACGTACTGTGGAGAGTTTTGAAGCTGCAAAAGCCCCCATATAAATGCCATTATTTTTTTTACTTGGGTTGTTAACACAACTGCTTAAAAGTGGCGTTGAGCTTATTGCTGCAGCTGTTAGTGTCGATTTTTTAATAAAATCACGACGGTCTAGTTTTTTCATTTGAGAGTTTTAAATTTGTTATGACAAAAAGCATATTAAATTGTTTTTTTCAGCTATACCCTATGTAACTTAATGGGGTAGGTTTTGTCAGAATTCCATTGCGGAACATAAAGGTTACCATCATTGTCTACGCAGACGTCATGCGGATTGTAAAAGGTCTTTTGATCATATTCTGGCGCAATCAATACACCATCATTGTAAGTCGGAGCTGAACCTCCAGGCAAAGAAATCACTTTATTGTCTTTATCAAGAACAGCAATCATCCCATCATAGGTTTTCCAATCCTTGGTTACAATCACCGCAAAATAGATCAAATCTCCTTTTATCACTGGACGACAAATATAACAACCCGGCAATGCTATGGTTTCTATGTGCTCTCCTGATAATGTAAATCTTTTAAACTCATTTGCACTTCGAGAGGTTATTAATAAGGTTGGGTTGTTGGGATCTCGGTTGTCAAGGGTAACTCCATGACAACAATCAAATTGGCCCGCTCCTGCACCATGTCCTCCAAAGTGGCGAATAAAGTTCCCTTTGGCATCATATTGCATGATGAAGTCTTTACCATAGCCATCGGCAATGTAAACATCACCATTGGGAGCTACTGCGGTTTCTGTGGGTTTAAACTGATTGGTTTTTTCATAGGCTGCTACTTCGCGTGGGGTCTCAAAAGTCATTAATATCTCTCCTTTAAGAGTCGTTTTGCAAACCTTATGAGAGTTAGGATCAGTGATGAACAAAAACTCTTCATTTCCTTCCTCCACCAGAGTAAGTCCATGTGCACCTGGAAAAGTAGTCCCCCATGCATCAAGGATTTTACCGGAGCGATCGTATATTAAAATGTTGTTTTTTGGATGCGTCGTGGTCATGATCAACCTTTGGTTTTTATCCAACACCATTTCGTGACAGTCTTCTACTGGAAAATTATTAGGATCTTGTACGCCCCAATTTTTATCGACTTTATATTTAAAATCTCCATGTCCAACGGTAGGGTTTTCTTCAGATTTGCATGAAAGTATTCCGAAAGCACTACTGGATGCAGTAATTGCGATGCCAGAGGCCAAAGTGGTTTTCTTTAAAAATTTTCTTCTTGATGACATTGTTTGGTTTTTTAAGTTTTAATTGGACTGTTTTCTTCTAAAAATTGAATTCTAATTTTACTGGCTGTTTTATGATCTCCATTGTGGTCCCAGCCAGGAGGATTGAAGATATATCTGAGTTTATTTTTTATTCCAGGCGCATTTTTCACATCTTTAAACAATGTGATAAATTCCCCAAAATAGACATCGATAAAGCTTCCTGAATTAATTTCTCTAGTGACTCCATAATCTATGTCAATGTGATGATCTTCTTCTTGGTAGGTTCTGAAAACCCGATCCCATATATTTAATAAATTACAATAATTGGTATCAATGTAAAGAGGATTTCTCGCGTGGTGAACCCGGTGATGGGAAGGAGTGAGTATTATTTTATTAAGAAAACCCAACCTACCGTTTTTGATTAAATTTTCACCAGCGTGAATAAAAGTACCATAGGTGCCATCAACAAACATAATGACAAATAGCATTGCAGGGTGAACACCAAGTAAAATACAAACTGTGGTTCTGATTAAATCAGCATAAGGAGCTTCAAGAAAAAAATGTGCGTGAGATACGCTTAAATTCATATCCTCTGGAGTGTGATGGGTGGAATGTAGGCACCAAAACAGACGAACTTTATGAGCTAAAAAGTGATAAATAAAATGTCCAAATTCCCAAACAACATAACCATAAATAAACCAATACCAAGTCATTTGGGTTTGAAAGGGAGCATACTTTTGAAAAAGTCCGATGCAAATCGTGACCATCGCTATAGAAATGAACCTGCCAATGAACCTATTGAATACATAAATAATAAAAATGACTTGATAGACCTTCGTTTGCGCCTTCTTATAAAAAAGCCCTACCCCAAATTCAAGTAATAGTAGCAAAGGCATAATAGGGCTGATAATTGCTACCACCCCTTTATAGGTTAAAAACTGACTATAGTCTTGAGTATTTAAAATTGAAAAAAAACTTTTTACTCCTAAAAAGCCAATAATCTCACTAAAAAGGGTTTCTAATAATTGCATTGTTACAAAATCAAGTTCAAGTTAGTGTCTGTCTCTTATACACATCTGACGCTGCCGACGAATAGAGAGGTGTAGA
>CAJXQS010000040.1:0-3177 GCA_913058385.1 uncultured Flavobacteriaceae bacterium
CCTCTCTATTCGTCGGCAGCGTCAGATGTGTATAAGAGACAGATTAATTATTAATGTTCTTTTGGGAGTTTTTTTCACAGCGATCACAGAGATCAGTGATATTCTTTAAAGCTCTAGATTGGGCTACAGTTCCTTCGAAAATTTCGGTTGTTCTGTCTGAATTGATATAGGAACAACTCGAAAATAAATGATAACTTTTTCCTGATTTTGTCCAATATACATAATAATTCCCTCCGTTGAGCGACTTGACTTGTTCTGTTTGTTCCTTATATTTTTCTAATGAGGGAGGATTAAAATCAGCTCCAGAAACTCCAGCAATAAGCAGCGCTATAACTGCTATGGATCCAAAAATACCTTTTTGCTTTTTGCTCATGTCTTTATTCATGAAAATTAAAATAATTAAAGGAGCAAAAGCAATTAAGCTCATTATCACACCAAGTTGATTTTGAATAAAGAATTTGATTTTATTTTTTTTGGAGGCGGGATCTAATCGGTTTGCTTTTTTCCACAAATATGACCCTAGGATTGCGAAAATGAGTATTAGGACGATTAAAACGGTTAGCAAAACAAAGTTGATGGGGGTCTTCTGTAAAACAAAATAGGCGGCTACTTCAATTCCAATTGCAAGAAACCAAGATAAAAAAGCAAATAGTCTTAGTTTTTTAGCTTTAGACTTATTAATTGATAAAGTTGAAGAAATTTCAGGATCAAGCTGATTAGAATGATCTGTGTTTAAATTATAGACGGGGACTATCTTTTTTTGACTTGGAGACATGTAGGTAGTAAAAATGGTGCATATAAATTTAGTACTTTTTTATTATAAAAAAAAACTACTCAGCTAACTCATCAATAAAATCAAGTTCCACCTTTAGGTTGTCAATAATAAATTTTTGACGATCCTGTGTGTTTTTACCCATATAAAACTCCAACAATTCTTCCGTTGTCGTGTTTTTATCCATCATCACGGGATCTAATCGGATGTCATCTCCAATAAAATATTTAAACTCATCTGGAGAGATTTCTCCCAAACCTTTAAATCGAGTTATCTCTGGTTTTCCACTCAACTTTTCGATGGCGTCTCTTCTTTCCTGTTCGCTGTAACAATAAAATGTCTGTTTTTTATCTCTAACTCTAAAAAGAGGGGTTTGTAGAATATACAAATGACCTTCTTTAATCAGCTCGGGGAAAAATTGTAAGAAAAAAGTGATAATCAACAATCGGATGTGCATCCCATCAACATCAGCATCTGTTGCAATGACAATGTTGTTATAGCGTAAATCTTCCATGCCGTCTTCAATGTTCAAGGCAGCCTGAAGTAAATTAAATTCTTCATTCTCGTAAACAACTTTCTTGGTCATCCCGTAAGTATTTAGGGGCTTTCCCCTTAAACTAAATACTGCTTGGGTGTTGACATCTCGCGATTTGGTAATAGAACCACTTGCAGAATCCCCTTCCGTAATAAAAATACTAGACTCTAAACGTCTGTCTTTTTTTAAATCTCCTAGGTGTACCCTGCAATCCCTTAATTTTTTATTATGTAAACTGGCCTTCTTGGCCCGCTCCTTTGCAAGTTTTCTGATCCCAGAGAGTTCTTTACGTTCTTTTTCGGCCTGCATGATCTTGCGGCGAATTGCCTCAGCGGTTTCGGTGTTTTTGTGAAGAAAGTTATCCAGTTGAGTCCCGAGAAAATCATTGACAAAGGAACGTACGGAGGTCATCCCTTCCCCTATTTCTGTTGATCCCAACTTGGTTTTGGTTTGAGATTCAAAGACTGGCTCCATCACCTTTATGCTTACTGCGGAAATAATTGACTTGCGAATATCAGATGCTTCAAAATTCTTTCCAAAATGTTCTCTTATGGTTTTCACCAACGCTTCTCTAAATGCTGCTTGGTGCGTTCCTCCCTGAGTGGTGTGCTGACCGTTTACAAAAGAATGATACTCTTCGCTGTATTGAGATCGGCTGTGGGTTATTGCCACTTCAATGTCCTCCCCCTTTAAGTGAATTATTGGGTAGAGTAAATCCGAAGGGTTGGTTTGGTCTTCCAAAAGGTCCTTGAGCCCGTTTTCTGAATGAAATTTAACTCCGTTTAAATCAATCGTTAATCCCGGATTGAGGTAAACATAATATTTTAACATTCGTTCGACATATTCCAGTCGATAACGATAATTTTTAAAAATGCTACTGTCTGGAATAAAAGTAACCTTCGTCCCCCTTCTTCTTGAACTTGAAGAAACGGCTTCTTGATCTACGAGGTTTCCATATTCAAATTTTGCAGCAGCGCTTTTGCTTTCTCTGTTAGATTCAACATAAAAACTAGACGAAAGTGCATTGACCGCCTTGGTTCCAACTCCGTTTAATCCCACAGATTTCTTAAAGGCACGAGAGTCGTATTTTCCCCCTGTATTCATTTTAGAAACAACATCGACCACCTTACCCAAAGGGATGCCACGTCCATAATCGCGAACCATCACAACACTTTCTTTGATTGTAATGTCGATTGTTTTACCAGCCCCCATTACAAATTCATCGATACAATTGTCTAAAACTTCTTTTAAGAGAATGTAAATCCCATCATCTGGAGAAGAACCATCTCCTAGCTTCCCGATATACATTCCAGGTCGCATGCGAATGTGTTCCTTCCAGTCGAGGGAACGGATATTGTCCTCAGTATATTTTGTTTCTTCAGCCATAATTTTAGAATAGCTAAGTTAAAATTTGAATGGGAATTCTGGAGACCTATGCCATCAAAGAAATTAACAATTAATTTGTTTCATTGTTGAGAAGTTTTTATTCAAGAGACCAAATGATTCTGGGGATTTGCAGAACATTTTATTAGATTGCCAAACCTTTAAAGGGAGTACATTTATTTTTAAAACTAATATTATACATTATGGTTTCCAATACTACTTCAATGCAATCTAATGCAAAAAAAATCAATGGTGCGTTTGTCCATACGGTTCTTTTTTGGTTAAAAAATGCAGACAATATTGAAGATTGCACCCTTTTTGAATCGGTGCTCAATGATTTCATTTCCAGCAATCCCCAGACCAGCTCCTATCATGTAGGAACTCCAGCAGCAACAGAACGCGAAGTGGTTGACAACTCTTATACCTATTGCTTAGTGGTGACCCTGTCTCTTATACACATCTGACGCTGCCGACGAATAGAGAGGTG
>CAJXQS010000041.1:0-2314 GCA_913058385.1 uncultured Flavobacteriaceae bacterium
AGCTTAGACCGATTGTTATTTAATAAGAGAAGTTAGTTTAAAACTTCCTGTTTACACCTTCTAGAAATGCATTTGCAGCGGCTTCCTTAAACTTAGCGGTTTCGTTGTCCCAATTGAGTGTCTTATTTGGAAAACGACCAGCAATGACTCCCAAAAGGATTGTTTCTGTTAATCTGGCAGCATAAGAAAATGGAGCTGATGCTTCTTCCTCGCCCAAACAAGCAGAAACAAACTGATGATAGTGCTTCGGAGCGTCACGCTCATAGTCATTTACAGTGTTTCCTAATTTCCCATCTGGATCGTATTTAGAGATATCAATTTCTTGATATTTACCGTCAACAATAAGCCGTGGGGTCTCCATAAAATGAGGTAATAAAAGTCTTCCCTTTTCCCCAATAAACATAGCGCCCTGTAAAGGAAGTTTTTCCTTGTTTGGAAGCTTTAATTCCTTGTGTTTAGATGGAGCACCCTTTCCGTCATACCAAACCCATTTGAAATCTTCAGTGGTATACTTTGTTCCTTTAAAAGTATAGGTGACATTATTGTTTTCTGGATATCCAAAGCCATTTGGTTTTCTACAATTGTTTTTTATTGTAGTTGGGACATCCAATCCTAGGGCATTGTAAGGCGTATCAAAAATATGAACACCCATGTCCCCCAAAGTACCACAACCAAAATCAACAAGTTTGCGCCAATTTGCAGGATGGTAAACCTTTTCTTTAAACGGTCTTTCGGCAGCTGTGCCCAACCACAAATTCCAATTTAAACTTTCTGGTACGGAGTCCGAACCTTTGGCTACTGGTCCGTCATAACCCCAATTTTTTGGCGACCATGCCCTTACGGTTGCTACTTTACCAATTATGCCCGATTGTATCAATAAGGTTGCCAACTTATAGTCATAAAATGAATGTACTTGAATCCCCATTTGGGTAACCAAGTTTTTTTCTTCGGCTTTCCTTCTCATTTCTCTGACCTCAGACACATGATGTGCCAATGGTTTTTGACAATAGACTGGTTTGTTATAATCCATAGCCAATATTGAAGCAGGGGCATGCGTATGATCTGGTGTAGAAACGATGACTGCATCAATTTCGTTTTGCATTGCCTCAAGCATTACGCGGTAATCCGAAAAAGTTTTGGCATTGGGATGTTTTAATTTGGCCGCAGCCAAGTTATTTGCATCTACATCACAGAGTGCGGTGACATCAACCCTATCATGCGAAGAGATTGACTTTAAATCCGCTGCACCCATTCCGCCTACACCAATGTGAGCTGTTCTGAGCCTTTTGTTCCCTTGAACATTTGCAAACAATGAAGATGGTAATAATACTGTTGAAGCCGCAGCCACTGTTGTTTTTAAAAAGTCTCTTTTTTTCATTTTAAATAAGCTTATAATTTTTTAATTTTTATGTTTCTAAACCATAAATCACTCCCGTGATCCTGGAATCCAATGAATCCTGTTTTAAACTTTGCATAATCGGGGGATCCATCCCATTTTCCGGAATTTCTTTTAATGTTCCAGTCCTCTGACCAAGGCACAAATGAAAGTACCATTTTTCCATTCAACCAATGCTCTACTTTTTCAGTGGTAAAAACAATTTTTGTCGAGTTCCATTCGCCGGCAGGGTTTAAAGTCTTCTTAGCAGGATCGGGGGTGTGCATTGCATAATCTGCTGCCGTTTTTTGCCAATCTTGGAGGTCACGAGGTTCGGCAACTCCAAACTGACTGTTGTAACTTGTAAGGTCATGTATTTTAGCGTAGTTTTCATCATCGATGAGTTGGTATTCAGGTGCAACCACTGGAGGCCCTGGGTAACCTTCTTTTACATGATAAAAAATACCACTATTCCCACCTGGAGGAATTTTCCATTCAACATATAATTCAAAATTATCAAATTCTTCAGCACCATAAATGATGTCTCTACTGCCTTTATAATCATAATCTTGCTCTAGAATCTTTTCCGTTCTAAAAGTCAATATTTCATCTTCGATCCCCCAACCCGGTGGCATTGCCTCACCGTTGTAAGCCCTCCAACCTGTTGTTGAAGTACCGTCGAATAATGACACCCACTCCTCTGAAGATTTTTTATTGTCCTTGCAACCAATTATAAAAAGTGAACTGATTAAAAATATTTTGATTTTATTCATATTTGTGTTTTAATTAACTAATAATATTTAAAGGTGGAGTATTTTTCCAATTTCCCCTGGTAAAATCAGGAAACTTTTGTGGGGCACCTTCTTGATCGATCGATTTCCCACTGAGTTCAGTAACAGCACTCCAAAAACAACCTTCATAAAGGTTTTGATCTAAAGG
>CAJXQS010000042.1:0-2061 GCA_913058385.1 uncultured Flavobacteriaceae bacterium
ATTTTACAACTGGAGCAATAAACATTTCCTCAGGAGGGACCCTCGTAACCTCTCACAATATTACTGCAACCATTAATTATAGTAGAACTTTAGGAACTAACAAATGGTATTTGGTATCCTCTCCAGTTGTGGAAGAAACGATAGAGGATGTAATTTCTAATCATGATTTTGCTACAGGATCAGAATCCAATATTGGATTAGCCACTTACACTACCTCTAATGATACTTGGAGCTATTTTACGTCTTCTACAACAGGAACAATTTCGTCTGGGACTGGCTATGCGGTGAAGTTAGCTTCTGCTGGAGACATCTCATTTTCAGGAACCATGAAAGTAGATGATACCAGTATTGAACTAACTACCTCAGGGAATGGATATAACTTGATTGGAAATCCTTATCCTTCATACATCGATAGTGGTTCAATATTATCAAACAGTTCCAGTGCCCTAGAAAATCAAACCTTATGGATATGGAATCAATCCAGTTCTAGTTACGATGCAAAGGTGACAATTGATGCGTTTAAAATTGCTCCAGGTCAAGGGTTTTTTGTCAAATCAGACGGTGATGATGGAAGTATTCTGATTGATGAAGATGACCAAAGTCATCAATCTTCAGATACCTTTCAAAGAACTGATCCTAGACCAGAAATTCATCTAACGCTATCTGATGATTCAAACTCTAAACTAGCAAAGATTTATTATATAGACGGAGCTACCACAGGTTTTGACAATGGTTATGATGGTCCCATGTTTACTGGTAGTAATAATAGTTTTGCTGTCTACACTCACTTAGTCAGCGATAGTGAAGGAGTCGATTATCAAATCCAATCCCTACCTCCTGATGACTATGGAAATATGGTGACCCCTATAGGAATTAATGCCGTTTCTGGTTCAACTATTAGCATTGAAGCTTCAACCTTCGACTTTCCTGAAGGAATGAATATCTATTTAGAGGACAAAGAGGATAACAGCTTTACGCTATTAGATGGGGATGCTAATTTTACCACCACACTAGAAAGTGATCTTAATGGAATCGGTCGTTTTTACTTGCATACCACTACTGGTTCTCTAAGTGCTGACGATCTTTCGATAAGAAACAATATTAGTATTTATAACTCTTCTAAGGAGAACTTACGAATTGTTGGAGTAAAAAACGGAACTAATGCCAAGGTTCATCTGTATACTATACTAGGGAAAGAAGTTTTTACGACAAGTTTTCAAGGAGTTAGAGTAAATGATATTCTATTACCAAAATTAGCAGAGGGAGTATATATCATCAAACTTTCAACAATGAATAGTAAGACTATCAAAAAAATTATTTTGTAATAAACAAAGTAACCAGAGTTAATTTTATGCAATCAATTGTTTTAAAAAAAATAGGGAAAGATGGTAAATTTATCCCTATTTGTATATTTTTAGCCATTATACTTCTCAACATAAATGAGCATAAATATCTAGTTTTTAGATGAAACTTCTTCTCAAATCCCCAATTTACCAATTCATTAAGTTGTCCTGTTGAAAAACAAATATCCTCAATATGAGTAGGTTGCTCGATAGGCCAAAATCCAACTTTCCAAGCAGGATAAACAGACAGTTGAATTCCGGTATAATTCTCTATAATAAATTCGCGATTTTTAGTTGCCTCTGTTCCACGGAGTAAGGCTTTTTTTTTCTCAGATCTAACTTGGGAAGATATGATAGTGGTTCCAGCGAAATCCTTGAAATTTTTTTGATCTTGTCTTTGGCTAAAAGAGGATTTTACGATAAATTATAATAAACCAAATTATTTTTTTCCGTAAAAATTATTGAACTAGAAATTTATACGATGTTTTTGAAGAATAAATCTCACCTGGACATAGAACAACAGAAGGAAATTGTTTTTGATTAGGCGAGTCTGGATAGTGCTGTGTTTCTAAACAAAATCCTGTCCTTTTTTTATAATTTCCATTTAAATGATTTCCCGTATAGAATTGAACTCCAGGTTGATCAGAAAATACCTCCAAGAGTCTACCGCTTTTTTTATGGTATGCAGAAGCAATCTTTCTTACTCCTTTATTTGGGT